>DASYZE010000050.1:0-12342 GCA_035946625.1 Terriglobia bacterium | reverse complement strand
TGGCCCTCTACCTCCTCGCCCACCCGCGCTGGGCCTCTCTCACCCGCCAACGTTTTGTCCACATCCTGTCCCGCCTCGCCAACGGCCGCGGCGTCTCATTCCTTACCGCCTTCTCGCCTTGAAACTGGGGGAGGGCAAGGTGAAATCAAGGGTCGAAACGAAGATTTCGTGGATGGCCCGTGCGCTCTCAACCTTTCGAACTTGAAAAGCTTGCTTTTGGGAGCGCTTAGGGTTTATACTTCACTGGCGAACACATACAGTGGGCGAAAGCCCACTTTTTTGTTGGCATGAATGTGATTGTGCGCCAGGGCACAAAAGGCGGCGGAGGGGTGCCTCCGGACAGCATGCCCGTCGATGTGGAAAAAATCACGGAAATTGCCGGCCGAGTGGCGACCTCGGAGGGGCTGGCGCTCATTGATGTGGAGCTGAAAGGCGGGCGCTCGAATCCTCTGCTCCGGATTTATATTGACAAGCCCCAGGGCGTCTCGCATGCGGACTGTGCGCTGGTCAGCGAGCAGATGAGCGCGATTTTAGACGTCGAGGACCTGTTTCCGGGAAGCTACACCCTGGAAGTTTCGTCCCCCGGACTGGATCGAGCCCTGACCAAGCCCAGCCACTACCAGCACTTTTCCGGACGGCGGGCGCGGCTGGTTTTGCGCGAGCCGGTAGAGGACCTGCGCGTGGTCGAAGGGCGGCTGGCGGGGTTTGAGGAAGGCAAAGTCAGGCTGGACCTCGGTGAAGGCCGCCTGATGGAACTGAATCTATCAAACATTTCGAAAGCCAGGCTGGTTTTGGAACTGTAGACATCAGGATTTGAAGCGAGCGCGCAGGACCGCAATTTGAGGCAACTATGACAACGAGCCTTCTCTATCAAACCATCGACCAGTTGAGCCGCGAAAAGGGCATTGATGCCCAGATCATCATCTCGGCAGTGGAAGATGCCATCCTGGTGGCCACGCGGAAATATTACAAATCCGTGGAGGACCTGCAAGCCCATTTCAATAAGGACTCGGGCGTTGTGGAAGTGTTTGCTGTGAAGAAGGTGGTGGAACAGGTGGAAGATCCCACTCGGGAAATGACGGTGGATGAGGCTCGGAAGTTTAATCCCGAGGCTGCGGTGGAAAACGAAATCAGAATTCCCAAGGCCACCGACGGGCTGGGCAGGATTGCGGCGCAAACCGCCAAACAGGTGATTTTCCAAAAGGTCCGGGAGGCCGAGCGCGATACCGTCTACGCCGAATACAGCCAGCGGGTGGGGGAACTGGTGAATTGCACGGTCAAGCGCCTGGAAGGTCCGGACATCATTGTGGACCTGGGACGCACCGAAGCGCGCATGCCGCGCAAAGACCAGTCGCGCCTGGAAAATTATCAAATCGGCGAAAGATTGCGGGCCGTCATCACGCTGGTGGACCGCGCGGCTCGCGGACCCCAGGTGGTGGTGTCGCGCGCGGATTCGATGCTGGTGCAAAAGCTTTTCCAGATGGAAGTCCCGGAGATTTACGACGGCACGGTGGTGATTCGGGCCATCGCACGCGAGGCGGGCGAACGAACCAAGGTGGCGGTTTACTCGAAGGATCCGGATGTGGATTGCGTTGGAGCCTGCGTGGGCATGAAAGGCATGCGAGTGCAGTCCATTATTCGCGAACTGCGCGGG
The DNA here is from genome assembly GCA_035946625.1 of Terriglobia bacterium. Classification (GTDB taxonomy): domain Bacteria; phylum Acidobacteriota; class Terriglobia; order UBA7540; family UBA7540; genus DASYXZ01. Next base: position 10,688 of record DASYZE010000050.1, on the reverse strand, counting down.
GAAAAGATTGACATCATCGAATTCAGCGAAGACACCGTGACTTTTGCGGCCAATGCCCTGAGCCCGGCCAAAATCAACCACGTGTCAGTGGTGGACGTGGAGCAGAAACATCTGGAAGTGATCGTGGACGACTCTCAGTTGTCACTGGCCATCGGGAAAAAAGGGCAGAATGTCAGGCTGGCGGCCAAGCTTCTGGGTTGGCGAATTGACATCAAGAGCGAAGAAGAAAAGAGGCAGGAAATCGAATCGCAGATGGCGGCCATGGCCTTGCGAGGCGCTCCCATTACCGAACTGAAGGGATTGGGTGACAAAACCTTGCAGCGTTTGCGCGACCACGGCATTGAAACCGTGGAGCAGCTTGCCCAAATGACGCCCGACGAGCTGACTCAGATTCAGGGCATTGGCGAGAAGACAGTGGAAAAGATCCGCAAAGTGGTGACCGACTACTTTGAGGCGGACCGCCAGGCCGCGGAAGATTTGGCAGCTACGGAGGAGGCCGCTGTGCAGGCTGAATCCGAGGTTTCGGGCGGGGCCGAAGCCACCGACGAAGCTGTGACTTCAAGCGAGGGACCGGAATCGACGACCGATGCTGTGGCCGCCGAGCCGGTTCCTTCCCAAGAACCCACGGCGCCGGAAGAGGGCGAGAAAAAACCAGAAGGCGAAGTTGCGCCATCGACCAACCATGAAGCGGAAGATCCCGACGCAGGAGGAAAAGAATGAAATAAATCATCGGGGCGATCATGCCCCCACTACGCAATCAGGCTGGCGGCCTGATGTACAGAGAGGATAAGAGAAGAAATGGGTAAGATTCGCATCAACGATTTAGCGCGCGAACTGGAAGTAAAGAGCAAGACGATCGTCGAATTCCTTCCCGAAATTGGGATCACGGAAAAGAGGTCGCATTCGAGTGCACTCGATGACGATCAGGCCGATCGAGTTCGCGCCCATTTTCGGGCAGAAAGTGAACCCGCGAAAACTCCGGCAGCCGTAGCGGAAAAGGCTCCTCCGGCCGCGCCCAAGGCCGCAGCCGTCGCCATAAAATCACCCGCCGTAGCACCGAGTGTGGCGCGTCCCTCCGATCACGCGGACGTAGCTAAGGTACCGGAAATTCGGCCCATGACGCGCTCCATCGCCGAGATCAAAGCGGAGGCCCGCAGGGCCGTGATGGGGCCGCCCCCTTCCCGAGCCGTGGCACCCGCGGTCCCGCCGGCAAAACCGGTAGCAACGGGCCCCGCTGCGCCACCAGTTTCGCCCGCGGCGCGCCGCTCGGTGCTCTCACCGACGTCGCACGTCGGACGGACAGCCACCCCGGCGCACGTTCCGCCTCCGACCCGGTCGAAAATCTCGGAAGTTCCAACGCTCAAGGCCAGTGGTCTGGCCAGCCTCGCGCCCGCGGCCAAGGCACACGAAACTCCGCCTGCCAAGTCTGCCCACGGAGCGCGGCTGCATAAATCTCCCGGCTCCAATCAACCCATATACCCTTCGGTTATCGGCCCCAAAGGAGTTCCGGCGCGCCCTCCTATTCACCGCAGGGCGGGGGAGCCGCGAGCCATGCATCCGACGGCGTCGCGCCCGGCTGCAATGCCGGGAATAGCCGCCAGCGGAGGAGTGCCTGCGGTTCGTCCGCCCAGCGGGCGGCCCGGCATCCCGCCTCCGCGCTGGACCGCGCCCACCCAACGAATTGTGCCGCCCAAGCCCGTGGTGCCGGAAGAGGTTCCCATCACGCGCAAAATTGTGATCACCGAGGGGATCAGCATCAAAGAGCTGTCTGAAAAACTGGAAGCGCGCGCCAAGGATGTGATCAAGCGGCTGTTGGACAAAGGAATCTTCGCCACCATCAATCAAACTCTGGATTCGCAAACGGCTTCGGAAATTTCCCGAGGCTTTGGCGCCGAAACGTCCGTGATCACCTTTGAGGAGGAGGTTGTCCACGAAGTCGAGGAAGCGGATCGTCCGGAAGACTTGGCGCCGCGCGCGCCGGTGGTGACGGTGATGGGCCATGTGGACCACGGCAAAACTTCGGTGCTGGACGCCATTCGCGAAACCAATGTGACCGCCCACGAAGCCGGCGGCATCACCCAGCACATTGGCGCCTACCACGTGGAGGCCCAGGGCCGCAAGATTGTGTTTCTGGATACACCGGGCCACGAAGCGTTTACCTTGATGCGCGCCCGCGGCTCCAAAGTGACGGACATTGTGGTTCTGGTGGTGGCCGCCGATGACGGGGTGATGCCGCAAACGCTGGAAGCCATTGATCACGCGCGCGCCGCCAAGGTGCCCATCGTCGTCGCCATCAATAAAATTGACAAGCCCGAGGCGCAACCTGAGCGGGTAAAAAAGCAATTGGCCGACCAAAACCTGATGGCGGAAGAATGGGGCGGCGAAACGGTGACGGTGGAAGTCTCAGCCAAGCAGAAGAAGAATCTGGATCTTCTTTTGGAAATGATACTTCTGGTGGCGGATATCGCGGCGCTGAAGGCAAATCCCAAACGGCTGGCAACGGGCACGGTACTGGAAGGGAAGCTCGACCGTGGCCGCGGGCCGGTGGCCACCATCCTGGTGCAGAATGGCACGCTGCACGTGGGCGATTCGTTCATAGTGGGGCCGATTTATGGCAAAGTCCGCGCCATGCTTGACGATCGAGGACGGCCCACCTTGGCGGCTGCACCCTCCACTCCCGTGGAAGTATTGGGATTGGAAGACGTTCCCCAGGCCGGGGATCGCCTTCAGGTTATTGCGGACACGCTGAAGGCAAGGCAGATTTCCATCCACCGCCTTGCCAAACTGCGCGAGACCGCCATGTCCAAGACGGCGCGCTTGACCCTGGAACACTTGCACGAACAAATGGCGGCGGGCGACGTCAAGGAACTTCCGTTGATCATTAAGGCGGACGTGCAGGGCTCGGTGGAAGTACTGGCCGATTCCTTGAACAAATTGAGCAATGAAAAAGTCAAAGTCAAAGTGATACGTGCCGGCGTGGGCGCCATTACGGAAAGCGACGTCCTGCTGGCTTCCGCATCCAACGCGGTGATTATTGGTTTCAGCGTGCGGCCGGAGCGGAAGGCTTCCGAGCTCGCCGCGCTGGAAAAGGTGGACATCCGCCTGCACACCATCATTTACAACGTCACCGACGAAATCAAGAAGGCCATGAAGGGCTTGTTAGCCATCGTTTACAAGGAGACCCAATTGGGGCACGCCGAAGTGCGCGATACGTTCCGCATTCCCAAGGTGGGCACAGTGGCGGGCTGCCACGTGGTGGACGGCAAGGTGACGCGCGAGGCCCGGGTGCGCCTGCTGCGCGACAATGCCGTGGTGCACGACGGCAAGGTCCGCTCCCTGCGCCGCTTCAAGGAAGATGTGACGGAGGTGAGATCGCCCGCCGAATGCGGGCTGGCTATTGAGAATTTCAATGATGTCAAGATAGGCGATGTGGTCGAATCGTATATAACTGAAAAAGTGGTGGAGTCCGCGACCGCCTGATGCACCGGACCGCGACCCGTTCAAGCGACATGCCCGTCGGCGTCATGACCCTGGAAATCCAACTGCCTTACGCGCATTCCCTCAAGGAAAAGAGAGCGGTGGTGCAAAAGATTCGGGATCGGCTGCGCTCCCGATTCAACGTCGCGGTGGCCGAACTCGACCACCAGGACGTTTGGCAGCAAGCCACCCTGGGCGTGGTTTCCATTTCCAACAGCCGCCCCTTGCTCGAGTCCGCCTTCCAAAAGGTACTGGCCGAAACCGAAAACATCCTGGGCGGGGACGTGGCCTACTATTCGCTGGATTATTTTTAATTTGCAGCTACCGTGCAAAGTGGGATTTAATCGGTTGCTTAAGTCGGTGCAAGTCGGGGAAAGGTAGTGATGTCATTTGGAATCCTGTCCCATTCTAAACGTTGGTCATTCCCGCGAAGGCGGGAATCCAGGGCATCAAGTTTCGAATTTCAATGGGATGGATTCCCGCATTCGCGGGAATGACGCCGCTTGGGGGGCGCCCCCGTCCTGCAAATGACACTGCTGCTCGTGGACACAGGAATTCGAATGTGGAAACCCGCCTCCGCTTTGCCCCGCCGGTTTCTAATTTCTAGTTTCGGGTCCATTCACCCCATCACTCAATCACCAAATCGCTAAGTTCACCACCATGGCCCCTCCGGAATGGCGCACAGCACGGCTGGCTGAACAGATTCGCAGCGAAGTGGAGGAAATAGTCACCGGCGAACTGAAAGACCCGCGCATCGGACCGGTTACGATCACCCAGGTGGTTTTGAGTCCCGACCTGCGCCACGTTCGCGTCCTGGTCACCGTCCTCGGCGACGAACCGGGCCGAAGCGAGACGCTCGAAGGTTTGGCTTCCTCCGCTGGTTTCGTCAGCCATGAGGTGGGCCGCCGCTTGCAAATGCGGCGCGTCCCCGAAATCGTTTTTGTTCCCGATCGCGGCGCCGAGGCGGAGCAGCGAGTGGAAGATTTGCTTCACAAACTCAATCCGGGCAAATAACTGTCCCGGCATTATTTTGAATTGACAGTTACCCTGGAAGTTTTTCCGCGCAACACCATCAGTGATTGAGATGTTTCGCTTCGCGCCGGTATCGGCGAACTGACCAACCTCGAGAAGCTGGAATTGCGGTGGAATAAGCTGTCGGTTTTGCCGGCGTGGGTTCAGCGGCTTGAGCAGCGGGGATGCATCGTCCTTCGGTAAGGCCGTCGCCCCCAATACATGCATGTTTTGTCCCAAACTCTGAGGGTTCGGAGGTGAATGTTTGGCCGGCGAAGAAATTTCCGGCATCCTGATTATCGACAAGCCCGCGGGACTGACGTCCCACGACGTGGTGGACGCGGTTAGGCGCATCCTGCACTTGCGCCAGGTGGGACATTTCGGGACGCTCGATCCTTTTGCCACCGGAGTTCTGCCCCTGTCGCTCGGCAAGGCGACCCGCTTCGCGCAGTTCTACTTGAAGTCCCGCAAAGCTTACGAGGGGACTATCCGTTTCGGCTTCACCACTGACACTTATGATTCCACCGGCAAGGCTACCTCGGAACCGGTGGCGGTGAAGCCGGATCCGAAAGAGCTTGAAAAACTCTTTCAGGGTTTCGCCGGGCGCACGCTTCAAACTCCTCCCCCGTTTTCAGCCAAGCGCGTGGGCGGGACCCGCGCTTACAAACTGGCGCGGCGAAATCTGCCGGTGAAACTGGCTCCGGTCGAAGTGGAAATCTACGCGCTGGAGTTGTTGGGCATTGAAGGTGATGCGGCGCGATTCGCGGTGGAATGCTCGGGCGGAACTTACGTTCGCTCCCTGGCCCACGATTTGGGACAGAAGCTGGGCTGCGGCGCTCATTTAGCGGGATTGCGCCGGACGGCGGTGGCCGAGTTTACCGAGCAAAAAGCGGTGACACTGGAACAGCTGGATCTCGCCGCGCGCGAGGGCAAGGTGAGAGAATGGCTCGTGCCGCTGGAAGCCCTGCTGCCGGGTTGTCCTGAATTGTTGGTGCGGGGGCGTGAGGAGACCAGCGTCCGTCACGGGCACTCATTTCAATTGCCGCACGCTCTGCGCGCCGGGCGGGGAGCTCAAGCGATGGAAGGGCCGGCGGTAAGCCTCCTGAAAGTGATGACTGCGGAGCGGCGACTGATTGCCATTGCGCGGCACGTTTCCGGCAACATTTATCATCCCGATCTTGTGCTGGCCTGACCGGTGCTCGGGGCGAGCTTCAAAATGGCCGTTGCGGCGTCATAGGCTGCGCGGGGCCGGGCCAGCGCCCAAGCTCTTTCGCGCAATTGCGCGAGATCTTCGGGATAATCGAGCAGGCGCTCGAGAGTCGGAGCCAGGTCCTGGGCGCGCCTGATCCAAAGCCCCACCTTCCACTTTTCAATCCAGCCGCAGGTCCGGACTTCGTTGCCGGGATGGGGATCGTAAGCGAGCATGGGCAAGCCGCAGCTAAACGCTTCCGTCAGGGTGGAGCCGCCCGGCTTGCTCACCAGCAAGCTTGCCGCCGCCATCCATTCGTGCATGTTGTCCACCCAGCCCAGAACGCAAAGGTGCGGCAACTCGCGTCCATGCTTGCGGATTTCTTTTTCCATGCGGCGGTTCCGGCCGGTGATAAAAACCACCTGGTAAGGCTTATCCAATTTCTTGATTTCCTTCAAAACGCGTCGCGGCTTGCCCAGGCCCGCACCACCGAAAAGGATCAGGAGCACGGGAATTTCGAGATCGAGGCCAAGTTTGTTACGTGCCACTTCGAGAGTGGGTGGCGCCATGAACGCGCGCTGAATCGGCTGGCCGGTGGTCACCACCTGAGCGGCGGGCGCCCCCGCGGCCACCAACTCTTCCGCCAGATCTCCATGGGTAGCGATAAAAAGGTCCACCTCGGGCTGCACCCAGCCCGGATGAAAATCCATCAATTCCAGGCCGGCCAGGCGATAGCACGCCCGGCTCTCCCGCTTGTGCAGGGCCGCCAGTTCGCACAGGCCCACTTCCGTGGCGACCACCACGTCAGGATCAAATTCCCGGATAAAATTAAAGAGCGGCCGCGCGCCCTTGCGGTTCAGCCAGCCGGGACTAGTGGCCCCCTTCCGGTCCTGAAAGTTTTCAATCCATCGCCAAAGGCCGGGCCAGTATTGGAGCGGGATTTGGTAGGAATTATAGTAGGCGCGGAACCAGCGCGTGCAATGGTCGAGGGCATCCACGACTTCCACTTTCATTTCCGGTTGGGTTTCGAGCAGGGCGGTTCGCAAGGCGTTCGCAGCCCGCTGGTGAGACGCGCCGTGGGGGACGGTCAGGATCAGAATTTTAGGATGTCTGGATTGGTCGTCGTCCATGCTGCCTGTTTCATATTTCGCGTCACACGTGAATCCCCGATCATCCGGTGCGCGCCCTCGGGCAGGTCTGATGATAAAGTATCGCTTCAGTTTTATGCAATAATGAGTGGTGGTGTCGTTTAAAATCAGATCTCTTTCGAGACTCGTCGAGCCCGCGACGGGAAGCGTTGGTGAAGATAAATTAGACTACTTGCGGATGCCCATGATACCCACCCAATGGAATTGCTGATTTTTGTTCTCATCACTGGCGTCGCGCTGCTCTCAATCTATTGTTATGCGTGGAGCATTCCGACTTTGCAGTTTTTCGGGCCGGCTTTGATTCGCGGCCAGGTCACCGAACCGCAAATTGCGCTTACTTTTGATGACGGCCCCACCTCACCCTATACCGAGCAGGTGCTGGAAATCCTCAAGAATCGAAAAGTACCGGCCACATTTTTTCTTTGCGGAACCAATGTGGAACGGTTCCCGCAAATCGTTCGCCGAATCCACAGTGAGGGCCACGCCATCGGCAATCATACTTTTTCCCATCCCTTCCCTTACTTTCGTGGACGAAAGAAGTTTGCGGAGGAGATCGACCGCACCCAGGAGGCCATTGAAAGAGTTACCGGGCAGCGGCCTTCAATTTTCCGTCCGCCTTACGGCGCGCGTTGGATTGGACTTTACCCTGTCCTGCGCCAGCGCGGCCTGCGTCTGGTGAATTGGTCGGATACGGGATACGACTGGCTCCCGAAATCTGACATCGTGCGCGAGACTTTGAAAGCCCTGGGCCCGGGGTCCATTATTTTGCTGCATGACTCACGGAACACCGATCCGCCCGAAAAAGTCGACCGATCGAGGACAGTGCAGGCTTTGCCCACCCTCATTGACGCGGCCCATAAAGCGGGGTTTACCTTCGTGCCCCTCACCCGGTTCATGTCCTGACGAGGGATTCGGAATTCGCCCACCCGGTTGCCGCTTCGTTGGTTCGCGGGAATGATCTGCCGCCGAGGATTTTGAAAGGGATCTGATTTCAGAAGACACCATCACCCCACGAGTTATCGTCTTGTCGGAAGCAATCGAATAAAGGTATAAATGAAGATGAGGGAATTGGTTCAGGATAAGCCATGAATTCCCGAGTGGGGGCGGTGCGGCGCAGATGCCTGCCGATTCCCTAACGAAGGTTTGAATGGAATACGGAGAAACCATTTAATGAAGATCCTCATTTTGGGCGGGGACGGATATCTGGGCTGGCCCACTGCCATGTATTTGTCCGACCGCGGCCATGACGTGGCTGTTCTGGACAATTTCGCCAAGCGGCGCTGGGAGATGGAATTAAACGTCGAGCCGCTGATTCCAGTTCACACCCTCCACGACCGGGTCAAGGCGTGGAGCGAGGTGGCGGGACGGTCGTTAAAGCTCCTGGTGGGCGATCTGCGCAACTATGAAGTGGCAAAAAGTGCCCTGGAGGATTTCGAGCCCCAGGCCGTGGTGCACTATGGCGAGCAGCCCTCGGCTCCCTATTCGATGATCGATCATACCCGAGCTGTATTTACTCAGACAAATAATATCGCGGGTACGCTGAATCTTCTTTGGGCCCTGCGCGATTACGCCCCGGACTGCCACCTGGTGAAGCTGGGAACGATGGGCGAATACGGCACGCCCAACATTGACATCGAAGAAGGGTTCCTTGAAATCGAACACCATGGTCGCAAAGACACGCTGCCCTATCCCAAGCAACCGGGGTCCATTTATCACCTCTCCAAGGTGCATGACAGCCACAACATCCTGTTCGCCTGCCGGGCCTGGAACCTGCGTTCCACCGACCTGAATCAAGGGGTTGTTTACGGAATGGAGACCGATGAAATTCTACGCGACGACCGACTGGCCACCAGTTTTCACTACGACGAAGTCTTTGGCACCGCCCTCAACCGGTTTTGCGTGCAGGCGGTGGCTGGAATTCCTTTAACCGTTTACGGCCGCGGAGGACAAACCCGGGGCTTCCTGAATATTCGGGACACCCTGCGCTGCGTCGAGCTTTCCATCCTTCATCCTCCTGCTGCGGGGGAGTACCGGGTATTCAACCAGTTCACCGAAATGTTTACCATCCTGGATCTGGCCGAACTGGTGAAAAGGCAAGCTGAGCCACTGGGCTTGCCGGTTCAAATCGACCACTTGGAAAATCCCCGGACGGAGTCAGAAGATCATTACTATAATCCCCGGCATCAGAAGTTGATTGACCTGGGACTGATTCCGCATCTCCTTTCGGACGTACTGGTCACCAGCATGTTGAAGCGAGTCAAGGAACACGCGCACCGGATCAAGACCGACATCATTCGACCGCACGTGCGGTGGAAGCGCGCCCCGGCCCGTGAGGAGCATCGCAAGTACGTCCGCGCCGGCGTCTCGACCATCGTGGATTGACCCGCTCCATTTGAAAATCCCATGGAATTGTTTCTGATTGGCGCCACAATGGGAATTGCCGGTGGGCTGATGCCCAGCTCTCTCCACTTGATTGCGCTCTCGCAGGTGGCGCTCCACCGGTGGATGCGCGCCCTCTTTATTCTGGTGGGACTGCCCCTGGTAATTGACGGCGCGCTGTTGCTGGTTACATTCTTCTTCTACCAGATTATTCCCCAAGGCATCGCGCACGACGTGGCCTATGGGGGAGGCGCGGTGCTGATCGGGTTTGGAAGTTACGCTCTGGTGGAAGCCACGAAAAAGACCCATGAAGAGTTGGCGCGTTCCTCCAGCGTCACCCGTGCCAGTATTTCGGCCGCCCTCTTCGGAGAGGTGGCGGCCCCGGGAACCTGGGTCTTCTGGCTCACCATCGCCGGCCCCCTCCTCGACGAAGGACGCAGCAAAGGCTATTGGCACGTGGCCCCTTTCTTCGGTGGCAGCTTGCTGAGCTACTACGGGGCGGCAATTCTTTCTGTATGGCTGATGGCCTGGGGAGCGAGCCTGCACAAAAAATTCAATCAAAAGCTTTTTTTCGTATCGAATTGTGTCCTCATCGTGTTTGGAATTTCTTACCTGGTTCGCGCCTATTTCGGGCGCTGACCGAAAACTCATGATGGCCGCCCGGACGCCAACACGGAGAGACACGCCATGAATAACGCCACGGACAAAATTCGAGTGCTTTGTTGGTCAGAGATGACGGAGCCGGCGGAGGTCTATCCGGAGGGTATCAGCGGCGCCATCGCCAAGCACCTTCGCTCAATGCCCAATCTTGAGGTTCGAGCGGCCTCCATCAACGACCCGGAACAGGGTATTGGCAAATCGGCTCTCGATTCCACCGATGTTCTGATCTGGTGGGCGCACCGAAAACACAAAGATATTGAGGACGCCCGTGCAATGGAAGCGGTGCGCCAAATCAGAGAGCGCGGCCTCGGCTTTATCGCCATTCATTCGTCCCACTACGCTAAAATTTTCAAAACTCTCCTTGATGCTCCCTGCGGCCTCGGCGCCTGGCGGGAAGACGGCCAGCCGGAGTCCTTGAAATGCGTGGCGCCGTCTCACCCAATTGCCCGAGGGATTGCTGATTTTGAGATCCCGCAAACCGAAATGTACAACGAGCCCTTCCAGGTCCCGCCACCCGAGGCCACAATCTTCCACAGCACATGGGGAGGCGGCGAACAATTTCGAAGCTGCAATACCTGGACGGTTGGACGCGGCCGCGTGGTTTATTTCAGGCCCGGACACGAAACTTATCCCATCTATTTTCAAGAGAAACCTTTAAAAGTGATTGCGAATTGCGTCTACTGGTGCGCGGGCTTGAAATGAAGGCAGAAGGCAGAAGGCAGAAGGCAGAAGGCAGAAGGCAGAAGGCAGAAGGCAGAAGGCAGAAGGCAGAAGGCAGAAGGCAGAAGGCAGAAGGCAGAAGGCAGAAGGCAGAAGGCAGAAGG
>DASYZE010000049.1:0-42863 GCA_035946625.1 Terriglobia bacterium | reverse complement strand
TTGGTCACGCTGATCAGGAGCGCGTCAAACTCCTCGCCCATCCGTCCTGCCATAAACGCCACTTTTTTCCATTCCATCAGCTCGCGCTCGGCTTCGGCGGCGCGCCGTTCGGCATCCGAGGTTTCAAGGCCCAGGGCGTGCAGTTGCTGCGCGTCCAGCGCCTTGCCCCTGCCATCTTTCGCCAGCACAGTCTTGAGGATGCGATGGACGATCAGGTCCGGGTAGCGGCGGATGGGTGAAGTGAAATGGGTGTAAGTGCCCGAAGCCAGCGCGAAGTGCCCGACGTTTTCTTCCGAGTACTGCGCCTGCTTGAGCGAACGCAGCATCAGGTAGGACAGGATGCGCTCCTCGGGTTTTCCCGCAATCCGCTGGGTCAGACGCTGGTAATGGTGGGGCGTGATTTTGAATTCTCCCGAATCCACATCCATGCGCTGGTGATATCGTGGATGCCGGTCGCGCTCGCCCTGGCGCTCCACGCGCAGGCGGCGCATGGCGGGCAATTCCACGCCCAGAGAATAACCAAAGGTGGCGGCGATTTCCTCGAACTCCAACACCTTTTTGGGATCGGGCGTTTCGTGGATGCGGTAAAGCGAAGGCACGCCTTTGCGCTCCAAATGGCCCGCCACCGTTTCATTGGCGGCCAGCATAAATTCCTCAATCAGGCGGTGGGCGATGTTGCGCTCGGAGCGGGTGACACCGATCATTCGTCCGTGCTCGTCAAACTCAATTTCGGGTTCGGGCAAATCGAAGTCGATGGAGCCGCGCTGGTCGCGCGCGCGATTCAGGACCCGGGCCAATTCTTCCATCAGCTTGAAGTTTTCGACAAGCGCATGGTAGCGCCCGCACGCGGCAGGGTCGCCAGCCAGGACGTCTCGCACCGAGGTGTAAGTCATTCGCTCGGCGCTGCGAATAATTCCGGGAGTGATTTCGTAACTCACCACGCGTCCCGAGGAATCGATTTCCATCAGCGCAGACATGGTGAGCCGGTCCACGTGCGGGTTCAGGCTGCAAATGCCGTTGGAAAGATCGAGCGGCAGCATGGGCACGGCGCGGTCGGGAAAATAGACGGAGGTGCCGCGCAGGCGCGCTTCCGCGTCCAACGCCGTGCCCGGACGAACATAGTGCGCCACGTCCGCAATATGAACCTGCAGGAGGTAGCGGGCGCCGCCCGGTTTGTTCACACGCTCCACATAAACCGCGTCGTCAAAATCTTTGGCCGTCTCTCCGTCAATGGTCACAATAGGAAAGGAACGGAAATCACGCCGCCCTTCGTGTTCGGCTTCCGCAATAAATTGCGCCTGGTCGGCGGCCTCCGCCAAAACTTCGGCGGGAAAGCGGTGCGGGATGTGAAATTTCCGAATCATTATTTCCACGTCCACGCCGAATTCGTCGCGCCGGCCCAGAATTTCAATCACCCGCCCGCGCGGATTACTCGCGCCACCCGGCTCGGCGAAGCTGGTGATTTCCACATCTACAATCATGTTTTCGAGTTCGCGGCCGCCACTGTCTTTCGCGTGGCGCGCCTCGCCTCGTTTCCCCTGCGACTCGCCCCCAAACTGACGGTTCCGTTTTGCCGCTTCCTGGGCATCGGCGGGCCTTTCCTGTCCCGAGGGAATCACGATCTCACGCGGAATGCGAAGATCGAAAGGGGCAACGTAGTTGTAGCGCGCGCTGTAATGGAATTCCCCCACTACGGTTTTTTGCGCCCGATCCAACACACGGTGGATGCGTCCCTCAAGGCGGCCGTCCCTTTTCGAGCTGACCACCCGCACTTCCACTCTGTCTCCGTGCATGGCGGACGCCATCTCGCCCGGCGGAATAAAAATATCCTGGCTGGCGGACGTGGAGTGCGCGTCCGGCACCACAAATCCGTAGCCGTCGCGGTGGCCGATTAATCTTCCCGTCACCACATTGGGGGCACGCCGGGATAATCCGTCGACGGGGTAGGCGCGCGGCTCGTCAAAACGCCGGGCGGGGCGCGCCCCCCGGCTTTCCTGCTCCCTGGTGGAATGTTGCTGTGCCAGGACAAATTGATTTTGCTTTAGGTGAACGATTTTGCGCGCGCCCGCCAGCCGCCGCAGTGCGCTTTTCAATTCGCGCGCCTGGCTGGAGCGCAATCCAAGCTCGGCCATGAGCTGGCGCAGGCGAAATGTTTTCGCGGGATGCTTTTCGAATACCTTCAGCAGTTCGGCAAGGGAAAGAAGCTCGCGCATTAGTGTCGCACTTACAGTTTACCATCCCAAACGCTCGCGGCTGTATTTTCCCTCAGCTATGCCATGGGGAAGATGCTGGCGCGACCGTGTGCGGCCATTCCTTTCCCGCAGGCGCGGGATGGGATTGACCTTAATTCCAAAAATGAGCCGAGCCCAAATGACACCATCACATAATCTCCGCGGCCCTAGCGGGCGCGCGCAACAGTTCGCGCGCTTTGTCCAGGGCTTCACCCAGGCGCTTCGCCTGTTCCTGCGCGCCCTCGAAATCCTTTGCGAGAAGCGTTTCGCGCAGGCCGGGCAGAGTTTCCGCGTCATAGCTGGGCAACGGAGCGTAGATCAAATGGCGAAACCACGGCCGGCCGGGCAGTCCCTCGTCATTGAGCAAGGCGCGCTCCTCGCTCATCAATCGCGCGTTGATTTCTGATGTTGGGTTATCTTGCGATTGGGGAGGGCCGGGGCGCGCGCCCCGCCAATTTTCCAGTTCCGCAGTGGCTTGCTCGGCCGCCTGGCGCCACGCCTCAGATTGGTCGATCAGCGGCCGGATATTGGATTTAAAAAAATTTGCAGGTGCAATGTTTTTCAAGCCCTCCAAATAAGCGGTCACTTCGCGCGCGTACACGGAGTAATCGAGCGGCAGCAGGTCCGCGTTGGCAAATCGCAGCGCCAGGAGCCCCCAAACCCGGCTCATGGCGGCGTGATAATGGAATCCCGGATCGCCATAGCGCTTCATCCAATCGAAGTCGTCGTAAAGGGAGTGATACACACCGTAGGGCCCGTCGAAGATCATGTCGAGCGAGGGCACGCCGTTGTGCTGGAGAAAAACCATGAAGTCCGAACCACCGCCCAGAATTCCGAAAGTGACCGCGCCGCTGTTTTTCCCTGACTTGGATTCCACTGCGTAACTGCGAATGCTCGCCTCGGCGCGGCGCTGTTTCCAGCGTTCATACACGCTTTGTCCTGAGGCCGGATCGCGCACCGCCTGGGTGGCCTCGACCACGGCGGGAAGAAGCGCGGGCGACATGCTCACGGTAAAATCCTGGCCGCTGGTGGCGGAGTCCACATTCAGGCAGATGACTCCGTTTTTGCGCAGCGCATTGTCGTATTGTTCGCCCCATTCGGTGGAGCCGGTCAGTGTGTATTCCTCCGCGTCCCAGCTTCCCAGCACGATGGTGCGCCGGGGGCGAATGCCTTTTTTCAACAAGTCCCCCAAGGCGCGCGCCGTTTCCAGCATGGCGGCCGTGCCGCTCGCCGGATCCACCGCACCATACACCCAGGCGTCGTGGTGGTTGGAAAGGATCACCCATTTTTCCGGCTCGTCGCTGCCGCGAATTTTTCCGATCACGTCCCAGATGGGCGTCACGCGGTTTTCCATTTCAAGCGCCATATGAACCCGCACGGAGTCGTTTCCCACTCGATAGGTGAGCGGCAGCCCGCCCTGCCAATCTTTGGGCGCTGCCGGGGAGTCGGATTTCGCGAGGCGGCTCAGGATTTCCGAGGCGTCCGCGGCGGAAAGCGGAACCATGGGAATTCTGGGCAGGATTTTCGATTCCGATTCGGGAATGCGCCGCGCGGTTTCTGTGGATGCCCATCCCGGTGTGAGCGGATCGCCGGGGGTGATGAAATCGTAGACCACGGCGCCGCGCTGGAAGTGGCCGAGAGGTCCCCAGGGACCGCGCGGGTAGACCGGTCCTTTGGGCGCGCCATCGTCAGCGGGGTCGGAATACACAATCACGCCAGCGGCGCCGCGTTTTTCCGCTTCCATGCTTTTGCCGCCGCGGTACCCGCCGAAATAGCGCGTGAGCACAATTTTTCCCTTCACGCTCACGCCGAGTTTTTCCAACTGCTCGTAGTCCGCGGCGCTGCCGCGATTGGCGTAAACCACCGGCGCGGTGAGGTCGGCGGATGGCGAATAAGCGTTCCACGGCATTCGCGCCAGAGGGTCGGAGACCCGAGTGCTTTTGTCGCCCGGAATTTCCGGCTCCGGGTTCGCGAGTTTTACCGGGTCAGGCGCGACCAGTTCCACGGCGATTTTCTTCGGATAGGAAAGCAGAACTTTGTATTCCACCATCTCGGGATTCAACCCGTCGCGCTTGAACTCATCGAAAATATATTGCGAAACGCGGCGGTCGCCGGGAGTGCCGGCCACGTGGGGCTCCGAAGTGAGGCGCTTCAGATATTTTTGGCAGTGCGCTGCGTTGGGAATGGCCAGAAAGCGCTTTTCGATTTTCTCTTCGGCTTCAAAACTTCGGGCGCTGAAACCGAGCGGAACTCGCTGTCGCCGAACTTGCGCGATTCCGATGCGCGGACCGACACATGGCCATACCGATAGAAAAAAGGCAATTGCTAGGACAAACAGGGCTGGTCGACAGATCCGCCAAGGAAGACGTGGGTTTCGAAAATCCAAATATACCTATCCTCTACTGGATCGCAAAGATGGCGTGTACCGTTGCTTCTTTTTCGACTTTTTTTGGGAAAAGCTTTAATTCCGGCTGCTTGCGCCCGACTTGTGCCGACATCGTATTTAAAGTTGTCGTCATGAAAGGCCAGCCCTTGGGCCTTCTTGAAGTATTGCTGGCGTAAATAAGCGCTCCCAGCTTCGCCCCAAGGCCGCTGACCATTTGGTCGGCCAGCGCTCGTGCCCGAGCTAACGCGGATGAAGTTGCTTTGGCTTCAAGGGCGGCGGGGTCTCTCACATCCCACTCAACGCTCTCCACTTCGTTCGCGCCGGACCGCACCGCAACATCTACGAGCGCCTGAGCTCGAGAAACTGGAGTGTGAATGTCCCAAGATTGGTCAGCTTCAAATTGGCGTTTTGCCTTCAATTCTGGCGTCCAAGCTTGCTCTGGTTCAACAGGTTCAAGGTGAAGCGTTTGTGTCTCAAGGTTTTCCCTTTCAAGTCCAGAATCAAGTATTGATTTGGTAATCTGGTTGGCCATTCGAACGCTTTCGTCAAAAGCGCTTTCTTTCGTCTGAGCATAGTTATGGTAGCCGACATTGATCACTGCAACCTCAGCTTCAGCCTCAACGGATTGCGTTACGGTCAGCTCGATAGTCTTGTTGGCAAGACTCACCTGTATGTCTTGGGCGGCCGCTGTTTGCAGACCCGCTAAAGACATAGATAGGATAGCGAAAAGGGTTTTCTTTTTCATGGTGATCCTCATTATGTGAATGACTACCAAATTAAATGCACGACTGGATTATGGTAGGCGAGTGAGGCGATGTCAATCCTGAAGCGCGTCAGGTTTGGGAGCCTCGCGCTTGATGACCGGGGGGCGGTCGGGAATAATAGGATGAGGATTGGTTCGATCGAGGGCGGCGTCTACCCCAAAGTCCCACACTTCCAGGTTCAATTGATCTCCCATCAATTCACCCAGGGCGTATTCTCCGAGGGCCAGTTCCTTCATCGGCTTTAGTTTAAAAAGACCGGGGGCGAGTTGGACGCGCTCGACCTGAATCTCACTTCGGGTTTCGCCCGACTGGCCCATGCCGATTCCGCCCTGGATTTTTTCGACCGTCCTCACATCTTTGTTCTTGTTGGCAGCCACGGGAATCAAATCCAGTTTGGCGCCCAGACCATCGGCCGAGTTGACGAAGAAAACGGGTTGCGCCACCAGGATGCGGACCGCCGCCTTCGCACCCGACAGCACCACCAGGGATCGCTGCTTCAGCAGCGGTCCAGGGAGGGCCATCAGGAGCGCAGCCCTTTTCTTGTCTTTCACGACCTCGGCGGAGGATTGAATCAGCCGGATTACGCGCACTCCGTCAAAAGCAAACACGCCTTCTTCCGCGGGCAGGTGGATGCCGGGCGCCACTTCGTATCCGGTATTGACGGGGATCTCCAGACGTTCCGTGTCTAACTCGTGAGCTTTCTCCAGTTCTTTTTTCTCCGCCACTTTTTCCTGCTGCTGCGCGCGCTGGGTGGCGTCAAAATCCACCAAAGAAACCGGCATCTCTTCCCACTCGGAACGATCGAGACTGTAGAATCGCACCCGGTGGCCATGGACTTCGTAGGATTTTACCAATTCGTAGGTGCCGTCCTTGAGATAGAGTTTGATGCTTTGGGCCAGCGCGGCGCGCGGCGCGACTAAAGCGCTCAGAGCAACCAGCACCAAGGCAAGAAACTTAACAGAATGTGGAAAAATGGGGTAGAGCCGCCCTTTAGGACGGCTCTTTCGATGGCTGATGGCTGAAAACAAAATGCCGGGATCCCGATAGAATCGGGATAAATTCCGCCCGGTGCTACCAAATGCCACGGTTGCCGCGTAGCACATCACCCGGTTAAATTTTGCGTGGCGCCTTGTCTGGATCATGGGATTACCGTCTGGCAAGTTAGATGCTACTTCAGGGTGAGGAGTCTTTACAAATTGCAGGAAGCGATTGGTGCATTGGTTTGGGTCCGTCTTCACGCCTGTCGCCGAGGCAATTCAGGGTCCGAAGCGTTTTAGAACTCCGCAAAAGAGCGCGCCAAGATTCAACTTTCACGTATGATGATGGTGTATGCCGGGTCGAATGGTTGGCGCACGAGAGAAAAACAACCACGGTGAAATTCGGTGGTCCCGCTTCCCCAGACTTGAACGATTCTCCCTGCGGAGTGCCCGTGCCCTCTTTCTTCTTCTCATCGTCGCATTTTTCATTTCACCCCGGTTCGCCCATGCCCAAATAAATTCCGTGGCGCGCTTCACTTTGGAAAAACAAAAATTCATTTTGGGCGAGCCTATCTTCTGTGATTTCGTGATTCGAAATACGGGCACTAAAACTTTTTACTTCCGCTACCGCGCGCCGGACCGCATCCTGAACCGGGATCTGGAGAACGAACCGCATTTTATGGTGACAGGAAAAAGCAAGCGTCCGCTTGCTGATCCCGCGCCGCGGCGCTGCGGCGGGGCAAAAGGGAGCGCGGTATATGGTTCCGTGATGCTGCCGCCGGGCCAAACTCACACCGAGCGCTGGTTGCTGAATCAGTGGGCGCGCGTTCGGCGTCCGGGGAATTATTCCGTCTGGGCGGACCGCCGCCTTCCCCTATTTGTTTCCGAGCCCGGCACCTCCGGGGCTTCCTCGATCGCCGCCTACGCCAGCGCCCTTGACGAACTACAATTTGAAGTCACTCCGGCTTCGGAATCTGAATTGCGCGCCGCCCTGGAGCCTTACGTCAAAAAACTAAGCGAGCCTCCACCCGCTGACGTCACCGAGGCCGTGTTGGTGGCGACCACTTTGCCGCAATCCTACTTTATCGACCAATTGGAATTGCTGGCGCGCGCTCCCGCCAAAGAGCATCGTTGGAACCCAAACCAGGCGGTGGAGGGATTGGCCCGACTTGGCACGTCCGCGGCCTGGCAGGCTCTAGTGGAAATCGCGCGCGGCGAGCCAGACTCCTCGGGGAAACATGCCACCGCGGCGCCGCCAGCGAACCATTCACTTCGCGCTTACGCGATTTTGCTCCTGGCGGAGAAAGGGAACGCGGCCTATCTTCCCGCCATACTGGATACAATGGACTCCGCCTCGCCGGACCTTCGCCAGGATGCCTTGCGCTCTCTCGGATTTTTTCACAGCCCGCGCGCGGCTGAAGTCTTGTTCGAGAAGCTCCGCTCCCCCAACTCCACCGACCGCGTGAACGCAGTCCTGGGCCTGAAAAACCTGGGAGGCAAGAATTCCATTCCCGCCCTGCTCGACATGCTGAAAGACCCGACCGACGAAGTCCGGCAAGTGGCTAATTTCGCCCTCCAGGGTTTAACCGGGCAGAACTTTAAGCTGTCCGCGAGCGCCGGGCGGGCTGAATCCGCCCGCACGGCCAAACAGTGGCACGATTGGTGGCTGAAAAACGCGGGCGCATTTTCGCCTCTCCCCCAGCCTGCCTGCCGCGACTGGTAAGTCAGTCTTGACTCATAATGCGGCAGGAATTTAGGACCCAGTGGACGCACGCAGCCCAAGTGTCTCCCGAAGTTCCCGCGCACTGTGCATTTCGCCAGCGTATGTTTCGAAATTCCTCATGGTATGAGCGATCCGATTCGCCTTTTGGTATATGAAATCCGTGTCCCCCGGATAGCCTGATGCCCATAAGTGATCGCGGTTTTCATTCAACTGGGTTATGGAAGCATCGGTGGCCCCGGTCAATTCATAGACCATGGGCGCGATTCGTTTGATGGCCTTTCTTTGCCATGGCAGCGCGCCCGCTTTGGTGTTTTGGAGTTGGAAGAGCGTATTGTCCAGGGCGTTCACGTGCCAGCACAAGCGAATCAGCGTTGAAGCGTTAATTTGCCACCCGATCTCGGGCCATTCTCGATTATAGGTATCCAGGGTATCCGCCAAATTTCTTATAACCCCGGCTTGGGTTCTGACCTGATTCAGGAGAACCGAGACTTCCTGATGGGAGCCCCAATTGTAGACCTCCGCTGCTGAGGGACTCGCCTGGCAGGGAAGCGAAACCGCCGCAAGGAAGAAAGTTCCGGCTAGAATTACGATGGATCGAAAAGACTTACCTGAAAAAGTCAAACGCATGATGGTTTCCCTCCTTTCCGACAATACATTCTGATACTCAGTGTTCATTTGCCCTAAAAAGCCCACAACCATTATGATGCAATTTGCAGCAAGCTTCGTTGCAGAGACGCGTAGCGCCCTCCTGCAGCCTCGCCAGAGAAACTTATTGCATAGGGCCCTTATTCGATGGAGAATATGGTCTTGAAGCGGAATTGATTGCGGCGGGTTGAAAAGACTAACCAGTTGCAAACCAGGCTTCCAGGCGGGATTACAAAGCCAAGTTGCTACGCAGGAAGCGGAGCAAAGGACTGACCCGGGAAATCAGTCGTTCCCGAATCTCACCAAGCCAGCCAGTCGCTTTGCATTGACTTTATTGGGAGAAAGCTCCTTGCAACCAACGAAACAATTATTTCCGATCGCTTCTCTTCCTGACGACAAATTCCACGATCATTGCGGGGTTTTTGCCGTCTATGGGCACCCGGAGGCAGCCAAACTTACCTACCTCGGATTGTATGCGCTCCAGCATCGCGGCCAGGAGAGCGCGGGCATTGCGGCGTCGGACGGAAAAAACATCGTCAGCTTCAAGGGCATGGGGCACGCGGCGGAAGTGTTCACGCAAGACGTGCTGAAAACTTTGCACGGGAGTTCCGCCATCGGCCACACGCGTTATTCAACGGCGGGCGATACCGATTTGAAGAACGCCCAGCCCATCACGGTGAGCTGCCAGAAGGGCCAGGTGGCACTGGCGCACAACGGCAACCTTTCCAACGCCTCGTCACTAAGGAAAGAACTGGAGAGCCGCGGCGACATCTTCCAGACCACCAGCGATAGTGAGGTGATCCTGCATTTCCTGGCGCGCTCCAAACAGTCCGGGATTCCGGAGTCGGTCTCGGACGCGCTGGACCGCGTGGTGGGCGCCTACTCGCTGGTGATGCTCTTCAAGGACAGCATTTACGCCATTCGCGATCCGCGCGGATTCCGCCCGCTGAGCATCGGAAAGTTGAATGGGTCCTACGTGGTCGCTTCGGAAACGTGCGCCTTCGATTTGATCAACGCCGCTTTCCTGCGCGACGTGGAGCCGGGCGAAATGGTGATTCTGGACGGGCGCGGCCTCACCTCGCTTCGTTTCACGCCTCCGGTTCAAAACGCGCAATGTATTTTCGAGCATGTCTACTTTTCGCGCCCCGACAGCGTGGTGTTCGGCCGCTCCGTGCAAGCCAGCAGAGAGATGCTGGGCCGGATGCTGGCGCGCGAGCATCCGGTGGCCGCCGACGTGGTGGTCCCGGTGCCCGATTCGGGCGTGGCGGCCGCTATCGGCTTCGCCGAGGAGTCCGGAATCCCCTTGAAATTCGGCCTGATTCGCAACCATTACGTGGGGCGAACGTTTATAGAACCCAGCCAGGCCATTCGCGACTTCGGCGTGAAAATGAAGCTGAACCCCGTGCGCAGTTTGATTGAAGGCAAGCGCGTGGTGCTGGTGGACGATTCCATAATCCGTGGTACAACCAGCCGCAAGATTGTGCGCATCGTAAGGGAGGCCGGGGCGGGCGAAGTTCACGTGCGCATCAGTTGCCCGCCCACCGTCTCACCCTGCTACTACGGGATTGATACGCCGACGCGCAAGGAGCTGATCGCCTCCACCCACAACGTGGATGAGATCCGGGAATTCATTGGAGCGGACACGGTGGGCTATCTTTCTCTTGAAGGCATGCGTCAGGCCGTGGGCGACACTGAAGGGCGATATTGCCTGGGGTGCTACACCACCAATTACCCAACCGCGGTGCAGGAACAGCTTATTTCTTTGCGTAGCCGAGAGTAAAAGTTATGGACCCTCTTGAACCCAATCCGGAAGTAACCCCCGCCCCGCCCTCCGAAACCGGCGCGCCTCTGGCAGCGCCTCCGGCACATTCGCCGCGTGGAGAAACCGCCTGGGAAACGGTGCGCTCGCTGCTGGTAGTGCTGGTCTGCGTGCTGGCCTTCCGGACATTTGTGGCGGAGGCCACGGTGATTCCCACCGGCTCGATGGAAAAGACCATCATGATTGGCGACCACCTTTTTCTGGACAAGCTGCTTTATGGTCCCCAGTTGCCTTACACGCCCTGGCGCGTTCCACCCTTCCGCACCGTCCGCCGACTGGAGATTGTGGCGTTCCATTATCCGCTCAATCCCTCCGTCATGTTCGTCAAGCGGGTGATCGGAATTGGGGGCGATGTGGTGCGGGTCGTCAACAAAAAGGTGTACGTCAATGGACAGGAATTGAAGGAGCCGTACGTTCAGCACCTTCCCGGCTTATTGCCTCTGCGCGATAATTTTCCGCCCTCGGTCGCGCAGATTGAAACGCTGCCCGCGTGGTTGGGATTAGATCCGGGCTGGGCGCGCGAAATGTCCAACTACATCGGGAGGGACGGCCTGCACGTGCCCCAGGGCTATCTTTTCGTGATGGGCGACAACCGGGATAATTCCGCCGACAGCCGCTTCTGGGGATTCGTCCCCGAATCCAATGTGGTGGGCGAGCCGCTCTTTGTTTTCTGGTCGTATGACGCCCCCACCAAAGATTGGATGGACGAAGGCGTGAAGGGCCGGCTGGAATTTGATGCCTCCATTCTCTGGAATTTCGTTCGCAAGACGCGTTGGTCAAGAACCGGAAAATTTTTCTGATCGGCCGGACGCTTTGGCCGGGCTTCGCTCGGATCGAATTCCATCCTCCACCATTACCCGAAACTGATGCGCTACCGAGATGCAGGTGTCGACATTGACGCCGCCAGCCGGGCGAAAGTCCGAATCAAACAACTGGCCCGCCAGACTTTCAATCCGCGCGTGTTGAAAGAAGTGGGCGCGTTTGGCGGATTTTTCTCGCTCGCCGGCCTCCCCAGGGATTCCGTGCTGGTGGCCAGCGTGGACGGCGTGGGCACCAAACTCAAAATCGCCTTCGCCCTCAATCGGCACACGACGGTGGGGGCAGATCTCGTCAACCATTGTGTGAACGATATTGCCGTGCACGGCGCCACTCCGCTTTTCTTCCTGGACTATCTGGCCACGGGAAAATTGCGGCCCCGAGTGGTGACCGATGTCATCACCGGTTTGGCGGGCGCCTGCCGGGCCGCGGGTTGCGCGCTGATTGGCGGCGAGACGGCGGAGATGCCGGGATTTTATCCACCGGGAGAATACGATCTCGCCGGGTCCATTGTGGGTTGGGTGCGCCCCGCGCAAATTGTGGACGGCGCCGGCATTACTCCCGGCGACGCGATCGTCGGCCTGCCGTCGCTGGGGCTGCACACCAACGGTTATTCGCTGGCTCGCAAAGTTCTGTTGGAGCAGGCGGGACTGAAACTTTCCCGGCGGATGCCCGAACTGGGACGGACGCTCGGTGAAGAATTGCTGGCCCCCCACCGGTGCTATGGGCCCGTAGTCCGACCCCTGCTGGAAAAAGGTTGGGTGAAAGGAATGGCCCACATTACCGGCGGCGGGCTGACGGACAACCCGCCGCGGATTTTTCCGCGCGGTTGCGGCGCGGAAATCCGCTTGGGTAGCTGGCCCGTTCTACCCATTTTTGAATTGATCGCCCGCCTGGGGCGCGTTCCCGCCGAGGACATGCTACGAACATTCAACATGGGCATTGGCTTCGTGCTGCTGGTCTCGCTGGAAAATTTGCGCCGTGTCACCGTGGCGTTATCGAAGCAAGGGGAAAGATTCTGGATGTTGGGCAAGATCGTGAGAGGTCGATCGGTGGTGAAATACATTTAAAAATCCGGAGTCAGGAAACAGACCGAGGCAGGCAAGGAGTAGTAAGCAGAATGTCATGAGCTTAAATCATCGGTCCGACCAGGCAATGAATCTGCCCTTCTGACTTCGGCCTCTTTTTTCCCACCATGAAAAACCTGGCCATTCTCATTTCCGGGCGCGGCTCTAATTTTGAAGCGATTGCGCGCAATGTGGCGGATGGAAAAATTCCGGCGAAGATCGCGGTGGTGGTCAGCAACCGTGAAGAAGCACCGGGCCTCGCGCGCGCGCGGCAGTTGGGCCTGAATGCCCGCTTCATTCCATCCCACGGAAAAGACCGCGAAGCCTACGACCGCGAAGTGGTCGCGATACTCAAGGAGCTTCACGTCGACCTGGTCTGCCTGGCGGGCTTCATGCGGATTCTCAGCCCTTATTTCATCCGCGAATTTCCGGGACGAATCCTGAATATTCATCCGGCGCTTTTGCCCGCGTTTCCCGGCGCCGACGCGCAGAAACAGGCTCTCGAGTACGGGGCGAAAATCAGCGGTTGCACGGTTCACATTGTGGATGAAGGTGTGGACACCGGCCCCATCCTCTGCCAGGCTGCCGTTCCTGTGCTCGATGGAGACACCGTGGAAACGCTGTCGGCGCGCATTCTAAAAGAGGAACACCGGATTTATACCGAGGCGATTTGCCTGCTGCTCGAAGACCGCGTGCGCATTGAAGGGCGAAGCGTGTTGGTCCCGCGATGACGGGCGGTGCCGGATTTAATTGTTAAATCCAAAGGAGTATGATAAATTATCATACCCATGAGCACCACCAAAGTTGCAGTAACGTTGCAGAAAGACACCTTGCAGGAACTCGACCGCTGGGTGAAAGAGGGCCAGTATCCCAACCGAAGCCGTGCCATTCAGACGGCCATCGTTGAGATGGCCGTTCGCCGAAGGCGGCGGCGCCTAATTGAGGAGCTTACCAAAATCGATCCCAAGCAGGAACGCGCCCTGGCCGACGCCACATTCTCAGGAGAAACACCCTGGCCCGAATACTGAGAGGAGAAATCTTTTGGGCGGACTTAAGCCCGACGCGAGGCCACGAGCAGGCGGGGCAGCGTCCTATTCTTGTGATCAGCCACGAAGTTTTTAACGATCGGTCCGGCACCGTTATTGCGCTGGCGCTCACCAGCCAGCCGCAGCGCGTGGGGATGCCGCTGGCTCTTAAAGTTGACAGCCTCCGTTTGCCCAAGCCTTCATGGATCAAGATTGGCCAGATTCGCACCATTTCCACCAAGCGATTGGGCAAACGGATGGGTCGAATCAGTCCGGAAGAAATTGCCCAGGTAATTGAGGGTCTTTTTGAACTTGTTGCGTAAACCCTTCGCCAGGACGTCACCGGTAAATTATGACAGTTGACGAACAACTCGCTTACCTGACCAAAGGCGCGGAAGAAACAATTCGCGTGGAAGAGTTGCGCACCAAGCTTGAGGCGTCGGCGAGGACAGGAAGACCCTTGCGCGCCAAGCTGGGTGTAGACCCGACGGCGCCCGATCTTCATCTCGGTCACACCGTGGTGATCCGCAAGCTGAAACACTTTCAGGATTTGGGGCACACCGCGGTTTTCCTGGTCGGCGATTTCACCGCCCTGGTCGGCGACCCGACCGGCCAATCGGAAACGCGCCCGCCGCTCTCGCGGGAACAGGTGCAGGAAAACGCCAAAACGTATCTCGCCCAGGTATTCAAAATTCTCGACCCGAAAAAAACCGAGGTTCGCTACAACAGCGAGTGGCTGGACAAACTCTCAAGCTACGAGATCGTGCGCCTGTGCGGTAAATATCGCGTGGCGCGTATGCTGGAGCATGAGGATTTCCGGTCGCGATTGGAAAAGAAGTTGCCCATTTCCATGCACGAATTGCTCTATCCGCTCCTGGTGGCCTACGACTCGGTTGTGCTGGAGGCCGACGTCGAGCTCGGCGCCACCGAGCAAAAATTCAATCTGCTGATGGGGCGGGAAATTCAGCGCGAGTATGGCAAGGAAACGCAGGTGTGCCTGACCATGCCCATCTTGGAAGGGTTGGACGGCGTGCAGAAAATGTCCAAATCGCTGGGGAATTACGTGGGCATCACCGAAGCCCCGGCGGAAATGTTCGGAAAACTTATGTCCATCTCGGACGAAATGATGTGGAGGTATTACCTACTTCTTACCGACCTGACGCCACAGCAGCTCGAGGCAATGAGGCAGGCCGTCGCCGCAGGCTCAAGGCATCCCAAGGATGTGAAGAAAGCCCTAGCGAAGCGAATCGTTATGGATTTTCATCGTGAGGAAGAGGGGGCTATTGCGCAGAGACACTGGGAGGTGCAGCATGAAGAGAAGTCTATCCCCGAAGATGTTCCTGAAAACCGGCTACCGCAACTGTCCTTCGTGCGGTCAAAGCTCGCGCATTTCCTGGCCTTGCGCGGACTTGCGAGCTCGAAAGCGGAAGCTACGCGAAAGATCAAGGAAGGAGCAGTTTACATCGCCGTGGGTGATCGAGAACCTCCCGACTGGCAGCGCTTGACCGATCCTACTTGGGAATTCGATCCTAACAATTACCGGGAAAATCCAACCGTGACATTTCGGATTGGAAGGACACTGCTAAAGTTAAGGCTGGAATTTAATAATCCGGGCGAAGCGTAAATGTCCATTTGACAGATTCCACGCCCACCTGGAAGGCTGTCATATCGCGTGTTAGACTCAATCAGGAGCAGATATTTATGCGACAAATTAAAATCATCGTCGAAAAACATTCAGACGGTTACATCGCATATCCCCTCGGAGTTAAGGGAGTTGTTGTAGGCGAAGGTGATACTTACGACGAGGCAGTGGCCGACGTGAAATCGGCCATCAAATTTCACGTCAAGACCTTTGGCGCAGAAGTTCTCGACGTCAGGCCGAGGGTTCTCGAAGCATTTGTCGCCGAAACAGCTTTGGAGAGATAGTGAGCAAGTTTCCGGTTGATGCGCCAAAATAACGGGTCATCAGGGCGCTTCGGTCTTTGGAATTCGAAATCATTCGCGAAAGGGAGCACATTGCGATGGTTCGCTCAAATCCTGATGGGACCAAAATCCCTTTGACGATGCCTAATCATCCAAAGTTGAAAGCCTCCACTCTTCGGTCAATTTGCACACAAGCAGGCATCCCCAGGAACGATTTCATGAAGGCTTATTCTGAGTCCTAGTTTCGCTTGACATCCTACCCTCCCTTCCGCATTCTTCCCTGGCGGCTCCGTGAAAATTACCATTCTATTCAACCCTTCGGCAGGCGGAGGCAAGGCTCGGCGGGTCTTGGACCCGGCCGTTGACGCCTTGCGTCGTAGAGGTGAGGCGCCGCAAATTCTGGAAAGCCACAGCTCAAAACATCTGGCAGAGCTGGCGCGCGAAGCGCAAGCAGAGAAGCCGGACCTGATTGTTTCGGCCGGAGGCGATGGCACTCTCCATCATATCTTGAACGGACTTTTGCCGGTCGAAGTGCCTCTGGGAATTATTCCCCTGGGCCGCGGCAATGATTTCGCCCGCGGCCTCGGCATCCCCTCTGACCCGCGCGCCGCAGCGGAGTTACTGCTGAAGGGCAAGCTCAGGCTGATTGACTTGGCCCGGGCCGGCATCGAAGAGAAGGACGAGCGGCAGAGCGAATCTCCGCCCGTCTCTTACGCCTGCATTGCCGGAGTGGGATTTGACTCCGTGGTCACCCGCTACGCGAACGAACGCGTCCAGCGCTTTCGAGGCGGCTACGCCTATGCCTGGGGGATCTTGCGGCGCCTTCCGACCTATCGCGCCCAGCCGCTCGAACTTACTTCGGACACGCAGAAGTTTTCCGGCGACGTGATGCTTGCGGTGGTGGGCAACAACTCTTCCTATGGAGAGGGAGTTAAAATAACGCCGCGCGCCGCCCTGGATGATGGCTTGCTTGATGTGTGCATTGTTCCTGCCATGAGCAAGTGGGAGCTGCTGCGCTGGGCGCCGAGCGCCTACCGGGGAGGGCACCTCGCCCATCCTGGTATTATCTATTTTCAGGCGAGGCGCATCACGCTGCGGTCGGCGGCCCGGCTTGAGCTTTTCGGCGACGGGGAATTCCTGAGGGAATTGCCGGCAACGATTGAAGTGCTGCCCGGCGCCCTGCGAGTTCTTGCGCCTCCATGAAAACTGGAGCGGCGCGAGGGTGCGCGTCATTCCTTGGGCGGCGGCACCCTCAAAATGATCACGATTTTGTCGCGATCGTCGAGTGAGCTCACCTGCCGCACATCGGAGGCAAGATTCTTACTGAGGGCTTGAATCTCGTAGTCGTGATAGGGATCGAGGTCGGCGAACAAATAGCGCCCTTCGTCCGCGCTGTAGATAGCCAATTTTTTTCCGGTTTGCTTGTCGGTCAATTCCACCGTGGCGCCAACGATCGGATTATTGTCCGCATCCAAAACCACACCCGTCACCCTTCTTGAAGGCTTCACTTTCTTTTTTGCCCAGGCCGAGGGCGTGGGCCCCGCCAGGATGCAAACCACAAGCGCTATTGCCAGGCCGCACGCGACCCACCCGCGAGGACGCGCAGCGTCCCGCGCTCGCCCGCCGTCACCCTTTTGGGAGCTGTGAGGAAACGGTCTCACCATGCTAGTAAGCCTCCTCTTCTTCCTCATCCCTGAGGGTGATCACATTCAGCTCCAGTGGATTCGCCGTGACCACCTCAAGCGTGGCTTCGCACTCGGGGCAGTCCAATCTTTGCCCTTCCTCCACTTCGTCGCCAACATCGATTTCCGCATCACATTCCGGACAGTGGGCCATAAATCACCCCCTAGGAAATCTGATTTCAAGGTATGGGTAAAGTCTAGTCATTTCGAAGTACGTTGTCTAGCGAGTCGAAAATTTTGTGGCGCTGTCATATGGAATTAGCCCAATTTCCAAACCCGCCGCGGCGGGTCATTTCCGCGAAAGCGGGAATCCAGTCCCTCTGCACCCCATTTCCAATTGCTTACGGGATGCATTCCCACTTTCGTGGGAATGACTGCACCTGGGAACGCCCGCGTCTGTGAGATGACGTGCTTCCAAAATCTTCTTCCTTGTCTCTTCGCAATCCCCGCCAACTGGCTCTTTTCCTTATCGCGCGCGCCATGTACTCTAGGGGTTCCATCGAGGAAGCAAGAAATCTAACCTGTTGAGGTGACTCATGAAGAATGGACAAGATTTCGCCACCCTCGCCGTTCACGCCGGAGAAGCACCCTGTGCCGCCACCGGCGCCTTGGACACGCCCATCTATCAGTCCACCACTTTCGTTTCCGCCGACTCGAATGAAATGGCTGCGGTCTACGGCGACGAAAAATTCGGATACATGTACACCCGCTACGGCAATCCCACCATCCACGCGCTGGAGGAAAAAATGGCGGCGCTGGAGGGTGGTGAAGCGGCGCTGGCCACCGCCTCCGGGATGGCGGCGATATCCACCGCCATTCTCGGCTATGTGAAAACCGGAGACCACGTGCTGGCGGGACGTTCGCTCTACGGCGCGGCCTACAATTTCCTCAACAAAAAACTGCCACGCATGGGCGCCTCGGCTACCTTTGTGGCCTCGACCCGCATGGAGGACTTCGAGAAGGCCATCCAGCCCAACACGCGTTTGATTTATTTTGAGACGCCCAGCAATCCCATCATGGAGATTCTGGATATCGCCCAACTCGCGGCGCTCGGGTGCTCGCGCGGAATCCCCACCATGATTGATAATACGTTTGCCAGCCCGGCGCTGCAGCAACCGATCGCCGCCGGGGTGACGGTGGTGGTCCATTCGGCCACCAAATATCTTTGCGGGCACGGAGACGCCATGGGCGGCATCATCGTCGGCCCCAAGGCCTACATCTCCGAGCTTCTCCACGAAGTGTTCCGTGATTTCGGCGGGGTCATCAGCCCCTTCAACGCCTGGCTGATTCTTCGCGGCATCCACACCTTGCATTTGCGCATGCCCGCGCACTGTTCCAACGCACAAAAAGTAGCGGAGTTCCTGGGCAAACATCCCAAGGTCAAACACGTGAACTATCCCGGCTTGCCGAGTGACCCGGGACACGGGGTGGCCCGGAAACAGATGAAAGCGTTTGGCGCCATGATCAGTTTTGAGGCCCAAGGCGGATACGAAGGCGGCAAGAAAGTGATGGACGGGGTGAAGATTTTCGCCCGCGCCGCCAGCCTGGGCGACACGCGCTCGCTGATTGTTCACTCCGCGAGTACCAGCCACCGGGCCGTTCCCCGCGAGCAGCGCCTGGCCATCGGAATCGCCGATGGGCTGGTGCGGCTGTCCATCGGCGTGGAAGGCGCGGACGACCTGATTCAGGATCTCGACCAGGCGCTCGCCCGTTGATTCACTCTCTCAACGATTTCTGCCAACAATGGGAACAATGTCATTCTGAGCCCGCAGATGCGGGCGGAAAATCTCGCCTCGATTATGGACGCAACGCTTTCAATCTGATCCCGCGCATTCGGTACGAGGAATCCAGGCATTGCTTTTGGTTGCCTTATCCGTAGGGAAGGCCACCGATTTTGGCCTCGTTTTTGCCGCAAGCTGTTTATTTCAATGTCCTGATTCCCACAGGTGATTTGATTGAGTATAACTATCCTGAGTTCTCACCTTTTCAGGGACGCTGCCTGCTCCGCTTGCTCCTCGGTTTCGTAGATTTCAAACACCTTGGTCAGGTGGGTGAGTTCGAGCACGTTGCGCACCATCGGCCCCAGGCCGTAGAGCAAGATTCGTTTCTGGAGATTAGTCGATTCCCGATAGCCTTCAACCAGAGAGGCAATTCCCGAACTGTCGATGTACTCAACGTGCTGGAGGTTGACCATCACCAGGGGCTCAAACTGCAAGGTCTCCAGCAGGACCTTGCGGAATTCGGGCGAGGTTTGGAGATCGATTTTTCCTTCCAAATCCAGGATCGCTGTTTTCTCAGTTCGTCTTCTTGAAATTTTCATGGCAGGCCACGCTCAGTGTACCGCTGACCGTAGGTTTTTGGAACAGTGTCAAGCCGGGGCCAGGCTGAGGGCGGGCGACAATGGGGCGAGTGGGCAGGAGGATGGAACGCCCGCCGCACCCGGCGTCGCATTTCTTTACTTGAAGTCGAGACAGGATTGGTTGATACTGTCTTCGACAAGCCTCGCGCTGGAAGGTATATACTGTGGCCATGCAGTTTGACCGATTGATTGTTGATGTGGCTCCCGGCTCCCGCAAGGGAGAAAAGGTCATCCGGGTGAATGGGCCCCTGACCATGACCTCACTCCTCGACTTCCAGGCGGCAGTGCGCGCCGAAAAGGCGCCCGTGGTTATCCTGGACTTGAGCCAGGTTTCTTATATCGATTCCGCCGGCCTCGGTTCGGTGGTGAATGCCCACATTTCATGCGTCAATGCGGGACGCCATCTTGCCCTCGTGGGCATTTCGGACCGCGTGCGCACCCTTTTTAAAATCGCCCGCTTGGAGCACGTTCTGGACATTTTCTCCACCATGGACGATGCGGAGAAGTTCCTCAATAAACCTCCGGACGCGTAACCCTGAGAATTTGCAGCGCTGTTCCATCCTTTTAACTACCCTAGGTGGTCCTTCCGCGCGCCATCATGCCAAGCGACCCATGGTCACTGCACTTGAGAACGATCCCTCACCCCTGCGGTCCCTTGCCATTTTGCCCGTTTTTTTTGCGAGATGGCGCTTGGATCTTCTCTCTTCCCAAGTTAAGATTCGCGGTGGTACACGAGTGAGACGATCCACCCTTATTGCGATTCTTACCGACAGCCAATTCTGGGCCCCGGCAGTAGCTCTGGCCTTGGGCATGGCGCTGCTCGCGTACCTCCACTGAGGAGAACTCCCAACTGGCAACGCCATCCCGAGACGCGCAACCTATCTCAGCCCAATCGCTGCACGCGTTGGGCGTGATGTGCGGCTTTGCCGCCGGAGCGTGGCTGGGCGCGGCGGAAGCGCCCACCAAGCTGGTGGTGGCCGGACTTTCCCCGTTCTTGATTTCGCTGGCCATGGTCGCGGGAGTTTTTGTCGCTCGCTGGACCTTGCCCACAGTTCTGAAAGGTACGGGCTACGTATTCCGCGACCTCCGGGAGAAGCCCCACTTGATCGTGTGGGCAATTCTTGCCGGCGCGCTCTGGGCCGTGGCCAACACGCTCACCGTGTTTGCCATTCGCGATGTGGGCATTTCCATCGCCTTCCCGCTGTGGAACACCAACAGCCTGGTGGGTGTTTTCTGGGGTTGGTTTTTCTTTCGCGAGTTGCGCGGAGCCGGAACCGGGCCCTGGGCGAAAGTACTGGGCGGCGCGGTGGCGATTGTGGCGGCCGCCATTCTGCTGGGCTACGCCTCGTCTCATGATAGGTCCGCCCCGGGCGCTCACCCCATGGCGGGGATCGCGGCGGCAGTCGGCGCCGGACTGATGTGGGGATCGATGTACATTCCCTACCGCAAAGCCTATTTGAGCGGTATGAACCCGCTCTCCTTCGTAACCATTTTCACCGTGGGAGAATTGGGGACCATGACGACTCTCGCCCTGGTTTTTCGAGGAGGCTTTGGCCCGCTCGCCGATGAGATCGTGCGCGCGCGCCCGGCTTTGTTCTGGCTTTTCCTGGGAGGATTCTGCTGGGTGGTGGGCGATTTGTTCCAACAATACGCTACCAAGTACATTGGTATCGGCCGCGGCATTCCGCTCTCCAACACCAATCAACTTTGGGGGCTCGCCTGGGGCGCCCTGGTTTTTGGCGAGCTCGCGGGCCGAAGCAGCCAGACCCAGACCCTGGTGATTGTCGGTTCGGTGGTGATGATTCTGGGCGCGGTGTCCATCAGCAGCGCGGTGGCACCCGATTCGGAGCACGCCTCGTGGCAGGCCGCCATGCGGCGCGAGTGCGAGCGCTACGGCCTGGACATTGAGCGGGTGGCGGCCGCCCAAAAGGGTGAGGATCCATTGGCGGGCGAAGCGCCCGCCAGCCGCAAGCGTGACGCGGTAATTGTCATCGCAGCGCTCGCCATTTTTGTGTGGCTCGCCCATGGAACCGAACGTCCGCCTCTCAATATGAACGTGGATTGGATGGCGGCCCTCATTGTCGCCTTGCTGATCATGCTGGTGGCGTGCGGCTGGCTTTTGTGGAAACGCACCCGGTTTTCATAACGGGGAATTGCAGCGCCCGCGGGGTAAAATTACCTGGAGGAATCAAGGTGAGAGGGGACAACATTCTGCCGGAGAGCGTTTCGCCTTTCATGAAGCATCAGCAGGCCGTGCAGCAAAAAGCCGGCCAGAAAGCCATAAGTCAGGTTGGTGGTGGCCAGTGAAATAATTCCCACACCAACGGCAATTAATAAAAAAGCCTTTCGCGACATCAAATCGCGAATGAACATTCCGTGTTGGACGCCCACGTAAACCAGGAAAACACCCAGCACCGCGGTGGGAATCAGGTGCAGGAGCGTAATTGCGCTTTGTCCGAAAAGTGCCAGCAGAAGGCACACCGTTCCGATCACATAGCCCGATTTTTCCGTGCGTGCGCCGAATTTATAATGCGCCGTGACCCCACCCGACCCGTGGCAGGTGGGCGCGGAAAGCAGTGTGCCGCTCACCAGGTTCATCAAGCCGATGCTCACGCTCAAGGCTCTGGTGGTGACGCGGCGGGCCTGAGCCCCGTAAAGGAGTTGCGCGGTATTTTCCGTGGCCACGATGGAGTTCCCAAACGTCAGCGCGAATTGGGGCAGAACCAGCGCCACCAGGACTTTCTTTAATTCATCGGCGTGCGGGTGAAGTAACTGAAAGGGCGCCGGACCCCAACTCAAGGGAAGCAGCGCGTGCCCGCCCGCCCAAAGTCCAAAAGCCACTCCGGCAATCAGCAAGGCCAGGGCGGCGGGAAAACGTCTCGAGCGCAGGAGCGCGAGCAGAATGGCTCCACCTGCCCATGCCAACCACCACGGGGAAATAGAAACGCCCTTGATGGATACCACGTTGGAATGGGAAATCAGCCGCAAGCCTTCGCGCAAAAGGATGAGGCCCAGACCCAATTGAATGCCGCGGATCACGGGAAGGGTGAATAGCCGGGCGAGGGGCGCAACGAGATTCGTCAACCCGATGAGGGTGAGAAGGATGCCCATCAACAATCCTGCACTGGCGATGGAGGAGGGAGGGAGTTGAAGGGCGAGCGCGATGGCAGCCACCGCCTTGAACGGCTGCACCGGCATGGGGATCTTGAAATAAGCCCCGGCCAGAATATAAGCCAGGCCCGCGGTGAAGAAAACCGCAGTCGGATTCATGTGATTCAGGGAGATGAGTGCGATGGCGATGGGGAAGAGAATTCCGATGTCGCCGAAAGCGCCGGCGATATCCCAGCGTGTGAACGGCCACCGAAAGCGGGCGCTTTTTGTTGGAGCAGTAATCTCCGTGGTTGGCATAAAGGGATGGGGCCTCTCAGCGATTCAAGCCCCGCGCCCGCCGGGCCGGATAATCATGACTTCGGTGGCCTTAATGAGAGCGGCCGCCGTTTCACCCACTTTCAATCGCAAATCCTCACTGGCGTCGCGAGTGATGATGGCGGTCACACGCTGTCCACCGACGTCGAGCGTGACTTTTGTCAAGAGTCCCAGCGAGTGCAGCGCGACGATTCGCCCCACCAACTGATTTCGCCCGCTGATGATGTGTTCGAGCCCGGCGCCCGGGCCGGATGGTGCCGTTTGCCGATGGCCCGAAGGCGTCCCACCGCTTCCGCCGGCCTTTTGAAACATCAAGCGGTCGATTTCGACGCGCGGAATGCGGTGATGCCCGCCCGCGGTTTTCACCGATCGAATCTTCTTTTGGTAAATCCACTGCTTCACCGTCGGAGTGCTCACACTCAATTCGCGCGCGGCAGCGGGGAGACGAAGGAATTCCATATCTTGGCGTTGCCTCCGTTTAATACAGTTTGGCTATGTAAATTTACCCGATTTTATACGGATATGCAATCCCGGGGGTCACGTTGAAAGTGACCCCCGCGATTGAAGCGTGAATGGCGGCCGCTTATTGGTGCGCGCCCGGCTTGGGCGGGTAAGCGGGCAAATCCGGAGGACGCGGGGGCAGTGTTTTCGGATGCTCCTTGATTTCCTTCATCACCAACTCGATGGCTTTTTCCAATTGCGGATCATGACCTTTCATCACCAGGTCGGGCCGGTTATCCACCTCAACGTCCGGCTCCACGCCGTGGTTCTCCACCAGCCACTGGCTTTTAAGCCCGTAGAATGCGAACTCCGGCCGGGTGATATAGCCGCCATCCATCAGCGGAATGTCGCCCCGAATGCCGCGCACGCCGCCCCAGGTTCGCTCGCCGATCAGAGGTCCCAGCTTGTAGTACTTGAAGTAGTAGGAGAAGAAGTCCCCGTCCGACGCCGCGTAATGATTGGTGACGCAAGCCATCGCTCCGTAGAAAACGTTGTCGGGGATGGTGCCGGACTCGAAGTTGCGCGCCGAGTCCATCCCCGCGAGGATGCGGCGCAACCGCTCAAAGATAATCTGATCCACAAATCCGCCCCCGTTGTAACGGACGTCGAAGATGATTCCTTCTTTGCGAATTTGGGGGAAATATTGTTTGACGAACTCGTTGAGCCCGGACGCTCCCATGTCCGGCAGGTAGACGTAACCCACGCGCCCGCCCGTCGCTTCGTCCACCTTGCGGCGGTTGGTTTCAATCATGTTCAGTTCGTGCAGCCCGAACTCGCTGGCGATGGGCTGCACGGTCACCTGGTGCCCTCCCTCATCGCCGGGTTTCGAGTTTACGGTCAGGGTGACATTCTGGCCCACCGTGTTCACGAACAATTCGTAGGGATTCTGCGGCACGCGCAACGGGTGGCCGTTGACGGCGAGCAGGTAGTCGCCTTCCTTCACCTCCACGCCCGGCTCCGTCAGGGGTGAGCGAGTGCTGGCTTCCCAATTTTCACCCGGATAGATTTTCTTGATGCGGTAGAGTCCGTGCTCTGTGTCC
This sequence comes from Terriglobia bacterium, assembly GCA_035946625.1. GTDB lineage: Bacteria > Acidobacteriota > Terriglobia > UBA7540 > UBA7540 > DASYXZ01. The sequence continues at coordinate 18,479 of DASYZE010000049.1, read as the reverse complement.
GCCTCGAAATCGGCGCCCAGCAATCCGACGTTGACGGGCTTTAAATCGGGATAGTCGCCGCCGCCCACGTAGGTGTGGGAGTTGGAGAGTTCGCCAATCATCTCGCCCAGAATGTAAGTGAGATCGTAACGGTCGCCCAAATACGGCAACAGCGGGGAGTAACGCTCGCGCTCCTTTTCCCAGTCCACTCCGTTCATGGAAGGTTCGAAAAAGTAATCCCGCTCCTGCCGCCAGACCTCGCCGAAGATCTGATTCCACTCGGCGCGCGGGTCCACTTCCATGTTCATTTGGGCTAATTTCAGCGCCCCGTCGCCAACCTTGTTCGGCGCGGCTGCGGGGACCTTGGCGTCGATGATGCCGTACGATCTTGCAGGGCTACCAAGGGCTTGGGCGGAGTAGAGAAGCTTCGAGCCATCAAACGAGAGCGCGAAGGCGTCCGCCTGTTCCATGAAGACGTGGTCTTTGCGCTCTTTGAAATCGAAAACGTGAATGGCCGGAGTTTCGCCCGGCAGCGGGCCGGAAAGCCCGAAGATGGGCAGGGTGACGTAAAACACCAGATCTTTTGCCGCGTCCAGACTCCGCATGTTGCTTGGAGGGATGGGCAGTACCGCGATGCGGTTCATGATGCCTGTCAGATCAATGCGGAAGTCTTTGGGCGGCACGCGGGATCCAGAATTGCTTTCTTTCTTCTGAGGGGGCTCTTGGGATGGTGCGGCCGCTTCGGGCTTCTTTGTCCCTTCTTCGTCGCTCTGCGGCGCGAAGGGAGAGGGAAGATCGGCACGCAAGGTGACCAGGTACACGCGAGTGGTCTTGGGGTTGGCGAATTCGGAGTCAAAGTTTCCCAGAACTTCGTTGTAGTCGCGGTCGGAGAAAAAGTATAGATACTTCCCTTCGGGATCGAACACCGGCTGATTATTGTTGGTTAGTGGAGAAGTGACAGGAGTAATTTTCTTGCCGGCAAGCGAATACAGTTCGATGGCGTTGTAACCGTTTTCTCCAGTTTTCGAGTAGGCCACCCATTGGCTGTCCGGCGACCAACTGTAGCCGCCGAAGTCGGAGTATTTTCCCTGATCGATCAACATAGGCTGCCTCGCGTCCACATCCACATAAAAGAGCCGCACGGATTTATCCGCAAAGAGCAGTTTCTTGCTGTCCGGAGACCACACGGGCTGGAGGCGAACCATCTTGCCATCCGTGGTCACGCGGACTTCCTTGCCCGAGCCATCCTGAGGCATGAGATAAAGCTCGTCCTCGCCTGATCGGTCGGAGATATAAGCGATCCATTTTCCATCGGGCGACCAGGTGGCGTAATGTTCCCGAATTCCGGGGGTCGAGGTGATGTTTCGAATGCTGCCTTCTTTGGCGGGCACGGTAAATATTTCCCCGCGCGCCGTAAACACGCCCCGTTTGCCCTCCGGGGAAATATCGAAATCGGTGATGAACTTCTCCACGTTCGCCCAGTGTTTTCGCGCCAGGACCAGATCGCCGGGCACACTCACGCTGATCTTGTGCGCCTTCTCCGAATTCAAGTCAAAGACATAAAGATAGCCGCCGTTCTCAAACACGATGGAGTCTGGCCCCAGGCTGGGCCAGTTCACGTCATATTCGGTGAAGGTGGTAAGCTGCCGGATCTGGCGCGTTTTCAGGCTGTAACTATAGAGGTTCATCCGATGCCCCGGACCGCGGTCCGAACTGAAATAGATCGTGTCGCCGTGCCACATGGGGAAAGTATCGGTCCAGTCTTGGTGCGGCAGCTGCTCAATGTGGTTGGCTTTGAAATCGTAAATCCAAATGTCCTGGGCCATTCCGCCCTGGTACCTTTTCCAGGTCCGGAAATTGCGGAAGATGCGGTTGTAAGCCATCTTGCTACCGTCGGGAGAGAACGACGTGAGCCCCCCTTTATCGATGGGAAGCGGTGTGGGCAGGCCGCCGTCAACGCTCACCTCATAGGGCCGCCCGAACCAGCTATTGTACATGTCGCGCCGCGACATAAAGAGGATGCGTTTACTGTCGGGAAACCAGTTGAGCACTTCGTCGTCCGGCCCCATCCGCTCCGGTTCATGGACGCCGCCCCAATTAAAAGTCAGTTGCTTGGGCTGGCCGCCCTCGGCAGGCATGACATACACGTTCGAATTGCCATCGTACTGCCCCGTGAAGGCGATCCATTTGCCGTCGGGCGAGAATTTGGGGAACAACTCGAGGCCGGGATGGGTGGTCACCCGTCGCGCCACGCCGCCTGTGCTGGACACCAGCCAAAGATCGCCGGCGTAACTGAAAACAATTCTGTGGCCATGAATGTCAGGAAAACGCAACAATCGGCCTTCGCGCGCTTCCTGCCCGAAAGCAGTGCAGACGCCTGCGAGTAACCACACGGCCGCTAACATCCTGAATCGGAATTTCATTTTTCCTCCCAAGAGAGACTTCCCCCCCCACGCCATCCAGCAACGCGCAATGGAGTTTGGCAGGAATATTATCAGTTTATCCCACCCTGTTGAAGGTAAAATGGGCGCCGGGAGTTATCATTCCGGCTTGTTGGCTGGAATTCATAAATCGTTCTTGCAGGAGGGAAAGGAATGGGAGACAAATTGACTCGCAGGGATTTTTCAGCAATGCTGGCTGGGCTGGGAGTGGGGGCGGCGTTGCCCGCCTTGGGCAGGAGTGCCAAATCCATGCCTTTTAAATTGGGCATCATCACCGACGAGATCACGCAGGAATTCGAGCAGGCGCTCGATTTCATCTCGCATTATTCGCTCCATTATTGTGAATTACGCGACCTCTGGAAAATAAACATTATGAACTCTTCGCGCCCAGACTTGGACCGCGCCAAGGGGCTGATCGAGAAGCATCGCCTGCACGTGAGCGACATTGGCTCGCCCATCTTCAAATACAACTTGCCGGAAATCCCCGCCGCCCCTGAAAAATCGGACACGTTCGGGGCCAGCTTCACGGACAAGGATTCGGACCGGCTGCTGCTCAAGTCCTTTGAGTTGGCAAAGTTTTTTGGAACCAGGAAGGTCCGAATTTTTGCCTACTCGCGAGTTCATCCCGCGGATTTGGAGAAAGCCTATCCTATCATTCGCGACCGGATGGCCAGGGCGGCGGAAACCGCCGCAAAGCATGGCATCATCCTCGTCCTGGAAAATGAGCACACTTGCAACGTGGGAACGGGAAAAGAATTGGGACGCATCCTGCGCGACGTCAATTCACCCAACCTGCGCGGCAACTGGGACCCGGGAAATGCCACCATGCTCGGTGAGGTCCCGTATCCCGACGGCTACCGCGAAGTCCGGGGCTTGTTTGCCCACATGCATGCGAAGGATTCCATGCGCGACGCCAACGGTAAAATGAAATGGATGCCAGTGGGCGCCGGCATGGTTGATTGGAAGGGGCAAATCAAAGCCCTGCGTGAGGATCACTACGAGGGCACCCTGTCGCTGGAAACGCATTACCGGCGCCCGGATGGAAACAGAATGGAAAGCACGCGCGAGTCTTTGGAAGGATTGTTGAAAATCATTCACGAAACGGCCTAGCCTTGCCCCGGCTCGTCGCCGGGAAAAGCATTTGTATCGTCCCCAGGACCGATGCGTGAATTCATGTAGAATTGAGTCAGGCCGAGGGTGCTCAAGGACGGCCACCAATGCCCAAGGAACCCGCACCGCTTAACGTTTCCTTTGTCCTCGAACTCACTGGCTTTGAGCAACTGCTGCAGTCATTGCGCCGGCGCGGCTACCGGATTATTGGTCCCCGCGCGCGCGACGGCGCTATCGTTTACGACGAACTGACCACCGCTTCCGATCTCCCCATTGGTTGGACGGACGAACAAGAGGGCGGAACCTACCGGCTCAAGAAAAGGAACGATCAAACTCTTTTTGGTTTTTCCGTCGGTCCGCATTCCTGGAAACAGTTTTTCCATCCCCCCGCCGTTCGCCTTTGGCAAGTCACGCGCGACGCGAACGGTTTCAAATTCCAACCCGAGACCTTGCCGGGTCCGAAGCTTGCCCTCCTGGGAGTGCGGTCATGCGAATTGCACGCCATCGCCATTCAGGACAAAGTGTTTTTGAACGGAGTTCACGTGGACTCCGCTTACCGGGCGCGGCGGGAAAATGCTTTCCTGATAGCCGTGAATTGCGGGCAGGCGGGCGGGACGTGCTTCTGTGTTTCCATGAATACAGGCCCCAAGGCGACAGCGGGTTACGACCTGGTCCTTACCGAAGTCTGTGAAGCGGGGCGGCATTACTTCCTCATTGAAGCCGGAAGCAGGAGTGGGGCACAGGTTCTGGGCGAGGCGCCCTGCCGCCCCGCGCGTCCGGAGGAAAATCAGGCCGCCAGCCGTGTGGTGGAGAACACTGCCCGGCAGATGGGGCGGAGGATGGACACGGTCGATCTCAAAGACCTGCTCTACCGCAATTACGAAAATCCCCGCTGGGACGAGGTCGCCTCGCGCTGTCTGACCTGCGCCAACTGCACCATGGTGTGCCCCACTTGCTTTTGCACCACGGTCGAAGACGTGACCGATTTGAAAGGCGAGGTCGCCGAGCGGTGGCAGAAGTGGGACTCATGCTTCACGACGGATTTTTCTTATATCCACGGGGGCAGTGTTCGGACCTCGGCCAAGTCGCGCTACCGTCAATGGATGACGCACAAACTGGCCACTTGGATCGACCAGTTCGGCACGTCGGGCTGCGTAGGTTGCGGGCGGTGCATTACCTGGTGCCCGGTAGCCATCGATATCACCGAAGAAGTGCGGGCCCTTCGCCAGAGTGAGACCGCGAATTCAAAGCCCGGGAAAAGGAAGTGAGATTATGGAAACACTTGAGCGCATTGTTGCGGCCCATCCCTTTTTCGCCGGGTTGGAAAAGCCCCATCTCAAGTTAATCACGGGATGCGCCTCCAACGTCCGGTTCGAATCAGGCCGGTTCATTTGCCATACCGGAGACAAGGCCGAGAATTTCTATTTGATTCGCGAGGGCAAGGTGGCCCTGGAGCTTCACGCTCCCGGCCGCGGCACGATTTCCATCCTGACACTGGAGGCAGGCGAAATCCTGGGCTGGTCGTGGCTCGTCCCGCCTTACCGCTGGAAATTCGACGCCCGGACCGTGGAGCCGACGCGCGCCCTTGCTCTGGACGGGAAATGCCTGCGCAAGAAGGCGGAGGCCGACCACGACCTCGGCTACGAATTATTCAAGCGATTTACCCAAGTCATGGAAGAGCGCCTGGATGCGACGCGGCTGCAACTGATGAATGTTTATGAAGTCCACGCTTGAACGCCAACCCGAAGCTGCTGTTCCCCACCCGATGATCCCGAAATCTTTCCGGGTTCAGAGGATCAAAGGCGAAACGGAGGACACCTTCACGCTCGACATGACCTCCTGCGAAAGCCGGGACGGTGTCCGGTTTTCGCCCGGGCAATTCAACATGCTCTACGTTTTCGGGGTGGGCGAAGTCCCCATTTCCATCAGCGGGAACCCGGCGCAACCGGACAACTTGGTTCACACCGTGCGCGCTGTTGGGGCGGTCACTCAGGCGATGGAGCGCATGAAGAAGGGGGACGTGCTGGGCGCGCGCGGCCCGTTTGGGAGTCACTGGCCGGTGGAGGAAGCGGCTGGCCGTGATGTGCTGATCGTGGCCGGCGGCATTGGGCTCGCGCCCCTGCGCCCCGCTCTTTACTACATCCTGTCGAACCGCGGCCAGTACAATAAAGTGGTGCTCCTCTATGGGACGCGCACGCCCGAGGACATTCTTTACCGGAAAGAATTGGAGCGCTGGCGGTCGCGACTCGATCTCAGCGTTCACGTCACAGTCGATCGCGCCAAACCCGGCTGGAAGGGGAATGTGGGCGTGGTCACCACGCTTATTCCCAAAGCGGACATCAACCCGGCCGCCGCTCTGGCCTTTGTTTGCGGGCCTGAAATCATGATGAAGTTCACCCTTCTCGAACTGGAAAGGCGCGGGCTGGATGACGCGCAGGTTTATCTTTCCATGGAGCGCAACATGAAGTGCGCGGTCGGTTTTTGCGGGCATTGCCAGTACGGGCCGGCATTTATTTGCAAAGACGGGCCTGTGTTCCGCTACGACCGGATCCGGTCCCGGTTTGAACTGCGCGAGGTTTGAGATGGCTCGAAAACCCAAACTTGCCGTATGGAAGTTCGCCTCCTGCGACGGTTGCCAGTTGAGCCTGCTCGATTGCGAGGACGAGTTGCTCGCCGTCGCCGGTGCGGTTGAAATCGCGAATTTTCAGGAGGCGAGCCGTGCGGTGGTGCGCGGGCCTTACGATTTGTCTCTGGTCGAAGGGTCCATCACCACGCCCCACGATGCGGAGCGCATTCATCAGGTGCGGCGCGAATCCAAATTTCTGGTTACCATCGGCGCCTGCGCCACTTCGGGCGGCATTCAGGCGCTGCGTAACTTCCGAGACGTGAAAGAATTCATTTCCATCGTTTACGCCACGCCCGCCTACATTGACACGCTCAAGAAGTCCACGCCCATTTCCGAGCACGTGCGCGTGGATTTCGAGTTGCGCGGCTGCCCCATCAATAAAGCTCAACTGGTGGAAGTGCTCACCGCGTTTCTACACGGCCGCAAGCCCAACACGCCGCCGCACAGCGTCTGCATAGAGTGCAAGCGGCGCGGCACGGTTTGTGTGATGGTGGCGCACGGCACCCCGTGCCTGGGACCGGTGACGCACGCCGGTTGCGGCGCTCTTTGCCCCGCCTACGATCGCGGCTGCTACGGATGTTATGGACCCAAGGAAACTCCCAACACCCATGCACTGAGCGGTGGGTGGAGTCGCCTGGGGGTGAAAGAGCTCGATCTGGTTCGAGCCTTTCGCGGATTCAACGCCTACGCCGATGCGTTTCGCAAAGAAAGTGAAGCCCATGAAGACAAGGATCATCAAGGTTGACTGGCTCGCCCGCGTGGAAGGCGAGGGCGGACTTTTTGTGAAAGTCAGAGACCGCGCCGTGGTGGACGTGAAGCTCAACATCTTTGAGCCGCCACGATTCTTTGAAGCGTTCCTGCGCGGGCGCCATTTCACCGAAGCGCCGGACATCACCGCGCGCATTTGCGGCATCTGCCCCGTCGCCTACCAGATGAGCGCCGTCCACGCGATGGAAGTCGCGTGCGGCGCCGCGGTGGACGGCCAGTTGCGCGCCCTGCGGCGATTGCTTTATTGCGGCGAGTGGATTGAGAGCCACGCCCTTCACGTCTACATGTTGCACGCGCCCGATTTCCTCGGCTACGCCGACGCCATCCAAATGGCCAAGGACCATCCCCGGGAGGTACAGCGTGGATTGCGGCTCAAGAAAGCCGGTAACTCGATTGTTGCATTGCTGGGCGGACGGGAAATCCATCCCATCAATGTCCGGGTGGGGGGATTTTACAAAGCGCCGGCCCGCCAGGATTTGTTGTCCCTCGGCGAAGAATTGAAGTGGGCCCGGGATGCGGCGCTGGAAACCGTTCGCTGGGTCGCGCGGCTCCCCTTCCCGGAATTCGAACAAGACTATCTCTTTGTTGCCCTGCGCCACCCGGAGGAATATCCATTCAACGAAGGGCGGCTGGTTTCAAATCGCGGGTTGGATATCGCCGTGCCCGACTACGAGAAATTTTTCACCGAGGAGCACGTGGCCCGTTCGAGCGCCCTCCATTCGACTCTGGCCCAGCATGGGCCTTATTTTGTGGGACCTCTGGCGCGCTACAACTTGAACTTCGACCGCCTTTCTCCCCTGGCTCAAACGGCCGCGCACGAAGCCGGATTGGGGCCCACCTGCCGGAATCCTTTCCAGAGCATTGTGGTGCGCAGCGTGGAGATTCTGTACGCCTGCGATGAGGCCCTCCGCATCATTGCAGCCTATGAGCGGCCGGAATCGCCGGCCCTGAACGTTCAGGCGCGCGCCTCAACCGGCTACGGTTGCACGGAGGCGCCGCGCGGAATCCTCTATCACCGGTACAAAATAGACGCGCAGGGAACAATTCTCGACGCCAAGATCGTTCCGCCAACCTCGCAGAACCAGAAAGTGATTGAACAGGACCTTTGGAAATTCGTACCGCAATATCTGAATCTGCCTACGGCGGAACTTCAATGGCGGTGCGAGCAGGCGGTTCGCAACTACGATCCGTGTATTTCGTGCTCCACTCATTTCCTCAAGCTCGATTTGGACCGTGAAGCGTAACGTGATGGAGGTTGTACGAAACGGAGTACGGAATGGAGCGCGGGCGGTGAAACGTCCTCGTTCTGTAGCTCTGACCCATGGATGAACCACCCGGCGTCAACATTCTTGTGATTGGCGTCGGCAACCCTTATCGCCGGGATGACGGTGCGGGACTGGCCGCGGCTCGCAAGCTCAGAGACCTGGCGGGTGATTCGTCTGCCGTTGCCGAACACGGGGGAGAAGGCGCGGCACTGCTCGATCTCTGGAAGGGCGCCGCAGTTCTGATCTTGTTGGATGCGGTCCAATCCGGAGCCAAGCCCGGCACCATTCACCGCCTCGACGCCAGCTCCCAGCCACTGCCGGCTGCACTCTTTCGAACCTCCACTCACGCCTTCAGCATCGCACAAGCTGTGGAGCTGGCAAGGGCGCTGGGGGAGCTTCCGCAAAGAGTGATTGTTTACGGGATCGAGGGAAAAGAATTTGAGTCCGGCACGGGCCTTTCCGGTGAAGTGGAAGAGGGGGTGGTGGGATTGGTAGAGCGCGTGCGGAATGAAATTCGCGCGTTAAGGATTTCAGAACATCCGAAGGGATAAAGACTGATGCATGAATCTTCCTTGATGGCCGGATTGATGCGGCAGGTGGACTCCATCGCGCGGTCGCAAAAGGCCACCAAAGTTGTGGGCGTGAAAGTGAAGCTGGGCGCGCTCTCGCATATGTCGCCCGAACATTTTCAGGAGCACTTTGACGTCGCCTCGCGCGGCACGCTGGCAGAAGGCGCGGCTTTATCCATCGAAATCTTGCCCGACTTGAGCGATCCGCACGCGCAAGAGATTCTGTTGGACAGCATTGAGGTCGAGGAATGAACCGGCGCACCGATTCTTCTAGCAAATGCGGGGCAATTGTTCGCCGAACATGACGTCGAGCACCCGCGTGCCCCCAATCCCGGTTTTCGCCAGAACCCGGCCCGGGTGGCCGGAGACAACTTCACCAATTATTTGAGCTTCGCGCCCCAGAGGATGCCCGCGCATCCTGCCGAGCACGGTTTCGGCCGCTTCTGGCGCGACCATCGCCACCAGTTTGCCTTCGTTGGCCACATAAAGCGGATCGAGTCCCAAAATCTCGCAGGCGCCTTTCACACTTTCGTGCACGGGAATCTTTCGCTCCTCCACTTGAATGCCCGCGCGCGAAGCGGCGGCTAGTTCGTTGAGCGTGGTGGCCAGGCCGCCCCGGGTGGGATCGCGCAGGCAATGAATGTTTTCGCTCGCTTCGAGCATCGCCTCCACCAGCGTATGCAGGGGCGCGGTGTCGCTTTGGATGGCGCCCGCGAATTCCAGGTGCTCGCGTTGGGACATCACGGCCATGCCGTGCTCGCCCACCGAGCCGCTGAGGATGACCCGGTCGCCCGGCCGCGCCTGGTCGCCGGAAATGCGCACCCGCTTATCAAGGACTCCGAGGCCCGTGGTCGTGATAAATATCTTGTCACCGTGGCCCCGATTCACCACTTTGGTGTCGCCGGTTACCAGCAAAACGTCCGCTTCCGCGCATGACCGGCGCATCGATTCAATGACGCGGCGGAGTTCATCCATCGCAAAGCCTTCCTCCAAAATGAATGCCGCGGCAATGTAGCGCGGCCGCGCTCCGCTCATGGCCAAATCGTTGATGGTGCCGTTCACAGCCAGGCTGCCAATGTCGCCGCCGGGAAAAAAGATGGGCGAAACCACAAAAGAATCGGTGGTGAAGGCCAGGCGTTTTCCATTGAATTCCAACACCGCCTGGTCGTCGAGTCGGGCAAGAAAAGGATTGTGGAAGGCGGGCAGGAAAAACTTTTGGATCAGTTCCGCCGTCAGCTTGCCCCCACCCCCGTGGCCCAACAAAATCTGGCCCGGGGCAGTGCGTGGTGCAGGGCAAATTTCGCCGGGGAGTTTGGGATCGCTCATTGCGCAACGCCCCCGGGAGCGCCGGTCCCGCGTCCGGGGTGGGCGGGCGATATTTCCCCATGGCGCCCGTAAGCATAATAGGCGGCGCAAGCCCCCTCGGCGGAAACCATGGTGGCGCCGAGTGGATGTTGCGGCGAACACTCGGTGGCAAAGGCCGGGCAGTCATGGGGTTTCTTGATGCCTCTCAGAATCTCGCCGCTGATACAGATGGAAGGCTCCTGGGTTTGGATTTCCTGAACCTGAAACAGAAGTTCCGCGTCATGCTGGCAAAACTCTTTCCGCAATTTGTACCCGCTTTGCGCAATGCCGCCCACCCCCCGCCACTTGCGGTCGCAGACTTCGAAAACCTTCATCACCAACTCCCGCGCCGGCGGATTGCCCTTTCGGCTCACGGCGCGCGCGTATTGATTCTCCACTTCGGCGCGGCCCGCTTCGAGCTGGCGCACCGCGCAAAGGGTGCCCTCCAGAATGTCCAGAGGCTCAAAGCCGGTGACGACAATCGGGACTTTGTATTGCGCGCAAATCATTTCGTATTCCTCATACCCCATGACGGCGCAGACATGGCCCGGACCGAGGAAAGCCTGCACCCGGTTGCGCGGCGATTGGAGAATCGCACCCAGAGCCGGCGGCACCAGAACGTGAGAGACGAGCACGGAGAAATTGGCGATGCCCTCCTGCGCGGCCCGCCAAACGGCCATCGCGTTGGCCGGCGCCGTGGTTTCAAAACCGACTGCGAAGAAAACCACTTTTCGCTCCGCATGGCCCCGCGCTATCTTCAGGCAGTCGAGGGGAGAGTAAACCACGCGAACGTCCGCGCCCCGCGACTTCAGCGTCAATAAATCATCGTGGGAGCCCGGCACGCGCAGCATGTCGCCAAAAGAGCAAAAAATCACTTCCGGCCGGCTCGCGATGGCGTGCGCTTTGTCAATCAACTCCAGGGAGGTGACGCACACCGGGCATCCGGGTCCGTGAACCAACTCCAAACCCTGCGGCAGCAGGCGGTCAATGCCGTACTTGACGATGGAATGCGTCTGCCCCCCGCAGACTTCCATGATCACCCAGGGGCGGGTGAGGATGCGGCGGATTTCCCCGATGATGTTGCCGGCCACCTGCTCGTCGCGGTACTCGTCAAGATATTTCATCGGTTTTTCCTCCCACCGCTGATTGCGGGGAACTCTGCCGCCCATCGGTCCCGCCAACCTCCAGCTCGGAAAGCTGCCCCATCTCTTCCAGCAGCTTGTAGGTTCGCGCCGCCTCTTCCGCGTTAATCCGGCTGATGGCAAAGCCCACGTGAACCACCACGTAGTCGCCCACCATTGCTTCCGGCGTATAAGCCAGGCAGGCATCGCGCACAATGCCGCCGAACTCCACCCGGCCCATGCGCAATCCGTTGGCGTCAAACGATTGCAAAATTTTACCGGGAATACCCAGGCACATGGTGCCCCCCTCGTCGCAGCGCCTCGCTCGCGATCACCGCTTGCCCCAGGGATATGCCGCCGTCATTGGGTGGAACCTGCGCGTGCAAAAATACTTCAAACCCGCGCCGCCGCAAGCGGCTGACGGCCCCCGCGAGCAACTTCATATTTTGAAAGCATCCCCCGCTCAGGCAAACCTGCTGCAATTTTTCCCGCCGCCGGATGCGCTGGCAAACCTCCGCCACGATTTCCGCCAGCGTGTTGTGAAAACGCGCCGCCAGTTCGCCGATCTGTGTTCCGCGTCGCTGCCCGCCCACTATGCCCTCGATCATCGGCCGCAGGTCGATGGCCCAGGGATCAGCCGAGCCGATTTCAAAAGGGAAGCTGGCGTCGATCCCCTCCGCTGCTGCCGCTTCCAGCTCCATCGCGGCCTGCCCTTCGTAATTGGTTTCGTGCCGCAGCCCGACGATGGAAGCCACCGCATCAAACAACCGCCCGCACGACGAGGTTTGAACCGTATTGATGCCCCGCCTCATCATAGTTTGCACCCCTGCGATGGTTTTTGCCGGTATTATCTCCCAAATCGCAAGGCTGTCCGGAAGCGAATGCGGGCCCAACGCGTCTTCGAGATGGCTGAGCGCCGAGCGCCAGGGCTGGCGGACCGCGGCATCGCCTCCCGCCAATGGAACGTAACGGAAGTGGGCGCGACGCTCAAATCCCCCCAGGTCGCCCACCAGAAATTCACCGCCCCAGATGCGGCCGTCGGTTCCGTAACCCGTTCCATCCATCGCCACGCCGATCACGCGCTGGCTAAGGTGATTCTCCGCCATGCAGCTCGCGATGTGCGCGTGGTGATGCTGAACCCCAATGCGCTCCACGCCCGGCAACTCGAGCCCAAACTTGGTGCTCATATATTGCGGATGCAGATCATGGGCCACGGCGCGCGGCTCCATCCGGAAAAGGCGCTTTAGTTTTTCCAGCGTCTCCTCAAAAAATTCGAGCGTCTCGTAATTTTCCATGTCTCCCAGATGTTGGCTGAGGATGGCGCACCGCCCCCGGGTTAGACACAACGTATTTTTCAGTTCGCCGCCGCAGCCCAGAACTTCTGCCATCGGAACGCCCAAGTCGATGGCGTGCGGGGCGAATCCGCGCGCCCGGCGCAGCACTCGCTCCCGGCCCTCAAAAATTCTGACAATGGAATCGTCCACGCGCGTGTGAATATCACGATCGTGAAAAAGAAACGAATCCGCCAGATCATGAAGCTTTGTTTCCGCTTCAGAATTGCCCGGCGCCATGGGCTCTTCGCTTAGGTTTCCGCTGGTCATGACCAATGCCGTGAATTCAGCGGACCCTCCCGGCGCGTCGCCAAAAAGCAAATGGTGGAGGGGCGTGTAAGGCAGCATCACCCCCAGCGTGGGCTGGTTGGGAGCGACCACGGCAGAAATCCCCGCGCCGGGCCGGCGGGGCAGAATAACGATGGGGCGGCGCGTGCTTGACAGTGCTTGCCGGTCGGCGTCCGAGATCCAACAGATTTTTTCGACAGCGTTAAGGTCGCGGGCCATCAGGGCAAAAGGCTTGTCGCTGCGCCGCTTTCGCTCCCGCAGTCGGCGAACGGCAGCATCGTTCTCCGCGTTGCAGGCCAGGTGAAATCCTCCCAGGCCCTTGATGGCCAGAATCTTGCCTTCGCGTAACTGGCCGCGAACCATTTTGAGTGTTTTCACTGAAGTGTCTGGCATTTCGACTCCGGTCCCCAATTGCGTTTCGTGGCCGGAATCCGCTTCCACCAGTTCGAGGCGCGGACCACACTCCGGGCACGCATTCGGTTGGGCGTGGAATCGCCGGCTCGCCGGGTCATCGTACTCGGCCTGGCAAGCTGCACACATAATGAACCTGGCCATTGTGGTGGCGGGGCGGTCATAGGGGACTTCTTGAATAATCGAGTAGCGCGGGCCGCACTGGGTACAATTGGTGAAAGGGTATTGGAACCGGCGATTGGCGGGGTCGGTAAAGTCGCGCTCGCAATCGGGGCAGGTTGCGACATCGGCGGGGACCGCCGCCATCGGACCCTGATCTTCCAAGCTCCCGCTGATGACAAAATCTTCCACCCCGGTGGGCGCAAGCTCCGCCACGGTGACGCTGTCGATTTCAGCCAGTGGCGGCGGGTTGTTCGTCAAACTTGTAAGGAAACAATCCAGCGCCGTCCCCGCGCCTTCCACTTCAATCACGACTCCCACCGAAGTATTCAGGACAAACCCGCGCAGCCCGAGGGCGTGCGCCAGGTGGTACACGAAGGGGCGAAAGCCAACTCCCTGCACAATCCCATGAACTCGAAATTGTTTCCGGACTATTGAAGGCTCCCCACTCGCCCCGGCATTGGATACCACGCTCATGGTTGCAAATCTTCCCAAGAACAACGCCAGGCGTTCCCTGGGCCTTTCGCCAGGGGTCTCGGTAGGGATTCCTGTTCGCCTTTTGGCCCCGGGCTCTAAATGCCCGCCACCCTCGCTCGGAATCCAGAGGGTGTCCGTGCGTGCTCTGAAGAAAGGCAGGCGTCCCGCCGCCCTGACATTGGAAGATAATGTGGTGGGCCCACCAGGACTCGAACCTGGGACCAACGGATTATGAGTCCGCTGCTCTAACCAACTGAGCTATGGGCCCCCAATGCTTGATTTGTCGGCAGCGATTATCTTAACAACCAAAGCCGCTCCTGTACATCGCCGTAGCCCTTTGGCTGGCTGGCTCGGAAGGTGACGCAGGGACGCCAGAAATCCAACTCCGATGAAGAATGGAAGCCCAGAGCGGTTTGCCTCCGCGCGCGTGCTCAGGAGGTGTAGCTGACGCCGTATTTGTTCCAGCCATCCTTCCCGGCGGCCAGGCGGACGTTGGCGATTTTGGCTCGGGTAAAAATATTGGCCTGTCCCGGCAAGTAGGGGACAGCGGCTTCGATCGCGGCGCCCTTGGTGTACAGTTTTGGGCTCATAAAGCAGAGGCCGCCACGCGAAACGTCCAAACACTCCACTACATCGTCGCCCAATTCGGGTTGGCGAATGCACGCCCGAAGCTTCATGCGTACGCGAATGAAGTTACGGTCGTTGTGGGTGCGGGGCACGAGGGTCTCAACGCCCGGCCCCGCGCTTTCCGTGGCGCCCGCCTCGGCTCCCTCGCTGGCAGGCTCCTGAGGTGTGGCTTTCCATACCGTAGGCTTCCCGCAAGTCTCGCAGGTCCTGGTAATTCCCTGATTGGCCCCGAAGACTTCCAATTCCATTTCGTCGACATAAACCAACTCGCGCCGCTGGCAGTCGCCGCACTGGAGAAGAAGGCGGCCCACCGCAATTGGCGAGGGGCCGGTGGAGGGAAACTTGATGTTCCAGGGATTGACGGAGGGGTCCAGGAATTGCACCCCATACAGGAACCCGTCCGGGTGTTTCTCGATTTTGCCCACCACGCGCGCCTCAGCATCGGTGTCGGTCCCATAGCAGCGGATAATCACCCTGGCGTCGGAAGGTAGCTCGCGGTTGATGATGATGGCGGCGCCGTGCAGGGTCACCAGCGCGGTTCGAGCTTGCAGGCTGAATGCTTCTCCCGCCCCGTCCTGGCCGCTTACCCGGATGGCGTTGAAAAGGGAAACGCGGTCGCTGCTTCGCCTTTCTTGGGTTGCCATTGTCATACCTCAATTGTCTTCCGGAACCATTCGTTCTGCCCTGAAAGACCCTTTGAATGAGCTGTCCAGCCTGCTGCCGCTCCGTCGACCCCCTCCTGGCGGGGAGGAATGCGTGTTCAGTTTTCCCATTTAACCTCCAACTTGTTCAGAGCATACACCACGTGCGCGGTTCCGGCAACGGGTGGTCGCTCCCGTGCAATCAGGGGGAAAGCTTGCCTTTGGTCACCCACGCCTCCAGTGGCTCGACTTTGGGCGGGCGGCCCTGGCCTGGCGCTGCAATGAAAACGGCCAGCCGAAGTTTTCCCGCGCCGTGCCAGCGGACGGTCAAATTGTGGACGTCGGGCTGCTGCGCTTCGGGGGGCGGCGGGTCAGCGGGAACCACTTCAAATTTTGCACCGCGCGGGGAGAGAATGCGCGCTTCCAGGCGCTGGCTGTTCAGCACCAGCTCCGCCCGGTTGCCGTGCAGCTCGACTTTAGCCCGCGTGTGGAAGTTCCATAGGACCTCGGCCCGCTTGGTTACCACCACTTCGTCCTCAATCATCACCGAATCTCGATGGAGCAGAGCAACGCCTCGGAGTATGCGGTGTGCTTTGGGCGCGTAACCCTGAGTCAAATCCGCCACCGCAAAAGCGCGCTCCGGCGAAGAGTAAAACGCCACCACGGGCGCTTTGGCCGCGGTATTCTGGCTCTCTCCATCCAGCGTGAGGGTGTTGTGGCCGCGCGTCTGGAGCCGATAGTAGTTGAAGCGCTGCTTGCCGAAATATCCCGGCAAATTGTAATCGTCGGGGCCAAGGTCGAGGGCCCAGCGTTCGCCCAGCGCGTCCAGGACAAAAGTTCCAAGATCGAGATGGCTGTGGTTGGCTTTATTGTCTCCCCCTTTGAAGCCAAGGTAGAAAGCCTTGGGGTCCTGCCACGCGCTGCGAAATACCGCCACATTCACGTGGCTATAAAATGCGTCGAGCGGCAATTGGCGCAGAAGCAGATCGGTTCCATAATCTCCGCGGTTCCCCGCCAGCTCGCCAATGACCGGGCCTGACCAAAGCAGGTGAAAAATTTTGGGCCGGCCCATGGCGCGCGCACGCTCGTCCTGCGCGTAAACCGGACGGTGAAATTCACCGGCCAGCCAGAACATCTCCGGCGCCGTTCCCGCGTGCGGCTCGGCATCCGCGTAATTGAAAGTCAGTCCCAGCGGGCCGGTGGTCTGGATTCGGAACAAGCCCGCCTCGGCAAAGCCGGGGGATTGCTTCAATCCAAAATCAGTGCCCAAGGCCGTTTCCGCGGCGGAGAGAAAGAAGACGTTGTACTCGGTGGCGTAATTCCAATAGCCCGGACCCTCTGCCCACCCGCCGTCGGGAGCATAAGAGCGCATGGCAATGGGAATGGACGCGCGCGTTTTCTCAATCAACTCGCGGGCCAGGCCGGGCTCATCCTCAGCCACGGCCAACGCGCCCGCCGTCAACCCGCCATTGCAAACCTGATTCCAATTGAACTCGGTTCGCGTCCACCAGGCGCGTTGCGCGTATGCGTCCAAGCCCGCCTTGATTCCATTTTCCACGATGGCGTGACGAATGGTGGAGCGGTCCTGCGGCGAGAGGTCATCGTAAAGCCAGTCGTAGCCGATGGCGGCGGCATTCGTCATTTCCGCCACGTCCAGAAAGTGCGGCGGGTGCCAGTCCTTGAATGCGGCGATGGTCAGTAATTCCTGCCGCGCTCGCTCCGCCTTGCGCCGGTCACCGTCCAACCGGTAGAGTCCCGCCAGCGTCGAGATGTGCCGCAGCGCCACGCGGCTTTGGCCCAGCAGCCGCGGGCCGATCAGTTTGTATTCCGCCGGAGGTTCGGAAAGCATTTTCTCCGCCTCGGCTTCCAGTTGGTCATACCATTCCTTGACGGTTGGGTCCTGCGCCATCGCCTGCTTTACGCCCGCCAAGTCTGAATCGAGAACGTAGAGCCGTGGATGCCCGGGGCGCAGCGTGGAGAGAACGTCCTTTGCCTGCGGATTCGCATCCGCACGCAATCCAACACCGCGCGCGGTCCACACCAGCAACCCCAAAAAACTGGCGCCTATTGCTGCCCGCAGAAATTTTCCCGGCTTTTGAATCACTTTGTTCCCCCTGAATTAATGCGCCGATTATATGCGTGGCTGCCTTTTCATGCGCGGGATAATTTTCAGCATGGCTGCCTTCAAGCGGAGACCTTGCCCAATTCATATAGGGGTGGGTTGGCATTTGACTTCCAAGCGCCTTTATGTAAATATGCTTTTATGAGGACCACTGTGGATCTGCCCGACCCTCTGTTTCGCCAGGTTAAATCTGTGGCGGCGTTGCGAGGGTCAAGTCTGAAGGAGTTCATCCAGGAGGCGTTGCATCAGGCGGTGACCACCGTCCGGAGATCGCGCCCCCACAGAGTGAAGCTTCCTCTGGTACGTTCCAAGCATCCGGGCGCCTTGCGCCTCACCAATGCCGACATCGAAGATCACCTTACCTGACATCAACGTCTGGGTGGCACTGGTCTCGGACCGGCACGTTCATCACCGGATGGCCAGGGACTGGTTCACCGCCACTCGCCCCGGCGGCACCGCCTTCTGCCGGGTTACCCAGATGGGCCTGCTCCGCTTGTTGACCAATTCGCGCGTCATGGCCGAAGACGCCTTGAACCAGCGGCGGGCCTGGGCTGTCTATGAACAACTCGCCCGCGACCCGCGCGTCCTCTTTGCCCTCGAACCCCCGGACATCGAACCCGTTTGGAAAAAACTCACCCAAAGCTCGTTCGCTCCCACCCCCCTCTGGACCGACGCTTATATCGCCGCTCTGGCCCTCGTCCATAACTTCCAAGTCGTCTCCTTCGACAAGGGATTCAAAAAAATCGCCGGCTTGGATTCCACGATTCTTTAAAAGACTCACTGCGGAGCGCGCCACCATGCCCGATGGCTAACTTCAATTACCGCCCAGATGAATTTTCCCAACCGTTGTATCGTCTTGTCCCTTGGTCAACGCGCCGATTGCTGGCGCCCCTATCTTTTCATGCGTGGGATAATTTTAGGCCCGCGTGGTGGTGACCTGCGGGGTCGGCATTAAATTTAATAGTTGCAAATACTGGTTTGCGAATTTCTTGAGAGGCGTTTTCCCCCGGCCTGTCATTCCGAGCGCAGAGAGGAATCTCGCTCTGAACCGCCAAGCACTGCGAGATTCCTCGTCGTCCGTCAGCTGACGGACTCCTCTGCGGAAAGTCGATGCGTAACTCTTTTGGATTCAACGAAGCGTCTCTGGGCAGGAGCGACGACTTTCTGCTCATCATGGGCAGCCCTGCGGCTGTCAATGCT
>DASYZE010000048.1:0-24841 GCA_035946625.1 Terriglobia bacterium | reverse complement strand
GGGCAAGGCCAGCGAAAGAACAGAAACAAAACCAAGAGCAAAAACAAAAACAGAAACCAAGAACAAAACCAAAAGACAAAATCAAAAAAGGGGACATTTTAAACGAGGTAAAAGAGGGGACATTTTAAAAGAGCTTTGACATCCCCGGGTCTTAGCCCTTGACAGGGCAAAGCGGCGAGTGTATGTTTCAAGCTGAAGGCGAGGCCGTGACCGGAGATTGTGGTTATATTTTCTAAACCCTGCCGCTTGATGAACGAATTTGAACTAAAATTGAGACGCCTTGATCGGCGCGATTGGTGGCAGTGGGCCGGCGCCATCTTAGTGACGCTGTTGCTGACTGGCGCATTATTCTCTTCCACGCTTCCCCATGTACTTCGCGTCCAGGATGCCGAGTTTGAATTCAACCTCCACCAAAATGTACGACTGTTGGTCGGGATAGTCTTGCTTTTCGACATTAACATCATTTATAGCCAGCTCCGAATCACCCGCTTGAGGCGGGAGTTAGCTCTAGAGATTGACGCAAATAATGCGCTGGAAAGACGCGGCGACGAATTGAAAACCCTGTCTGTGCTCGATCCGCTGACAGGGCTTTACAACCGCCGCCTTGCTGAGGAACGGTTGAGGGAAGAGGTTAGCCGGGCGCATCGCCACCACCACCCGCTTACGGTGATGATGATCGACTTGGACGACTTCAAACAGATTAACGATGGCTTTGGCCACGCGGCGGGCGACCGGGTGCTGCGAGAATGCGCTGCGCACCTCAAAAAAGCAACGCGCGTTTCCGATGTGGCCGCCCGGCTGGGAGGCGACGAATTCGTCGTCCTACTTCTCGATTGCTCTGAGCCACAGGCATCTAAAGTGTTAGCCCACCTGGGGCCATTTGAAGTGGACTTCACAGAAAATAAAATCCAAGTCGCATTTTCGATTGGCTGTTCTGAGTACCAGGCGGGCGACACTCCGGCGGGGTTACTGGAACGCGCCGACAAGCGACTTTACGACGCGAAGCGCAGTCACAAGAGGGCACCCCGTGCCCTGGCGTTTACCAGCTAGCACCTACGATGTCCCTGCTATTGCGTAGTATAACGAAAACCATAAAACCACTTCTGTCCCCCATAAAGACTGACGCGACGCCTGACTTCCGCTCTTTGCTCAATTTCCTGGCCGGAACCGGTGTACGGACATACTACGACCGCCATTTCACCCAGAGCAAGGGTCATCCTCAGACCCACCCCCAACCCTCCTTTTGATATATTTTCTGTTCGAGCGACCTCCGTCTCCCCTTTTTGGTTGCGGACAAATGCGGGCAGCTTTAGAGTGAGTCTTTTGTGGAGACGCTTTTCGACCTTCCGATCACGTTGGGGCTGCGGGCCCGGGGGGGCTTTTGAACACAACTGTTCCAACGCCTGCTCGTCGGCCGCCACGGCTCCGGGACCAGGAGGGCATTGGGAGTCTGGGGTTGGCTTGGCTTCCGGGGGCAACCACTTCTCCCATTGGTCAGCAAAAACCGCTCCGTTTGGGCGCAGAGGGTCATCTGCCAGCGTCGCAGGAAGGTCTCCCGTTGAATGAGGACCTTCCTTGGGCAGCCGAACCTCGTCTGCATATGTCCACAGTTTGAGTTCTCCACACTTTTCGCATAGCTTTTCAAGAGCGCTGTTTGAATCCAGGATGCTGACCTCCGTTAGGCTCAAAACCACGAAACTCTGTTTGCCACAACCTTGACACTGTAGGAGGGCGCCACCTCGGGAATCATTTACTTCCATGGGGGGAGGAAACTCGATTTCCCAGAGGCAACGATCCCTGTCCATGCACTCGACCCCCCATTCGGAATAGCGTCCACCCTCCTGGCGTGATAGCCCCACCACCCGAAAGTCGGCTTCCCGAAAATTTTCGAGATTTATGATTCGAACTATCGCATCAGCGGCAACACGATGTCTTAAGATTATCAGAGCACCATCCCGGTTCACCACTACAGTGCGGGTGTCTTCAGAGAAGTCGCCTGCGCTCCCGCCAAAGGAGAACACCCGGATCGGAATCTCCAGCATGATTCGCTCGGTCCGCCTTCCCTTGGACCCGGCGCTGTTTGGCTGTATTTCTGGTTCCAGGGCACTGTCCATCTTCGGCGATTATATCCCTTGATGCTGGTGAATCCATTTCTTTCTTTTCCGGGGCCGGACCCCGCGGAGGGGAGAACAAGAATCAAGTTGCTTCGGGTGACTCTCGCCTGTAGGCTGTGCAAAGTAGGTTGAGTCAGGACAAGCCCCTTGGGTAACCATGCGTATAATGGAAACCAAGCCGTGTCGTAAATGCGGATCGACCAAAAGCGGGTCGGTGCGCAACGGAATCTTGCCCAGGCTGGCTCGAATCTTTGGCTATCGCCTCTGCCGATGCGGAGGGTGCCACCGGCTGCGCGTGCTCTCCCGCCATCCCGAGAACGATCTCAAGGGGATTCGTCAGTCCATGGGCAAACCGTCTGTTCTTGCTGGTGCCTCAAAGCCTGCTGCTTGCCCCTATTGCGGGTGCGCTGATACCCGGCGCTCCAGACGGCGGTGGTACGATCGTCTGACAATGCGTGTGAAGATGGCCCGCTGCCGGGCATGCCGCCGTCGTTTTCCTTGGCCCGATGTCCCGACCGGCCCCGCGCGCACCACTTGAATACTTGTCCAAAAGGGCGGCACGCTATTACTGTCGCCAGTCGGGCTGGCCGTTCTCCAGTTGCTGAATCCAAAGTCGCCCCGCCAGAGGCGGCATCCAAATGGTCCAGCCCAGAACGACAACCTTCGCAAATTTGCGAAGGTTAGGCTTGAATAGGGCGAAGTAAGATGGGTGAATAAGAGGTCGTCCGGAACCGAACTAGGCCAACCTGCGTAAAGCCGCCCGATTTTCGATTCCCAACTTTCTAAGCTTTCTATAAATTGTTGTCTTGCCGATGCCAAGGCTCCGTGCTGCTTTTTCACAATTCCCGCGCGTTGCTTCTAGTGCCTGTATAATGGCCTGGCGCTCAAGAACCTTAAGCGGTACCACTTCCTCAGCCTGCGCCAGATTGCCCGGCAAGTCCCTCAACCGAATGAGCGGCCCGGGCGCAAGCACGAACGCGCGCCGAATACAGTTTTCCAGCTCTCGAATATTTCCCGGCCACTTGTACTCTGTGAGCCGGGTCATGGCATCATCGGAAACGCCCGTGATATGGTGTACGCCGTCACTGTGTTGTTCGATGAGGTCGTAGGCGATGGCGGGAATATCCTCCTTCCTCTCACGGAGCGCTGGCATGGCGATGGTGATGACGTTTAACCGGAAGAATAGATCCTTCCTGAATGAACCAGCTTGGACAATCTTTTCAATGTCTTGGTTACAGGCTGCTACGATCCGCGCGTCAAAGTGCATATGGTTGTTCTCGCCAAGTTGCCTCACCTCGTGCTCCTGAAGGGCGCGCAACAACTTGGCCTGAATTTCCATGGGGAGATTCTCGATTTCGTCCAAGAAAACCGTTCCTCCGCTCGCCGAGGCCAGCAGCCCCTTGCGCGACCGGTCGGCACCTGTGAATGCGCCGCGCGTGTGGCCAAAAAGCTCACTTTCGATAAGGCTCAGGGATAGTGAGCCGCAGTCAATAGCCACAAAGGGTTTATCTTTCCACGGACTTTGGGCGTGGATAGCCCGCGCCGCCAACCCTTTCCCCGTGCCAGTTTCGCCCAAGATGAGAATAGGCACGCGGTGCGAGGCAGCCTTGAAGATTAATCGAAAAATATTTTGCATCCTGGCTGATGTTCCAACCATCCCCGCGAAGCCCTGGTCCGTCCGCAACTGTTCACGAACGAGATGGCCGCCTGCTGGCGTCCGTCGCTTCTCCATCAAGCCTCGGAACACTTCTTGTAGTTCTTCCGCCTTAAAAGGCTTCGTGACGAAGCCGTGCGCGCTCTGCTTGATGGCTTCCACAGGTTTGGGGATAATTCCGAATCCCGTCATTATCACCACATCGGTTTCGGGATATTTCTGCTTGATTATTTTCAATAATTCCATGCCGTTCGTACCCGGCATGTAAATCTCGGGCGAGCACGATGTCAGTGTGCCCCTTTTCCAGAACCGCCAAAGCCTCCGCCGCGGACCCAACTTGTTCGTTCTCAAGTTCCATGTCCCGCAGGATTACTTCGCAAGGGCCTCTCGCGGATTTATCGTTGTCTGCAACCAGGACATTAAAAGGCATGTGGTTATTCCGTGCATATATTAAAAAACTAATGCTATCACAAACGTTGTCTTTGCGCAAGGACGGACTGACACGGTAAAGGAGCTAAGAGCTGCAAACCCCCAGCTCCGTCGCTCGAGCCGGATTCATGGACCGCCCCACGGGTTGCATGGATTTAGTGTATGTATGTGTACTATATTAATATAATAGTTAGTTATTGCTATGGATAACGAGGTTGACGGTCCGAGAAATCGTCACAAGAGTCACAAGGGTCACAAGAGAAACAGCCGCTTCCAAGCGAATGAAAATACGTAGCTTATCGTTCAACATTTTTGTCAAAAACAAAACGACAAAGCCTTTCTGCCCCTTTTTGCCCCATGAAAAGGCCACTACCCTGAGGCTTCAGTTTCCCAGCACCAGCACATCCAGGCCGCTATTTTTAGTCGAGTTGGACATTGAGAATACGCAATTCTCTCCGGGGGTGCGCCGCATGCAGGCGATGGTGGGCCAGGAGGCGCCCCACAATGGTCAGCCTGGAGGTGGCGGGAATATCCTCAATGATCAAAGCGCGCCCACTCGGCGCAAGCAGCCGTTGGACTTTAGCCAGAACCTGCCGGGCATCTGAGTCGGGCAGGTGGTGCAAGAGCCCAAAGACCAGGATCTGATCAAACCGTCGCTCGGGCAAATTAACCTCGCGCGCATCGCCCAGAATAAACTCGCCCTGGCATTTGCGTTGAGCGTAGGCAATATAGCGCGGGTTGAGGTCGACGCCCACGTAGCTGCCGCGCGCGAAGAGATCGGAAAACGTCCCGGGGCCGCAGCCGAGATCCAAGGTTCGAACGCCCGGTTCCCGGCGCAGGTCACGGTTGATGACGGTGCGAATTATTTTGAAATTGTCTTCGAATATGGAGCGGAAGAATATGAAGAGAACGGGTTGGTTAGAAATTTGCTCGACGATTTTCGCCAGTAAGGTCATGAAGTTTTGCGCCGGCCCGGTGTCTTGCCCCTTCTAATTGTCGACATCACGCACTTGGCAATTGATGGCTGCGCTCCCGCTTGGCGGGACCGCCTTGGACTACGGGAGCAACAGCCCCCGCCTCTGCCGGTCCAGAGAGCACAAGGCGGGAGCTACCATCCCGCACTCCATGGCGCCTGCGGTGCATGGCCGTGTGGGCAAAGATTTAAGCGGGTCGGCACAAAAGTCCGTTGCTCCGGCCCGGGATCCGCCTGAAAGATCGCCTCAGTTCGCGGAGCCGCTCCTCACTCCCATACCTCCCACATGAACCGCATTCAGCGGGGTGGGGACTTTAGGCGCGCGTGATGAGCACGCCCCATTCTGATCTTGGATGCGGACCGAGGACGCCAATTGCGCGGAGCGCAGGACCAATAATCATTCATTCGGCAATCGAACGCAAGACCCACGGTCAGCCTGCATTTCACGAGGAGGGCCAACCGAACTTCAATCGCGGCAGGTTCCTGAACCTTTTTCTTCCGCCTTCGGTATATTGTTTCTGCCGGTTCCCGCGCGCTGTAGCCCCGTGTGCGCGCTGTCAAGGCCGACACGCTTGCGCAAACATCCCCATAATGTTTTTTCAAGTGAGAAGATATTGTATTGAGTTTGCTGCTCCTCCGGGGGAACGATTTGCCTCGATAACTTTCCGCACAGTTGTGTCATCTGCCAGACGCGGGCGTTCCCATGTGCAGTCATTCCTGTCCCGCAGGAGCGGGACGGGAGACCACTCCCGTCAACCATTTGGAGATGCTCCGACGAAGGACTGGATTCCCGCTTTCGCGGAAATGATCAGTGCCTCGAAAGGAATCCGATTCCAAATGACTCTACTACCGATTCCCGACGCGGCATGAATCTGCACGAACTTCGTTTGGCCCCGGTTTATTGAAATTGGCGTGAAGGGGGGAAATTATTCAACCGAGGATGGGCAGCACGGTCGCTCGAACTGCCCGTGTGTCGTCACCGAGCAGGGTTCGGATGGTTCGCGCCACATCTTCCGTCTTGACCCACTTGGAGAAATCCGCTTTGGGCATGGACTTTCGGTTGGCCTCCGTGTCCATCGTTCCCGGCATGATGCAGTGGACGTGGATGTCAAAGCTCGCAAGTTCGTCCGCCAGAATTTCGCTGAGTTGTCTCACGGCGCCCTTGGAAATGGCATAAGCCGCAATGCCGGCTCCGCCACCGCGCAAAATCGAACCACTCGATGTGGTTACGATGCGCCCAAAATTCTGTTTAATCATCACTGGGACCACGGCGCGGAGGGGGAGGACGAGCGACCGAAGGTTCAAGTTGAACATGCGATCCCAAGTCTGCTCGTCCGTTTCGTAGCTCTTTCCCGCGGCAAAGCCTCCTGCCAGCGCAACGAGAAAGTCAATTCGCCCCCATCGCCCAAGAACTTCGGCCACCATGCGGTCGATCTCATCGCCTTGGGTCAGATCAACTTTTTTCCCCAGAAGATCTTGGCCGTATTCCGAGGCTATGTGTTGAACACTTTCCCATTCGGCGACCGATCGAAATGTGACCGTGACGCGCGCGCCGCTTTTCAACAACTCCAGCGTTACAGCGCTGCCCAGGGCGCCCGTGCCCCCCGTCACCAGTGCAACTCGATTGCCCAGTTCCACTTTCATGTCTCCTTTTTATATCCGCGCCGTTTCGATGCCCAGGTATTCCTGAATCGACATTCCAATCTTCTGACGGAAGCGATCGGCTAGTGATGGAATGTTGCCGCTGGGTTCGTCACGTGCGATGCGCTCCACCCGGTGCATGGGATAGAAAACATGGGCCATGCCCACGGTGGATTCCTCCTGCGCCAGAATCTGGCGGATGAAGTCGTCAAAGGACCCGAGATCCATTCCCCGCACGGTCACGCCGGCGGCATCAAGCGAGAGGAGCTGTCCCCAAATCTTTTCTTTGGGAGATGCCAGACTGATGATTACAACAGAATTAATATCCATAAAGGGTTCAGAACTGCCAAACTTCTGCGGCAATCTTAAACTGGCAGCCGAGCCATCCGCTCATATTCAATCAATGCCCGTAACGCCGTTCTCCCGCCTCAATCCGAATGGCGAGTTGGTTCTGCTTGGGTGGAAGAGGACACGTCGCATAGGGTGTAAAGGCGCACGGCGGATTGTACGCTTTATTGAAATCGAGCGTGACCTCTCCATTCTCGGGCATCGGAGTATTCAAAAATCTTCCGGAAGGATATGTCTCCTTTCCTGAAGTCAAATCTTTGAAAATAAAAAACAGTGTATCGCCTTCCGTCACCGGGTCCAGCCTGCACGCGTGCCCGTTGAGCGTGAACTCGACGTAGCCCGGGCTTGCTTCCTCTTCCGTATCACCCAAAATGTTGGGGATCGGAATCTTCTTAGGAGGATGATAGGGCGTGAATTTCGCTACCACCCGGTAACGCTGGTCGGGCGGGAAAAATTTCAGGCCCGTGAAGGCCTTACGCATTGCGCTGTTCTTGTCCCTTAATCTGATGCCAAATCGTTTGCCGCGCTGGATTACGAACATCGTAAGATCGCCCGCCTGAATCATGTCCGGCGCGTCCGACGTGTCTGACTTGAGCGTGGCCAAGGTTGCAGGGTTTCCGTTCACCAGGATGTGGACGCCAGGCGCCGCTTGGAATTGGGTCTGGCCGTCGTGAAATTCGAAAACACCCACGGACGCCGCCGCGGAGCCCTTGGGAAGAACGATGGCGTTCGAGGGGCCGGCCCCCACGGTGTTCTCGCCTTCCTTCAGCCAAAAAAGTCCGGCGACGGTCAGCCAGCCGCCATCGGCCTTCAAACCCACTTCGCGCTCATGCCGCCACTTTTCAATCTCCGCTTGGTAAGAGGGTGTGCTCATCTGAAAAGCGAAAAAATAAAGACCAAGAATAAATAATTTTGAAAAAGGCATCAAATTGTTGAATCCCCTCGGATTTTTCCATTCCGCAAGGCGGGCGGCTAATCCGCCATCGATTTCAGGCCAGAGCCTATTTTCAACGGGGCGCCGGTAACTTTCTGCACTGCTTCGACGCCAGAGTCCGCCGCAATTTCCCGCAGCACGAGACCTTCTTTCGTCACTTCCATCACGGCCAATTCGGTGACGATCATGTCCACCACGCCCGCGCCCGTCAGGGGCAGCGTGCAGCGCTTCAGAATCTTGGGTTTCCCGTCGCGCGTGGTGTGCTCCATGGCGACGATCACGTGGTTGGCCCCCGCCACCAAGTCCATGCTGCCGCCCATACCCTTCACCACTTTTCCCGGAATCATCCAACTCGCCAGGTTGCCGGCCTCGTCCACTTCCATGGCGCCGAGAACGGTCAAGTCCACATGCCCACCGCGAATCATGGCGAAAGAATCAGCGCTGGAAAAGTACGACGTGCCCGCAAGCTCGGTAACGGTCTCTTTTCCGGCGTTGATCAAGTCTGCATCCTCTTCGCCCTCCAGCGGGTAAGGTCCGACGCCCAGCATCCCGTTTTCCGATTGCAAGACCACCTCAATGTCGGGGGGAATAAAATTCGCCACCAGGGTTGGGATGCCAATGCCGAGGTTGACGTAGTACCCGTCCTTCAATTCCCGGGCGATGCGCTGTGCGATTTGATTGCGTTTGTCCATTTGGGAAGGTAGGTGGCACGTGGCATGTCGCATATAGGAAAAGCTCCCACATACTACATGCGATCTACCATCTACTTTTTTCTCACCGTTCTTTTCTCAATCCGCTTTTCATAATTCTCGCCCTGGAAAATTCGTTTCACATAGATGCCCGGAGTGACGATGTGGTTGGGATCGAGACTGCCGAGTTCGACCAACTCCTCTACCTCTGCGATCGTGATTTTGGCGGCGGTGGCCATCACCGGGTTAAAGTTTCGCGCTGTCTTCCGATAAACCAGGTTCCCCCACCGATCGCCCTTCCACGCTTTGACAAAAGCAAAATCGGCCTTCAATGCGCGCTCCAGAAGATAAGTCCGGCCATCGAACTCGCGCACTTCCTTCCCGTCGGCGACGACCGTACCCACTCCGGTGGGTGTGAAGAAGCCCGCGATTCCTGCACCGCCGGCGCGGATGCGCTCGGAGAAAGTACCTTGAGGAATCAGCTCCAGTTCGATCTCGCCCTTCAGTGCCAGTTCTTCCAGTGTCTTGTTTTCTCCCACATAAGTTCCAATCACTTTTTTGATCTGCCGGGTTTCGAGCAATAAGCCCAGCCCGAAACCCACCACGCCCGCATTATTGCTCATTACGGTGAGATTTTTTGTGCCTTGGCGGCGGATCGCGTCCACCAGGTTTTCCGGAATGCCACAGAGGCCAAAGCCGCCCACCATGATGGTGGCGCCATCCGGCACGTCGGCCACGGCGGCTTCCGCGTTGGGAAAGACTTTATTCATACCGGTTCAAAGTTTATCGTAGCAGGACTTTGGAGATATCGCTCTTACATTTCGCAAATTCGCGGGTCAAGCGGCCTAACTCAACTGATAAAACTTTCGCATATTCCCCATGCGCGGGAACAGAGCGTAGCGTTTGATTTCCAGAATCTGTTTCAAATGTCCGAGGTCGTGGAAGGCCCATTCATGAAGGAACTCGGCCACACTAACTTCGCCCACCTTCTCGTGCATTCCTTTGCGCTTCAGATGGGAAGGACGCAGGGTGCGCAGCCAGCGGAGGTTTTTCGTCCGCTGGCGGGTGAAAGAGGCCAGGGATCTTTTGGGGTCCCTACGATCGTAGTGGAGTTCGACCGCGCGCGCCACCTGGTCGAATGATTTTAGGAATGGGTTGTCTTGGGTCACCATGGCCTCCACGCGGCCGCGCATGGCAACCGACTCCACGTCTTCAAGGTGGGCAAGAACCACCTGCACCGACCATTTCCCCTCGGCCGGGGCAGCCTTCATTTCGCGGGGAGTCATGGTGCTGATTTCCCGCCGGAGTTTTTCGGGCGTAGACGCCAGCACATCAAACACGTGCTTGAGCATGGTTAATCGGGGCGCCGCCTGTGCCGGCTACGATCCCGCCTTCGGTTTTAGCATCGCGGTGAATGTCGCAAAGCGGTCAGCAAGCTGAGGCCGGTCCGCGTCCTGCCAATTCTGCCGGGCAATTTCTTGTTCCATGCGCGAATTGCGCTCCTGCACAGGAGGGTGGGTTGTTGTCATGTACGACCGTTTCCCCTCTTGACCGGTGGCTGTTTGGAATGCCTTCAGGAAGTGCTCCAACCCGTCAGCAGGGTAGCCCGCATCATGGGCGTAGCGCACGCCTCGCTCATCCGCGTCGTATTCGTCTTTGGCCGGCAATCCTTTGCCAAACATCGTATTCGTAATAATGTTTTTGACGATGTTCTGGAGGGCCTCCTTGTAGGCTGAGCTTCCGGGTGCATTATTGGTCAAATTACCCACGTCGGCGCCAATCTCACTGGCAAGCGCGCCTTTCTTGTTGGCGTTCTCGATTTCATGAATGACGTGTTTGGCCGCAATATGCCCCACCTCATGCCCCAGAACTCCGGCTAACTCGGATTCGTCCTGGCACAGCGCAAGGGCTCCGCGAGTGATAAAGACATATCCTCCGGGGGCTGAGTAGGCGTTGATGTCGTCGGAGTCGAGGACGGCAAAATGATACAGTATCTCATTGCGCTCGGATTGCGCGGCCACGGTCTGCCCGACTTCGTTGACGTAACGCGTTAACGCGTCGTTCGGATAGACGTGGAAGGCGGCAATCACCTTAGCTGAAACTTCGCGCCCAATGTCTTTTTCCTGGTCAACCGAAATGGGCTTGCTGGCTTCCTGGACCTTCTGCGCTTTCTCCATGATTTTCTTTCCAAATCCCCCGAACTGGCCCATGGCCCGGGGGCAAAATGCGGCGAAGGCGAGTACGCCTGCCACACCGAAAGCCCATTTCCTGCAATGAAGCCTCGATTTCGATAACATAGCGCACTCCTTAATTACTTATTGGGATTCAAGTGCCCATCATTCTGAAATTTCTTCAAGTCATCTTGCGGCACTGAGTAGTTCTCCATGTCGGTGACCTTTTGCCGGTCTGCCGCCGTGGGCGTCATGTCGGCGATTTGTTTTCCGTCGAGAGCGCCTTTGGTGCCGGCAGAGGCGGTTTCCTTGGTTTGTTCCGAGCTTGACCCCGTCATTTTCTTAATGCCACCAAGGAATCCGCCCGTTTTCTTCTGTGGCTGCTGGTCGGTTTGGGTTTGGTCCTGTTTTTGCTGGTCTGGCTGATTCTGTTGATCTTGCTGGGACGCTCCCAAGCCAGGCAGAATGAGTACAACCATCATTGAAATCCCCATCAAAACTGCCATTCGACCAACCGCCCGCCGAATTCCAGTCTTCATCCTCACAATGCGGCCTCCTTCATTCGGGGTGTATCCGCCATCCCCAACAATTCATACACTACGATTTTTTGCGCTTTGCCTTTCACGGAGATTTCGCCCAGCGGCCGGACCTCAGCCAGATCGCGGATCAATTGGAAGGTGGAATCGCTGATGACGATGGAAGCGTGCAATTCCTTGGTGGCGCTTTCCAGCCGCGATCCCAAATTGACACTGTCTCCGATCACGGTAAAATCCATCCGCTGTTCAGAGCCGATATTCCCAAAAAGCATTTCGCCTGTGTTAACCCCCACCCCTATTTGGAGCGTGGGCCGTCCCTCACTTTGCCACTTTTTATTCAATTTTTCCAGCCCTTTTATCATGGCCAGGGCCGAGCGGGCTGCCAGTTCGGCGTGGTTAGGCTGGGGGAACGGCGCCCCCCAAAAAGCCATCACGCAGTCGCCGACAAATTTATCCAGCGTTCCCTGGTGATCAAAGATGACCGACACCATCATGTTCAAATGCTCGTTGAGTGTTTTGATCACGATCTCAGCGGGGAGTTTCTCCGAAATCGAGGTGAACCCTCGAATGTCGCTGAAGAGGACGGTCAGGTTGCGCTTCTCCGCCCGCAGGCTCGCCCAATCCATGTCGGCCATGATTGTTTCCACGAGCGACGGAGAAATGTACTTGATCAGCGTTTTCCGGTATTTTCGCTTTTCACGCCCCTCCGTGGCGTAACGAGTGAGCGTCGGTCCGGTGAAGGCAATCACTCCGGCCGTAAGGGGCGCGACCATGGGCATCCAAAGGTTGTGAGCCTCGAATTCCCAGCAACAAATGGCGAAATAAGTCAGGCCCACGCCCAACGACAGCAATGAGTAGGTCAGCGCCGAATCGAAGGAGTAGACCATGCCTGCCATGAGGAGCGCCATGAGCAAGACGAAGACGACAGTATCCCTCGAACTGGTCTTGTAGAGGAAGTCGCCGTTCAGAAAGTTCTGGATTAAAGTTGCGTGGATTTCCACCCCGGGATAGGTGTCGGAGAACGCGGTGGGGCGGACGTCACCGGCCCCTACCGCGGTCACCGCGATCAGAACAATCTTGTTCTTGAAGGTTTCGGGCGGGATCTCGGGTTTCTGACCATTGTCAAAATCCAGCGCCGCGTTGATCACCCGCCAGGCAGAATAATGTTTGAAGGTGTGCGCCGGGCCGTACCAGCGGATCATCATTTGTCCGTGGCTGTCTAATGGTACAGGACGTCCCGCAACCATGAGAGCCGGGCCCGGCTGCAGTTCCAAAGGAGTGGCTGCGGGTTTTCCAGACGCCAGATTGGCAACGGCAAGGGAAAGAGAGGGAAAGAATTGGTTCTCGAAACTATAAATCGGACTCATGCGCCGCACGGGGCCATCCGGGTCAGAAACCACCGAGGCACAACCCAGGCTGGGCACAACCTTTGAGAACAGGTCCTCGGGCAGGTCAGCTCCTGAATAGTGCATAAACTTTACGGGCGCCAGCGCCACCATACTTGCCTTGAACGGGTCCAGGCGCTTTTCCAGCAATTTCCTCGCGGGAGGATCAAGCTCTGAATTGTTGAGAGTAAAACCCAGGACGACGTCCTTGCGTTCACCAAGAGCTTGGGCAAACATCCCGTCATCGCCCGCGTGGGGATCGGTACCCTGAAAAAAGATGTCAAATCCAATAGCTTTGGCGCCCCACTCGTTTAGATAGTGCACCAGGGCTGCGTAGAGCTGGCGACGCGGGGGATAACGGCCAAAATTTTCGAGGAAACTCGGAGTATCAAAGCTCTGGTCGTCTACCGCAATGATGATGATGTCTTTCCTGGCGAGCCCAGGCTTGGTAAGAGTCCTGAACCGCCAATCGAGGGACTTATTTTCTTGAGATACGAAGAGTCCCTGCGACCATGCGCCCAGTACGAGCAGTCCGCTGGCCAGGCCCAGCGCCAACGCTTGCGCAATTTTGGATTTGATCCAGCGACGCAGAAAATTCATCGGTTCACGCGGCCACAATTCGCCGCCGCTCTTTTTATCGGATTTCGCGAAGCCGCTCGCGCAGCTTCAACGCCTGCTTGAATTCGCGCTCCAATTCACGGTCGGTCAGGTGGAGCTTCATGTGCTCCAGTTTTTCAATCAGGGACTCGAGGGCTGATTGTATATTTTCAATGTTGGTGAGGCAAATGTCCCGCCAGAGTCCATAAGGACTGTCCGCCAGACGGGTGACATCGCGAAACCCGGAGGCCGCCAACTCCGTGGGTAGAAAACCTTCAGCACTCTGCTCGGCAGTCAGGCTGGCCAAGCCGGTGGAGAGAAGCTGGGGCACGTGACTTAGAAATGCCATGGCGCGGTCATGAGATTGCGGGTCGGTGACAAAAGGCCGCGCCCCCACCGACTCGATCAGAAGCGAAAACGCCTTCGTCCGCTTGTCCTCAAGGTCTTCCGGCGAGAGGGCGGTAAGAACATAGCGCGCGTTTCTTAGCAAAGCGGCGTCCGCGTTTTCAAAGCCGGAGCGTTCCTTTCCGGCCAGAGGGTGACCGCCCAGAAAGAGCGGCTCTCTCCCGAAAAGCCCCTCTGCCCGGCGGCAAATCAAGCGCTTGGTGCTGCCCACGTCGGTGACCAGCGCTCCGGGCAGGACGCTTGGTTTCAGTTGAGAGAGGAGGTCGATGATCGCGCCCACCGGCGTGGCCAGGATCACGAGGTCGGCGCCGCGGACCGTCGAGGCCACGTCCGGTGCAATTTCGTCCACCGCGCCCGCCGCCTGGGCACGACGCATGACCTCGGGATTATCGAATCCAACCCGAACGCCACCGTAGCCCGAATCGCGAAGCGCCAGCCCCCAGGACCCGCCGATGAGGCCCAGCCCGATAATCGAGATGCGTTGGAAGTGGTCAGTCACACTCTATCCACAGATTACGCAGATTACACAGATTTATTGCCAGAAAAAACAAAACTTCGGCATTCCAAAGATTTTATTCCAAAGTTGTTATCGCGGGTCCCCGCATGTTTTCTAATTCATCGGTGAAATCTGCGCAATCTGTGGATTCTCAGATCGTTCTTTCAACCGCCGGCACGATCATGCGCAATTCCTTCATCAATTTCTCAAATTGGTCGGGATAAAGCGATTGGGCGCCGTCGCTCAAAGCGTGCTCGGGGTCGTGATGGACTTCGAGCAGCAGCCCATCCGCCCCCGCGGCCACGGCGGCCCGGGCCATGGGGGGAACCTTGTCGCGCCGCCCTGTCCCGTGCGATGGATCGGCGACAATGGGCAGGTGCGAGAGTTTCTGAATCACCGGGATGGCGGAAACATCGAGCGTGTTGCGGGTGTAGCTTTCAAACGTGCGGATGCCGCGCTCGCAGAGCACTACGTTGTAATTGCCGCCGGACATGATGTACTCCGCCGAGAGCAAAAGCTCCTCGATGGTGGCGGAAATTCCCCGCTTCAGCAGCACCGGCTTCGAAATCTTGCCCAGTTCTTTGAGCAAATTGTAGTTCTGCATGTTGCGCGCGCCCACCTGGACCACGTCCACGTATTCGAGCGCCATGGGAATCTGGGTCTGGTCCATCACTTCGGAGATCACCAGCATTTTGTATTTGTCGGCAGCGCGCCGCATCAATTCCAGCCCTTGCTGTCCGAGGCCCTGAAAGCTGTAGGGAGACGACCGCGGCTTGAAGGCGCCGCCCCGCAGCACGCGCAACCCCAGTTTTGAGAGGAGGCCGGCGATGGTGTCAATCTGTTCCGCGCTTTCGATGCTGCACGGTCCGGCCATTACCACCACTTGTTTGCCGCCCACCGCGACCCCCGGCCCTAATTGGACGATGGTGCCCTCGGGCCGAAAGGCGCGGCTGGCCAGTTTATAGGGAGCGGAGATGCGCAGAACTTCCTCCACCCCCTCCACCAATTCAATATCGCGGATGTCAAAATCCCGGCGGGCGCCCACCGCGCCCAGCACCGTGTGCTGCGCGCCGGTGGAGCGATGAATGTCAAATCCCATATCCATCAATTTGCTGATGGCGTGCTGGATCTGTTCTTCGGTCGCGCCTTCCTGCATCACCACTACCATGCTCGTTCTCTCCCTATGCTTACGGACTTGAGTCTTTCATGGAGCGCCGCTCGAGCGCTCTCGCTTCGTCAATGATGCGCTCAAAAAGCCGGCGGATGGCGGCGTCATCCAGCGGGCCTTGATTCGACTTCACGATGTTACGCAAAATTTCTGCCTCGCGCTCCGGCTGCCAGGCTTCCATGTTCAGCTTCTTTTTGATATGACCCACTTCCACCGCGCATTGCGAGCGGTCGTTGAGCAGCTTCACCAGTTGCTGGTCAATCTCGTCAATGCGCTTTCGCCAGTCGTCGAGACCGCTCATTTCAACCTCATAAAAAAGTAGGTGGCAGGGAGCAGGTGGCATGTGGGAAAGACTCCCAGGAGAGCGTGGTTTTACCCACATTCGACCTGCCACCTACTTCCCTGCGGATCATCCTTCCTTAAGCCAGCGGACAAATTGCTCAATCACGGCCGCTCCGCCGGTGGAATATCGCTCCTCAATCGCATGCACTAATGCGCTTCCCACCACCGCCGCGTCCGCCACCGCCTGAACTTCGCGAACTTGAGCGGGGTTTGATACGCCGAAACCCGCCGCCAGCGGCAACTGGGTGAACTTGCGCGCACTTTCCACCAGCGGGCGCAAGGCGGCGGAGATATCGCTGCGCTCTCCCGTGGTGCCCGTGCGGGAAATCAAGTAAAGAAATCCGGTGGAAGCCTGGGCCGCAAGTTTCAACCGATGATCCGGAGAAGTCGGTGAGGCCAGGAACACAGTGTCCAGGTTGTGCGCGCGCATGGCCCGGACGTAAGGCCCCGATTCTTCGGGAGTCATATCCACCACCAGCGCCCCATCCGCACCGGCGCGAGCGGCGTCCCGGGCAAACGCCTCCAAACCGTAACCCAAGATGGGGTTGTAATAGCTAAATAAAATAATCGGTACATGCACCCCCTCACGCCAGCGCGGCAGCGCCGCCAGAATTTTCCGGAGCGTCGCGCCAGCCCTCAGTGCGCGTTCCGAGGCTCGCTGGATCACGGGGCCGTCGGCCAGTGGATCGGAAAAGGCAATGCCAAGCTCGATCAGGTCAGCGCCGCCACGCTCAAGCGCCTGCAAAAGTTTTCCCGTGTCCTCGAGCGTTGGGTCGCCCGCGGTGAGATACAGCACCAATCCTTTTGCGTTTCGCTCGCGCAAGCCGCGAAACATTGATTCAATCCGGGATGTGGACACCGTCGGCATGAATTAAAGATAAGGTTAAAGGGTAAAGGTTAAAGGATAAAGTGCGAACCAGAGCCTGCCCTGACATCTGGGTATGTGGATTTTTATTTTAACCTTTACCCTTTAACCTTTTAAATCACTCCCGCATTTTGAAATATTCCCAAGTCTTTGTCGCCGCGACCGGAAAGGTTGATTACCACAATCTCATCGCGCTTCATTTTCGGCCCGCGCTTGATGACCTCCGCAACGGCGTGGGCGGATTCGAGGGCAGGGATAATACCTTCCTGGCGTGCCAGCGTGCGCGTTGCGTCCAGCGCCTCGTCGTCACTCACGTGGGTGTATTCCACCCGCCCTTGACGGTATAGCGCTGCGTGCTCGGGGCCGATGGCGGGATAATCGAGGCCCGCCGAAACCGAGTGGGTGGTGGAAATCAATCCATCCTCGGTTTGCAGGACGTAGGTGTAAGTTCCGTGCAAAACTCCAGGGGTGCCGCCGGCAAATCGCGCCGCGTGCTCCCCCAAGCGCAGGGCGCGGCCCCCGGCTTCCACCCCAATCATTTTCACCTGAGTGTCCGGAATGAAATCGTAAAAAAGGCCGATGGAATTGCTGCCGCCACCCACACAAGCGACCAAAAAATCGGGCAACCGGCCCGCCGATTCGAGAATCTGTGCCCGTGCTTCCTGGCCGATCACGCGATGGAATTCGCGCACCATCATCGGATAAGGGTGCGGCCCCAACACCGAGCCGAGCAGGTAATGCGTGTTGCTGACGTTCGTCACCCAGTCGCGCATGGCCTCGTTGATGGCATCCTTGAGCGTGCGCGAACCCGAAGCAACCCCCACCACTTCCGTGCCCAGCAACCGCATGCGGAAGACGTTGGGCGATTGGCGGGCCATATCCTCTTCGCCCATATAAACGCGGCATTCCATTCCGAGGAGGGCGGCCACAGTAGCGGTGGCCACGCCGTGCTGGCCGGCGCCCGTTTCCGCGATGAGCCGGGTTTTGCCCATGCGTTTCGCCAGCAGACCCTGACCAATGCAATTGTTGATTTTGTGCGCACCCGTGTGCAGCAGGTCCTCGCGCTTCAGGTAAATTTGCGCTCCGCCTAAATGCTCGCTGAGTCGTCGGGCATGAAACAATGGCGTGGGGCGACCGGCAAAACACTTCAGGAGATATCTGAGTTCGCTTAGAAATGTCTCATCATGGCGTGCTGCCTCATAGGCACGCTCCAGTTCCTCCACCGGATGCATTAGCGTTTCGGGGACAAACCGTCCGCCAAATTCGCCGAAGCGTCCTTGGGCGTCGGGCCATTGAGTGATCGGGTGATTGGGTGATGGAATCATTTTATCAAGCTGAGGTGCAGGCACCAAGTTACCTCTACCGACCGTTGCCTCGAATATGCTGGTTCACGATGTCGATCAGGGCGTTCAATTTATCATCCGTCTCCGACTGGCGCTCGACGAGTTTCCGTATATTCTCGGAAGCCTCGGCAAGATTTTTTTCTGTTCGGTGCAGGTCACTTTCATTCCTCCGGACATCACCTCTCAGAGATAAGCCGAGCCGAGCCAGTCGGGTCACAATATGATTGTTCTGAGCCACAACGTGCTCAAGACGCTCCAATCGCTTTCCCGCCCGGTCGAATTTAGCGTCAAAGCGCGCGTCCATTCGGACCTGATTTTTGACCAAAAACTCAATTGCCCGTTCGATGTTCATGCTCACCTCGTGATCTGCATTTCAGTTTAGAACTCGGTTTTCAGTTCGGCGAGCCGTTGCAAGGTACGCGTTGGCCCGCGACCGCGCCGAAGGCGCTCCAACTTCCGATCCATCTCTGCCAGGGTCTTCGAAATTTGTGCCATGTTCCTGTTGATCTCTCGCCTCACGCCGGGCAAGCGGACGGGCTGCCGAACAAGGTCGTCAACTATGCGCTCCGTCTGGGCCATTTCTCGCTCAACACGATCCATATCTATCCGCCGGGTCTTCATGTCAGACTGCTTATTCTACATTCAATCAGCTGGTTTCCTCCGCCTTCGCCACTGCTGAAAAGAACGCCCGCAACTTGGCCGGGTCCTTTAGTCCGGGCGCGGACTCGACCCCCGTGGCCACGTCCACGGCGTAAGGCTCGACCTCGCCCATCGCCTGGCCCACGTTTTCCGGTGTCAGGCCGCCGGCGAGTATGATGGTTCCGAATTTTTTTGCCTCGCGCGCCACACTCCAATCAAAAGTTTTCCCCGTCCCACCGTGCAAGGCGGGGTCGAACGCATCCAGTAGGAACGCGTCGGCTTTCAAGTATTGCAACAGTTCCGGCTTGAATCCCTTCCAGACCGCCAGGGCCTGTAGCACGGTGAAACCGTTGAGCGCTTCCGAGCCCGGACCGGGCAGCGGAGACGCCGGTCCGTGAAGTTGAACCGTCGTCACTCCGGCCTCGAGGGCAATCGCAGCCACGTTCGCGCCGTCAGTTTCGTTGGCAAAAATCCCGACGGGCGTCACAAACGGCGGCAGCCTGTGGATGATGGCCCGGGCCGCCCGGGGCGTAATGTAGCGTGGCGACGGTAGGTAAAAATTAAATCCAAGCGCCGCGGCCCCCAACTCGACGGCAAGGGTTGCGTCCTCACCACGCGTGATGCCGCAAATCTTCACTCGCGTTGGCATGGCTACCCGCTCACCACGCCGCGCGCGGTGGTCCCGTCGAGCAAATGCGCCAGTTCACGCCCGGGATCATCCGCCCGCATCAGGCTTTCGCCAATCAGCGCGGCATTGAAACCGGCGGCCGCCAACCTGCGCAAATCCTCGGAAGTCTTAATCCCGCTCTCACTCACAGCCAGGCGCGCGGCCGGAATCTTGTCACGCAGGCGGAAGGAGGTTTCCAGATTCACTTCCATCGTTTTCAAGTTCCGGTTATTAATTCCGATGATCTGGGCGCCGGCTTCAATCGCTTTCCCGACCTCCACCTCAGTGTGGGCTTCAACCAACGGGGCTAGTTTCAACTGTCCGCAAAGGTCGATTAAGCCGCGCAATTCGCCGTCCGTAAGGGCCGCTGCGATCAAAAGGAGCGCGTCCGCCCCCGCCGCTGCTGATTCATAAACCTGATAGGCGTCGAAAATGAAATCTTTTCGCAACACCGGCAATCCGGTGGCGTCACGCGCATCAATCAAATCCGTCAGCGAGCCCTGGAAATATTCCTCTTCGGTCAAAACCGAAAGGGCCGAGGCTCCCCCGGCTTCATAGCCCTGCGCAATTTCCCGGCATCGGAAATCCTGGCGCAGCGGGCCCCGCGAGGGCGAAGCTTGCTTTAACTCCGCGATCACTCGCAGCCCTCCAGCCGCGAGAGCGGCGGAAAAATCGCGCCACTCGTGCCGTGCCTCGGAGGCAAGTTGGACCGCCGCAAGAGGTCGCTGCGCCTTCGCTTCGGCCATGGCGCGCCTGCGCCGTGTGATGATCTCGCCTAGTTTTGTTCCTGCCAGGTCCATCATTGTGGGGACCGCAAATCCTCGAAAGAATTAAGCTGGAAATCGTTCAGCTCTCAATGTAAGCTTCCCGTGAATCCAAAGTCAAGGTTGGATGGGCCGCGCCGCGAAGCGCATGTTTGTGGCATTCGCCGGGGTTGCGTCACACCGCGGCACTTGCCAGGTGCCCGTGGAAAAATGTCTGGCTGGGTTGGGCAAGGCTTGGAGGCAGGAAACGAAGTTGCATCTCCGCCCTCAAGCGTGGACAATAGACCCACACAAGGACTTTCTATGCTTGCATTTCTCTGTGGCGGGATGGAATATTCGACCGATGGCGGGCGTCAATGGCGTGAACGGGTCCGCCTCTGGCTTCAGGAAAATCTCAACCACCGCGTGTACGATCCCACCGTGGAAACCCGCCGTGTTTTGAATGAAGAGGAGGGGAGGAATTTTCGAGAGTGGAAACTCACCGACCTCGACCGGTTCCGAAGGGTCATGCGGATTGTGATCAACCACGATGTTGACGTGATGACCAACCAGGCGGACTATGTGGTATGCCTTTGGGACGACGCCGCCAAAGCCGGCGGAGGCACGCACGCCGAATTAACCGCGGCTTACCGCAAAGGGATTCCCGTGTATATGGTGGCGGAGATGCCAGTGGAAGAGATCAGCGGTTGGGTGGTGGCATGTTCCACAAAAATCTTTTCCGGTTTCAATGAATTAAAATCCCATCTGGCGGCGACTTATGGAAAGGAGGCGCAGCAACGCGCGCTTTGGGGGGCACGATGACCTTCTGAGCGCCACCAAATGCCCGCACTCAGCCGGCGCCCATTTTCATCCGCGTTCGTCCGGTAAGGTTCGAGGAGGTTTACATGAAAGCAGTGGGAGGAATCGTCGGCCTTGTGTTGGCGCTCGGCATCGTTTTATTCATCTACAAAGCGGAATTCACCCAGGGCCCCACCGGTGGCGCGCCACCGGCGCAGACCATTGACGTGGTGGGTGTTAAAAATGAATTGCTCGCTCTGGCTCAGGCCGAAAGGGTCTACATGGCCAGCAACGGTTCTTACGCGGACTTGGACCAGTTGCAAAAGGACGGCTCCACCACTGTCGCTGACGGCGCCCGCCGTGGCTACAGTTTCGGTGCCACCGTGGATGACGGCCGCCATTTCAAAATCACTGCCACCCCCACGGACCCGGCAAAGCAAGGTTGGCCCACACTGGCCATCGACGACACCATGCAGATTTCCCAACAATAGGAGAAGGAAAGAGCGAGCCTCGGAAACTGCGAAAATGGAAACGGGAAAATAGAAATCGGACTATCACGCTTGAAGCCAAGCTTCCAGTTTATATTTTCCAGTTTCGAGCGGTGCCCCGCAACCGACAGGAGATCCCATGAGAGTTGAATCGCGAGCCCCGGCCCGGGTGGACCTTGCCGGAGGGACGGTGGATATCTGGCCCCTTTACCTGTTCCATCCGGGCGCGCAAACGGTGAACATTGCGATTCGCAATTACGCGTCCACCGTGGTTGAAACGCGAGGGGATCGGCGCATCGAACTTATTTCGAGCGACCAGCGAATTCACGAGTCGTTTGATTCCCTCGCCGATTTGGCCCGCGGCCAATCCGAGCTTCCCCTGTTGCGGGAGCTGGTTCTCTTTTTCGAGCCCAGGCGGGGCATTACCGTGGAGACGCGCTCTGAAGTGCCGGCGGGCGCGGGACTGGGAGGCTCGTCGGCCCTCAACATCGCACTTTGCGGCGCGCTGGCGCGGGTCACGGGCAAGAATTACTCGCGCGCCCAATTGCTCGAGATTGCCAAAAATGTGGAAGCGATTGTCATTCGGGTTCCCACCGGATGGCAGGATTACTTTCCCGCCTTGTACGGCGGTGCCAGCGCCGTTCACCTGGGCTGCGACGGGGTCAAGCGGGAAAGACTTCGCATTCCCTTTTCCGAATTGGAGGAGCATTTTGTCCTTTGTTA
The DNA here is from genome assembly GCA_035946625.1 of Terriglobia bacterium. GTDB lineage: Bacteria > Acidobacteriota > Terriglobia > UBA7540 > UBA7540 > DASYXZ01. The sequence continues at coordinate 2,693 of DASYZE010000048.1, read as the reverse complement.
CACCGGAATGCCGCGCGATTCCGCCATCAACAATTGGGAGGTCATGAAAGCGCACATCGATGGCGACCCCAGCGTGCGCGGAAACTTCCAGCAGATTACCGCCATCGCCATTCGAATGCGCGAAGCCCTGCTGGCCCGTGATTGGAACGACGTGGCCAAACTTTTGGCCCTGGAGTGGAAAAACCGCAAGCGCAACTTCAAGGGAATTTCCACCCCCAAAATCGACCGCATGATCGAGCAGACCAGGAAGCGCGGCACCCTCGCCGCCAAGGTCTGCGGTGCCGGAGGCGGGGGCTGCGTCGTGTTTTTGGTCGAGGCGGGAACCAAGCCGGCGGTGGAATCGGAACTGGTCCGGCTAGGCGGCGAGATTATCAATTTCGAAGTCTCCAAGACCGGCTTGGAAATACATTCGGGAGAAGCCAACCCCTTCTGGGAAAGTGGGAAGGCCGAACGATCATGAACGGCCATCGCGTCTTCCTGTGCGGCGGACATGTGCGCCCGGTCTGGCGGTTTTTCATTTCCGCGGTCATGGTCCTCTGCGCCAATCTGGCCGTGGGCATTGTTTTGGGATTGACCTCCGGCGTTTTCGGCTGGGAACCTCAATCCATTTTGTTTTGGGAAAGCAGTCTGAACCTCCTCGCACTGCTGGCGTTATTCAAATTACTCACCACCGTTTTCGAAAACAAACCGCTGGCCTCCATGGGCTTTGCTTTTCGGGGCCGCTGGAAGACCGAGCTGGCAATTGGGTTGTCTCTCGGCGCCGCCATCATCCTTGCCCTGGCAGTCCTGGAGTGGGTTTTGGGGTTCGCCCGTTTTTCCCCGAATCCGATTTCCGTCCCGCAATTGCTGGCGGGCGGCGTTTACTACTGCGCGATTTTTGCCATGGCCGCCGCTGGCGAAGAAATCACTTTTCGCGGTTATCCTTTTCAGCGCTTGGTGGAGTCTGTGGGCCCGCCGTGGGCCGTGACGATTTTGAGCGTTGCCTTTGGCCTTGTGCATTGGGGAAACCCTTCCCACACCTGGCTCTCCACCCTCAACACCATGCTCATCGGAATCCCATTGGCCGTAGCGTATCTTCGCACCCGCGCCCTCTGGCTGCCCTTGGGCATTCACTTTGCCTGGAACTTCATTCTGGGTTACGGACTTGGCCTTCCCGTCAGCGGTCTCCAGTTTTCACACACACTCATGAGGGCCGACGTGCGCGGCTTGGTGCAAATCACGGGGGGAAGCTATGGTCCGGAAGGAGGTTGGCTGGCCACCATCGTGATTGTGGCTCTCACCCTTTATGTATCGTTCACACCCGGCATTTACCTCACGCCGGAAATGCGGGCACTGGCCTTCGACGCGCCCTATCCGGCCCCTGGGAATCCTCATCAAGCTCCGGAATTGTTTAAAGACTCAACCGATAAGATCAAAATGATGCTTCCGGGCGTAAAATAGGAGTCTGTGAGCGCTTTATCTTTCAGGCTGACCAAGGTCGAGGAAACGCCCCGCGGGGTAGTGGTGTCATTTGGAATCGGATTCCTTTCGAAGCACCGGTCATTCCCGAGAAAGCGGGAATCCAGTCCATCGTCGGCGCATCTCCAATGGTTTAGGGGCGTGGGTTCCCGCTTTCGCGGGAATGCCTGCATTGGAGGGCGCCCGCGTCTTGCCAATGGTTCCTCCACCCACTTCCGACACGCTGCCTTTCTGGGGCTCCTGCTCAACTTCATCTTTCTTCCCCATTTTCTTTTTGCCAAAAAGCAAACCAAGGAAAATGTCCACATTACGATTATCCGCGAGCTGGGAAGCGAAATCGCGGTGGCCAAAGTGCCCCTGCCGCGGGGAAAGCGGGGGATCTTTCTCAATGCCAAAGGCGAAGTCAATCAGGCCGACGCGGACTCCGAGATGAAATTGAATGGACCGGCGATACGTGCCGGCATGCCTGTCGAAATCACTAAAATTACTTTCAAATCTGGAAAAATTGTTTTTGAAATCAATGGTGGCGGGAAGAGCAGGGAAAAGTGGTATCAACATATTGAAATAGGGGTGGGGGGCTCCACCCAGCCGATTTCACAACAACCTCCGGTCCTCACCTACGGCTCGTGGATAACCCTGAACCTTCCAGGGAAAATGACCGAAGTCACTGCCGACCAAGTTAAGAAATTGCTGGATCACGTTCTTGATTTCAACCGGCAGTCGCCCACCGTCCTTTATTCGCCCACCGTCCCCCCGAAATTCAAGGAGGCCATCAAGAAGCATCAGGTGGTGGTGGGCATGGACCGCGATGCCGTGCTCTCCGCCAAAGGTCCTCCCGACCGCAAGGTTCGTGAGGTGCGCGATGGCGTGGAACAGGTGGACTGGATCTACGGGCTCCCCCCCCACGCCCTCTTTGTCACCTTCGACGGCGATACGGTCGTTTCCGTGAAGCAGTATTGAACTTCCACCAATAAGAATTGCGCGTTGCCCAATGGAGTGCGGTAACAAAGCTGCCGGCTTTACCAACTTGTTGAGATACGTTTTGAGACGATGCAATCCCGACCGTGGCGGGGAATCCCAACGTGACTTTACGTTGTTGTGCCTCGATGATAATGTCCCCTTTTGTCCTCGATAGAAATGTCCCCTAATAGGAACTCCGAGAGGAGGTCCGATTGGGGAGAACGGAGATGAGCAAGAGGGAGTTGGGAAGAGTGGGAGTGCTGGCGCGGGTGAAG
>DASYZE010000047.1:0-40194 GCA_035946625.1 Terriglobia bacterium | reverse complement strand
CTCCGCCGTCTTGATCCCTGCCTCCGCTTGCTTCAACACCCCGATGATCTGCTCCTCCGTGTACCGACTCTGCCTCATTTCTGGTCCTCCTCGGGCTTTTATACCCCGGAGAACTCTCATTTACACTGGTACAGTTTTCGGTGGGCAGGTCAAGCCGGGTTGGCAAAAGTGTCATCCAGCATTGTTGACTCTCATCCTGCCATTGACCTATGATGGTTTCGAGATATCCAATCATGCGTTGGCATTTCTCATTTCGAAGCTCTCCCATTTTTCAAAATAAAACCATGTGCCGCCGCGCGCGGCGAATTGTCTCAGGTGTCCTATGCCAAAAATTACCGAGCTTAATATCAATGGAACTCGACATTCCGTGGATGTAGACGCGGACGTCAGTCTGCTCAGCGTTTTGCGCGATCAGCTTGATCTTACCGGAAGCAAATACGGTTGTGGTGAAGGCCAGTGCGGGGCGTGTACGGTCTTGCTGGACGGCTTGCCGCGCCGCTCCTGCATCACCAAAGTGGGCGCGGCCGCCAGCAAGAAGATCACGACCATTGAAGGGCTGGCGTCGGATGGCAACCTGCATCCACTCCAGCAAGCCTTTCTCGACGAGGGCGCGTTTCAATGCGCCTACTGCACCTCGGGAATGATTCTGACCGCGGCCGCGCTTTTGAAATCCAATCCCCACCCCGCGGAATCCGAAATTGCGACGTTCATGGAAGGCAACATCTGCCGCTGCGGAACGCACCTTCGAATTATCGCCGCCATTCGGCGCGCGGCCGAGTCCATGAAGGGGGTGGCGCGATGAACCGCAAAACGAACAGTTCGGTCGTAGCGCCGGCCTTGAGGCCGGCATTTGCCGGGCTAAAGCCCGGCGCTCCAACGCCAATGATCGAGCCCGAGCGTTACGAGCTATTTTCCTCTCCGGCTTACCACTTTGATTTGAACCGGCGCGAGTTCTTCAAAATTCTGGGCGGCGGACTGCTGATTGTTTGCGTGATGCCCCGCGCCGAGGCTGGCCAGGAAGCCGGCGCGCGAGTTTTCAGACGCGGCCAGCCATTGCCCGCGAAAATTTCCGCCTGGCTGCACATCGGCGAAAACGGACGGGTGACGGTCTACACCGGAAAAGTGGAAATGGGCCAGAACATCCGCACCTCGCTCACCCAAGCAGTGGCGGAGGAATTGCGCGTGGTCCCGGAATCCATCCAAATGGTGATGGGCGATACCGACCTGACTCCGTACGACATGGGAACTTTTGGCAGCCGCACCACCCCCACCATGAATCCTGAACTTCGCAAGGCGGCGAGCGCCGCGCTGGACGCGCTGCTCGATCTGGCGGCAAAAACCTGGGGCGTGGACAAAACGAAACTTTCGGCGGCGGCCGGAAAAATTACGGACCCCGCTTCCGGCCGATCAAACGAATACGCGCAATTGCTGAAAGGAAAAGAGCTGGCGCAAACCATGCCGGCGGAAGATCCACTCACCCCACCTGACCGGTGGACCGTGATGGGTCAACCTCTCCCCAAGGTGGATGGGCGCGATTTTGTGACGGGGAAACACAAGTATCCGTCCGACATCAGTCTTCCCGGTATGCTCTATGGCAGAATCCTGCGACCCACCTCGTTGGGCGCGACGCTGACCTCCATTGACACCAAAGACGCGGAGGGCATCGAAGGCGTGACCGTCGTGCACGATGGCGACTTCGTCGGCGTGGCGGCGCCCAGCCCGGCATTGGCCGCCCGGGCCTTGGTGGCTATTCACGCCGATTGGAAAACGACGCCGCAACCCTCCAGCAAAGAGCTGTTTGAATATTTGAAACAAAACGTGGAGGAGGAAACTGGCCGAGGCCGCCGTGAATCACCGCACACAACGGGCTCCATCGAGGATGCGTGGAAGAAAGCAGACCAGAAATCCGCCCAGACTTACACCGTAGCCTACATTGCCCACACGCCGCTTGAGCCGCGGGCGGCTGTGGCGGAGTGGAAGGACGGCAAATTGAATGTCTGGACGGGAACGCAACGCCCCTTTGGCGTGAAGGGCGAACTGGCGGCCGCGTTTCACCTTCCCGAGGACCACGTGCGCGTTCGCATGCCCGACACCGGCGCCGGTTACGGCGGCAAGCATACGGGAGAGTGCGCCATTGAGGCCGCGCGCCTGGCTCGGGCCGCGGACCGGCCGGTTAAATTAGTTTGGACGCGCGAAGAGGAATTTACCTGGGCCTATTTCCGTCCCGCGGGTTTGATTGAAGTGAAGGGCGGAATCCGCAACGACGGAACGATCACGGGATGGGAATTTCACAATTACAATTCCGGGGGCTCGGGCATTGAGTCGCCCTATGATATCGCGAACCAATACATTGAGTTCCACCCGACAAAATATCCCCTGCGCCAGGGGTCGTATCGGGGACTCGCCGCCACCGCCAATCATTTCGCCCGCGAATCGCACATGGACGACCTGGCCCATCTCGTCAAGATGGACCCGCTTGAATTTCGATTGAAAAATCTGAAGAACGATCGGTTGAAAGCGGTGTTCCAGGCTGCCGCGGAAAAATTCAGATGGGGCAAAACGACTGCAACCGCAGAACGCGGTTTTGGAATCGCAGGAGGAGTTGAAAAAGGCGGATATATCGCCACTTGTGCCGAAGTAAAATTGAATCGCTCGAATGGCGAGGTCAAAATTGTGCGGGTGGTCGCGGCCTTTGAATGCGGCGCCGTAGTCAATCCCGATGGCCTGCAGAACCAGGTCGAAGGCGCCAACATCATGGGGATCGGCGGAGCGTTATTCGAGCACATCGATTTTGCCGACGGGCGCATCCTGAATGGAAGGCTCTCGAAGTACCGCGTCCCGCGCTTCAGCGATGTTCCGGCCATTGAAGTCGTCCTGGTGGACCGCAAAGATCTGCCCTCCGCCGGAGCGGGAGAAACGCCGCTGATCGGGCTTGCACCCGCCGTAGGCAATGCCATCTTCAGCGCAGCCGGCGTCCGCCTGAGGTCGCTCCCCATGGCTCCGGTCGGCATTAAGTTGTAAGAGCGGGACGGAATCAATTGGAAGAGATGTGGTGGCGAATATCGGGCCAGAATTCCTTGAGAATATTCAGGACCGTATCTTCGCCGATTAGAAATCCCCACCGGCTGAGGTTTTTCGAAAGCGTTCTGTTCTCACTTGGATAATACGCATTTGCCATAGCCGCAGAGATTCCGGCGCCCGCAATCTCAGGGAAATTGAAAGTCGAGTGGCCGCTGTCAGTGCGGATGACGAAAATCCGGCTGATTGCGTATCCGGTGCGCTTGAGTGCGCCGCCCTGCCCCATGCGGTAATATCGCGGATCTTCTTTCAGCAGCGAAGGCAGCGCAGCTTCCACCCAAAAATTCCAATCGGCCTGGTCAGCGAACGCGGCGGCGTAACGCTTGCCATATGCTTTCCCACCTTGTGCCCAGGACCTCGGATCATTGCGTGCCTGCCCTATTCCGGCAACCGCGCCCACTATGAGAAACTCGAAGGGGTCAAAGGTATTCTCGGCCATGGATTTGAATTTCTGATTCACTGTCAACACAGGTGGATGCGACGTCGGATCTTCCACCGTCAGGTGGTTGGGCATAAAGCCGAGCACGTGGCTTCCATTTGTTTCCTCAGTACCACTTGGTTTGGGTTTGTCCGGAGTAGCGGATGGTTGCGATGTCGTCCCCGGCTGTTGCGCCCGCGCGTTGATGCTCAACCCAACCCAAAAAGGAAGGGAGATGCAAACAGCGGTTGCGATGACCTCCAGAAGATTACGAGCTTTTCCTGTGCTTTGCATTGGCGGTTGACCCCGTTGAAGTTTATCCTGAGTTTCCAGGCAGCCCGGTCGAGTTGAAGCTTGCACCAGACAAACCACTGAATGCAAGGGGAAAAAATCTTTCAGGACTCTCAAGGCTTTCATGTGACTGGGCGAGGTTGGGAGGGCTTACTCTGGGCACGCAGGTGGAGAGGCGGGGGAACAGGCGTTGCGTCTGCTCCCCCAGGTCGCAAAACTTATTGGTTGGCTTCGGGCTTCGCGTCAGGGGATTGCCCGCGCAAAGGTGGACCATCTTTTAAAGGTGGAGCATCTTTTACGGTGTAACCTGCAGGAATCTGGAAGAGCGTTGCCGCCGGTTCGGCCTGACTGATGTTGGTCAGGCGGTAAGTAGTTTCGCCGACGCGTGGATCGCTGCGCTTGCTCAGGACCACCGCCTGGAGTTGGCTCGAATACCAGCGCTCGGTCACAATCTGGATAGGCTTGTCGTTTCCTATGCGTCCCGCAGGAATGGTCACCGTCCTCCGCATGCCATCGGCCTGAACACCCTCAATCACTTGAGATCCCAGCGATTCGGTCTTCACATTCCCTGCTTCGGGAGGGCCGCCCTCTATTGCAATCGTCCTGGGGCCCTCCTCGCCGCCCGCCATTGTAATTGCCACAGGGCCCTCGCCGCCGTCCGGCGGGACGGGCCCGCCCGTTCTAAATTTCATATCTCCTTGACCAGGCTGGGGAGGCATGCCGGAGCGCAAGAAGCGCTGCCGAAACATTCTTCTTCGTCCGCCCAGCGGCGGCAATTTCTGGGCGATGCGCTGGTCGGGAATGAGGACGTATCTGACGCCCGCCACGGGATCGTTGATCCGTATAATCTGCTTCGTCTTGTTCGCGGGCACGGACCACGGACCGAAACCACCCAGCGTCAGCTCGCGGCGAGTTCGCCCTTCACTATCGCGATACACGGTGGCCGTGGTTTTGTGGTGAATCTGGTTGCCATCGCTCAGCGTTTGATCCATTTCAGTTACCGCCTGAGCCGAATACGGAGATCCCTGCACGGCCTTGGCGGAAGATGCGTCCTCCATTCCGCCAAAGAATAATACATCCCCTCTTGCCCATCCCGGCGGAGGAGGTGTTGGCGACGGCTCCTGTGCAGTCAAGCTGATAGCGCCGACCAACAAAACGAGCGCACCGATGATGATTCGTTTAACTGGACTCTGATTGTTCATTGTTCTCCTCATTTCTTATCCGGGCGATAGTCGTCTTCCGGATTCTCCACTCGGACAGTTGCTTTCAATCGCGCTATTCGACGAATCGAATGGCGCGGGCCAATCCGTCTTCGCCAAGCACGAGATCGGCTTTGATGGTGGCCGCCGATGCCTGCTCACCACTCAGAGGCACTCCCAGCGTCGCCAGGGCAGAGCGAGGCAGGTTGACGCGCACAATTTCCCAGCCCTCGTCCAGCGGTAGTCCGCTCCCGTAAGGTAAGGGGTAAAAATTTGTGGCCAGTTCGTCGTGCGTGGCTGAGCGGAATGTGGGCCGCAATGGATTCCTGGGATTGTTTCTTCGCCTGCGGCTTGGGTGCGGCTTTGAAATTGAATTCGGCCCCGATCCGCGCGCGGTGGGTGGCATCTCTAAGCCTGCGGGAGGCGACACGTTCTTGCTCTCCATCAGTTTGTGCAAATCGGCTCCCTTGGGCGCGGCCGAATTTTGCGCCATCGCAGTGACCGGCAATTTATTCAGATAATTTTCCGCCAGGAACCCAGCCAGAGCCAGCAGCAAGATGGCGGCCGCCCCAACTCCAACCCAATAATTCGGGCTCATCCATCTGAGAAGGGGATATTCCCACTTGCTTTCCCGACAGGCCAAATGCCGTTCTTGTTGGGCGAATTGGGCCCGGAATTCAGTGCGTAACCGCGCTTCAAATCGCTCCGGCGCGCGCATCGCTGCTGTGCGCCCGGTCAGGGCTTCCAGGCCCGCGGTCAGCTTTTCCTGGTTCAGTAGCCGATCGGCGCACCCGGGGCAGTTGGCCGCGTGGGCCCAGCAGCGAGTCCCCACGGCTGAATCCTTAATCGCACCGCGGGCTAAATCAACCACCAGATTTTCAAATTCATGGCAATTCATAAAGAACACCTTGCGGTTTTAAAGTTGGCCACTTCCGGGCCGGCCTCGGTTCTTGCCGTCATTTTTTTTAAGAGTAATTCACGCGCCCGGTACAGCCGCGAGCGAACTGTCCCCACCGCCAACCCCAGTATCTGGGCCGCATGATCGTATTTCATTTCGTGCAGGTCGCAAAGGACCACAACCTCGCGATAGTGTTCGGGCAGCGCCAGCACCGCCTTGCGCAATCCCTCCACCGCCTCGTCCCGGGTCAAATCCCCAAGGGGATCGCCGGGCGCAACCAGCCGGGTGGAAGAAAAGGCGCCCTCCTCCTCTTCTGACCGGCTAATGGATACGTCCAAACTCCTGCGCTTGATGTGGTCGATCACCATGTTTCGCGCCATCCCGTAAAGATAAGCGGAGAGCGAGCCGCGCGCGGGATCGTATTTGCTGACTTCGCGGATCAAGGCCAGAAATACTTCCTGGGTCACATCGTCGGCCAGGCTTGGGGACCCGCTCACTTGAAGCGCAAACCGGTGGACGGCAGGGTAGCGCTCGCGATAGAGCTGGATAAACGCCTCCTCATCACCCGCCTTGATCCGTTCGAGCAAGTCTTTTTCCCTGGCCGGGTTTGGATCCGTCATCAAAGCGCCTTGTGCGGTCCGCAATTCCCACTCAAACCTGACTTCTTTATCCTCATGGAATAGTTCCACGAAATTTCTCTGGTTCGGCTATCCACTATGACGACCGAAAATTGCGGGGGGTTGCAGGAAGGAGTGGAATTCGTCACATCCACAGCAATCGACTATAATCAATATTGTTGCCGAATCCCCCTCAGCAGTCACGGTGATTCGAAAAAACTACTTTTATGCTCCAGCTTTCTTCAGCCGGAAAACGGTTTGGCCCCAAAACCCTGTTTGAGAATCTTGACTGGCTGATTACGCCACGGGACCGGGTGGGACTAGTGGGCGCCAACGGGACGGGCAAATCCACTCTTCTAAAGGTGCTGGCCGGGTTGGACGGACTTGATTACGGAGAGATGACTTCGGCCAAGGGAATTACCACCGGCTATCTGCCCCAGGATGGGCTCTCGCTCTCCGGGCGAACCGTGTTTAACGAATGCATCTCCGTGTATGGCGATCTGCTGGACATGGAACAGGAGATGGAAGACCTGACGGGAAAAATGTCTGAGCTTGATCCGGAAAGCGAGGAATACCACCGGGTCGCCAGCCGTCACCAGAATCTGGACAGCCAATTTCGCGCTCATGATGGGTACGCGCTGGAATCAAAAGTGGGTGCTGTGCTCGGAGGCTTGGGGTTCCCACCGTCAGATTGGAAACGCAAGACCAATGAGTTTTCCGGCGGCTGGCAAATGCGTCTGGCTCTGGCCAAGCTGCTGCTCCAGGAACCGAATTTGCTTCTGCTCGACGAACCGACCAATCACCTGGACCTCGAGGCACGCAACTGGCTGGAAGACTTCCTCGGCTCGTACCCTCACTCCATCATTCTGGTTTCGCACGACCGATATTTTCTGGATGTGACGGTGCACAAGATCGCCGAGATCTGGAACCGTCGCGTCCATTTTTACACCGGCAATTACGACAAATACCTTGCCCAGAAACAAGAGCGGCTCAGCCAGCTTGAATCTGCCTACCGGAATCAGCGCGAAAAGATCGACCAGCTCGAAACGTTTATCAACCGGTTCCGCTATACCGCCACCAAAGCCAAACAGGTGCAGAGCCGCATCAAGGAAATCGAGCGGATGGATAAAATCGAGCTGCCCGTGGAAGAGAAAATTATCCATTTTTCCTTCAAGCAGCCGAAAGCGAGCGGGCGCGTGGTGGCGGAGATGCGCGATGTGGCGAAATACTACGGAATCAAGTGCGTATTCAAAGGCGTGCACTTTGTCATCCACCGCGGTGACCGCATTGCCCTGGTGGGCGTGAACGGCGCCGGGAAATCGACTCTCATTAAATTGCTGGCGGGCATTGAGCCACCCACCTCGGGCGAATTTCGACTGGGGCACAACGCCGAGACCGACTATTTCGCCCAGGACCAATACAAGGAGTTGGACGTTGACGCCCGGCTTCTCGACGACCTTTCCAGTGTCGCCAATCGCAGCCACACGGAACTACGCAGCCTGCTCGGCAGTTTTCTATTCTCAGGCGATGACGCCTTCAAGCGGATTGGCGTTCTTTCGGGCGGTGAGCGCAACCGCTACGCGCTGGCCCGCATGTTGCTGGTGCCCCATAACTTTCTGTTGCTCGACGAGCCCACCAATCACCTGGACATGCGCGCCAAGGATGTGCTGTTGGACGCCCTGGAAAAATTCACCGGCACCGTCGTCTTTGTTTCTCACGACCGCTATTTTATCGACAAGCTCGCCACCCGGGTTTTTGAAATCGCGGACGGCGAAGTGCGCGTCTTTCCGGGGAATTATGAGGATTACCTTTGGCGCAAAGAGGGCAAGCCGTTGCCGGCCCTCGATTTGCCGCCCGAACCGCGACCGGTTGAAATCGAACCGCCGGCGCCGGAACCGAAAACTCCGCGCCTGAACCCCATTCGTCTGCAACAAATGAAAGAGCGATGCGAGAGCATCGAAGTGGAAATCGAGCAGCACGAAGCCGAAATCGCGGACTTGGAAAACCAACTCGTCCAATTCAAAAGCGCGGAGGAATCGATTCGTCTGAACAAACTCCTCGACGAGCGCCGCTCCTCGCTCGCGGGACTGTTAAGAGAGTGGGAAGAAGTTTCCTTGGTTATAGGAGGCAATCGATAACCGGAGCGTCTCTGGGTGGTACTTCTCTACAACTCCGCATCAAGGAATTGAGTCTTGGTTTCAATTGCTTGTTGCCCGGCGCTGGCGGCTGAACGGTAAAAATGGAAAATTCGGAGATTTTACAATCAATCCAAAGACTGTCAGAAAGCGCGCCGGACGCCCGGTGGTTGATGTCTGAAACTGTGGCCCTCTTGCGGCGCGCGCGGTCGCGCTACCACTGGGTGGGAATTTACTTGATCGAAAACAATGATTTAGTGCTGGGCCCGTTCGTGGGCAAGCCCACGCCGCACACCCGCATTCCTTTGAACCAGGGCATTTGCGGAGCGGCGGCCTCGAGTGGGAGAGCCCTCATCGTGGATGACGTCAACGCCGACCCTCGCTATCTTGCCTGTAGTCTTGAGACGCGATCAGAAATTGTTGTTCCCATCGTGCACAACGGGCAAGTTCTGGGCGAAATCGATATCGACAGCGATCTCCCCGCCGCTTTCTCGGCCCAGGACCTGGCTCTTCTTGAGGAGGTCGCACTGATTTTGGCGGAGAAACTTTCAATCAGAGGGGTGGACGATCGGAAGGCTTTGTGATTGAACGAAGAGGAGGTGTCGAAGCAGACAGACGCGACCCCCATTTTCGAGTTTCGAGCTTCGCGTTTCATTCTTTTTCCATTCTGCTACAATTTTAAGATTCCATGACCGACACTCAACCCATCCTGGTCACCGCCGGCATCCTGGTTGATGGGGACCAAATTTTAATTTGCCAGCGGCATCACAGCCATGCCTATGGAATGCAATGGGAATTTCCGGGCGGGAAAGCTCATCCAGGCGAGGGCATGAAAGAATCGCTCCGGCGAGAGCTCCGGGAAGAGTTGGCCATCGACGCGGAGGTGGGAGAGGAGGTCTACCGGTTACGCCACCGATATCCCGACCGCTACGTGGAAGTCGTTTTCTTTGAGGTCCCGTCTTATCAAGGGACGATCACCAATCGAGTGTTTGAGGTGGTCCAGTGGTCGCCCCGGGATCGGCTCTCACGTTTTGATTTCCTGGAAGCGGACCGCGAGCTGGTGAATCGGATTGCAAGGGGAGAAATTGTTTAAACCGACCTTCAATGTTGTAATCGGACAAGCCGAGAGAAGACGAGGCCTTTACGCCAGCGCGCTTTCTCTTGGCGCCATCCTTCTCTACCTGGGTTCAGGTGCAGTTCCTTTCCAGGCCCAGATTGAGTCAGTGGAGAACTCCAACCCCTCCTACTCCTGGATCAGCCACGGCAAGGTGGAAGGACATCTCTCGCTGAACTACTCGCCCGCTGGCTCATTTTCACCCGACGGAACAATGGTCGCCATAGTGAATGAAGGCAAAGTTGTGCTATTTAACCTTCGCCAAGGCGGAATCCGAAAGGTTCTGAAGCCGCGCGTGGAAGGCATCACAGATCTCGACATCCAATCCGCTAATTTCTTAACCCCCGACCGACTCCTGATTATGGCGAGTGGACTAGTTGGGGAAAAGGGCAAAAAGGTCGCCCCACGAACCCCAGAACTGGCGTTCCAATGGGACACCGCACAGGACGCGTTGTCCGGCAAAGTCGACACGATGGGCAATGGAGGAGGCTTCCAACCTCCGCGCTATTTTCCGGACATTCGCTACGTGGGGCTCAACAAGGACAACAATTTCGACCTCTGGAATCCGCTGACGGGGCACGGCGGACGCATCACCATCCCACCGCTGACTCAGACGGCCAATCTTTACGCCTATTCACCCGACGGGCATTGGATGGTGCTGGCCCAGGTGCAGGGCAGTTCCACGGCCGACCCGATTGTAGTCCGGCTGGTGGACCACCAATTCGTGGATGCCCTGCGTGGACATCAAGGCACCGTCTTGAGCATCGCCTTTTCGCGCGATTCATCGCGAATCGCGACCGCGTGTGAAGACGGCAAGATACGAGTCTGGTCGGCGCCGGATTGGAAACTTTTGCAGACGCTCTCCGGCCACATCGGGCCTGTCCACTGGGTTGAATTTTCGCCGGACGGGAGGTGGCTGGTGTCTGCGGGGGAAGATAAATCAGTAAGGGTCTGGTCCGTGTCCGATGGAAAAGCCGTCGCAGAATTAAGGGAAAGTGAGGCCCCAGTCTTGACCGCCGCCTTCTCTCCCGACGGAGAGTTTATCGCCGCCACCTCTGAACATGCTGTCGTGATCTGGGAGCGGAGTAAAAATTGAGTGGTTTTGTGATCGAGCGATTGGTGATTGAAAAAAGAACGGAACTCAAAACTTGTGCTCGCTCCTGCCGGCACCTAATTTGGAAATCCGCGCAGTATGACTTTCAATCGCCCAATCACGAAATTGCTCAATCGCCCAATTCCTCTGAATCATGTTAGAATTTTATTTCGGGCCAAGTTCAAGGAAAGCTCGCCAGGGATCTCCAATTATGCCCAAAGTAGGAATGGTCAGTCTGGGCTGTCCCAAGAACCTCGTGGACAGCGAAGTGATGCTTGGCATCCTGGCGCGCCATGGATTCGAACTGACGCCGAGGGCCGCGGAGGCTGAGGTGATCATTGTGAATACCTGCAGCTTTATTGAACCGGCCCAGCGCGAATCGATCGACACCATCCTCGAAATGGCTGAGCTCAAGAAAACCGGATCAGCCAGAAGGTTGGTGGTGGCAGGGTGCCTGGTGGAGCGGTTCCGCAAGGAAATATTAAAGGGCTTTCCCGAAGTAGATTATGTCATCGGGACCAACGAACTGGAACGGGTGATCGAGGCATGCGCGTCGGAAAGCGCGGCGCGTGAAGCCAGAGCCCCGGCCGAGCCTTACCTCTATCACGATTTTACTCCCCGGGTTCTTTCCACGCCTTCCTATTCCGCCTACCTAAAAATTGCCGAGGGTTGCGATCACCCATGCTCCTTTTGTGTGATTCCTCAAATGCGGGGAAAATTTCGCTCTCGTCGATTTGAATCGGTCATGCGGGAAGCCGAAAACCTGGTCCGCCAGGGCGTCCGCGAAATCACCATCATCGGCCAGGACACCACGAGTTACGGAGAGGACCTTGGGCTCCGGGACGGCCTGGCCATGCTCCTGAGACAACTGGGAAAAATCCCGGAATTGGTTTGGACGCGATTCCTTTATTGTTATCCCAACCGCCTGAATGACGCCTTGATCGCAGCCATCGCCGAGACGCCAAAAATTTGCAAGTACTTTGACATCCCATTGCAGCACGCCAGCGGACCCGTGTTAAAGCTGATGCGCCGGGGGTCGGGCGCGGGTCATTTCCTGAAAATGCTGGAAAAAGTACGACGCGAAATTCCCGCGGCTTCAATTCGCACCTCTTTCATCGTCGGTTTCCCCGGCGAAACCGAGGAAGATTTCAAAGTCCTGCTCGATTTTGTGGAAGCGGCGGAATTCGATCACCTGGGCGTCTTCCTTTATTCGAACGAGGAATCCAGCGCATCTTTTTCGCTTCCCGATCAAGTCCCAACCCGCGTGGCCAAGCAGCGCCAAAAGGCGCTGCTCGGATTGCAACGCAAAATCTCGCGCCGCAAACTCAAGAGAAAAGTAGGCGTGACTTATCCGCTTTTGGTGGAGGGACGATCGGAAGAAACGGACCTCCTGTTTACGGGAAGGCTGGAATCCCAGGCGCCGGAAATCGACGGACGGGTTTTCGTGAATGACTTTGTGGGCGACGAACCTCATCCGGGAGATTTTCGCTGGGCGACTGTGACGGATAGTTCCGATTACGATTTGGTTGCGCGGCTGGAAGCGAAATCGTTCGCTCCCCGTATCATTCCGTTCCCGCGGTCCGCCCCCCGGCCTCAGATGATTCAGATTCAGCCCGCCGGTACTCCGGCGATGGATACAGGCCATGCGGTGCCCCATCTGTAAAAAAGAGGCTCCCGGCGCCGGGAACCCCAGCCGCCCATTTTGCAGTGAGCGGTGCAAGATGATTGATTTGGACAACTGGTTGTCGGAGCGCTATCGAATCTCGGGTCCGGCCGAAGCGGAAACTCCGGACCAAACTCTCCAAACTGATTTTGATGATGAGGGCGCCAAGGGAAAATGTGATTGAGCGGCGCCCGGGACCGGCGGTCTGGATTGCTACCAGCGGTGGCGTTGGGTTCTTCCCTTTTGCCCCCGGTACTGCGGGCTCCGCGGTGGGACTGGGACTCGTGATGGCCATCGCTGCGCTGCCACTCGCGCGGATTTGGCAACAGGCGGCGATAGCAGCGCTGGCGCTCGCCCTCGGCGCATTGGGTGTGTGGGCGGCGACCCAGGCTGAAAAATATTTTGCAAAGACCGACCCCGGGCAAGTGGTGATTGACGAAGTGGTAGGACAGATGATCACCCTGCTCTTTTGCCCTGCCGCAACGTGGAAGTGGCTGCTGGCGGGATTCGTGCTCTTCAGGTTTTTCGATGTGGTGAAACCATTCCCCGCGCGACGCCTTGAGCGCGCTCCGGGGGGTTGGGGTATTATGTTAGATGATGTTGCCGCAGGAATTTACGGCGCCCTGGCGCTGGCGCTTTTCGGTTGGGTGCAAACTGTCGTTTAGGCAAGGACCGGTGGGACCGAACATCATTCCTCATCGATAGGTTATGGGACAGGCCAATACAACTCCGCAAATCGAGCTGATTGCTCCCCGCGCGGCGATCTCGGGCGGCGAAATCGCCATTCGCGGGCGCGGCTTTTCAGAAAACGGAGTGGGGCGCCCTCAAGTGCTTTTCGGAGACCGTGCGGGAAGTTTGCTGATGAGCTCGGCCCACCGCCTGGTGGTTCGAGTGCCCGAGGGCGCGGTGAGCGGCGCATTGACGGTGGACAAAGGCGGCATCATCAGCGCCCCCGTGTCCGTGGCGGTCGGCATTACCATTGCCGAGAATCTGCACCCCGTCGCCAATCCTGCCCTCGATGTGGCCGGAAATATTTTCACCACGTTCAGTGGGACACGCGGCCAGAAGGTGCCCGCCTCGGTATACAAGATTGATCGCAGCCATGTGATGCGCCCTTTCTTGAGCGATCTGATGAATCCCACCGGGATGGCCTTTGACCGCGACGGAATCCTTTACATCTCCAGCCGCATGGAAGGGACGATTTATCAAGTCACGCCGGACGGAGTCCATTCCATCTACGCCGAAGGAATGGGCATTGCCACCGGGATCGCCTTTGACCGCGACGAGAATCTATATGTAGGGGACCGAAGCGGAACGATTTTCAAAATCAATCGTGACCGGCAGATTTTTGTTTTCGCAACCCTCGAGCCAAGTGTGGCCGCCTACCATTTGGCATTTGACCGGGGGGGCAATCTTTTTGTTACCGGCCCGACCACCTCGAGTTTCGACCACGTGATCCGCATTTCGCCGGCCGGACAGGTTTCGTCGTTCTATCGCGGCCTGGGCAGGCCGCAGGGATTGGCCTTTGACGCCCAAGGCAACCTTTATGTGGCTGCATCGCTCGCAGGGCAGCGGGGAATCATTCGTTTCACTCCCAATGCAAAGCCCGAACTGGCAGTCTCCGGTTACGGCATTGTGGGACTTGCCTTCACCACTTATCGTTCCATGATTCTCACTACGGGAAATTCTTTGATTGAGCTTTTCCTTGACATCGAAGGACAATCCTGGCTTGAGTGATAAGCCTTGGCCGGCGGTTTATCGATTGGTTGCATGGAATCCCAAACTGGTCGCCTAATCTAAATGAACGCTGAAATCATCGCGGTAGGCTCGGAACTCCTCACCCCCTATCGATCAGACACCAACTCCCTTTACCTCACAGCCAAGCTCAACGCGTTGGGGATTGAAGTCCTTTTCAAGACTATCGTGGGCGATGATCGCGCGCGACTGGGTGAAGCTTTTCGAGTTGCCCTGGGCCGGTCGGACTTGATTATCCTCACTGGAGGGCTCGGCCCCACTGAGGACGACATCAATCGCGAGGTGGTGGCTGAGGTCCTCGTTCGGCCACTCCAGGAAGTCGAGGAGATCCGTGATCGAATTGAAAAGCGATTCGCAAGAATTGGCCGGACCATGACGGAGAACAACGTGCGCCAGGCCATGGTGCCTGAGGGCGCCACGTGGCTTGAAAACAAAAATGGGACGGCGCCGGGCATTTGGATCGAGCATGAGGGAACGATTGTGATTCTCCTGCCCGGCCCCCCGGTGGAACTTGAAGCTATGTTTGAGTCGGCCTGCCTTCCGCGCCTTGCACCCCGGGCGGGTGGACAGCGGCTGCACAGCCGGGTCTTCAAGGTAGTGGGGCTGCCCGAATCCGAAGTGGACCAGCGGATCGCCCCAGTCTACAAGCCTTACCAGAACCCGATCACCACCATCCTCGCCACCCCAGGCGCCGTGGAAGTTCACCTGCGCGCCAGCGCCGCCAGCGATGAAGAAGCGGAGGCCCTGCTGGCGGAATTGGGCGACAAGATTGAATTGGCGCTGGGCGAACATGTTTTTTCCACCCACGGCGAAACCATGGAAGAAATTGTGGGCATGTACCTGGTGATGAAGCACAAGACCATGGCGGTGGCGGAGAGTTGTACCGGCGGACTGCTGAGCGAACGCCTGACCCGAATTCCCGGCAGTTCAAATTTTTTTCTTGGCGGTGTGGTTTGTTACAGCAATGATCTGAAAATGAAATTGTGCGGCGTCCCGGAAATCCTGCTGGAACAGAACGGCGCCGTATCCAAGCCCGTGGCGCAGGCGCTCGCCGAGGGCATACGCAGGCGCTCCGGTGCGGATATCGGCCTCGGAATTACCGGCATCGCCGGCCCGACGGGAGGAAGTTCTGAAAAACCTGTGGGCATGGTCTTCATATCCCTGGCGGATGAGCACGGCACACAAATTCGTGAATTCCGTTTTCCGGGCACTCGCGAGAGGATCCGCCATTATGCATCTCAGACCGCTTTGGAAATGATTCGCAGGCGCGTGCGAAGTTAGAAGAAGTGGAAAGTGGAATGCGCGGGGCTCTTTCTTAACTCGCCACTAATCACTTGCCCCTGTCCTTTAGATGAGAGCCTTCATCGCTATCGACCTGCCTGAAAACATTCGGGAATCGCTCGCCCGGAAATTAGACGACTTTCGCCGCACACTGGGACACATAAGCCAAGCAGGTTCACACCGAGACTCCGGCATTCGCTGGAGCCGACCGGAAGGCATTCACCTGACGTTGAAATTTCTGGGCGAAATCACAGAGGCTCAAATCGCACGAGTTACCAGCGCCCTCTTAGCTCTCGAGCGCTTTGAGAAGTTTTCGCTCGAAATCAAAGGATTCGGTTTCTTCCCCGGCGCCGCACATCCCCGTGTTTTCTGGGCGGGCGTGGAGGCGCCGCCGGACTTGATTCAACTGGCAGGGCGGGTTGAAGACAAAATGGAAGAGTTGGGGTTTGCGCGCGAACACCGAGACTACAATCCCCATTTGACGCTCGCCCGCTTTGCCGCTCCCCGCCCCCAACCAGCATTACGCGCCTTGATGGAGAAACAACAGGAAGTGTCATTGGGAAGGTTTGAAGTTCGTGATTACTTTCTGTTTGAGAGCAAACTCTCACCTCAGGGATCCAAATATCGAAAGGTGATCCAATTTCCTCAGATTGGGACTTCTTCAACCGGCAAGAAAGCCCGCCAAGATTTAGCGCCCAACCCTTAAAGATCAGGAGTTTGTCCGCTGCTTTGGAATTCCGATTAAGGTCTCAATCCCTCGAACCTGCCTTAAGCACCGGCTTTTGAAACCGTTGGAATGCAAAAACGATCAAAAGCCTCTCTGAGGTCCGCCGC
The DNA here is from genome assembly GCA_035946625.1 of Terriglobia bacterium. Lineage (GTDB taxonomy): Bacteria > Acidobacteriota > Terriglobia > UBA7540 > UBA7540 > DASYXZ01. Next base: position 23,818 of record DASYZE010000047.1, on the reverse strand, counting down.
GATTTCCTCTGCCATTCTGCCTTCGATTTGCCGCCGTACAAGCATGAACACCAACTTACCATCGCGCAGTAAAGCGATCGAAGGTGAAGAAGGTTCATATTCTGCGAAGTGAGCGCGCGCTTGCGCGGTGGCCTCGCAGTCCTGCCCGGCAAACACCGTGGTCAACAGCTCAGGCCGTTGATGATGGGACAGCGCCATGGCAACTCCCGGCCTGGCCTTGCCGGCGGCACACCCGCAAATAGAATTGACCACCACCAGCGTTGTCCCCCTGGCGCTCGAAAGCAGTGCTTCCACTTCCTGAGGGGTTCTCATTTCTTTGAATCCGAGTTGCGTTAGTTCCTCTCTCATCGGCCGAACCATTTCTTCAGGATACATCTTCGCCCTCCCAGCCTTGCCCTGGATTTGTCGCCTGCATTAAACTACCGTCAGAATAACATAACTCCGCTGATGGGATGAACCCATTTACTTCCTGAGCTTGCGGGGGGCGCAAAATTAATTCTTCCCATTTCGCTTCCGAAGTATGAGACAATCCGAAACACGAAAAGCGGGCGCTTAAATTCGAATGTGCATTCAGTTGTGACTGCAAAGCCTTTTCCGAAGCGCAGCAGATTGACCGCACGGACGTTGGTCCGCAATCAAGTGAAGGCCGCCGGCACCAAACCCAATGAGGGATGATGCATGCGCCTGGAACCAATAAGGAGACGGAATGAAGAATCTTTTTGTGGGAAATCTGCCCTTCAGCTCGACTGAAGACGCCCTTCGAACCCTTTTCACGCAATTCGGAGAGGTCCAACAAGTAAAAATTATGACCGACCGCGACACCGGGAAGCCGCGCGGGTTTGGCTTTGTGGAAATGACCCAGGACGAGGACGCAGCGAAAGCTGTCGCCGCCCTCAATGGCAAGGATTTTGAGGGGCGTGCTCTCACGGTCAATGAAGCACGGCCTAAACCGGAACGCACGGGCGGGGGAGGCGGTTATCGACCTGGGGGCGGCGGTGGTCATGGCGGCAAGCGCAGGGGGAACCAGGATGATTACCGAGGATCCGCCCGCCAGCCCCGCGAACCTCGCTGGTAACACCGGCCCCGCAGCCACACAAATACTAAATTTCGTGGCAGGCAAAGGCCGATTCGGTCCCGGCCTGTTACGATCCATCCAAGAAAGGAGCCTCCATGGCAGGCAGACAGAGAGCCACGTTTCAGAAACGGCAGAAAGAAGTGAAGCGGCTGGAAAAACAAAGGCAGAAAGCGGAGAAGCGTGCCGCCCGGAAGTTGGAGAAAACTCAACCGCGCCCCCAAGGCGATTTGGATACGATGCTCCCCTTTGAGGATGATTTGGAAAATCCGCAGCCCCATCCTGAACTGCCATAACCAGCGGCCCGCCGAAGTTCAACTCGATGCACAGATTGAAGATGACCGTGGTCTTGAACGAACAAGTTGGCCGTGGTCAGCGGGAATAATCCGCTGATTTTTCCGTCTCCCAAAAGGAAAGCTCTTTGATGCCCATCTTCAAATCCTGGCACTATTGATTTCTCGCCCACTTTTGCCTAAGATTCAGTGGGCAAAGGTTTCCATGAAAAAAGGCCAACCTTGGCGGCTGCGGATCCTTTATCTCCTTCTCCTAATCTTGATTGGCATCAGCGTGCTCCCGCTTTGGTTTTACGGCACGATGATGATTACAGCGAATCAAGAAACATTGAAGACACAGGAGCAGGTCCTCCAAACCATTACCTCGCAGTCGCTGGCCGCTGAAATCTCCCTTTACATGGATAACGTCAATCAGCACGTGGCGGAGTTTTTTGACTCCGTAGGTCCACTGGCCGCGCAAATTCCGGCCGCCAAGTATGACCAGAATCCCCGACTCCTCTCGGCGCTCCAGCGATTTGTGAGTGAACAATCTACAGTGATTTTTGCCACCGTGCTGAACGATGAGGCGAAGGGAGCGCAAGCCGGCGAATACAACGCCGCCGTGGACCCCTTCCTGCGAAAATCCCTGGAGGCGGCTTTCCTGGCCGCCCACCAGGGCGCCAAATATCAAAGCAACCCCATCAACATCACGCTTTCGGGCGAAAACGAAGCAGTGATGTTGATTGCGCGCCCCCTGCAAGGCAAGGAAAAATTTCTGGGGATGGTTGGAGCCGTCGTCACGCTTGCCCCCATTCACAAACGCCTGGAGGACACTCGGAGGATGGCCGGTCTCGAAGCTTATATCGTGGATAATTCTGGCCGCCTGGTAGCGACCAACAATGATGACAAAAATGTGGCGGGGATGGATATGGTGGGCGTTCCCATCGTCCGAAAATTCCTGGCTTGGCGGGGTGAGGCGCACGCTTCCGAGACTTCCGCCTTTAACCTCCACGAGGGCAAACATACAATCCCCATGTTGGGTACATATTCCCCCATTCAGAATGCCGGGTGGGGCATTATCGTTCAGAAGAAAGTGAGTGACGCCTATTCCGCCGTCGCTCAAATGCGCAATGAAACGGTCGAGTGGGGAATCCTGGTAATCTTTCTCAGCCTGGGTGTGGCCATAGCTTCGGCCAAATCGATCACCCGTCCCATCGATCAGCTTACGCTCACCGCCCGGTCTATTGCCAAGCGCGATTTCACAAAGCGCGCCGACATTCGCAGCCGTACCGAAATTGGCGAGCTGGCAGGAACTTTCAATCTCATGGCCGAGGATATTCAGCATTATATCGGCGACCTCACTGATGCCTCGGAACAAAACCGGCAGCTTTTTATGGGATCGATTGAAATGATCGCGGCGGCTGTGGACGCCAAGGATCCGTATACCAAAGGACATTCGGCCCGGGTTTCGAACTACTCCGTGATTCTGGCCAAAGAAATGGGATTGCCGGAAGAAGAGATCAACAAGATTCGCGTTTCTGCCACGCTTCATGACGTGGGGAAAATTGGCGTGGAGGACCGGGTGCTCAAAAAACCCGGCGTGCTGACCAACGAAGAATTTGAAATCATGAAGCGCCACACCATCATGGGCTTCGAGATTGTGCGCCAGGTTAAACAGTTGGCGGAAATGCTTCCCGGGATACGCTGGCACCACGAGGCTCTGAATGGCAAGGGATATCCCGACGGAATTACAGGGGACGAAATTCCGCTCATGGTGCGCATCATGTCCGTGGCCGACACCTTCGATGCCATTACCACCGACCGCCCCTACCAGGCCGGCAAAGATTTTCCCCAGGCCTTGCAGATTCTGCGCAAGCTGGCCGGGACGAAATACGATCCGATCGTGGTGGACGCCATGCACTCGGCCTACGAGAAGGGTGACCTTCGCAAAGCCGAGGCGCGCCGAAGCAGCTTTATCACCGTTCCTGACGCCGCCGTGGAACCCGCACCTACCGGCCAGCAGACCACGTGATATGCATGCCACCGAATACGCCATTCTTGCGGTCGGCTGGATCGCATGGCTCTTGCCCTTTTTTCTGGCTAAGAGGAACTCCGGAAGTGCGCAAATAGTGGACCGCCGCGCTCGCTGGGGCGTGGTGCTGGTGGCCATCGCCTACTCGATTCTGTGGCAATCCAGATTTTGGGAAATGCAGTTTCAGGCCTGGCGGGTTGGACTGTCCGTCTTCTTTTTCATTTTGGCGCCCCTTCTTTCGTGGACCAGCCTTCGAGCCCTGGGGCGCCAGTGGCGAATCGATGCCGGCCTGAACGCGAACCATCAACTTGTGGTGTCCGGCCCGTATCGCATGGTGCGCCATCCCATCTACACTTCGATGCTCTGCATTATATTGGCCACGGGCAGCATGGTGGCGCCCATGCTGCTTCTCGTGGTTTCAGTTACTGTGTTCATCATCGGCACGGAAATTCGCGTGCGCATCGAAGACGCGCTGCTGGCGGCGCGCTTTGGCGCGCAATTCCAGGCTTATCGGCGCAGAGTCCCAGCGTATATACCATTCATTTAATTTCACAGGCGGAAGAGCTTCCAGGGAGCCGCACTGCCTGCCCATGCCCGAGAGCGGTAAAAACTTCGGGCGTCAGTCTGCATCGATTTCGCTCCCGCGCCTCCCCGGATCAGGATAGAATCAAGAACCATGGTGCAAACATTATTCGGGCCTGCCGACAATAAGCCGGGTCTCTTGGACCGCCTGAAGAAAGCCGTTGCGTCCACCAAGGCGCAACTGGTTGGACGGATTGAAGAGATTGTCGAGGGAAAGGAAACCATTGACCGTTCGGTCCTCGATGATCTTGAGGCCACGCTGATTGTCGCCGACCTGGGCGTTAAAACGACCGGTGAAATTCTAACCCACTTGCAGGAGCAGATGAATCGCCGCGCGCTTCAAACCACACAACAATTACGCCCGGCGATTGAGCGGGAGATTTTGAGAATTCTTGAAAACCCGGCGGCATCTCAAGGCACATCGAGTCGCGCGCGATCGCCCGGGCGGCCGACCCAGGGGCTGCCGGAAGTGATTTTCGTAGTGGGCGTCAATGGGGTGGGAAAAACCACGAGCATTGCCAAGCTCGCCAACTATTTTCTCCAGCAAGGCCGCCAGCCGCTGTTGTGCGCGGCGGATACTTTTCGGGCCGCGGCCAACGAGCAACTTGAGATTTGGGCGGAGCGACTGGGCATCGAGATCGTGAAACAAAAGCCAGGCGCGGACCCCTCCGCGGTAATTTTTGATGCCCTGGCCGCGGCCAAAACCCGTCACAAGGATCCCGTGATCGTGGATACCGCGGGACGGTTGCACACAAAATTCAATCTGATGACCGAGCTCGAGAAAATGTGCCGCATCGCCGGGCGCGAGGTGGCCCACGCGCCGCATCAGGTCCTGCTGGTGATCGACGGGACCACGGGCCAGAACGGCCTCCAGCAGGCGCGCCAGTTCACCGAACACGCCGGGACCACCGGCATCATCCTGACCAAGCTGGACGGCACGGCCAAGGGTGGCGTGGTGGTGGCCATTGCCCGCGAGCTGGGGCTTCCAATCCAGTTTGTGGGCGTGGGTGAGAAGATTGACGATCTGCTGCCCTTCGACCCCGGGCAATTTGTGGCGTCGCTATTTGAGTCGTAAGTTCGATCCCTCGGCTTCCATTCAATCGTTCGTTCGAATAGACCCTGCTCAACGCCCCGAAACCTATGGCCAAAAACATTCGAGCGGTAATCTTTGACTACGGAAATGTTTTGTGCCCCATGCCCCCGCCTTCCGCCTTTGAAGATCTGGTCGGCATCTCAGGTATTCCGTCGGCCCCCTTGCTTGAATCGCTCTGGCGATTCCGGCTTGATTATGACCGGGGTACGCTCGACGGGCCCGCCTATTGGCGACAAATCGCAATGGAAAATGGTAAAAGTCTTTCCAATTTGCAGATCAGCCAGCTGATCGAAGCTGATATTGCTCTCTGGGTCCATCCCAGCCCCGTGATGCTGGCGTGGGCTCACCAGCTTCGTTTGGGCGGCGTCCAGACCTCGATTCTTTCCAATATGCCGCGCGATTTCTCGGCTTATTTGCGCACTCACGCCCGATGGTTGAATGATTTCGATGTTAAAGTCTTCTCCGGCGAACTGGGCGTGGTCAAACCGGATACAAAAATTTATCAAGCCTGCCTCCAAGGACTCGCCGTCCCGCCCGAATCGGCTCTGTTCATAGACGATATGGAGGCGAATGTGGCAGCGGCACGCGCCCTCGGGATCAAATCTATCAAGTTTGAGTCGATTGCCCGATTGCAGCAGGAGGTTGCGCGATTCAAATTGGCCTACCCACTGGTTGAAAAAACTGATCTAATCGCTCCTGAGGAATGATGCCTCGGGAAGGCGAGATTTTTTCAAAGCCAAGAACTCTGGAGTCGTCAGTGAGCGCCACTTCCCTACTTCCAATCCCTCCAGCGTCAGCGGCCCGATGCGGGTTCGCACCAGCTTGAGCACTTTAAAACCCACCACTTCGATCATGCGCCGGACCTCACGGTTCTTGCCCTCGGTGAGGACGATTTCGAGCCAGGTGTACTTCCCCCGATCTTCGGTCCGGCGCACGCTCACGGGTTGCGCCCGGTCGCCCCGCTTCATTACCACGCCGGCGGCAAGACGGGCGATAATCTCATCGCTCAAGAGTCCGCTGGTTTTTACAAGGTAGGTTTTGGCAACTTGCGATTCGGGGCGGGTGATAAAATTGGCGAACTCGGTGTCATTGGTCATCAGCAGCAGGCCGGAGGTGTCCTGATCCAGCCGCCCGACGGGCGAGACCCAGCGGCAGTCTTCCTTCGCCGCGGCAGTGCTATTCCCGGCTCTCAAGATATCGTATACGGTTTTGCGCCCCGAAGGATCACCATGGCTCGTGATCACGCCCTTGGGCTTATAAAGAACCAGGTAAATCTTGCGGACGCGTTTGACCCGATTGCCGTCAAACTGAATGAAGTCGCGGCCCGGTTGCACCCAGCAATCCGGGTCTCGGACCACGCGCCCGTTCACCTTCAGCCGCCCGGAAAGAATTGCTTGTCTCGCCGAAGTTCGGGAAGCCATTCCCATACGAGAAAGCACGCGGTCGAGCGTCATGGCTTCTTTGTTTTTCATGGCCGCGAAGGAAGAAGGTGTCAGTTGACAGGGCTCAGAAATGAACCGCTTTCCCCACTCCGCGCTCGCGAGCAGCTTCCAAAACCAGGCGAGCAGCCACCGCATCCTGAACGGCCACGCCTACGGATTTGTAGATCGTAATCTGCTCCGGTGAAGTGCGCCCCGGCCGTGTTCCTGAAACCAACTCGCCGATCTCGGCGTGAATGTCTCCCCGGGAATAAATGCCCTGTTGAATCGGCCAGGTTAAATCGTTGGCTCCAGAAGGAGCCGGAGCCAACGCGGCATCGCGGGACTCGACCACCACCAGTCCGTTGAGGATGGCCGCTTCGTCCACCTCGCGGCCCTGCGCATTCAGTCCGACGGAATTTACGTGCGCGCCCCGCGCCAGCCACTCTCCCATCACCACCGGCTCGGCGCTATGCGTGCAAGCGCAAATTATCTCCGCTCCTGCCAGCGCTTGCTTCAACTCTGGAACGGCGCGAGCTCGAACTCCCGAAGCGACAAATTGCTCCTTGACCAGGGCGTCAAATTTCTGCCGGCTGCGCCCCCAGACGCGCACCTCGCGCACTCGCCGCACCCGCGTGATCGCTTTAGCGTGGGCGCGCGCCTGCACCCCCGTTCCCAACAAGGTTAAGACTTGCGATTCGGGGCGTGACAGCAGGCGCGTGGCCAGCGCCGAGCCTGCCGCGGTCCGAATGGCCGTGATGGACGCGCCGTCCATCATTGCCAGTGGCGTTCCGTTCTTCGAATCAAAGACCAAAACCACGGCCTGATGCGAGGGGAGTCCCAGGCGCTCGTTGCCTGGAAACACGCTCACCAGCTTGGTGGAAAGCGTTTGGGATAAAGGGAGGTAAACCGGCATCGCTGCCAGTAGCCCGCCATTTTTCCCAATCTGCACCACGCCGCGCGCAGGCATGGAAACCGCTCCCGCGCTCAGCTCCGCCATCGCCGGCGCGAGAGATTCGATGAGTTGGTCAAGATCGAGCAGGCTTTCGACCTCATTGCGGCTGAGAAAAAGCATTGGTGGTTTGGTCCATTTCTTCTTCGCCCCATTGTTCCATGAGAAGAATCTGCCGGAACAAGTCGCTTATTCACTGTTTCAATGGTGCAATGGTTCAATTCAGAAAAGAAACCTCGTCCAATTCCATGAATTCGCGGATCAGCGGGTCGGGGGACGCATCCATTTCGCGCGGCGTTCCAAAGAAGGCGACATGGCCTTCCTCCAAAAAGACGAGACGGTCCGCGAGTTTCCGCGCCAACTTCATGTCATGGGTCACCACCACGGAGGTCAGCCCTTTCTGGCGTTTCAATTTTGAAATCAAATCGCCGACCATTTGCGCCATCAACGGGTCGACCATGGTGGTCGGCTCGTCGTAAAGAAGGGCGTCCGGCTCCGCAGCCAGCGCCCGCGCAATGGCCACCGCGCGCTTCATGCCCGTGCTCAGGTCGGAAGGCTTAAGTTCCTGAGCCTCAGTCAGGTCCACCAGCGCCAGGAGTTCTGCCACGCGCGCTTGAATTTGATCTTCGTCGAGCGCCACCCCCCGCAGAGCACGCTCGCGCAAAGGGTAGGCCACATTTTCGCCCACCGTGAGAGAGTCAAAAAGCGCTCCGGATTGAAAGACCATGGTCACGTGCCGCCGGACTTCGGCGAGTTCCGCTTCTGTCATTTGCGATACGGACTGCCCATCCACAAAGACCTCGCCCGCATCCGGTTTGATAAAGCCCAGAATATGCTTGAGCGTGACGCTCTTGCCCACGCCGCTGCGCCCGAGCACCACCACCATTTCACCCCTGCGGATTTCAAAACTCACATCGTTCAGCACTTCCGTCTCGTCGAAGGCTTTGGAGACGTGGACGAATTGGATGTAAGGGGTCCGGTTCGGATCGTCGGGCATGGCAGTAATTATGAATGATGAATTCTGAATTATGAATTAAAAAAGGCGATGAGCGTATGGCAAAAATAAAGGACTTTTCGATTTGCTTTCTAGCGCAGCAAAAGGAAGTACGCGGTCATGGAGAATCCGACTGCGATCACAAATCCGCGCACCAGCTTGGGATTAAGTTTCTGGGCCAGGTGCGCACCGCCATAGCCGCCGGAGATTGCTCCTACAATCATTATTAATGCCTGCGGCCAGCGCACCGCCCCGGCCACAATAAATGTAACCACCGCCGCCCCGTTGATGGCGGCGGCGAGAAGTGACTTTACGGCGTTCATGCTGTGGATGTCCTCCATGCGGACCATGGCCAGCAGAGCGAGCATCATGATCCCGATCCCGCCTCCAAAAAAACCGCCATAGACCGCGATCAGGAGTTGGACCAGGGCCGCTCCCATCATCGTCAACCAGGAAGGCGGGCCGGAATTCCCGACCAGCCCGCTTAACTTGCCGGATATTTTCTTGCCGAAGGTAAATAACAACGTCGCAGCGAGAAAGAGGTATGGAACCAGTTGCATGAACGTTTGCTGGGGCGTATGCAACAGGATCAGCGCTCCCAGCAAACCCCCGGCGATGCTGACGATGGTCAGGGGCAGAAGCAGTCGATTGCTCCGCGGAAGTTTCTTCCAGTAAGCGCTGATGCTGGCCACCGATCCGGGCCAAAGAGCCACCGTGGACGTGGCGTTGGCGGGAATGGGAAGGACTCCGGCGAAGATCAGGGTGGGAAATGAAACGAAACTCCCCCCGCCGGCAACCGAATTCATCGTTCCAGCCAGCATGGCAGCAAGAAATAAAAGGATTCCGTTGACCAGCGACATGCGGCCACCGATTATGAATTAATTGTGGAATAATAAGAACAAGGATTTTTAGCAGACCGCCTGATGGTGAACGCCGAATTGATCCTGCCCACGAGTCTTCAATTGGCTTGCCGGCGATTATTGACGAGAGAAAGCGGCCAGGGACTTCTTCGCTCTGGCGAAGTCTTCCGCCACGTTCAAGCTGCCGAAGACTTCCGAGTGGAATCCCGCCGCCGCGATTTCGCGCCAGGGGATGACCTCACAATTGACGCGGGGGAAAAATTGAGTGATTTTGTATTCTCGCACCTTCAGGGCGGCCCGGACTGCCGGAAGCACCCGTCGGCGGTAAACCGCGCACAGCGGCTCCAGCTTGCGTTGATTCGACTTGGGCACGGTGACGTCCGCGCGGGATTGAAGAGCCCTGCGGCAAAGGAATTGGAGAAGCTCGGGCCCGACAAAAGGCATGTCACAACCAAGAAATAGATTGAACTCGCAATGCGAATGCATGAGGGCGGTATAAATTCCGCCCAGCGGGCCCTGCCCCGGCTGTGCGTCAGGCAGGCAGCGCACGCCCGGTGATTTTTTGAGTTTGGCAGGCCGGGGAAGATTCGCAGGCCACCCGACAACCAAAGCGTTTCGAGTCACGCAACCAAGCACTCGCACCTGCCGCTCGATCATCGTCTCTCCGCTCAATATCAAAAGTGCTTTGGGGCGGCCCATCCGCTGGCTCGCCCCGCCGGCCAAAACGAACCCCGCGACCGATTTGAACCGGGATGGCATGTTTTTCAGGTCGGCCCTTAACGACCGCCGCCAGGTCTCTCATGGCGCTCCAGACCAGTGATGAGGAGTTTGGAACCGGCGGCGAACGACGGAGTATAAATATAATGTTTGTCCTCATCATTAAGCTCAAACGCAAATTTTCCGGGAGTTGTAGGGATCGCCTCCGGGATTTCAAAAATCTTGTCATCGAGGAATTCGGGCCAGGAAGCTTGAATCTGCTTGCGGAACAACTCAAGACTGGGCGCGCCAGTCTTCAGAAACCTGGGCGGGTCAATCAGCGCGTAGGCAGAGCGAAAATCGTGGAGGTGTAAGGCGGAAATAAACAGGTAGATTTTGTAATCTTCGTTGGCCCGGTATTCCGTGCGCTTGGGGGTATAACCGTGGCCGTCCCACGCATAGATCGTCTGAACGTCGAAACCGCGCGGGCTGCCTATTGGAAAATGAAGCAGGCCAGGGTCAGCGCGGCCGGAAGCGATCATTACCGGAGTGGCGCCCTCATTGGAGTTTCGAAATTCTATTCTTCCCTGAACCAATCCTTCGTAAAGGCTTTCGTCCGACCTGCCATCCCAAACCTGTGCCGCTGTGTGATCCTTAATTTGGTAGATGGCCGGATAAGGAATTGCCTGAGCGCCGGAATATACCACCAGGGCAATCTGACGCGAGCCCGGAATCAAAGAAGAGAGAGCCTGTACTTCGTAAGGTTCAAACCCCGCTTTTATTCGCGACGCGCGCCACTCGGCGCCGTCCCAGGCCAGCAGGATTAATTGCCATGAGGGGAGTTCATCCGCCCCCCCGCCTTCGGGCGCGCCACCCTTCACAGATGGCATCAGCTTGAGAGCAAATTCCGAAACTCCGTCGCCATCCAGATCTCCCAGGTCCTGAAGTGAGCTGGTTGGCGAATCAGCGGGATCCGCACCGGTCGCGGGAAGATCAATTCCCAGAGCTTTGGCCAGAGCATGTACGTCCGGCTCGTGTACGGCTTTCAGTTCTGCTTGAACTTGGGCGAGATCACTTTCCTCCTGCACAGCCGAGTCCGTCGGGGTCGAAGGGGTGGCCTGCTCTTGCGTTTTTGTCGGGCTCGCCTGAGTTTGCTTCGCGCCGCCTGCCGGTTCCTGGTCAAAAAGCCCGGCGCGCATCATGGACGCGTCCCGGAACCATATGAGGCCAGCCAGCAAAATCAGGAACAGGAAATGCCGTTGGCTGCCGCACGCCAATGGAGAGTGAAACTTATCTAAGAAGCATAGCCAAGGTGGATTAATTTTCCGCATAGAATAGATTCCATTATAGCCCCAGCTTTCATCTTTACCTAAAATCCGCAACTTGGATGGCATCTGATTTCGCAACGCGGAGTCTATGGTGACGGGGAATGCCACAATGAAACCCGCAATTCATTTCCGGCGCCTCCAAATCGCACTGAAACTTCTTTACCGCGATTTAAGAGCTAAAGGTTGGGGAAAGAAATTTGAGGAGCCGAAAATTTCGGCTTTCGGCCAAAACCTTTCACTCAGGGCAAAATCGATCTTTTAATCTTCTCGGAAGGAGGGCCAACATCCACTTCAACATATTGATTATACAATACTTATATGAGCTGGGGGGAATGTTGCCAGGGCTTGGGTTTCCAACGTTATTGGATTACTTTCAAGCGGAATCAGCACTCACCCAAGCCGATTGCCAAATTGTTCCTTGACAATGACCAAAGCAATGAAGTAAATTAGCACTCTCGAACAGAGAGTGCCAATTACAGCATCTTGCTCGGGAGAGGAGTGGGTTTGGAGCCTGCTTCGCAATTTAATCCATTTTCAAACCTGATCACGAAAGGAGACTCACAGATGAAAGTAAGACCTCTACACGATCGCATTCTGATCAAACGGATCGAAGAGAAAGAAACTGTGAAGGGAGGCATCATCATTCCCGACACGGCCAAAGAAAAGCCGCAAGAGGCGGAAGTGATTGCGGTGGGCAACGGCAAGAAAAACGAAGAAGGGAAAGTGGTGCCGCTCGATGTGAAAGCGGGCGACCGCATTCTTTTCGGGAAGTATTCCGGCACTGAAATCAAACTCGATGGAGAAGAGTTCCTGATCATCCGCGAGGAAGAAGTGCTGGGCGTCATTGAAGCAACCGCCAAGGCTGCCGGGGGCAAGAAGTAAGAGGTCGATCGGTGCGTCGGAGGGGCGGGGACTGAATACCTGACCGTCTGACAATCTGACCAACCGTTGGGCATACCGACGGAGAACGACGGGCAAAATTCAAAATTCCTAAAAAGAAATCTTTGGAGGAGATAAAAGATGGCAAATGCAAAGCAAATTGTACACGGCGAAAATAGCCGTCAGGCGATTCTGCGCGGAGTGAATCAACTGGCGGACGTCGTCAAAATCACCCTCGGCCCCAAGGGCCGCAATGTGGTTTTGGATAAGAAATTCGGTTCCCCCACCATCACCAAGGACGGCGTGACAGTGGCCAAGGAAATCGAGTTGCAGGATCCCCTGGAAAACATGGGGGCGCAGATGGTGCGCGAGGTGGCTTCCAAGACCTCCGACGTGGCCGGCGACGGCACCACCACGGCCACCGTGCTGGCCCAGGCGATCTTCCGCGAGGGCGTGAAGACCGTGGCGGCGGGCGCTAATCCGATGGCCGTAAAACGCGGCATCGAAACGGCGGTCCGCACCGTTTGTGGTTACGATGAACCCCAAAAGGACGGCAGCAAGAAACACGTGAAGGGCGAGCTCGAAAAGCTCTCCAAGGAAGTCAAAGAGGGAGCCATGATCGCCCAAGTGGGTGCCGTTTCCGCCAACAACGATCACACCATCGGCAACATCATAGCCGAGGCCATGAAGAAAGTCGGGAAAGACGGCGTGATCACCGTGGAGGAATCAAAGACCATGGAGACCGCACTCGAGGTGGTTGAGGGCATGCAGTTTGACCGCGGCTATCTCAGCCCCTATTTCGTCACCGATCCCGAGCGCATGGAATCCACCCTGGAAAACGCGCTGATCCTGATCCACGAAAAGAAGATCAGCTCCATGAAAGACCTTCTGCCCTTGCTCGAACAGATTGCCAAGTCGGGCAAACCCCTCCTGATCATTGCCGAAGAAGTGGAAGGCGAAGCGTTGGCCACCCTGGTGGTGAACAAACTGCGCGGAACCCTGCACTGCTGCGCGGTGAAGGCTCCGGGCTTCGGCGACCGCCGCAAGGCGATGCTGGAAGATATCGGAATCCTCACCGGCGGCAAGTCCATTTCTGAAGATCTGGGCATCAAGCTGGAAAACGTGAAGCTGGATGACCTGGGTCGCGCCAAAAAAATCACGGTGGACAAAGACAACACTACCATCGTGGAAGGCGCCGGCAAGACCTCTGAAATCGAAGGCCGGGTGAAACAGATCCGGGCTCAGGTGGAAGAGACCACCTCCGACTACGACCGCGAGAAACTTCAGGAGCGGTTGGCGAAGTTGGTGGGCGGCGTGGCGCAGATCAAAGTGGGCGCGGCCACCGAAACCGAGATGAAAGAGAAGAAGGCTCGGGTTGAGGACGCCATGCACGCCACCAAAGCGGCTGTCGAGGAAGGCATTGTCCCCGGCGGCGGCGTGGCCCTGGTTCGTTGCATTCCCGCTCTCGAAAAACTCAAGGCGGAAGGTGACGAGCAAATTGGCATCAACATCGTCAAGCGCGCGCTCGAAGAGCCCCTGCGCCTGATTGCCGTTAACGCCGGACATGAGGGCGCGGTGGTAGTGGACAAAGTCCGCTCCAACTCGAACACTCACTATGGCTTTAACGCCCAAACCGAAACCTTCGGCGACCTGGTGGAAGCCGGAGTGATCGATCCCACCAAAGTCACCCGCACGGCGCTCCAGAACGCTTCTTCCATCGCCTCATTGATGTTGACCACCGAGGCGCTGGTGAGCGAAGTTCCGGAGAAGGAAGATAAACACGCCGGACCTCCCGGAGGCGGCGCGGGTGGCATGGGCGGGGGAATGTACTGAGAAGTAGGCAGTAAGCAGCAGGCGGTAAGCAGTAAGACTAAGGGCGGGGATAACTTCCCCGCCCTTTTTGTTTTGGCGCATGTACCTTGGTCGCATTCCCCTGCGTGCCAGGCATGGAGTCTGAAACTGAAAAGTGCGTGCTATAATAGGCAAAGCCTGAGCCAAACTTAGTTCAGGTACTTTGATGGACTTCCAATTCGAATGGGATCGCCACAAGGCGAAAGCAAACCTCAGGAAGCACGAAGTTAGCTACACCGAGGCACTGACAGTATTCATGGATCCATTGGCTTACACTATTGAGGATGCAGTCCACTCTGAAACCGAAACTCGGGAAGTCATCATAGGCCATTCTTCTGAGGATCGGCTACTCCTGGTGGGTTTCACACAAAGGGCCGAAGATGTAATTCGTATCTTTAGCGCGCGTGAAGCTACCAGGAAAGAGCGGAGGGATTATGAAGAAAACGCGAACTCCTAAAGAGGAACCTTGGGGCAAGGACGATCTGTTGCCCGAGTACAACATCGACTATAGAAAAGCACGCCCCAATCGGTTTGCAGAACGGTTCAGGAAGGAATCAGTTGCTGTTGTACTCGACCCTGATATTGCACGTGTCTTTACAACGCCTGGATCTGTAAACGCGGCCCTCCGCGCACTGATTACAGCGGCCCCACATCGGACACGAAGAATCAGAACTTCCTGAAATCCGAACCCATCATTTAGTCTTCTGCTCAACGCGCAAATAAGGCTTTAGCGCCCGCCATTTCCTGGGGCCGATGCCCCGGATCGCGAGCAAATCCTCCACCCTATGAAACGTGCCGTGCTTGGAACGATAGTCGACGATTCGCCGCGCCAACTCGGGACCCACGCCTGGCAGCTTCGCAAAATCCTTCGCGGTCGCTCGGTTGATGTCGATTGGGACAGCGATGGCCTTCATCGATTTATGACTTTCTTTTTGTTGGGCGACTGCGGTAAGTGGAAACGGGGTCAACCAAAGCAGCAAAATAGCTGTTAGCCACTCAAGTCGGATACCAAATGTGCGGTGATTTCGAAAAGCCAACTTGATTTTTCGTCGCGAAGTAAACATCGAGTAAGCGTCACTGCCTTCTGCCTCCTGCCTCCCGCCTCCTGCCTTCTGCCTTCTGCCCTACTGCCCTACTGCCAAGCGCCGTATCCGTTATCGTCCGCCGAGGGCCCGTAAACCGCCGGCACTTTTCCGCCCATAGGCCGGAGATACGCCGATAGCTGTCCGCGATGGTGAATGGAATCAAATAGGCAGAGCCAAAGGAATGAACCGGCAGGAAGCTCCGACACCATATTGCCTTCGTAATAAAATTTGGCAACATGGCCCCAGGATGCCTCATCCGCCTTGGACACACGATCCTCCAGTTGTTTCGCTCCATCTTCGAATTTCTTGAGTATCTCTTCGATCGGTGGAGGGGAGACCACTTTCCATTCTCCCTTGAAGTCCGTAATCGCCTCCACACACGATTGGAGTTCATTGGCCAGCGTCCAGGCAAGTTGCGCGGCTGAGGGTGAGCGATCATCCGGTTTGTAATTTAAGCGATCTTTGGGAAGCGATCGCAAAACCTGCATGGTCACTGGGATTTCGATTTTGAGCCTTTGGAGATAGAATTCACGAGACGTCATAGCCATGCCTCCATATTGAATTTTTGCGACTAAAACCTACCTGGGCCGCCGTCGGCCACTTGATCTTTCAGTGCTTGAAGGACCAAAAACGTCGACGGGAATAGACCTTCCTGCCAAAGCCGCCATCAGCCGCACCAACTCGCGGTAGGCAGGTAGAACTTCCGGGACAACACGCCGCAGTCCGGCGACGTGTTTTTGGATCGTGACCCAATCGCCCCGCACCGCCGGACCTGTCAGCGCCATTCGCGGGCCGAACTGCGCAACGTTACTGGCCGTCTCAGCAGTAATACGGGCAAGCATCTGCCGCGCCATTTTCTCCGAAACGCCGGACTGTCGCAATAGTCTTACGGAATAATTCATCAAAGTAAGCAGCGTTGGGCAAACCATGAATGCGGAGGCGTGATAAATGGTTTTCTTACCCGCACGAATCTGAAATGTCGAGCCGCCGAGCGCTTTCACCCATCGCCTCGCAATCCGCCGCGCGGCTGGGTCGCCTTCGATTCCCCAGACGCATCCGCGCAGGTTTCGAGCTCCGGCCGCCGGATTGGGGATGGTCTGAAATGGATGAAGCGAACCAATGGCGGCCCCCCGCCGTTTGAACGGCAGGAGCGCTGAGGCCGGCACGGAGCCGCTGGTGTGCAGAACCACCCGCCCCCGCCAGTCTTTGCGCATGGAGGCCACCTGCTTGGCCACGGGGGCAATAGCCGCGTCAGATGTCGTAAGCAGAATTACTGACGCTTCGGTCAGTTCCGTCGCGTTCACCCCAGCCGCGACTCCGGCGCCGATGAATTGAATTGCGCGCTGCGCTGCGGCTGCTCGGCGGGCTGCCACCAGGGCTATCGTGAATCCTTCCTGATTCAAGAGCCTGCCCAAAGCCTGCCCGAGCCGTCCCGGCCCGACAATCGCAATTGATTGAATGCGTGGTTGCATGGCGGTCGATTTGTGGAATCCACATCCACCGGTTTCGTAAAAAACAATCCCAAAATTGTCATTCCGATCCGTCAGCCGACGGAGAGGAATCTCGCTCTGTAAAGGAAAACAATGCGAGATTCCTCGTCGGTGGGCGCGGCGACCTCCTCGGAATGACAATTGGGATGAGTCTTAAGAAAACCATGAGGCCGGCATTTTTGTATTTGTGCCTAAACGCCGACCTCCCGATACGATCGGGACAAGCTCCCGTCGGCGCTTCTATCACCCATCGACGGTTGACTTTTCTTTGAGAACCTTGATGCGATCCCTCAACTGCGCCGCTTTTTCAAACTCAAATTGCTTGGCGGCCTCGCGCATTTGCTTCTCGAGTTTGCCAATCAATTCCTCGAGCTGGTCCGCGGAAGTCGGATCAGTCTCATCATCCTCCATCGGCACGGTCACGTAATCCGCCTCCACAATCGAAGCCAGCGCCATGTCCACCGGCTTGATAATGCTTTCCGGCGTGATGTGGTTCTCCTCGTTGTATTGAATCTGCTTGGCGCGGCGGCGGTTGGTTTCTCCGATGGCCTGCTTCATGGAGTCCGTCATGTTATCAGCGTAGAGGATGGCGCGCCCCCGCACGTGGCGCGCCGCGCGTCCCATGGATTGAATCAGCGCTCCCGCCGAGCGCAGGAACCCTTCCTTGTCCGCGTCCAGAATGGCCACCAGCGACACCTCGGGCAAGTCGAGTCCCTCGCGCAGCAAGTTGATCCCCACCAGAACGTCAAATTCCCCGCGCCGCAAATCGCGCAGAATTTTCACCCGCTCCAGCGTTTCCACTTCTGAGTGCAGATAGCGGCACTTCACGCCCACCTCGGTGTAATATCCGGTCAAGTCTTCCGCCATCCGTTTGGTGAGGGTCGTCACCAGCACACGCTCGTTCCGTTTCGCCCGCTCGCGAATCTCACCCAGCAGATCGTCAATCTGATTGCGCGTGGGGCGCACTTCCGTTTCCGGATCGATCAATCCGGTGGGCCGGATAATCTGCTCCACCACTTCCCCGCCCGACTTCGTCAATTCATAAGGGCCAGGCGTGGCGGACACGTAAATCACCTGCCCGATGCGATGCTCAAATTCCTCGAAGGTCAGCGGGCGATTGTCAAGCGCCGACGGCAGGCGGAAACCGTAGTCAACCAGGACTTGTTTTCGCGACCGGTCGCCGTGAAACATTCCGTGAACCTGCGGGATGGTCTGGTGGCTCTCATCCACAAAAATCAGCGCGTCCTGCGGCAGGTAGTCCAGCAACGTGGGCGGCGGCTCTCCGGGGAGGCGCCCGGAAAGGTGCCGCGAATAATTTTCGATCCCGTGGCAGTAGCCCATTTCCTTCATCATCTCGAGATCGAACATAGTCCGCTGGTGCAGCCGCTGCGCCTCCACCAGCTTACTTTGTTTTTCCAGCTCCCCCCGCCACCATTCCAGTTCGCTCTTGATGCGCTCAATGGCCGTCTCCCGTCGGTCGGCCGGCATCACGTAATGCGTTCGGGGATAGATGGGAAGTCTCGAGTAAGTTTGCTTGACCTGCCCGAAGAGGGGATCGATTTGCGCGAGCGATTCCACCTGCTCGCCCCACATTTCAATGCGGTAGGCGTTATCTTCATAAGTCGGATAAATCTCGATGACGTCGCCGCGTACTCTGAACGTCCCGCGCTTGAAATCGTAATCGTTGCGCTCGTATTGGATCTCCACCAGCTTCCTTAAAATATCCTGGCGCGGAATTTTCTGCCCCTTCTCGATCATCACCAGCATCCCGTAATACGCTTCCGGCGACCCAATGCCATAGATGCAACTGACGCTGGCCACAATCACGCAGTCGCGGCGCTCGAAGAGCGAGCGCGTGGCGGAAAGCCGCAACTTGTCCAACTCCTCGTTGGTGGTGGCCTCTTTTTCAATGTAAACGTCGGCGGCGGGCACATAGGCTTCCGGCTGGTAATAGTCGTAGTAGCTTACAAAATATTCCACTGCGTCCTGGGGGAAAAAATTGCGGAACTCGTGATAGAGCTGCGCCGCCAGAGTCTTGTTGTGCGCCATCACCAGCGTGGGGCGGTTCACCGCTTCGATCACTTTGGCCATGGTGAACGTTTTGCCCGAGCCGGTTACGCCCAGCAACACCTGATGCTTTTCACCGTCGCGCACCCGGCGCAGCAACTCATCAATCGCGGTCACCTGATCGCCGCGCGGCTGGTAGTCGGAGTGAAGTTTGAAGTCCATGGAAAGCCCAAATCCCTCGCGAGGATTGTGTCACCAAATGATTATAACCGAGGGTGGGAGAAGTATGGCAGTGATTGGATTTTGAAGTGTGGCAGCTTGCTTCCGCTTTCCCGGAGGTCAACCTCTGGCCGTGCCTCGGTTCGTCAGCCGGCAATTGTTGAAGTACGCCGCGAGCAAGCTCGCGTAGACAAAGCGCCAGCAAGCTGCCGCATTTCCAAAAAAAGAGAGGGGAGCAGTCCGGTAATGGGGGGGGCCCGAGGATCCGGAAAGCTCACTCCCCTCTCGTAGTCTCCACACCCTGCGTCGGGTAGACGTGGAGAAAGTCAAAATGCTTTATGGAAGGGTGGGTGACTCCATTAAGGTCGCCGCCGATTTAGGGACTGGAAACTTGAACTCGACGCCGAGTTCGGGCAGGTCCAGGGATCGAACGTAGGGCCCGCCGCCCCTTCTCACCAGCGTCAGCACATCCTGGTCCAGGGTGATTTTCCGCACCTGGGGTGGACTGATAAACGAGGTGACCACGTGCTTACCGCTGGAAATCCTGATGACGGAAAAGGCGCCGTCAGCCTCCAGCGAGAACGAGTAGCTTCCGGGAGGTAAAATCGCCGTCCCGCAGCGTGCTTCGGAGGTCAGTGCAAATTTTCCTTCCATACTGGTGGTGTTGTTTTGCGCCACGGCCGCCCCGGGAATAAGGGAAAGCCCAAGCGCCAGCAGATAGATTGATTTGCGTAAAGCGTGTTTCCTGAGTGAATTCATTTCGAGCCTCCATTTTTTGAGTTTGGTCAGCCCGCACCGAAAAAAGATTTCCTTGAACCAGCGGCAAAAATAATTCGCCTCCAGCGCGCTCCGAAGAGCCAGGGATATTCCCTTTCCGGCAAGACTGATTTGGATCAAGGGCTTTGAAGACTTGCTTCACTCGGCGAGGAGAGAACTCGCGTCGTCAAAGGTTCAATCGGTGAGTTTCTTCGAGGAAACACCTTGCTTACACTTGGCACTTTAAGGCATGGTTGCAATGAAGTCCAATCGAAAGATTTTATGGGCGGAATAAACAATTGAGTCGGAGCCGCCAAAACGGAACGTAGGGGTACGGCTTGCCGTACCCTTTTTGCATGCGCTGCGATGTCGGAGGGTAGGGCAAGTTCTACCCCTACGACCGGATCATACTTGAGATTCACCCATCGACAATTTCTTGCCGATGTTTCGGCCAAAACGATTAGAGCAAGTACGGGATCAAAGCTTTCACTTCCTGCTTATAGCGCGTGTATTCTGATCCGAACTGCTCGGTCATGAATCGCTCCTCCAGGCGCAGCTTCACCCAAAAGCCGATGAACACCAACACTAGACCCACCAGGCTGCGATATTCGCGGCCCGCCGCTGCCGTGCCCAGAGAGGCCAGTAGAAGGCCGGAGTAAATGGGATGGCGAACCAGCGTGTAAGGGGCGCACCGAACCAGTTGATGATCTTCTTTCACCGTTACCGTTGAACTCCAATTTCGCCCGATGGTGATTCGAGCCCAAATGGCAAGGGCAATCTCGGCCGCGGTGACAATCAGCCCTGACCATTCTAGCCCGGCACTGTCCGGCGCGAATTTTCCGTCGAGAGGCCCCAGCCGCAATGTGTGATTAAACATCATGACGTAACCACCCGCAACCAGGCTCCCTTGTAGGACCCGCGAACTCCACGACTGTCGGCGCACCGTGCGCTTCACACTGATCCAACTAACCAGCCATAGTGCGACCAGCACAAACCAAAGTAAGGTAATTCCTTCGTGAATGACCGGATGCATTTGTAGCTCCCCAAAGGTGGTGGTGATGCATTATGATTTAGTAGAGCCGGACTTTAGCCCGGCATGTGCCGCCCTGAAGGGCGGCGCTACGTCAAAATGCGTCACCACCCCAAAGGCGATTGACTGCGCGTACAAATCATCTTACCTTAGCTTCCGGAATTTTTATGCAAAACACAAAATTGGCGATCTTCTCTGTTATTTTATTGGCCATGCCCACCGCGGCGAGGGACCAACCCAAATTGCCTGGGCGCACGCAGGCCCGCTCCATGACCATCTCGCAGCGCGGCATCGTGGCCACCAGCCAAACGCTCGCCTCGCAGGCCGGGGCGCAGATTCTGGCGCGCGGCGGCTCGGCGGTGGACGCGGCCATCGCCGCCAACGCCGTGCTGGGCGTGGTCGAGCCTATGAATAACGGGATGGGCGGAGATCTCTTCGCAATTTACTGGGACGCAAAAACAGGCAAGCTCACGGGACTCAATTCCAGCGGCTGGGCTCCGGAAAAATTGACTCCCGCCTTGATGCAGCAGAAGGGTCTGCACGAAATGCCCGGCGTCGGCATCCTTTCCGTCACCGTACCCGGCTGCGTGCGCGGATGGGAAGCGTTGCACAAAAAGTTTGGCCGACTCCCCTGGGCCGAACTGTTTCGGCCCGCCATCTACTATGCCAAAAACGGTTTCCCGGTCACCGAATGGATTGACAGGACCTGGCAGGGCGAGAAAACGAAACTTGAAGCGGATGTCAATGCCCGGCGCGTATGGTTGGCGAACGGCGAACCTCCCAAGATAGGCGATGTATTCAAAAATCCCGAATACGCTCGCGGACTGGAATTGGTGGCCCGTGAGGGGCCGGATGCTTTCTATAAAGGCGACATCGCCCAAGCGATTCTGAAAACTTCAGACCGGCTGGGCGGCGTAATGTCCGCGGAGGATCTCGCCGATTTCAAACCCGAATGGGTCGAGCCCATCTCCACCCGCTACCGCGATTGGACAGTCTACGAGCTGCCGCCCAACGGCCAGGGTTTGGCGGCTCTCGAAATGCTGAACATTTTTGAAAAATTCCCGCTCCCCGAGTGGGGGTTCGCGGACGCGCGCGCCTTCCACGTAAAGATGGAAGCCCAAAAGCTCGCCTACGCGGACTTGCGGCGCTATGACGCCGATCCCAGGTTTGCCCAAGTGCCCACTGCGGGAATCATTTCCAAAGCCTATGGCGCGGAGCGCGCGGCAACCATTGACATGGACCACGCCCACTTGGATGTCCCACCCGGCGATCCGGCGCGCTTTATGGGTGACACCATTTACATGTCCGCGGTCGACCGCGACGGCAACATCGTGTCGCTCATCCAAAGTTTGTACTTGGCGTTTGGGTCCGGCGTGGTAGTGGATGATTACGGCATAACGCTGCAAAACCGCGGCGCGCTCTTCGTGCTCGATCCCCATCATCCAGATGTGCTCGCTCCGCATAAACGTCCTTTCCACACCATCATTCCCGCCTTCATGCAGCGCGGCAACGTCCACATCGGCTTTGGCATCATGGGCGGCCTCAACCAAGCGCAAGCCCACGCCCAGTACGTTTCTGACATCGCTGATTATGGAATGAACATCCAGGCAGCTATGGAAGCGCCGCGCTTTACCAACCCGAGTTTTGGCGGCAGCACGTTCATGATTGAAGACCGTGTTCCGGAAGACGTTCGGGAAGCCTTGATCCAAAAAGGTCACAAGCTCACCGTCGTAGGCGACTATTCAGATCGCATGGGCGGCGGCCAAGCCGTCCTGCATGACTCCGCGACGGGCGTCAATTACGGCGCCTCCGACCCGCGCAAAGACGGTGCGGCAGTGCCTGAACCTGATCCCTATCTCCCGTAGGGCCGGGGCTTGCCCCGGCCTCAGCACCATCCCCGTTTTTATTCATTGCGAGATGCCAGAACCGGCGCGGGTTTGCTGCGCAGCGTGTTCACCGCATCTTTCAGCAGCGCCATCTCCCCCTCGGTAAATTTCAACCCTCCCTGGCTCGCCCGCCGCAAATCCAGTGGAGACCAAACCGCCAGCATGATCCCGGTGCGCGCGTGCCCCGGGCCCAGCAGCAAATGGCCGAGTTCGTGCGCGGCGGCATCGCCCAGAACTTGCGCCGGATCCAGGTTCCAGGACGAAGAAAGTTCGAGCACCCGCGCGTAAAAAACGTTCGCGCTCCAAGCTCGGCCATTTCCACCCCATCCGATAGATTGTCCGAGCGCCTCGGCATGTTCATCGAGCCGGGTGGTCATGGAAGCGGGTAGGAATCTCAGGACCACATCGGGGTTCGAACATTGGGGGTGAAGTGCAATCTCTTCTTGAGTCAACGCGCAGTCCACCCAAACGATGCGGACGCCGGCACGGTCGAACAAACGACTTGCTTCCCCCTCGGCTTCTCGCTTTTCCAAGCCGCCGATTTCGGCATAGTTGTAAACGCCGACCTTGAGAGTGATGCTTGGGTTGGGCCTTCTTGCGAAACCACTGGGGGCCAAGCTCAAGCCAATCAAACTAACCAAGCCTGTCATCAGCAAGCGGCGAAATCCGAAGCGCTTCGTTTCTGACCATTCACAGCGCGTTCCTGCTCTTTCACTGCCTTCTGCATTCTGCTTACTGCCCTCTGGCTTCTGCTTTCTGCCTTCTGTTCTCATGTCGCCCTCCGGTCCCGCCTTGCGGGACGCGGGCGACTTTGGGGCAGGGGGCGAGGCTACTCAATGCAACGGGGCTGAAACCGGGCAGGTATGGGGCTGAAACGCTAACCAATTGAGAGTTTGAGACTTATGAGGGAATCTGAAATGGGCTGGGCCTTGTAGGGCCGGACGGCGTCCGGCCTTCGACCAAGGGCAAACGAACTTCCCAACCGGCCGAACGCTGTTCGGCCCTACAACCTCCGGGGTTCGTTTAGCAATCGAGGATTGATTGAGCTTGAAGCGAGTGTTAGACTCTGCTCAACGTTGGGCTGGCGTTCATGGACCTTCCAAAGTTGGCAGGCATCATTCGCTTTGGCGCTTTTGAGCTGGATCGCAGCTCGGGCGAACTGCGCAAATCCGGGCTGAAGATTCATTTGCGCGACCAGCCGTTTCGCATCCTCGCCATGCTGCTCGAGCGCCCGGGCGAGATCATTACCCGCGAGGAAATTCAGAAAGCCCTGTGGCCCAATGACACCGTGGTGGAGTACGAGCACAGCGTGAATG
>DASYZE010000046.1:0-7136 GCA_035946625.1 Terriglobia bacterium | reverse complement strand
GTATTACAACGGGACCACCAGCAAGGCCGGACTCGCCAACATCCGGGGAGTGAAGGAAAATGCCACCCAGGGAGATTACGCCTCCGCCATGGTCTTTGATACGCGCGCCAACGGAGGGAATCAGACCGAGAGGATGCGAATCACTTCGGCGGGCAACCTGGGCATCGGCACTTCCACGCCCTCGACCAAGCTGGAAGTGAATGGCACGGCCAAGTTTGACGGCTTGGTAACATTCGCGAGCACACAGACCTTCCCCGGAACCGGGACGACCAACGGCGTAACCGGGATCTCCACCGCCACCAGCGGCTTCGCCACCGGCGTCACAGGCCAAAGCGCCAGCCCCAACGGCGACGGCGTGTTTGGACTCAGCACTGCGAGCAGCGGCGGCAACGGCGTGGTGGGCCAGAATCCCAACGCCAACGGCGTTGGCGTGCTTGGATTAAATACCGCCACCGCCGGGGGGACCGGAGTGAGTGGCAGTTCCACCGCCACGTCCGGCTTCGCCTCGGGAGTTTATGGTCAGAGTTCCAGCACCAGTGGAACTGGCGTCCAGGGCGTTGCCAGCGCTACTACGGGCCAGGTCTCTGGCGTCTCTGGGAGCACCAACAGCACTGGCAACAACTCCGCGGGCGTGAACGGGTTCGAAGGCGCTACCACGGGCGCGGTCTTTGGCGTCGCCGGAGGAACGAACAGCACCGGTAATGGCTCTGCCGCCGTGAATGGCTACGAAGGCGCCACCACGGGCCAGGTCTTCGGCGTCACCGGTTACACGAGCAGCGTCACAACTGCCGCTGCCGGCGTACAGGGCGGGGCTAATGCCACCACGGGCATAGTGTATGGCGTCCACGGATTCACCAATAGCACCACCAACGGCGCTGCCGGCGTACAAGGGGGAGCCGGCGTCACCACGGGCGTAGTCTATGGCGTTAATGGAACAACCCCAAGCACTAGTAACGGCGCTTCCGGTGTGAACGGCTTCGAGCAAGCGACGACGGGCCAGGTCTATGGCGTCAGCGGGGGAACCAACAGCACCACGAATGGAGCCGCGGCTATAAACGGTTGGGAGGGCGCTGCCACCGGCGTGGTTAACGGCGTCTTCGGAGGGACAAACAGCGCTACCAACTACGCCGCGGGCATTGGCGGATACGAAGGTGCTGCCACAGGCACGGTCTATGGTGTCGGTGGGAGTACGAGCAGCACCGGCCCATATGCCGCCGGCGTGAACGGAAACGCAAACGCTACCACGGGCCAAAACTACGGGGTCAGCGGATATACGAATAGCTCCACCAACGGCGCTTCCGGAGTAACCGGCGGGGCCAACGCCACCACGGGGGTGATCTACGGCGTCAACGGAGATACCAATAGTACGGGCGCAGGCGCTGCGGCCGTGAATGGTTATGAAGGCGCCACCACAGGTCAGGTCTACGGCGTCTCCGGGGGAACGAGCAGCTCTGGCCAATACGCTGCTGGCGTAATCGGAAACGCAAACGCTTCTACGGGCCAAGTCTACGGCGTCAGTGGGAACACGAATAGCGCCACTGACGGGGCCATGGGAGTGATCGGGACCGCAAACGGTGCAACGGGCCTGGTCTACGGCGTCAGCGGGTACACGAATAGCGCCACGAATGGCGCCGCCGGCGTGTCCGGCGGCGCTAACGCCACCACGGGGGTTATCTATGGCGTTAGTGGAGGAACTAAGAGCACCACATCAGGCGCTACCGGCGTATTTGGCTTTGCCCCTGCTTCAACTGGCGCTACTCTAGGAGTCCAGGGGGTATCCTTAAGCTCCAGCGGCGTCGGGGTGCAGGGCAGCTCTTCCAACGTGGCTGTGGCAGGGTTTAATCAGACCTGCGGGAATTCCGGCTGTACGCTCGTCGCAGGGACAGCCGGCGAATTCGTAACCGCTTCGGGTGGAACCATTCTGAAGGGCATTGGCGGCAGCACTACAGTTTTCACCGTCGATTCCAGCGGCAATCTGACCGTCGCGGGCAAGATCACCGCGGGCACCAAAGACTTCAAAATCGATGACCCGATTGATCCTGCCAACAAGTACCTCTATCATGCCTCGATCGAATCGTCAGAGATGACGAACATTTACAGCGGCAACATCACCCTGAACGACAAAGGCGAGGGAATCGTTCGCCTTCCCGAATGGTTTGAAGCGCTGAACGCAGACTTTCGCTATCAACTCACGGGTATTGGAGGCTTTGCGCCTGTCTATGTTGCCGAGGAGATTCACGACAACGCTTTCAAGATTTCAGGCGGACGACCGGGCATGAAGGTCTCCTGGCAAGTGACCGGGGTGCGGCACGACGCGTGGGCCAAGGCTCATCCCTTGCAGGTGGAAGAGGAAAAGACGGAAGCGGAGCGCCGGCAACCCGCGCCCGCGGTGGTGGCGGAGGGAACAAAGTAGAAAAGGCGGATGGAAAGGTCCGCAGGGCGTGGGACGCTGAAGGTTGGGAGGGTATCGGCTGAACCGCGGCGAAATCCGTTGGTATACATTTCGGCCGCCGGACAAGCGTCGACCCGTTTTGATTCTGACCCGACATGAGGTGATCGATCAGTTGAACCAAAGCCCGATTTACATCAATGTCGCATTAATTTCCGCGTCGCGCTTCAGCACTTTGCTTAGCAGTTCCGAGAGGTCAACGCCTTTTTGCGCGGCGATCCCGGAGAAGTTCTCCCAGACGCTTCCTTCAATCGAGGCCGGCAAAAACACCCTCTCTCCCGCCGGAATAATGAGGGCAGTCATAGACTGGCGCTTCAAAAAGACCCAACTGAGACACTCCTGATTTTTCTAAAACTTGCCGCGCAGCTCGCGCACCCGGTCTTCGAGCGAATCACCATACTGGAAAATAGAGATGCCGGCCAGGCCGCGGGCGCCCGCTTCAAGGCAAATTCGGGCGCGCTCTACGGTGATGCCCCCCAGTGCGAAGACGGGAATCTTGACCCGTGCGGTGGTTTCCTGAAGCGTGCTCAGCCCCAGCGGCGGGCCGTAGGCCATTTTCGAAGGCGTGGAGAAGATGGGGCCGAGGAGAACGTAGTTCGCTCCCGACGCTTCCGCCCGAAGGGCATCCTCGAGCGAATGGCAGGAGACGCCCACCAGAAAATCCGGGCGCACTATTCCTCGCACCACCTCCGGGGGCATGGATTGCGTTCCCAAGTGAACTCCCGCTGAGCCGAGCGCCAGCGCCACATCCAGCCGGTCATTCACAATAATTTTTGTGGCGGTTCCGCCCGCGCCGGTCACAGCTCCTTTCACCAGGGCCACGAGCTCTCGAGTGGGGAGGTCTTTCTCCCGGACTTGCACCATATCCACGCCGGCCCGAACGCCCCCAAGAATCCGGGGCAGGAGCGGCCTGGGAGATAGGGCGCGTCGGTCGGTGATATAGCACAGCTTGATGGTGCCTGCGGCTCGAGAATTGCTGGTTGAAGTGGGCATCGAAATGCGTGCCGGGTGGGCGGGCTCCGAAGGCATGCGCCGGAGGCATGAGAGGGCTCGTCACTAATCCGGCGGTTTGGGCGCAAGGCTGGCGAGCCAATCCCCGCGTCGCAAGGTCATCGCGCCGGGGGGGATGGGTGGACCAGGCCCAACTCCCGGCGGAGACGCCAGAGTTCATAAAACGAGAGCCAAATGTCAGCCAACCCGATTCCGGAAACGGCTCCCCGAACAAAATAATTCATGGCGATACTCGAAACCATCGGATAGTGGTTCACAAAAAAATTCCTGCTCCACAGTGAGAACCAGGGCAACACGAAGAGCAGGACGCCCATTTCGAAACAGAAAACGATGTAGAGGATGGCGATGGCTCGGTTCATGATTACATTCCGGGGAAGATATCCCGCCGACCGGGATCGGGTGGCAATAGAGATTTGCCGTTACGGGAAGCGCGTTAGGAATTTGTTTGTAACTGCCGTATTTTTTCGGCCACGTCGCGGTAGTCGATATTCTGGCTGTAAACTTCGGAAAATTTTTCCAGAGCCTTGCGCGCGTCACCCGCCTGTTCGTAAGCCATGCCCAGGTCATAGGTCACGGCCATGGTGGCCTCTTCATCCAGGTCGGGCACTTCCAGGGCGCGTAAATACCACTTGGCGGCAATTGCCGGCAGTTTTTTATCCATAAAGCAGAGTGCGAGCAGAGTACAAACCTGAAGGAAGTTGGATGGGTACTTGCCTTTCTGCGCCCCCTTCACCACTTTTTGGAACTCTCCAATCGCTTCATCCAGCAGGTTCATCTCCCGGAAGGCTACTCCCAAGTCGTAGTGGGTTTGTGGATCGTCCTGGCCCGTCGACATCTGATCCGCCTCTCCCAATTCATCCAGAAACCCGCTGAGCGGGGATGCTGCCCCCTGGCTCGATGGGAATGAGGTTGCCGGAACTGATGCGGGAGTCTTGGCGGCGGGCTGAGGCGGAGGCGCCTCGGTTTCGATACCGGCAAGGCTTTCCTCCAAGTCTCCAATCAAACCGCCCAGCGGATCGGCTGCCATGGTCGCCGGGGGCGGAGGCGGCGGGATGACCTCAACCGGAACTTGTGGAGGTCGAGTTGGCAACGGCGTCGGTTCTACAATGGGAGGCGGCACTTTGGCCGGGGGTGCCACGGCGATGGGAGATTCCGGCGGAGCCGCGGGCGGCATTTCCGCTTTGCTTTCGGGGATCGGCAGTGGCACCTCAGTGGCCGCCACCTCTTCTTTGGCCGCCGGAGCCAATCGCTGTTCCATTCGCGCCCGAAGCTCGGCAACCAGCGTGTTACCCGGAAACTTATCCTCGAGTGTTTTCACGGCCGCGCGAGCTTCATCCAAAAACCCCTGATCCAGGTAATAGTCAATTTCCACTTTGCTATCTTCGTAATTTAAGCCGGGCTGCCCACCGACCTCCGCGGGAACCTGGGGCGGCTCGACCTCTGCCTGCGGGGCTTCTATAATTGGGGGCTGCTCGGGAGGCGAGGGAGCTTCCAAACCCATGGACAAATCAAATTCCTGGGCGGCAGGGGCCGCCGGGGGTTCGGCCGCAACCGGCGCTGAAATGTCAGCGGGAACTTCGGCGATGGCTGGGGCGGTCGGCGCCGAAGGCACCGCTCCGAGAAATTCGGCCGAAAGGTCGAATTCCGTGGCCATGGGCGGAGGCGCTTCCTGGGGCGCTGGGGGGGCAGCAGGTGCCAACGGCACGGGCGCTTCTTCCGAAACCATGTGCTCGGACGGCGAAGCGGCCATGTGCTCATACTTCTTGGCAGTGGCGTTATCGCCGCGTTCGGAATAGATCCGGGCCAGCGCCCTCGCTGCCAAGCCCGCTCGGGCACGGTCCGATTTCTGAGCGATTTCCAGCATCCGCTTATAAATTTCAACCTGCTCGGGGTAGGAAGCCAGAACTTTATCCAGCTCGGCGAATGCCTTGTCCATCAGGCCATAGCGATTGAAGAGGTCGCAATTGTCCATGGCCTCTTTAACCACCATTGCTTGCTTGCTCTCTTCAGCGGAAGGTTCCGGGGCGGCGGCCGCCTCCTCCTCCGTCTCCGGAGTTAACGCCATCCCGACGTTGGACAAATCTTCGGGTTTCGCGCTCTCGGGTTCCTTGCCCAATTTTTGCAGAACCTGCTTCAGCAATCCTTTGAGTTGTTCATTCTCTGGTTCTCGCGCGACTAATTGCCGGTAGACTGTTTCCGCCTTTTCCAACTCGCCGGCTTTGACGTAAGCGTTACCGAGGGCGTCCAGAGCTTCCGGAAGGGTGAATTCATCAGCGGTCCTCTCCGCAACCCGGGTGATTAATTCGAGGGTTGGAATGTGGCTGGGACTCTTCGACCAGATCTTTCGCAGGGCTTCCATCAGGAGGCCGTGGTTCTTGTTTTCGATCATCAAATCGGCCACCGCAGCCAGGGGCTTAAGGGCCGCGTCAAATTCTCCCTTGCCGACACACTGTTCTGCGAAAGAGGCCATGGAGGAGAAATCGGCGGGATTGGCGCGAAAGACATCCACAATCATTTTTTGCGCCGCATCCAGTTTGTGCCCGGCCAGGTAGGCTTCCAGCAAAATTTGTCGGGCCGCGGGATCGGACGCCAACGCCGGAGTGGACTTGATAATGTTTTCCACTTCATCGGGTTGATTTTTCGAGAGGGCGATCCGAGCACGGAGGAACTGGAGTTGGGGATTGGCCGCATCCAGATTCATGGCCTTTTTCAGGGCCAGATCGGTGGCGGCGGCGTCGCCGCGCCGGAGGGCGATTTCCGCCGTTTCCAAGTAAGCCTTGCCGGCTTCCGGCTTCTTACCCATGGATTCCAAAAAATCAGCCAGGCGCAGCCGGTAGTTGGTGTTCTCTGGATCCAGCGCCACGATCTTGCGATGGATGTCCAGCGCCTTGTCGTTCTGGTTTTTCTTCTTGTAGAACTCCACCGCCTGGGTATATTGCTCGCGGGCTTCACGGCCCAGACCTTGAACCGTGTAGAGCTCCGCCATTTTCAGCAGCACGTCCACGCCCGAGGGATCCAGCTTCGATATCTTTTTATATATGGCGATGGCCTTGACCGTGAACCCTTCCTGAGTGTATGAGTCGGCGAGTTTGTGAAAATATTTGAGGGCCTCGGGCATGTTCTTGTCGCGGACGTAGAGGTCGCCCACGGTGTTGAGCAGAGAGAGGTCGGCGGGTTCCTTCTCAAATACCAGGAGGTATTGCTTGATGGCCTGCGCGGTCTTTCCCTGGCTGACAGACTTCTCAGCCTCTTGCAGCGCTTTGGCTTTATTGAAAGCCATTCACCGGCTCCAAGGACAACTGGGTTTGGGCGACAAACTTTGAAAGTTAACACACGGCCCTCTTGAAGTCAATGAATTCAAACCAGAAGAAGGCAATCGTCGTGGTTGGCGGGCTTTGGGGTGCCTTCAAGAACTTCGCCAAAAGGGATAGAAAGTTTGTCGTTGCGCTGGTCAGAACCAAGGCAAAAGAACATCGCGCTACCAGACTGACCACCTCACCCCGGGAGCCAGTGTTTCCCTGATTATCCAAGAAATCTTCAAAGAGAGCGCCTTCAGGCGCGCGCTTTCATTCCTTCACTTTCCCCTTGCACTTCGACAGCAGAGTGCGTATATTGTTCCCTGTAGAAGCGAAAGGGGGAGCGTATGCGTAACCAACGAATCGATCTGCCGCAGGGA
>DASYZE010000045.1:0-90983 GCA_035946625.1 Terriglobia bacterium | reverse complement strand
TTTGAATGAACACTGGTTCCTGAGCCTGGGGGAAGCTCGGCAGACGATCGAGGCTTGGAGGAGGGATTACAACGAGGTTCGACCTCATTCATGCTTGGGGAATCGGACCCCGCAAGAGTTCACAGCGTGCGGTGCAGCTCTGCGGTCGCCTACGGCTCCCTTCGAGCTGCACCGCAGAGAAGAGCAAAAGCAAGAAACTACCCCGGAACTCGCATTATGATTTGGTACAGAGAACGGGGGCAGGTCACATCAGCTTTACTTTTCGTGCAGATTTGGTTTCATATTCCTCCGCAGTATTAAAAATAGGAAACGCGGTGCTTCGGTCAGGCTGGTTTCCAGAGGCGAGAACGAGCTGATAGGCAAGGTGGTCGAGTGTGGACCTCAAGTTGAAAAGGACATCACTCGAAATGAGGGAGAACGCGGGAGGGATTTCCTTAATATCAGCCACGACGTATTGGAATGCCCCCGTCTGCTGATCTCGCTCAGCAGCCATGCCATAGGGGTCAGATTCCATGTAAGCGATCAGAGCGACTTCCAAATCGCGAATGTGTTGTTTGGCCCTTTCAATCTTGAGCCGGATGGCGGAGAGTCTGTCCATAACTTCCAAAGCCTAACAGACTCAAGAATGGAATGACCTACGAGTTGCTTCGCTTTATTGTCTCTTGGACTACTCGGTATGCTGCCTGATTGAATTCCTCTTTCGGTTGTTGCGACTTGGTTTTTTTCTTCGGCTTGGCCTTGGATTTTTTCATAGCCCAATCATGCCATGTCCGGCCCTGCCGTCAAGCCCCTACATTTTCAAACTGTACCACTACCCAAACGCGGGTTCGCGAATTCCGGAAATCGCCGATGGCGAACATGACCCATACTACTTTACTACCTTGGGCCCGCGTTCCGGCCCGACCATGAAGTTCTGACAGGCAACAAGATTCTTCGCGCCACCCGGGTTTGGTGCATGCTCAACACGCTGTTAAGTTCAAGGACAATTTCACAAGCTTGGGAAATTCAAAGCAGAGGGCTTCGCGGACATAGGTAAGATCTTTGATGCTTTCAGCAAGCAGATAGCAGACCTGCGCTCTCAGGTCTTCGGGCTTCGTCGGCTGATCGCACGCTTTCACGGTGCGCGAGGCGCGATCAAAAAAACCGCCTGTGGAGCCGAAAAGGCGCAAACCGTGTTCGCGGCGGTCTGGGCCACGCTTGCTTTTGGTTTCCCGCATGGTAGAACCAAGCCAGAAGGTGAGTGATGAGCAGTATCTCAAGTTTGGAGTTGCCGTCTGATCTATAACAAAAAATTGAGCGGCTGGCGCGGGAACGGAATGAAGAGCCCGCGGCGCTCTTGGCGTCTGCAATCGACTCCCTGCTGAGCGCCGTAGCGGCCCAGCTTGCCGAAGTGCGCCGGAGGGATCGGACCGACCCGAGCAAGACTTATTCGAATCAGGAAGCGATGGCCAAGCTCGACTCCTTTTGCCCCAGCCATGGAAACTCCTCATCCAAATGACCGTCATTATGGGGTCAGAAGGCTTTTGAAGACCTCGACGGTATCGCAGTTTTCTTTGCCGGCCTGAGTACCGAGGCTGCGGAGAATACCATCAAGCGCATTCAAGATGCTGTTCTCATGCTGGCTGACTTTCCCAATATAGGAACGAAGGTTGATGAGACCGGACTTCGCAGGCTGATTATTTCCGACACTCCCTACGTAATCTTCTACCGGGTACTCCCTGAGCATGTGAACATCAGAGCCATATTTCATACGAGCCAACGCCGTTTCCTCGAATAGCACGCGCGAGAAAGTGTTATCCTCGATTTCCGGACCACTGGAAACCAGCAAATTCAAACGGACTTCCTCAAACCCCCAAAGCCACTCATACCTGTTGCAAGTGCACCGAGTCCGTCTTATGATGCCCGGCAGGTTCGACCTAACTCCTAAAGGAGACGGGCTTGTATGTTGGCCAATGGAGTTGGAATCGCACCTGCCGGTTTATTTGACATCGGAGGCCGCCGCCGGGCCCGGTGATCCCTGACCTGACGCAAACTGTGAGCGCAACGGAGAGTCACTTGACGAAAAATACCAAGATCATTGCGGTTGCATTCCTTATTCAGGGTCTCGTGCCCGGTGCAACCTGTCGGGCCGGGGCACAGGCGGAGAAATCTCCCTATCCGGCCATGGCTCCTCTCAATCAGTACTTGATACAGGACGAGAAGACTGAAATCGCGCTGGCTCGCAGTGCTGCACCAGCATCCATTTCGGATGGAGCCGAGGTGCTGGTGCTGGGGCGTGAGGGATATACGACCGCCGTGAAGAGCAGCAATGGCTTTGTCTGCCTGGTGGAACGATCGTGGGCCGCTGCCACGGATTCTCCGGAATTCTGGAATCCCAAAATCATCGCCCCCCACTGCGTTAATGCGCCTGCTGCCAGAACGTATCTCCCCGGCGTGCTGATGAAGACCAAACTGGTGCTGGCGGGAAAATCAAAGAGCGAGATCGCCCAGGCGCTTGCATCGGCACTGAACAAGAAGGAATTGCCGGCGCTGGAGCCGGGCGCCATGTGCTACATGATGTCGAAGCAGCAGTACCTCAACGACGATGGAAAAAGCTGGCATCCACATCTCATGTGGTATGTTCCGGGCGACGCGGCTAAAAGCTGGGGAGCGAATATGCCAGGCGCGCCGGTTCTGGCGGCGGACGTCCCTGAAGACCGGATGACTATTTTCATGGTCGTGGTCGGGCATTGGTCCGACGGGACGCCGGCACCCCCGATTGCACATTGATCTTCAATTCAATGCCGGCAAGCGATGCTTTCGCCCTTCAGGGATTCCGAACGAATCGCGCGCGACTTGGAAGTAAGGCAAAAGCGGTCAAGTTGACGGGTGGCCGCTTATTTGAAAAAGTGGCCGCAACTGGTTTGTCTTTACGGCTGCCGCAAAAAAGCTCCCGGATTCTGGTCGGCCAAACGGGGCGCCCTCCTTACGGTGTGTTCTGGTAGCCCAAAAAGAGACGCATTCCTGTTGCAAGTGCGCCGAGTCCGTCTTATGATGCCGGGCAGGCTGAACCAAACCCCCTAAAGGAGATGAGCCATGAAGGTATCTGAACTCATCGCGTCGCGCACGGAAGTTTACGCACTTCCGGAAAACATAACCGTCCTGGAGGCGGCGCGCTACTTGCGGGATAAGCGCACGCGGGCGGTGGGGATTCTGAACGATCACGGGAAACTGGTGGGCGTAGTTTCACAGAGTGATATATCCGATAAGGTGGCAGCGGAAAATAAATGTCCGGCCTGGATGAAAGTTTCGGAAATCATGAGCACGGGCCTGGAGTCGGTGCGGCTGGATACGACGCTCGACGAATGTTTGCGCGCCATGGAAAAGCGCGGCATCTTTCATCTGCTGGTGATGGATGAAAAGGCCGGCTATCGCGGGATCCTCTCCGTCAGTGATCTGTTGGCCGCCATTGTTTCCGACCAGAAGGCGCGCGCTGATATGCTGGAAGCGTTTATGTTCGGCCAGCCTTGAGGGGCATGGATGCCGAGGCGCAAGGTGGATCCAACAGAATATTGCAATTACGAGGAATCACTATTCCCGCATCGTGGTGTCACTTGCGAGACCGGAGTCCTTCTGGGCGTTGTCATTCCCGCTTTCGCGGGAATGACCTGGGTTCTTGAAGGGATCCGTCATTAAATGAAGTCGCCGTCGATTTCCTTCTTGGACCACAACCCATAGTGGAAAAAAGTGGAACCCACCACTAACAGCGGCACATCCTGCCCTCATCTCTAAACCGCTAAAAAAAATGAAAATAACGCTTGACAAGCGCACTTTGAGTCCCTATAGTCCGTGGTCGAGAGTGGTCAAAAGTAGTCAAAAGTAGAAAGTAGTAGAGAAAAATCCAAAGTTCAGAGCGAATTTATAGTTTTTCAGGCCTCCCAAAATGCTGCGCGGAAATTATCCAGCCACGATGGACGTGAAGGGCCGACTCAAGATTCCGACCGCGTTCAAATCATTTTTGGACGAGAACTATGGACCGGATTATTACGTGACCAGCTTGGATGGCCAATCGGTTCGCGTCTATCCATTTTCGGTTTGGAAAGGGATCGAAGAAAAACTCCTGGCTCTGCCGTCGATGAACAAGTCCAAGAAGAAATTCCTCGACCGCGCCAATTACTGGGGGCAGCCGGCGCGCGTCGATGCGCAGGGAAGGATCCTGATTCCCGCTCTTCTGCGCGAGTCCGCCGGGACGCGCGGCGAAGTGGCAGTGATCGGATATTTGAATTACCTCGACGTCTGGAGTATGGATCGATTCCGCGAGCACATGGAGAAGGAACCATTGACGGATGACGATCTGACGACGCTGAGCGGGCTGGGAATCTGAAAAGTACGGACTAGGGATTAGGTGCCGGGTGTCAGGGGAAGAGAAGAACGAAGATGAAGAACTCGGGATCGAAGATCCAAAATCGGCCATCGAAAATCGAAAATCTGAGACTCCTCATCAGCCGGTTTTGCTCAGGGAAGTTTTGGAGTTTCTGCATGTGCGACCCGATGGCCATTACCTTGACGCAACACTCGGCGCCGGCGGACACGCAGCGGAGGTTCTCAGGATCCTTGAGCGGGGAAAGGGCAAGCTGCTCGGGATCGATCGAGACGGCGCCGCTGCGGACATTGCCCGCCGACGATTGCATGGCCACGAGGAGAGGTTGATCGTGCAAGTGGGCAATTTTGCAAATATCGATACTCTGTACGCTGCCAGCGGCTTACCGCCGGCTGACGGCATTCTGGCCGACCTGGGGATGAGCTCGATGCAGGTGGATGACGCGACGCGCGGGTTCAGTTTCAACCTCGCGGGGCCGCTGGACATGCGCATGGATTCGGAA
The DNA here is from genome assembly GCA_035946625.1 of Terriglobia bacterium. Lineage (GTDB taxonomy): Bacteria > Acidobacteriota > Terriglobia > UBA7540 > UBA7540 > DASYXZ01. The sequence goes on along the minus strand of DASYZE010000045.1, from coordinate 86,121 downwards.
ACCACGACCACCGCAGAAGAGATTGTGAACCACGCCGGCGAACGCGAGCTGGCGGATATTTTTTTTAAATTGGGGGAAGAGCGCCACTCGCGCCGAATAGCGCGAGCCATTGTGAAGGCCCGTCCGATTCGAACAACCACCGAACTGGCGCAGGTGGTGACGCGAGCTATCCCCTCCCGGACGGGCCTCCACCAAATTCATCCGGCGACGCGCGTGTTTATGGCGCTGCGTCTTGCCGTCAATCAGGAGTTGGAAAATCTGGAGGCCTTCCTGGCCAAAGTTTTTGACGTAATGGCGGCCGGCGGGCGGCTGGTGATCCTGTCATTTCACTCGCTTGAAGATCGCAGGGTGAAGCAAGCCTTTGTAGCGGCAAAGCATGAAGGAAGGGTCCGGATTCTGACCAAGCACGTGGTGCGGGCCACGGAAGAAGAAGTTCGGGGCAATCCCCGGTCGCGCAGTACGAAGTTGCGTTGCACGGAGATAATTTGACGCCCCGGTTTTACGGCGGTCATGAACCGCCGACCCAGCGGATGCGGGAGGAACGCATCCGAATCACAAACAGGCCGAGATAAACATATGGCAACTATCGCCGCAGCATTGCCCAGGCCAAGACGACGACCGCGAAACCAGCCGGTTTCCGGCCGCGCCAGCCTTCCGGTTTTCTACACGGTGAAGCGGATCGACAACTCGCGCTTGCGCCGCGAGGTGAACCCCCAACAACGCCGCGAGTGTTTCCTTCTTATGGGACTGACGGTGGTGGTATTCGTGTTTGTTTTCATGTTTGCCTGGCAACACTTTCAATGCGTGAGTTTTGGTTATCAGATCGAACAGCTTAAGGCACAACGGGCCGCCCTCGAGGAGTGGAACCATCAACTTCGATTGGAGCAAGCCTCGCTGGCGGACCCGCAACGCATCGATAAACTGGCCCGCCTATCAGGGCTGGCCGCGCCCAGTGCCGAACAGATTATTCGCATGACGCGGAGCGGGGAAGCGCCCTCCGAAAGCTTGCCGATGGCGCGAAGCATTCCCGACCCGGGGCCAACGGCGGCGGTGATCACTAGCGGGCATTAGATGGCCACTCACACCCTCGAACCCATTTCCACGCTGATGGAACGGCCGCGCACGATCAACCGCAGCCTGATCCTGAGCGGTATTTTGGCGTTTTGGATGGTGGGACTTCTCGTCCGACTCTACCAGCTTGAAATCTTCGATTACGTTGAGTTGTTAAGCCGGGCGCAGAGGCAGCAGCAGCGGACGGTGGAGGTTGCTCCCGAACGCGGCGCCATTTATGACCGCCAGATGCATCCCCTGGCCATGAGCCTGGCGGTGGAATCCGTGTATGCTGTACCCACAGATATTACCAATAAAGAATTGGTGGCAAGCCTGCTTGCCCCTGTCCTGAACCTGGACCGGAATGACCTTGTGGGCCGCCTGAATGCCTTCAAATCCTTTTGTTGGGTCAAGCGAAAGATCTCGTCGCAGGAAGTGGAGCGGGTTCTCGACCTCAATTTAAAAGGAGTCTATTTCCAAAAGGAAATGAAGCGCTTCTACCCCAAGGGCGAACTGGCGGCTCCGGTGCTCGGCTACGTCGGTTTGGATGACAAAGGCCTGGCGGGCCTTGAATATGGCTTTAAAGAAATCGAGGGTAAGCCCGGCCGCGTCATGCTGGCGGAGGATGCGCGGCGTCAATCCTTCCAATCGAGCGAGTGGGAAGGGCGGGCGGGAAAGAATGTGGTGCTGACGCTGGACGAAAATATCCAGTACATCGCGGAAAAGGCGCTGAACCAGACCATGGAGAAATTCCACGCCGCGGGCGGTGTGGCCATCGTCGAGAATCCCAATACCGGAGAGTTATTGGCGATGGCGGGTGAACCCAGTTTCGATCCAAACGATTACGCGGATAGTCCACCGCTGTCGAGGATTGATCGTCCCGTCTCGATGGTTTTTGAGCCGGGCTCGGTTTTTAAAATCGTCACGGTGTCGGCTGCCCTGGAAGAGAAACTCACCAACCCCAATGAGGTAATTGACTGCCAGGAGGGCAGCATCACCATCGCCGGCCACATGATTCATGATGACGGAATGCGCTTTGGCCGTTTGACCGTCGCGGAAGTGCTGGCGCATTCAAGTGACGTGGGCGCCATCAAGCTTGGATTGCGCCTGGGCGACGAGCGGTTTTATGAATACATCCGGAAATTCGGCTTTGGCGCGAAAACCAATATTGAACTTCCTGGGGAAGAGCACGGCATTTTGCGGCCTCCCAGCGCGTGGTCGGCCATTTCGATTGGCGCCTTATCCATGGGGCAGGAAGTTGGCGTAACGCCCATTCAATTGATTTCGGCCTATTCGGCGATTGCCAACGGTGGAATACTCATTCAGCCCCGACTGGTTCATGACATCTATCGAGGGACTTCGCACGAAGTTCTCCCTCCGGCCCGAGGGCGGCGGATCGTGAGCGAAAAGACTGCGGCGGAAATGCGGCAAATGTTCGAGGGCGTTATTGACCACGGCACTGGAACCACGGCACAGGTTCCCGGATATACGGCAGGCGGGAAGACAGGGACGGCTCAGAAGATCGATTCAACCGGGCATTATTCTAAATCGCATCATATTGCTTCATTTGTCGGATTTGCTCCCGTGGATAAACCGGCGATAGCCATTCTGGTGACTATCGACTCACCGGTGGGGGCAATGTACGGGAGAGAGGTAGCAGCTCCGGCCTTCGCGTCCATCGCAAGTCAAACTCTGAGTTACCTAAACGTCCCGCAAGACAACCCCTCAAGTGTGCTGCAGGTTGCATCATCCGCATCCGCCAGGTCCCTTCGCCAGCAACGAAGGAGCCTTGAGGATACCCGCAAGAAAAACTCAGACGTTGCCGAAGCTGCTCTCTCACCCGTTCAACCGGTCTCATACGCTCATGGGGTCCCGCATTTGAATTTCGGGACCGTGCTATTGAACGACGGACCTTTAACCACGGTTCCCGACTTTTCGGGTATGGCCTTGCGCGCCGTGGTGGAAAAGTGTGAAACACTTGGATTTGAATTGAAGCTGAGTGGTTCCGGCGTGGGTGTGGAGCAGGTACCCGTGGCCGGCGCAAAAGTTCCGCCCGGGTCGGGAGTTTGGGTAAGGTTTGGACGATAGGACGATTTCGGACGTCGTCCCACGGGAAAGCTAACACCAAGTCATGGGGCCACCGAGTGGTTGAGCCCTTGCATTTTGAGGAGCGAACGACTCAATGAAATGTTTACCCGGCGGCTGAATCCTTGGGGCCACCCAAAAATGACTGTCCACTGCGGACGACGGTTGCCTGATCTCAGTGACGTTACGGGAGTGAGAAATGAAATTAGGCGCGCTCTTCAGCGGATTGCCGGGCCTGGATCTGGGGGCGCAAACAGAGTTGGAGATCAGTGCGCTGGCCTACGACTCCCGCCGCGTCAAGCCAGGAACACTTTTTTTTGCCATCCACGGCGAAAAGGCGGACGGGCACGAGTTTATATCCCAGGCGCTCGAACGGGAAGCGGCTGCGATTGTCAGCGAACGTGAGGCGCCTGCCCAGCTTGCTCCGCAATGGATTAAAGTCCCCAAAATCCGGCGAGCTCTTTCCCAAGCCGGCCACAATTTTTACCACCATCCCGATTCCCGCTTGCAGCTAATGGGCATTACGGGCACCAACGGCAAGACAACCACAGCCTTTCTAATTGAAAGCATTTTCCGCGCCGCAGGAATCCCATCGGGCCTCTTGGGCACCATCGAATACCGCCTGGGTGGCCGCACCGTTCCGGCGGGCAACACAACGCCAGAATCGCTGGACCTGCTAACTTATTTTGATGAACTCTGGAAAGGAGGAGCGAAGGCGGCAGTGATGGAAGTCTCCTCGCACGCGCTGGCGCAGGAGCGGGTTTGGGGGTTTCACTTTGCTGCCGCGGTTTTTACCAACCTGACCCAGGACCACTTGGATTACCACAAAGATTTTGAAAGCTACTTTGCCGCCAAGCGCCGGCTTTTTGAAGGTCTTGGAACGGCTCCCCCGGAGGTCGCGGTGATCAACGCCGACGATCCCTGGGGCAGGCGATTGCTGGAGCTGAAATATCCCCGGCTTATGACTTATGGCATGAATTCGACCGCCGAGGTGAAAGTGAAACAATTCACCCAGGGCGCTTTCGGCTTGCAAGCCACGCTGGCAACGCCGTCGGGTGCGATTGAAATCAAATCTCCACTTCTCGGTCGCCCGAACATGATGAACATTTTGGCGGCGACGGCGACGGCCGTGGGTCTGGACATAGATATAAAGGCGATCGGAGATGGGATTGCTTCTCTTTGCTGTGTGCCCGGGCGTTTCGACCGGGTGGATGCAGGCCAGCCATTCCTGGTGTTGGTGGATTACGCGCACACGGACGATGCATTGCGGAATGTGCTGAAGACGGCGCGCGAGCTCACTCGAAATCGCCTGATAGTTGTCTTTGGGTGCGGCGGTGATCGCGACCGCGCCAAGCGCCCTCTGATGGGCGAGGCAGCGGGGACTTTGAGCGATCTTGCCGTGCTCACCTCGGATAATCCGCGCGGTGAGGACCCGCTCCGCATTATGAGCGACGCCATGGTGGGCTTACAGAAATCAGGCCGCCCTTACCTTGCTGTGGAAGACCGCGAGACAGCCATCCGAACCGCCCTCGAGAGCGCCCACGAGGGGGATGTGGTGGTGCTGGCCGGGAAAGGGCACGAAACGTACCAAATCTTGAGAGATCGGACCATCCCATTTGACGATCATGAAGTGGCGCGCCGGATGCTGCGCGAAATGGGCTATCACGATAATGGGAGAGATGGCCAAACCGCGGATCGTGTCAGGCCGTAGACACTTTGTGGCAGCGAACCCACAATGTAAAAAGAACCATCCGGTAATTTGATTCCATGTAAGCCAGCCGGAACTGAAAATATGCAGATGTCGTTGGAGGAAGTGGCGGCGATTCTGGGCTCCTCGGCAGGAGAAGGAGGCCGGGTTGCCGGAGGCTGTTCCATCGATTCCCGCACCGTCCAGCCGGGAGAGCTTTTTTTTGCCATTCGGGGGCCTCGCTTGGACGGTCACGCTTATGTTGCCCAAGCCCTGGCGCGTGGCGCGGTGGGCGCCATCGTGGAAAAGCGATCAATTGTTTCGCTTCCTCCGGCGCTCTGTTCTTCGCTCATTGTGGTTGCAGACACGACCGCGGCACTGCAGAAACTGGCCCTGGCGGTGCGCCGAAAGTGGGGGGGACGATTGGTGGCCATCACTGGCAGCGCAGGTAAGACGACCACGAAGGAAATGACGGCGGCGCTGCTCTCGCAACGCTTCTCCGTGCTGAAATCGCCGGGGAATTTAAATAACGACTATGGCCTGCCTTTGGCGCTCCTTCAACTCGAGCCGTCACACCAAGTGGCGGTGGTGGAACTGGCCATGTCCGCCCCGGGCGAAATCGCGAGCCTTTCGCAAATCGCCGAGCCCCAGGTGGGAGTGGTGACCAACGTGGCTCCCGCGCATTTGCAATTTTTTGATTCGGTCGAGTCGATTGCCGCTGCCAAGCGCGAGTTGATCGAAAACCTTCCGGGCGATGGCATCGCCGTATTGAATCACGACGATCCTCGCGTCCGGCGATTCGGGGAAGGGTTTGGCGGTCGGGTGGTGACGTTTGGCCTGGAGCCCGGCGCCGTGATTCGAGGCGTTGACCTCCAGCAGAATGGTGAGCGGGGGACAAATTTTAAAGTGGAAGCGAAGGGTATCAAGACCGAGTTCAAATTGAACCTTCCCGGCCGGCATAATGTTAAGAACGCGCTGGCGGCCATCGCTACCTCAAGCCTCTTCGATATCCCGCTGCCCGCGCTTCAGGAAGGCCTTGCCCGGCTCCAAACTTTACACCAACGGAGTGAAGTTCTTACCTTGGCGGGGGGGATCACGGTGTTGAATGACAGCTACAATTCAAACCCGCTGGCACTGGAAATGATGCTTGATACTCTTGCAGCCTGGCCCACCGTCGGGCGCCGAATTGTGGTGGCGGGCGAGATGCTGGAACTTGGACCGGCATCGAAGGAATTGCACCGTGAGGCCGGACGGAGGTGTATGAAAAGCAAGGTGGAGTGGCTGTTGACCGTTCAGGGTGACGCTCAATTCATGCTGGAGGGGGCCTTGGAAGCAGGGTTGCCTGCCCACCGCGGGCGGTTCTTTTCCACCTCGGAGGAGGCCGGTAACTACTGTTTGTCCCTTGGGCGCAAGGGTGACGTCATTCTGGTGAAAGGATCACGTGGCGTTCACCTGGAAAAGGTAATCAGATTGCTACAGTCGAACCGGGATTTGATATCTACGGACGGAAGTATTGAACTGAAAGGCTGAAAAAGGATTCATGTTTTACGACCTCTATCTCTGGTTTCATAACCAAGTCCACTTTTTTAATCTTTTTCGCTACGTTACCTTCCGCACCGCCTATGCCAGCCTCACGGCGCTATTTCTTTCGCTGAGCACGGGACCCTGGGTGATCCGGAAACTCAAAGAATTCCAGGTGGGACAGTTCATCAGGGAAGACGGACCGCAATCGCACCAGTCGAAGGCGGGGACTCCGACCATGGGCGGTGTGCTCATCCTTCTCTGCGCCGTCCTTCCCACCCTGCTGTGGGCTGACCTGAGCAACACCTTCCTCTGGTTGATCTTGACGGTGACCCTCGCCTTCGGGGCCATCGGCTTTTGGGACGACTACCAGAAATTGCGGCGGCGGAATAATCTCGGATTGACCGCGCGCTCGAAGTTTTTTCTCCAGATTGCGGTCAGCCTTTTTTTCGCGAGCACCCTTTTGGTGTTGAGTGCCCATGGTTCATACTCCACGGCGTTGACGTTCCCATTTTTCAAGAAGTTTCGTCCTTCGCTAACCCTTCCATTTCTGCTGCAAAGCCCGTGGACCTACGCGCTGGCCTATTTGCCTTTTCTCCTTTTTGTAATCTTCCTGCTGGTGGGGTCTTCGAATGCGGTTAACCTAACCGATGGATTGGACGGCCTGGCGATTGGATGTGTTGTCATCACGGCATCCGCCTTGACGGTGCTGACGTATGTTGCGGGCCATGCCACACTTTCGCAGTATCTTGAAGTGGAGCACTTTCCCCCTGCCGCCGAATTGACTATTTTTTGCGGCGCCCTGGTTGGGTCAAGCCTTGGATTTCTGTGGTACAACGCTTATCCGGCGGAAATTTTTATGGGAGATGTCGGGTCATTATCCCTGGGCGGAGCCATCGCCGCCGTGGCCGTGGTTATCAAGCAGGAACTGCTGCTCCCTTTTATTGGCGGAATTTTTGTGATGGAGGCTTTGTCCGTCATCCTCCAGGTGGCTTCTTTTAAATTGCGGGGCAAGCGCATTTTCAAGATGTCGCCCATCCACCATCACTTTGAACTGACGGGTTGGAAGGAAGCGAAAATCATAGCGCGCTTTTGGATCATTGCGTTGATTTTTGCGCTGTTTGCGCTAACCACGTTGAAGCTGAGGTGAAATATTTGACATCCGGAGTTATTGCGCATAAAATGCGCAGTAATTGAATATGTCGAGACCCAAGTCATTCCGCAACCCGACCCGGGTAAACCTGACGCTGAACCGGGAGACTCTGATTATGGCCCGGCGGCTGGCCCGGCGCGCCCAACGTTCGCTTTCCGAAATTATTTCAGAAATCCTCAAGGGCTACTTCCGCCGCAACGGGAATTCGCGGAGGGCCCTATGATGGAAGTCCAGGGCAAGCGCGCTCTGGTGGTGGGCCTGGCCCGCAGCGGGCGCGCCGCCGCCCGCATTCTGAGCCGCAAAGGGGCGGTGGTCACGGTCACGGACATGCGCCCCCCCTCCTTCTTCCAAGAGGAGATTCCCGAGCTTACCCGCCTGAAAATCGGCCTGGAGCTTGGGCTGCACCGAGAACAGACTTTTCTTCGCCAGGACTTGGTGGTGGTGAGCCCCGGGGTTCCCTGGGACATGCCCCAACTGGAATCGGCCCGTCAACATCAGATTCCCGTGGTTCCCGAAATCGAAGTCGCGAGTTGGTTTCTTCAAGGCTCGCTGCTGGGCATAACCGGCTCCAACGGGAAAACCACCACCACGTCTCTGCTCGGCAGCATGCTCGAAAATTCCGGATTCCCCACCTTCGTGGGCGGCAACATTGGCGTGCCTCTCATCTCCGCCGTGGAGCAAGGCAGCGGCAGTTCGCTCCTGGTGGCGGAACTTTCCAGCTTTCAACTGGAAGCGATCCGGAGCTTCCGCCCGCACGTAGCCGTGCTCTTGAACTTGTCCCGGAACCATCTGGACCGGCATCGTTCGTTCGAGGCCTATGTGGGCGCCAAAGCCCGGATTTTTCATAACCAGACGGCGGAAGACTACGCCATCTTAAACGCGGATGATCCGATCGTAATGGACCTCGCGCCGGCGATTCCCAGCCAAAAGGTTTTCTTCAGCCGCACGCGGAATTTGCCCGACGGCGTTTTTGTTTCGAAAGGCCACATCGTTTACCGGGTGGGAAACCTGGAGCGGATCCTGTTGGAAGCCAGCGACGTGAGGCTGCGGGGCGACTTCAATGTGGATGACGTGCTCGCGGCCTCGGCGGCAGCGTGCGTGGTGGGGGCGGAATTTGACGCCATCCGCCAATCCGTGCGCGATTTCAAGGGCGTCGAGCACCGGCTCGAATTCGTCCGTCAAATTCACCGGGTGGATTTCTACAACGATTCCAAAGCCACCAGCGTGGATGCCACGGCCAAAGCGCTGACCGCATTTGACAAGGGTGTTCACCTGATTTTGGGAGGCAAAGACAAAGGCGCGCCCTACACGCCGCTGATCCCCTTGCTCAAAGGCCGGGTAAGTGAAGTGCTTTTGATCGGGTCGGCGGCGGACAAAATTGCAAGAGACCTCGAAGGCGCGGCGGAAATCGTGCGGGCGGGCGATCTTGAAACCGCCGTGCGCAAAGCATTCGATGTTGGCCTGCCCGGTGACGTGGTTTTGTTGGCTCCGGCCTGCGCGAGTTACGACCAATTCCATGACTTCGAGGAGCGCGGACGGGTCTTCAAGGATTTGGTGGCGGACTTGGCCAGGGAAGCCACCATCAGCGGCGCTGCGCTTCCGGCTGAAAGCTTCCCTTCTGCACCTGCTGTCCCTGCGCCGGTGAATCGGGCTGGTGAAAGGCAAGGGCAAGAAGCTCTCGTTCCTCAAAATATAAGTGCCGGCGCTGAGGTCATGCCTTCCGTGAAAATTGAATCCCCAGCCTTGGGACCTCGCGCATCGGCATCCCAACCCGATCTGGTCTACCTCTATGAAGTCGACGCGGAGGTGTTTGCGCCCGCTCCGGCAGATTCTCCTGTGGAGCCATTGGGCGAAGAACCCGGGTTATCGGAGAAGGAAAGCCTTCCCCACCCTGTAGAGGCATGGGACGAAGCTATGCCGTATGAAGTGTCTCCGGTTGCAGGAGCAACAGGGGGTGAGGTTGCAGGCCGTCCAACCCGGAAATCTGAATCGGAAGCGCTGAAAAAGGAGCAACCCTCGTTGTTCGGGGATGCCCAAGATTCGGGGCGGAAGCCAGAGGCATAGAGACGAAATGGCACGCCAACTTGAGTGGGACAAAGTCCTGTTTGCCGTCATTGTGGTGCTGGTTCTGTTCGGCGCCGTGATGGTGTTCAGCGCCTCGGCCGTGCTGGCTTCGGAACGCTACGGTTCCAGCTACTATTTCGTTCTCCGCCAGGTTATTTGGGCCGGGCTCGGGCTGGGCCTGATGGTTGCGGTGATGAATCTGGATTACCGCAAACTGGCAAATCCTCCCGTAATCTTTACCGCGCTGGCGGTGCAATTGATCATGCTGGTCGCAGTCCTGTTTGCCGACCGCAGTCACAATGCCCATCGATGGTTCCACCTGGGTCCATTAACTTTTCAGCCAGCCGAGTTTTCGAAAATCGTCATGGTCTTGTTCCTGGCCTACTTTCTGGACCTCCGGCATGAGGCGGTCAATGATTGGAAGCATACCCTTGCACCCATTGCGCTCGTATCCGGGGTGAGTATTGCTCTGGTTTTGAAGGAGCCGGACCTGGGAACGTCGCTCGCCCTGGCGCTCATTGTGGCGTCGATGCTATTCGCGGCGGGGGTTCGGCTGGCCTATTTCGCCTACGGCGCGATCGCAGCCATGCCCATTCTCTACGTGCTGATTTTTTTTGTTTCGTACCGTTACAACCGGTTGAAAGCTTTTCTTGATCCCTATGCGGACCCCTTGGGGAAGGGATTCCAGATTATTCAATCCACCATCGCGGTGGGAACTGGCGGGATTGACGGAGTGGGATTGATGGAAGGGCGGCAAAAACTTTTTTTCCTGCCCGAACCGCACACCGATTTCATTTTTGCGGTGATCGGAGAAGAGTTGGGGCTGGTGGGAACCGTGGCGGTCCTGGCGCTATTTGGAGTGATACTGTGGCGGGGACTGCGCGCAGCCGCAAGTTGTCCAACTCAGTTTGGGCGCTTACTCGCCACCGGACTGACGGTGATGGTGGTAGGACAGGCGCTGGTGAACATCAGCGTGGTACTGGGGTTGATGCCCACCAAAGGCATTCCACTTCCGCTGATCAGCTATGGAGGTTCATCGCTGGTGATGAATCTTTTTGCCCTGGGTATTTTGCTTAACATATCGCAACACTCAAGCTAGGTGGACGTGTGGAATTGGCGGGCGTGAACAGGGGGATGGCAGAAACGGAAGATCGCACAGGCTCACTCGGAGCGCGCATGGCTGCCGATGAGGAGATTTCTTCGGTGTCGAAAATTCAGTCCGAGCCTCTTCGGGTCTTGATGGCGGCGGGCGGGACGGGCGGACATATTTTCCCGGCTCTGGCAGTGGCACAGGAGTTGGTGGCGCGCGCAAATGAGGATGAACGTGAGGAGGTGAGCCGTGCGATTGTTTTTCTCGGCACAACGCGAGGGCTTGAGTCACGACTGATTCCCGCTGCGGGATTTCCGTTGCAAACCGTGGCGGCGGCGGGACTCAAAGGTATTCGCGGCTGGAAAAGGCTGGCCAATTTGCTGGTGCTTCCGCGCAGTGCTTTCGCGGCGGCGCGGGTCCTATGGAATTTTCGGCCCCAGGTGGTGGTGGGCATCGGCGGCTATCTGGCGGGCCCCGTGATGCTGGAAGCCGCACTGATGGGAATCCCGACGCTGTTGATTGAGCCCAACGCGGTCCCAGGTTTCACCAACCGGACCCTCGCTAGAGTGGTTCGTGGCGCCGCGGTGGGTTTTGGCGCGGCGGCGGAATTCTACGGAACCAAGGCGCGGGTGACCGGCCACGCCGTCCGGAAAGCTTTCTTTGCCATTCCTCCCAAGAAACATGTGACCCCATTTACCCTTGTGGTTGTTGGGGGCAGCCAGGGCTCGCGGGCGATCAATGAATGTGTGGTGAAAAGTTTGAAGCTTCTAGCCAGCGCGAGCTGGAAATTGAGCGTGGTCCATCAAACCGGCGAACTGGACTATAATAATGTTCGGGAGATGTATCGAGCGGCGGGAATAGGCGCCGAAGTCTGTGCCTTCATCGACGATGTGCCCAAAGCCTTTGCGCGCGCGGACCTGATTGTGTCACGCGCGGGCGCGGCCGCGGTGGCGGAGCTGGCGGCAGCGGGGAAGGCTGCCCTGCTCATTCCGTTTCCCGGCGCCACCGATCAGCATCAGAGAGAAAACGCCCGGGTATTGGAGCGCGCGGGTGCGGCGCAGTTAATTGATCAAGCGGAAATGACGCCGGAGCTGCTGGCCGCGCAAATCCGCGAATTGTTTGATCGCCCTGAACTGCTTGCGCAAATGGAGCAACTCGCCAAAGAGCTCGCGCACCCAAACGCAGCAAAGGAAATTGCAGATTGGGTAACGGAGCTGGGCAAGAACCCATGAATTGTCTACCCTTCGAGATTACTATGAATGAGCACGACGAAATCGACGGACTCCAGACACCGGACTCTTAAAGATCCATGCTGGGAAAAATTAGACGAATCCATTTCGTAGGCATTGGCGGCATCGGGATGAGTGGCATTGCCGAGGTGCTGTTGAACCTTGGCTTCACCGTTTCAGGATCGGACCTGAAGGGCACTCCGGTTACCGACCGCCTGACCAAGCTGGGGGCGAAGATCTTCGAGGGGCATTCGGCAGTGAACGTCTTTAACGCCCAGGTCGTGGTGATGTCTTCGGCGGTTTCACCCGCCAATCCCGAATTTCGGGAGGCCGCCCGATTGCAGATTCCCGTGATTCCACGCGCCGAAATGCTGGCCGAACTTATGCGCATGAAATTCAGCGTGGCGGTGGCGGGCGCGCACGGAAAAACAACGGTGACATCCATGATCGCCGTCATCCTGGCCCAGGCCGGCCTTGACCCGACGGCGGTCATCGGCGGCCGGTTGGATGTGTTTGGTTCAAGTGCGCGGTTGGGCAAGGGAGAATTGATGGTGGTAGAGGCCGACGAAAGTGACCGGTCGTTCCTGCACCTGTTGCCGACCATCGCCGTAGTCACCAACATCGACCGCGAGCATCTGGACCATTATGGCGACATGGACGACATTGCCAATGCTTTTGCAGCGTTTATGAACAAGGTTCCGTTTTATGGGGCCGTGGTTGGTTGCATAGACCCGCCCTGGCAGAAAATGTTCATGAGCCTGATGCCACGGCTCCAGCGCCGGGCGGTCACTTACGGCATCGAGCCCGGAGCGGACGTGACGGCGCCGAGCGTGCAACTGAGCCCGACGGGCGCTGAATTTGAGGTTGAAGTGAAGGGCAAATCTCTGGGGACGTTCTCCATACGAGTTCCGGGGCGCCACAACGTCCAAAACGCGCTGGCTGCGGTTGCCGTGGGGTTGGAACTTGATCTTAATGCGGTGCAAATCCGCGAGGGTTTTGAAAACTTTCGGGGCGCGGACCGCCGCTTCCAGGTGAAGGAGTTGTGCGGCGGGATTACGCTGGTGGACGACTACGGCCACCACCCTTCGGAAATTCGCGCCACGCTGGACGCGGCACGCCTGGGAACCTGGAAGCGGATCTGGGTCATTTTCCAGCCCCACCGGTACACTCGAACCAAATTCCTGATGGATGACTTTGCTTCCTGCTTTGCCGGGTGCGACCGCGTGTATGTTTTGGATATATACGCGGCCAGCGAGCCGCCCATTCCCGGAATCACTTCGGAGCGCCTGGTGGAGCGCATGCGCGAGTTGGGATTTGACCGGGCTCGCTATGCGCCTAGTGAGGAAGAAGTGATGAGTGAAGTGCTGCGGCAAGCCCAGCCCGGTGACCTGATTATGACCATTGGAGCAGGTAGTATTACCAGGATGGCGGAAACACTGGCGGTAGCCATGCGCAAGGCGGGAATGAAAGGAAAGAATTACAGTGCGGCGGAAAAAGATATCACCCGCCCCGTTTCACCCTAAGCTATGTCACAACTGGTTCAGGAATCCGGCATCGCGAAAGAGATGGGCGCCTTCGGCGCCGAATGGCTGCCCGCCGTTCCCATGAGCGAGCACACATCGCTCGGGGTCGGGGGGCGCGCTGACATGGTCCGGGTCCGCGATCCTCGACATATGCCCGAGTTGATTGAGTATCTGGACGAACGCGGCATTCCCTGGCGCTTCCTGGGCGGTGGATCGAACCTGCTGGTTTCTGACGACGACCGAAGCGATGTGATGATCCACTTGGCACGCGGTCCGTCAGATGTGATTTTTAACGGGAACCGCGTGGAAGTCTCTGCGGCGGCCAACTTGGGAACTGCCGTGTTGCAATGTGCCAAGAAGAACCTGGGAGGGATGGAAGGCTTGGTGGGTGTTCCCGGAACGGTGGGCGGGGCGCTGCGGATGAACGCAGGCGCCTACGGGCAGCAAATCGGGGATGTGGTCCGAACGCTGACCTTGTATCGCCACGCCGCCGGGCAGATAGAGACCATTCGTCCGGAGAGCGGAAGTTTTGCCTACCGTCACACGGTTTTTGCCCCCGATGACATTATGCTTTCTGTGACACTCGAGCTGGCTGACCGTGCTTATTCGGAAATTCTCGAAAGGATCAAGCAGTGCAATGTCAAACGGCGCGCCTCCCAGCCCATCAACGAAAAGAGCGCGGGATGCATTTTTAAAAATCCACCGGGCGGATCAACCGGAAAAATGATTGACGAATTGGGCTTGAAGGGGAGCCGGGTGGGCGGCGCCGTGGTTTCCGAGCGGCACGCCAACTTTATTGTGAATCGTTACCATGCGAAGGCCGCGGACATCCTGAAGTTGATGGAGATGATTCGCGACCGAATTTTGAAGACTTTCGGGGTTGAACTGGAAGAGGAAGTTATTATTTGGAAAGTTTGATTGGAAGCTGTCTTTCATCGGAGACACAAAAAAGTGAAACCTCATGCGGAGACCTCACTGCCGGGCGATTTTGATTCGGACGCGGAGGTGCTTTACCGAAGGCGCCAAAAGAATATTGACGTCCGGCGCAGCCACTTTCCCATCCGCGCCCGGCGAATTGTGCGATGGCTGCTGCTGGGCGGCCTGGCCATGATGACTGTCGGTTACGGGGGAATTCGCCTGGCCGCCTACGCTTCCCACTCGCCGCGGTTCCACGTGACGGGCAGCGATGATGTTGTGATCGATGGCAACCAATATGTTTCGCGGGAGGAAATCCTGAGTGCTACTGGCCTTCCGCTCTACTGGACGGCGGGCCAGGGCGTCAGCATTTTTCGCATGAACCTGAACGAAGCGAGAAGGCAGGTGGAATCCATTTCGTGGGTCAAGTCTGCGGTGGTGACGCGGGCGTTCCCTCACCGGCTGGCCGTACACATTGTCGAACGCGTTCCCGTGGCTTTTGTGACGCTGGGCGGCCAGGTGAAGCTGGTGGACGTAGACGGGGTATACCTCGAGAAGCCCGATAAAGCCGGGTTCAATTTTCCGGTGCTGGAAGGGTTGGATACTACGGGCAACGCGATGGAAAGGGTGTCGCGAATCGCGATGTACCTGGATTTTATACGGCAGCTCGGCGGGAGCGCTCCGTCCTCCGGTTGGCTGATCTCTGAAGTGAACCTGGCCGATGCCGACGACCTGAAGGCCATGCTGGTGCAGGGTCGGGAGAGTGTCGAGGTTCATTTTGGGCGCAGCAATTTTCAGGAACGTTTTTCTAATTTCCTGGCGCTGCTTCCTGACATCCGGAAGACCAACGCCAAGATTGATTCGGTGGATTTGCGATATCGCAATCAAGTGGTCGTGAACCCGGAGGGTAATTCAGAGGAAGGACAGCAGAAAACCGAAAAGTGACAAACGGCCATCAGTTCGGGGGCCGGCATCATTGTACGAACGAGAGTCTATCCTCTCAAACATAAGATGATCCCCTTGAATCGCAACTGTCCGCTCGTCAATCGGCAATATTAAAAAGATGGCGCGCAAAGATTATCACGTAGTTGGGCTTGACGTTGGGAGTCACAAAACGTGTGTGCTGGTGTGTCAGCCGGGCGATGACGGCAAGCTCCAGCCCTCGGGAGAAGGCGTGGCTGAGTCCAAAGGCTGGCGAAAGGGGCTGATTGTCAACCTTGATGCCTGCGTCCTTGCCATCAAAAAGGCGGTTGAGGCCGCGGAGGCTGCGGCCGGCATTGCCATCGATTCCGCCTATGTTGGGATTGGCGGAGCACACATCAAAGGGGTGAATTCCAGGGGAGGATTGAACCTGGGCAAGTCACCCAAAAACACTCGAGAAGTAACCCGCGAAGATGTGGGTAAAGTTATTCAGACCGCGCAGAGCATCACTTTGCCGGCGGACCGCGAGCGTTTCTACGTTGAGCAGCAAGAGTACTTCCTCGATTCTCAGAATGGCATTCACAACCCGGTCGGAATGGCGGGCGCGCGGCTGGAAGTGAACGTCCACCTGATTACGGCGTCGGCGACCGCATACCAGAACATTGTGACGGCGGTCAATCTGGCGGGAATTAAAGTGCCGGACAGCGGCATCGTCTTCGAACCTCTGGCGGGGGCGCTGGCATGCCTGACGCCGGATGAGCGCGAGTTGGGTGTGGCTCTTGTAGACATTGGAGGCGGCTCCACCGACCTGATCGTTTATCATCAAAGAACAGTCCGCCACACCGCCGCGATTCCCGTGGGCGGAGACCATTTTACCAATGACATCGCGGTTGGACTTCGAACTCCCATCCCCGAAGCCGAGAAAATGAAATGCGCCTGGGGCGAGCACGATTCCTTGAAGCCGGGCACGGGTCTTTTGGAAGTCCCAAGCGTCGGCGAACGTCCCACACGGGACGTGAACTTCACCATGTTGAGCGATATCCTGGTGCCGCGCGCGACCGAATTGCTGGAGCTGATTCAGGATGAAATCGAACACTCCGGTTTCGCAAAACAGCTTGGGGCGGGGATTGTGCTGGTAGGTGGCGGAGCGAAATTGGGAGGGCTGGTGAGTTTGGCGGAGCAGACATTGGCTCTTCCCGTGCGCATAGGGGAGCCGAAGGGTTTGGGGAGAATGACGGATACGCTGCGCGATCCTGCTTCTGCCACGGTCGTCGGGCTGATTGCCTATGGCAATTGGATGCGCTTGCGGCGCGAATCGCAGGAAAAAAGCTGGACGGGAAAATTGTGGGGGGCACTCCGCGGTAAGGGAGACGCGCCTTGAACGACGAAAGGCAGAAACCAGGAACCAGGAACCAGGAACCAGAAACCAGAAACCAGGAACCAGAAACCAGGAACCAGGAACCAGAAACCAGGAACCAGAAACCAGGAACCAGGAACCAGAAACCAGGAACCAGAAACCAGGAACCAGAAACCAGGAACCAGAAACATCCCTACTCTGAGAGTTTTTAAACTTTGAACTT
Source organism: Terriglobia bacterium (assembly GCA_035946625.1). Lineage (GTDB taxonomy): Bacteria > Acidobacteriota > Terriglobia > UBA7540 > UBA7540 > DASYXZ01. The sequence goes on along the minus strand of DASYZE010000045.1, from coordinate 69,303 downwards.
TCGACTCTCGACCTTAGACTTTTTCAACAGGAGCGACCATGGCATCCGAAAATGATGGGAACGAACTCCGGGTGGGCTTTACCGATGAACTGAATTCGGGCGCCAAGATCAAGGTCATTGGAGTGGGCGGTGGCGGCGGCAATGCCATCAATCGAATGATCGCGGCGCAGGTGGAAGGCGTGGAGTTCATGGTGGCGAACACGGACGTTCAAGCCCTCGAAGCTTCCCAGGCGCCGGTGAAAATACAACTGGGAACAAAACTCACCAAAGGATTGGGCGCGGGTGCCAATCCTGAAATCGGGCGTCGCGCGGCACTCGAAGACACCGAGAAGATTATCGACGCACTGGAAGGAGCGGACATGGTGTTTGTCACCTCCGGCTTGGGAGGGGGCACGGGTACCGGGGGCGCTCCTATTGTGGCGAGCCTGGCGCGCGAACTCGGCGCCCTCACCATTGCCGTGGTGACCAAGCCTTTTGCTTTTGAAGGCAAGCGCCGCATGGCGCAGGCCGAGCAGGGCCTGGCGGAACTTAGCGAGGCTGTGGACACCGTAATCTGCATTCCCAATGAACGCCTGATGCAGTTTGTGGACAAGGGCACCAGTTTCTTCGAGGCGTTTCGCATCGCCGACGATATTCTCCGCCAGGGCGTGCAGGGAATTTCAGACATCATTACTATCACGGGCATCATCAACCGTGACTTTGCCGATATCAAAACGATTATGAAGGGCATGGGCTACGCAGTGATGGGAACGGCCATCGCCGAAGGCGGCAACCGCGCGGTGGAGGCTGCCAACCGTGCCATTTCCAGCCCGCTGCTCGAGGATGCCTCCATCAACGGGGCCCAGGGAATTTTGTTGAACATTACTGGATCGAGCAAGCTGACGCTGCACGAAGTCCACGAGGCATCGACCATCGTGCAGAAAGCGGCAGCGGAAAACGCCAACATCATCTTTGGCGCCGTTCACGATGAGAACATGAAAGACAGCGTGAAGGTCACTGTGATTGCTACCGGCATCAAACCCGATAAGATGGGGATGCGTCCGCGCACCATGATGTCACCTGCCGTCCGTTCCGCGCAGCAGAGTGTGAAAAACATGATGCTGAAGAAGGAAAGGCTTCCCCTTGAAGTCGCCACCGAAAAGGCGCCCGCGCCGTCGGAACTTCCCTCCGACGATTTGGATGTGCCGACTTTCATCCGCCGCGCCGGACGACCGGAAAATAAATAGGGAAGGGCGCAGGAACCGTTGATCTTCACGCCAGTTCCAATGTGATCGCAAAAGCGCCCTCTTCTGGAGGCTCATCCCCTCGATTGGCAATGGGTGTGAGGTTTCGGCATTCACTTCCTTCCTCCTTTCAGGTCGCTTATAATGGGGCGACGAAGCAACCGGGCCACCCCATGACCAGCCTTGATTCACTCCTCCGCACGGCCTACGCTGAGTGCCGAAAGCGGGCTCGAAAACATTACGAAAATTTCCCGGTGGCATCCCATCTGGTCCCGGCGGATAAGCGTGACGCCCTGGCGGCGATTTACGCGTTCGCGCGCTGCGCCGACGATTTTGCGGACGAATTTACCCCGGGAGAGGCGCCGGCGGAGCGCGAGCCGCGCCTGGCGTTGCTCGCCGATTGGCGGCGCAAACTTAATGACTGCGTGGCGGGGAATCCTGCCGATCCTGTCTTCATTGCGCTTGCGGATTCCATCAGGAAATTTAATCTGAGCCACGCACATTTTGAGAATCTGCTGTGCGCGTTCGAGTCCGATGTGCGAGTGGACCTCCATAAGGATTTTGCATCGCTGCTGAGTTACTGCACCTATTCGGCTAATCCGGTTGGCCGTCTGGTGATCGAGCTTTTTACCCCCCCTGGCCGGCGCGAGGCTGTTCTTTTCAATCTCTCGGACAACATTTGCACGGCACTCCAGCTTGCGAATTTTTGGCAGGATGTGCGCATCGACCTCGAGCGCGGCCGAGTTTATCTTCCTCTCGATGACCTGCACCGGTTCGATCTTTCCTTGCAAGACGTCGATCAGCTTCGGACAAAATGTGTTCCGTCGGCGGCCGACCGTTGGGCCCAATTCCTGTCATTCGAGATTGCCCGCACGCGCAAGCTTTTCACCAAGGGGAGCACGCTGCCCGATTTGGTGACGCCGGAATTGCGGCTCCAACTTCGTTTCACCTGGCTCGGTGGCATGGCGATACTCTCCAAAATTGAATCCGTCGGCTACGATGTGTTTGGGCACAGGCCCAGCCTCAACTTGTTTGACTTTCTCAAACTTTATTTTCGGGCGCGGGGCAAACGGGCTTTGAGCGACACGGAAATGAATGCCCATGCTACCGCCACCACCCAGCTATGAGCGTTTTGACCCAGCGCAAGAGCTCCACCACTTCGCGGGCCACGAACTTCTACTATTCATTTATCTTTCTTCCTCGCGAAAAACGGGAGGCCATTGAGGCGGTCTATGCCTTTGCCAGGCGTGGCGATGATGCGGCGGACAGCGGCCTGGCGCCCGCGGATGCGGCACATGAAATTGACCTGTACCGCGAAGCTCTCGATTCCTGCTACGTTGAGAATCCGCCTGCGAGTGTTGGCGATGATGCGAGCCTGAGGGCGCTGGCCGGGGCCATCCGGCGGTTTAAAATTCCGCGCCAGTATTTTGAAGACCTGATCCTGGGCCTTGAAATGGACATCCGGATGGACGGGGGCGACTTGCGTTACGAGACATTTGATGATCTGTCGGTTTATTGCTACCGCGTTGCCGGGACCATCGGACTGATCGCAATTGAAATTTTCGGATACCGCGATCCACGGGCCCGCGAATACGCGCTGAATCTCGGGCAGGCGCTGCAAATGGTGAACATCCTTCGCGACGTTCAGAGCGACGCGCTCCGCGGGCGCGTCTATCTGCCCAGCGAAGACCTGGAGCGGTTTGGTGTGACTCAGGATGGACTTGCACGGGGCGAATACACCTCGGCTTTTGTCGAACTGATGCAGTTCGAAAGTGATCGCGCCCGCGAACGATTTGGCACAGCCCGCTCGAAACTGGCTGGAGAAGACCGCCGCTCGATGATCGCGGCGGAAATCATGGCCGCCATCTACTGGCGGCTGCTCAAACAGATTGAGGCCCGCGCCTACAATGTTTTTGGTAAACGAGTCAGCCTTTCGCGACCGGCGAAATTGGGGACTGCCCTTTCCGTCTATCTGGGCGCGGAATGGCACAAGTGAAACTGCCGATTGACGATTAGCGTGCAATTTGGAGGAGTTGCGAAAGCCTTCTCCTCATCGCCATCTTGGAAATTTTAACAGATACCATAATATGCCCGATGAAGTTCTGATTATCGGTGGTGGCTTTGCCGGGATGGCCGCTGCAGTCGCCTTGTCGAAGGCGGGGAGGCCGGTGCGACTTCTCGAACAGAAGCCGCATCTGGGCGGGCGCGCCTGTTCCTTCCTCGACTCCTCAACCGGCTCGGTGGTAGACAATGGGCAGCATCTCTTCATGGGGTGCTATCACCAGACCATCCATTTTCTGAAAACCATCGGAACCTTCGACCTTTTGACGTTCCAGGCCGGACTCACCGTCCGATTTCTGGGGCTGGATGGACGGGAGAGTGTGCTCCAATGCCCGCAACTTCCCGCTCCCTGGCATCTCTTGGTCGGCGTGTTGAAGTCAGGCAGCTTCACTTGGGCTGAAAAACTCCAGATCCTGGGCATGCGGCGCGCGCTCGGCGGCTCGGCCAATTCAAACAACGGCCTAAGCGCGCTCACGGTGGACCAATGGCTGAGCGGGCTTGGGCAATCGGAAAGTGTCCGCCGAAATTTCTGGAATTTGATTTGTATCGGCGCCATGAACGAAGACCCGGGGATTGCGTCCGCGGAATTGTTCAAACGAGTGTTGAAACTCGCACTTTTCAAGTCGCCGCGCGACTCAAGCTTGGGTTGGGCGCGCGTAGGACTGAGCGATTGCTACACACAAGCAGCCACCGAATTCATTAAGTCGCATGGCGGAAAAGTTGAGGTGAGCCGGAACGTCACCGGGTTTCTAATCGCGAATGGCGCCTGCGCAGGGGTCACGCTTTCGGACAAAGAAATGGTTCCTGCCCGTGCGGTCATAAGCGCAACCCCGTGGAACAAATTCGCCGGCATCCTTCCGCCTGAACTCCTCCGCAAGGAGCCTTTCTTTACCAGAATTCTGTCTTTGCGTCCGGCGCCAATTATTTCCATTAATCTTTGGTTTGATCGGCCGATTACAGAGCTAGAGTTTCTGGGCCTCAGAGGTACGACCATTCAGTGGTTATTTAACAAGAGCAAGATATTTTCCGCGTCAAAACATCCAGCCCCGCGCTCCGACGCTCATTACATTTCCCTGGTCTTGAGTGGCGCGCACAAGCACATCGGCCGCGCCAAGGAAGAATTGCTGGGCGTGGCGCTGAGAGAACTTGGCCAGCTTCTGCCTGCGGCAAAAGAGGCCAAGCTGATCCACTCGCTGGTGATCAAAGAACGCTTTGCCACTTTCTCGCCCGCCGTCGGGGCGGAAAGCGCCCGACCCACGGCAAGAACGCCCATCCACGGCCTATACCTTGCGGGAGATTGGACGGCGACTGGATTGCCCGCGACGATTGAAGGCGCGGTGAAAAGCGGTTACACTGCCGCCGGAGAAATACTCCAAAAAGTTTGACTGCCAGGGGGACTCATAATGCTGCCGAAACGGAAGCCATATTGGTTGGTTCTATGCTTGACCCTTTTGGGACTGGCAGGCCTTCGCCTCATCTTGGCCCCGGAAAAAATTCGAAATTTCTCACCTGCGGGCGTCGGACTCGCCGGCACCGGTTCTTTTCCAGCCCAAGCTGCGACGGCAGACTCGCGACTCCACGGCGCCTACCGGTTCGATCAAGGCGGCTGGATCTTTGTCCACCTGGCCGGTTCTCCGGAGCAGATTGGGTTTCAGCACGGATCCTTGCTGGCCGCCGATATCGAAGACGCTTATGAGGCTGTAAAACTGGATGACACGCACATGACCCAGCGCGACTGGGAGTTTTTCCGGCGGGCGGCGCGCGAAATGCTCTGGCCGAAAATCGATCCCGAATATCAGCAAGAATTGAAGGGCATGGTTGAGGGCCTTAAGTCACGCGGCCAATCGCTGGACATTGACGATGTGGTGGCCCTGAACGCTTTTGAGGAACTGGCCGACTACTACGTTCCCTGGTATAACGCGCAACACAAAGTGGCCAGCGCGCCCCGCCTGAAGAGTCCTGGCAATTGCAGCGCCTTCGTGGCCACGGGAAGCTACACCCGCGACCACAAAATCGTCATCGCCCACAACAATTGGACCAACTACATGAATGGCGAGCGCTGGCGGATAATTTTCGATATCGTCCCTGAACACGGCGCCCACATTTTCATGGATGGCTTCCCGGGCGTCATTACCAGTGACGACGATTTCGGGGTCAACTCCAACGGCATTATGATTACTGAAACCACCATCACCCAGTTTGAGGGTTGGGACCCCAACGGGAAGCCCGAATTCGAGCGCTCGCGCAAGGCCCTGCAATACGCCAACTCGATTGACGACTACGTTCGCATCATGCTCGACGGGAATAACGGTGGTTACGCCAATGACTGGCTTCTGGCAGACAATAAGACCGGCGAGATCGCTCAATTTGAGCTGGGCCTGAAAGCGCACAAAGTCTGGCGCACCAAAGACGGCTATTTCATTGGCTCCAACTGGGCCCGCGACCCTGACGTGATCAGATTGGATACCAGGTTCGATCCCAAGGATTCGACCTCCTCGCCCAACGCCCGCCGCGTGCGTTGGGAAGAACTGATGAAAGAGTCGAAGGGGAAAATCGACGTGCGCCTGGCGGAGCAGTTCATTTCCGATCACACCGACGCTTACGAGAAAAAGGACGGAGCCGACGAGCGCACTCTCTGTGGCCACACGGACACGAGTTCACGCGGCATCAGGGTTTGGGGTTGGGGTCCCTATTATCCCGGCGGAGCAGTGCAGGGCAAGGCGATGGACAGCCAGATGGCCCAGGCGCTCAGCTTTTACGCCCGCCGGGGACATCCGTGCGGCGCGGATTTTTTAGCCGCGCCTTTCTTAAAATCCCACCCCGAATATTCCTGGATGGCGCCCAAACTTCTGGACATGAAGGCCGGCCCGTGGACGATGTTCAAGGCCGGTGAGCGCGCCGGCCCAAAATAATCCCAAACTACAAGCTGGCTTGCCCTTCGGGTTGCACAACAATAGGCAAGTCGATGCCCGGTTCGAATACATGTTATAATCGCACTATCTCGCACGGAGTGTAACAACCCATGGCGATCAAGCGCAAAAGAGAGATGAAACACCGGCAGCATCTCACCAGAGTTGATGAAGCAACGATTCGGTTGCATCTCGAACCTTTAGAAGAAGGCGGTTACGTTGCCACCAGCCCCGACGTTCCAGGTTTGGTGGCCGAAGGACGAAGCGTAATGGAAGCGGTCGAAATCGCCCAGGGGTTGACGCGCAAAATTGTCGAAAGCTGCTTGGATCATGGTGATCCGGTTCCTCCCGCGCTTGCCAAACTCAGCCCAACAACCCTCGATCTTCTGGTGCCTGTCGGTATCCGCTGATGGGCCGACTTTCCGGCTTCAAGTACCGTGAAGTGGCTCGACGCCTTCGCGCTTTTGGATTTGTTTTCGACCGCGTCGGCGCGGGAAGCCACGAACTATGGCGCCATGCCGTCACGGGCGCAAGGTGTCTGTTCCCCACTACGCACGCGATATGGCCGAGGGAACACTTCGCGCGATCCTTCGCGAGGCGGGAATTGATGTCGAGAATTTTCTGAGGACATAACGGTTGCCGGCCAGCCAAAGATCAGCTTGGACGAGCGAGCAGTGCAGATCCCCGCATTGGTGCCGGGCCCTTCCTAAAATCCCATCCCGAATATTCCTGGATGGCGCCCAAACTTCTGGACATGAAGGCCGGCCCGTGGACGATGTTCAAGGCCGGTGAGCGCCAGTAGCAAGGGAGAGGCGGCTTTCATAAAGTGGAACCCCCTCGGTCAGCGCCTCCCGTTCCTTTGGGCCAAAGGAAATCATTATAAGGTCAGCCTGAGATCTGCGGTGACGGGCAATTGAAACAAATCACTACGCAAGAGCCGAGTCGAGAAAAAGAGAATTTCGAAGTTCTCAACTTGCTTGGTGCCAGGATTCAGCCTGGCGATCACATCATCGCCCAGCTCCTCCGACTCCTGGTCCGGATAAGGAGGGCACTTATCGATGTGGAGGATATCTGCTTCGCGGTCGTACTTGAAAGTCAGCTTCGCTTCCATATGATGTCTCCTTCTGCCAGCTTCCTCGTTACGTAGGCCGTGATGATCCAGTGTCGTTCCTTGTCCTCGGTGACGACGACTACGACCACATCATTTCCCCGCTTGAGATCTGGAAACGACCGCGAAAACAAGTGAGCGTTTGCGGCCCGGGCGCTTCGCCTGACCTGTTCTGGATTTGACAAGGTCTCCGAGATGCGACTTTGAAGGGCCGATAGGAGTTCCGGGTGTCGTTCGGCAATATATGTCTCGCGGTCCTTACTTTACTCGACCTCCCCGTGAAGATAAGGGCAACTGAAGTATACCATCCATAGCCCCTCTAAACCTTGCTCGCGGTTGGCACGCGCCGGTTTTCGTAGAGCGGGAATTTCTCCGTCAGCGTTTCCACTTCACTGCGCACGCGCTTGAGCACCGACTCATTTTCCAGATTGTGCAGCACTTCGGCCATCCATCCGCCGATGCGCTTCATCTCCGGTTCTTTCATTCGGCGCGTGGTGACCGCGGGCGTGCCCACGCGAATGCCGCTGGCGGTGGCGGGAGGATTTACATCAAAGGGTATAGCATTCTTATTAACAGTGATGCTGACCGATTCCAGCGCCTGCTGGGCCTGCTTGCCGGTCACCTTCTTGGAGAAAACGTCCACCAGCATCAAGTGATTGTCTGTTCCGCCCGAGACGATGCGGAAGCCCGCGTGGGCCAGCGTTTCCGCCAGCACTTTGGCGTTGGCCACAATCTGCTTCTGGTAATCGCGAAACGCGGGTTGCAGCGCTTCATGAAAGCAGACGGCCTTGGCGGCGATCACGTGCATCAGGGGTCCGCCCTGGATGCCGGGGAAAACAATTTTGTCGAGGTCTTTGGCGTATTGGGTTTTGCAGAAGACCATACCGCCGCGCGGTCCGCGCAGCGTTTTGTGGGTGGTGGTGGTCACAAAATCGGCGTGAGGGAAGGGGCTGGGATGAAGGTCCGCCGCCACCAGCCCGGCGATGTGGGCCATATCCACCATCAAAACCGCGCCGACTCTTTTTGCAATGGTTCCGAAACGCTCGAAATCCAGCAGGCGCGGATAGGCGCTGGCGCCGGCAATGATCATTTGGGGATGGTGCTCGACCGCCAGGCGTTCCAGCTCATCGTAATCGATGGTTTCAGTGTCCTGGCGCACGCCGTAGGGAATGATCTTGTACATCTTGCCGGAAAAATTCATGGGATGCCCGTGGGTCAGGTGTCCACCGTGAGCCAGGTTCATGCCCAGCACCGTGTCGCCCGGTTTGAGGACGGACATATAAACGGCCTGATTGGCCTGCGCGCCCGAGTGCGGCTGGACGTTGGCGTGCTCGGCGTTAAAAAGTTTTTTGGCGCGCTCGATGGCCAGAGTTTCGGCCACGTCCACAAACTCGCACCCGCCGTAATAGCGCTTGCCCGGCAGACCTTCGGCGTATTTGTTGGTTAGCGGCGAGCCCAGAGCTTCGAGCACCGCCTCGCTGACAAAATTTTCCGACGCGATCAGCTCAATCGTGCGGGCCTGGCGGTCGACTTCCTGCTCGATGGAGCGCGCGATTTCGGGATCGGCCTCGGCGAGCGGCCGGGCAAAAATTGAATTGCCTGGGTTCATTTGCCTTTCTCCTTAAATCTTCGATACATTCTAACATCCCGCCGCAGAGGCTGTGAGAAAAATGGCGGGAGCCGGGTTGAGCGTTTTTCTGGGCGCGGTGTTTTGTGCAGTGACAACCCCCTCTGCCCCCTCTGGTTCAAGGTGAGCGCGGCTATCCCAGCGTCGATGATCCCTTTTCCTGCACTGCCAAATGAGCCCGCTCGAGCGCTGGCGCGGCGGCGGCGCGGGCGGCGATTCGGCTGGCGCGGATGCTGCCGATGATCACCAGGATGTTGGTGGCCAGAACCACGGCAAAGGCAACCTGGATCAGAAAATTGAAGGAAGGTCCGCGCGCTTCAATGACTTGCAGGGCCAGGACGACGGTGATGAGTCCGCGGGGCTGGATCCACATGGGTAATTCCTTTTCGAGGGGGCCGGCGTCGCGCCACGCCCACCATGTGGCCCGCACGGCAAGCCAGCGGGCGAGGGCCAAAGCACCCACCAATCCACCCACCAACAAGCCGTAATGGAGCAGGCCTTTCAGGTCCACAATCAAGCCGATCAGCACAAAAAAGAATGAACGAACCAGGAAGGCGAGTTCGGAATGGAAATGGTGGATTTGGGCGTGCCCGCTCGCCGGTTCAGAACCGAGCGTGGGAGCTAAAGTGTTGCGATTAAGGCGATGGAAGTTGGCAATCCCCAGGCCGAAGATCAGCACTGCAATCAATCCATTGGCGTGAATCCACTCCATTCCGGCGTAGAGCAAAAGCACGGCGGAAAAAGTGAGGGCCTGCCAAAAACGCTGCTCCGACATGACCGGAAGGAGATACGACCAGGCGAAAGCAGCGAGCAACGCCACGGCGGTGGAAACCGAAAACTGGAATGCGATTTGTTCCAGGAATTGCGAAGCAATCTGCCCGCCTGAGACGTGAAGGGTAAGGAGAATACCAACCATCAGGACGGCCAGGGTGTCGCTGAGCGATGCATCAAGCAACATGGTGATGCGGACGGGCTTGCTGACTTCAATTTGTTGAAGGACAGGGAGGATGATGGCGCTGCTGGTGCATCCGAATACCCCTCCTACCAGTAATGCAGTCTCAATGGAAGAGCCCTGGTTGCGGTGGAAGACGTAAGCCACGAACATAGTACTAAGGAGGTAGGCGTAAACCGAAAGCAGCAGGCCGGCCGGAAAATGCCGCACGGTGTCGCGGACTTCAAGCTCCAGCCCGCCTTGGAAAAGGATCAGGACCAGGGCGAGGGTGCCAAAGAAGTCTGTGACTGGCTTCAGGCTGCTGGCGTCCACCAGGTGCAGGCCGGGCCCCAGGGCAAGGCCTACTGCCATCAGAACAATGACGTCGGGCACGCGGGTGATGCGGAACAGCCGGTTGGCCAGAAAGGCGAGCGCCAGTAGTCCACCCAACAGGCCAAAGACATCCGGCAGATTCATTTCAGGATTATATCGAAACCTCATTTATTAGTCTGGTATTTGGATACCAGGGGGCTTGACCGGTGGTTGGGGCTGACGGTGGTGACGCATTTTGACGTAGCGCCGCCCTTCAGGGCGGCACTTGCCGGGCTCAAGCCCGGCTCTACTAAATCAAAATGAGTCACCACCGGGCTGACCCATTTCTTGACAATCCCGTCGCGCATCTTTAACAATGGATGTTGATTTGCACGGAAGCTCATTTACATCAAGATACAGTCGCTCGTGAAAGGCGGAGATAATGCGTTGGAGCCAAGCCTTTATTCCCACTTTGCGTGAAGTGCCTGCGGATGCGGAAGTGCCCAGCCACCGATTCCTGCTGCGCGCCGGTTACGTGCGCCAGGTTGCGGCGGGGATTTACGCCCACCTGTATCTGGCCCACAAGTCGTTCCTGAAGATTGAGCAGATCATCCGCGAGGAGATGAACCGCATTGGCGGGCAGGAATTCTACTTGCCCGCCTTGAATCCGGGCGAGCTTTGGAAGGAGAGCGGGCGCTGGGATTCCGTGGATGTGATGTTCAAGCTCAAGGACCGCGGCCAGCACGACCTTTGCCTGGGGATGACGCACGAAGAGGAAATGACCAACATCGCCCGCGGCGAGTTGCGGTCCTATAAGCAACTTCCCCAAATCTGGTACCAGATTCAGCCCAAGTTTCGCGATGAGCCCCGGCCCAAGTCCGGCTTGTTGCGCCTGCGCCAATTCATGATGAAGGATTCCTACTCTTTTGACCTGGATGACGCCGGCCTGGATGTGAGCTACCAGAAGCATGTGGACGCTTACACGCGCATTTTTGAGCGCTGTGGATTGAAGTTTATGTACGTGGAAGCCTATTCGGGGATGATGGGCGGGAAAGTATCCGGTGAATTTACCGCGCCCACCGAAGCGGGCGAGGATTCCGTGGCCGTGTGCGACTGCGGATACGCAGCCAACTTGGAGAAGGCGGAAGCCAAAGCGCCTCCGGTAGAGGATCTACCCGGCGACTCCCCTCCGGAAGCCTTCCCGACCCCGGCCCAAAAGACGATTGACGATTTGGTCCGCTTTACGGGAGAGAGTCCAACGCGGATGATCAAGACTTTGGTTTACATCGTGGATAGTAAGCCTGTGGTGTTGCTGCTTCGTGGCGACCACACGCTGAGCGAGACGAAACTGGCCATAGCACTCGGCACTGACGTGTTTAGGCCCGCCACTCCCGAAGAAGCGTTAAAGCTGCATGGGGCCAATCTTGGTTCGCTGGGGCCGGTAGGTTTGAAAGGAGTAAGGCTGCTCGCCGATCGGTCACTCGAAGGCCGCAGGAACATGGTGACCGGCGCCAATCGAGATGACACGCACCTTCGCAACGTTACACCGGGGCGGGATTTTATGGCCGAATTTCGCGACCTGCGCATTGCGGTCACGGGAGATTTGTGCATCCGGTGCGGCAACCACCTGCGCGTGGTGGTGACAGTTGAGCTGGGCCACGTTTTCAAACTGGGGCGGCGCTACTCTGAAACGATGCACGCCAATGTGCTGGACTCCAATGGCAGGGAAGGTCCCCTGGTGATGGGTTCTTACGGCATTGGGCTGGAGCGCATTCTGAGCGCGGCGGCCGAGCAGAACCACGATAAGGACGGAATGTTCCTGCCTCGAGCGATTGCCCCCTTTGACGTCATCCTGACGGCGGCCAACATGGATGACTCGTTCATCCGCTCGGCGGCGGAAAAGATGTACAGAGAAATGCAAGACCAGTCCATTGATGTGCTTTTTGACGATCGGGCTGAGCGGCCGGGAGTGAAGTTCAAGGACGCGGACCTGATCGGGGTGCCGTTGCGAGTCACCCTGGGGAAGCGCAAGTATGAGCAGGGGTTGGCGGAAATATTCCAGCGCTCGACAAAGCAAATTGAGGATGTTAAAATGGAGGATGCAGTAAGAATTTTGAAGGAAAAGCATCTCCGCTAGCGCGATCATTCATCTCCAACCCGGAGGGGTTATGCGACGGTCGGAAAAGGGAGCTGGGAGCGCGAAACTGATCTTTACGATCATTTTCCTTGCCTTGGTGGGGTGGACCGCCTTTAAGGTCATTCCCATTTATGTGGCCAATTACGAGCTGAATAACGACATCCACGATCTGGCCATCCAAGCCACAGTGGACCGGGCTTCGGTGGATGCGGTCCAAAACAAGGTTCTGGGTTACGCCAAGGATTTGGACCTTCCCGTCACTCGTGAAGACATCAAAGTCCAAGTGGGGACCAGGGTCACCATCGACCTGGATTACAATGTCCCCGTCGATTTGAAGTTTTACACCTTTGAAATGCATTTCACTCCCTCGGCCTCGAACAACGCGTTATAAACCGTGCCTCAACGGCCAACACCGGAAACTCGCAAGCCAGCCAAGTCCGGAAAGTTGCGGACTACCAGGATAAGTGCATTCTTTTCAGGGTGGGCTTGGTGGCAAAAAACCCTATTGGCCGCCGGCCTGCTGACGATGCTTGTGGGGTTGGGGATTTTCACCTATTACTACGTTCGATTTGCGCGGATTATTGACGCGCGACTGAGCGGCGACGTTTTTGCCAATGCTTCACTGGTCTATGCCGCTCCGGCGGAAATACGAGTGGGGCAACCGGCTACCCCTGCCACTATTGCTGCCCGGTTGCGGAAAGCCTTTTACGCCGAAGGCGAAGCCGGCTCCAACGTCGGAACGTACAAACTTTCGGGGAATCGTCTGGAAATTTACCCCGGTCCCACATCTTTTTTCCATGGCGACCAGATTCAGGAAGGTCCGGCCGCGCTGGTCTTCAAGGGTGGCCAAATCGCATCCATCACCACCATCAACCGGCCCGCCTCACTGGAGAACTACTGGCTCGAGCCCGAGGTACTCACTACGGTATTTGACCGCGGCCGGTCCAAAAGGCTCTTGTTGCGATACCAGGACATCCCCAAAGTCCTCGTGGACGCGGTTCTGGCGGCGGAAGACCATCGCTTTTTCTCCCACTACGGAGTGAGTATCTACCGCGTCTTAGGCGCCGCCGCTGCCGACTTGCGCGGCGATCACGGGCTGCAGGGTGGCAGCACACTGACTATGCAATTGGCGCGCGAGTTCTTCCTGAACCGCGACCGGACGTGGAGCGTCAAAGTGAAGCAGGCCTGTTTGGCATTGATGCTCGAGCAGCGGTTGAGCAAAGAGCAGATCTTTGAGATGTACGCCAACCAGATCTATCTGGGCCAGCGGGGAAGTTTCTCCGTGGAAGGCTTTGGCGAGGCCGCCAGCGCTTATTTTAACAAGGATGTGGGCAGCTTGACCTTGCCGGAAGCCGCCCTGCTTGCCGGATTGATCCGGGGTCCCAACCTTTACTCGCCATATCGAAATCCTCAGCGCGCGATCGAGCGCCGGAATTACGTGCTGCGCCGGATGGTGGAGACGGAAGCTATTTCTGCCTCGGAAGCCGAGCGAGCGATCGCGGCGCCCTTGGGACTCGCGCAGCGGAATGTGGAGGGAAGCCAAGCGCCTTTTTTCGTCGATATGGTCAGGGATCAACTGCTGGAAAGATTTTCCGAGCAAGACTTGCTCTCGCAAAGCTACCGCATTTATACCTCGTTGGATATGGACCTTCAGGAAGCGGCTTCCAATGGGGCGCGGTCCGGGATCGCCGAAGTGGACCAGGAGCTGAAGAAAAGGCGCCGAAAGAACGCTCACCCAGGCGACCCCAACCAGCCACAGCTTGCCATGGTCGTGTTAGACCCGCATACGGGCGTGGTGAAGGCACTGGTTGGGGGGCGCAATTACGGCGTAAGCCAATTGAATCACGCTCTGGCCCGGCGTCAGCCCGGGTCTTCCTTCAAGCCTTTCGTCTACGCCGCCGCCTTGAGCTCGGGAGTGGATGGGTCGCAACCTCTCATCACCCCCGCCACCATTTTGAAGGATGAGCCCACCACTTTTGATTTCGCGGACCAGCCCTACGAACCGGGCAATTATATGCAGGAATATCATGGGGAAGTAACGCTGCGGCAGGCCCTCATGCTCTCTCTGAACAACGCCACGGTCAGCCTGGCGGAAATGGTGGGCTACGCCAAAGTACGCGATCTGGCGGTGGCAGCGGGCATCAACAAGGACATTGGTTCCACCCCCGCGCTCGCACTGGGCGCTTACGTGACCACGCCGGTTGAAATTGCAGGCGCCTACACTATTTTTTCGAATGGCGGCAAATACGTTGCGCCCCGATGCATCCTGGCAGTCAACGATTCCGCCGGACACACGTTGTGGAGCAACCCGCCTGTCACCCGCCAGGTGCTGGATCCGCGCGTCAGCTATCTCATGGTCAACCTCATGGAGAGCGTGATCAACAACGGAACAGGTTATCCGGCCCGTGCCCGCGGTTTCCGGCTTCCCGCCGCGGGCAAAACCGGCACCTTGCACGATGGTTGGTTTGCCGGATTCACTTCCAATCTTCTGGCCGTGGTTTGGGTGGGCTACGATGACGACCGGCAGTTGAATCTTACGGGGGCCAGTTCCGCATTGCCCATTTGGACCGATTTTATGAAGAGCGCCACGGAGCTCCCGGCTTATCGGGATGTTCATGATTTTGTAGCCCCCTCAGGCATTGTCACCGCCACCGTCGATACCGATTCGAACCTGATCGCCAATGTGAACTCCGCTTCCACACACTCTGAGATATTTATCGAAGGGACGGAGCCAAGTGTGGCGGGGGGCGCGGGTATGGCCCCGGGGATTATTGATATTAAGGGCGGCCAGCCTTCGGGCATTTCCAGGATATTGGGAGAGATTTTGCACGGCGGGCAAACCCACGCCCAACCTGCGCCCCTAGTTCAGCCAACCGCAGCAGGCACAACGCCCGCGGCCCCGGCGGATGGCAGTTCGACCGATCCTGTGGCCAAGCCCAAAAGCAAGGGCGTTTTAGGCAGATTCCTTTCTGTGTTTAAGGGCAAGAGCCAAACACCTCCGCCTCAAACTCCACCTCCGAAAAAACCTGATTCACAGTAAGGTTGCACATTGGGTTTCCAGGGTGTATGCTGAACTTGAGTTTCCTCCCGGGGGTTCAAATGACAGCCTTTAAGATTGCCCGGCGCACAATGATATTGACGACTTCCATGCTGGGTCTTGCGCTTGCTCAAGGGGCGGCGATTTCGGGCCCGATTTCGCGCAATGGCCGTGACAATCTCGCCCCGGCAGGTGGGGCGCAAGTGGCCAACCCCGCGTCTCATCCTCAATCCACCCTTTCTCCCCAGGAGCGAGCCGACATTTATATGGCTCGAAAGTCCTACGCCGACGCCGTGGACTTCTATAATCGTGCTCTGAAAGAACCTGGAATTTCGCCGGCTGATTCTGCGACGATTTGGAATAAATTGGGCATCGCTTTCCAGCAACAAGTCAATTTTGGCGCGGCGCGAAAAGCATACGCAATGGCCATTCATTTACACGGTGATTTCAGCGAGCCATGGAATAATCTCGGCACTACATTTTTTCTGGAAAACAAATTCAAGAAATCGCTTAAGTACTACCGGCGCGCCCTCAAATTAAATCCAGATTCTGCTTCTTTCCACATGAACTATGGGACCGCATTTTACCGGATGAAGAAATTTAAGGAAGCTGTGGACGAGTATCGGGCCGCGCTGACGCTGGATCCTAGCATTCTTTACGACCGCGCAACCAACGGTACGGTGATGGAGACCCGGGGTGCGGATGCAAATTTCTACTTCTACCTGGCGAAAACGTTTGCCATCCTCGGCCGCCCGGACGAGGCTGTGCGTTACCTGCGCCGGGCAATGGAAGAAGGCTTCAAGGATCATCGTCGGCTCAAGGAAGACCCGGACATCAAAAAAATCAGCGAATATCCCGCGTACGTTGAGTTGATGAAGAATCCACCTGTTTCCATCAAGGAATGAGCCGGTTGTGACTCACCTACGATTCCACCGGCGTTGGTGATCAGGTAAAAATCATTTCCAACCTCCAGAGCTAGCGCTCATCCCGTTGTTCAGATCCAACCTCGACCGCCAATTTCCATGCGGGTGGGTGTTATAATTATGGCGATGGAAAGCGGCTCATGAGGAAGACAATTCACCTGGTTTCATTTTTGATTTTGATGCCGGGGGCGTGCCAGAACGTCCGCGCTGCCACGGCCCGCACCATCCTGATTTTTCCTTTCATCAATCAAAGCTCCCGGGCCGACCTGGGGTGGATCTCGGAAGGCCTCGCGGAAATCCTCGCTTCGCGTTTGGTGGCTCCGGACCGTTATATCCTGGGTCGGGACGAGCTGAATGCGGCCTACGCTCAACTCGAATTGCCGCCCGGAAAGTCACTGACACTGGCTAGTGATTACAAAATAGCGGAAATACTCGGCGTGGACTGGGCAGTGATGGGCAGCTTCGACGTCGTGGGTACCCGCCTGACCGCGCAGGCAAGCCTTCTGGATGCGCGCGGATTAAAGCTTTCACGACCGATCGAGGCCACGGGCGAGCTGAGTGATATGGTGGAGTTGCAAACAGATCTTGCCTGGAGGCTTTTGGCGGCCCATGATCCCGACTTTGTTGTGGGCCGGGAGGAAGACTTCCAGCACCGCCTCCCCGAAGTGCGGCTGGATGCTTTCGAAAACTACATTAGGGGCATCCTGTCCACCGACGACGACAGCCGGGTCCGATTCCTGACTGAGGCCGACCGGCGTTATCCCCAGGATCATCAGGCCGCATTCCAATTGGGGCGTTATTATTTTGACCGGAAAGATTACGCCCGATCAGGCACCTGGCTGAGGAAGCTGAATGACGGAGACCCGAACTATCTGGAATCACTTTTTCTCCAGGGGGTCAGCGAATATTTTCTCGGACAGGAGGGCGCGTCCGAAAAAGTTTTCGCACAACTGGCTAAGCAGATCCCCCTGAATGAAGTGTCCAACAATCTGGGTGTGATGGAAGCCCGACGCCATGACTTTGCCGACGCCCTGGCTGAATTTGAACGCGCCTATCAAGCGGATCCTTCCGACCCCGACTTCTCCTTCAACATGGGCGTTTGCCTGTGGTATCTCAAACGATATAACGAGGCGGATAAATCGCTCAAGCAAGCATTGAGCATTGATGATGACGACATTGGGGCGCACACTTTGCTGGCCCTGGTGTCCGGCAAGCTGGGGGAGGATGACCGGCAGCGCGTGGAACAAAAATGGATTACTGTCCACGAGGGCGTTTCGATTTCAAATGGCGCGGAAGAGGATATTTTGCCTCAAACGCGAATTAAGAAACATTATGACGGCCATGCGTTCCGCCTGCTGGCGCTCACCGTCCAAAACGCAGAGGAAAGGAACCTGGCCAGCAAATCTCCGGCAGAGCACGCGCAGTTTCATGTCACCAAGGGCAAACGATTACTCGCCGCCGGCCGTTCGGCGGAAGCAGAGCGGGAGCTGACCGAAGCGGTTTCCCTGATCCCCGAGGATTATCAAGTCCATATGGATTTGGCGCAGGTCCTGGAGGCGGAGGGCAAGCACCAGGAGGCGGCCGGGGAGCTGGCGACATCTCTGAAGTTGAAGGACTCAGTGGCGGCCCACATTCTGCTGGCACGTGTTTATCTTTCGCTGAACCGGGCCGATGCCGCGCGCACGCAAGGCGAGGCTGCCCTAAGCCTGGATCCGGGGAATCAGGAAGCGGCTCGGTTGGTCCAGCAAATTCAGGCGCGGGCGCCCGAAACGCGGAGATTGCCATGAAACAAGGTTGGGCTTGCCGCTTTCAGAATTATGCGCTGTTTGGGCCGGGCGCGCGGGCGATCGCGATCGTGACGGTCCTCATGCTCGGCATAGCAGCGTCGTCACCTGAATTGGCTGAGACGGCCCCTGTAGTCGTCCAAGTAAACCTGGATGATACGGTCGAGCCCGTAACCGCCGAGTACGTGACCCGCGGCATCAATCACGCCAACCAGATTCACGCCAGCGCAGTATTGCTCGAACTCAGCACGCCGGGAGGGTTGGACACCTCCATGCGAGAAATCATCAGCGCCATTGAAGCTTCGCGCGCGCCGGTTATTACCTACGTCGCCCCCAGCGGGCATCGCGCCGCGTCGGCCGGATTTTTTATTCTCCTTTCCGGCGACCTGGCGGTGATGGCGCCGGGAACCAATACCGGCGCCGCTCACCCTGTCTTGATGGGAGGAGAAGATATCGGCAAGACCATGGAAGGCAAAATCGAAAATGATGCTGCCGCTTACATCCGTAGCATTGCAGACAAACGAGGGCGCAATTCCAAACTGGCCGAAGAAGGCGTGCGCGAAAGCAGGTCATTCACGGAAAAAGAAGCGCTCGACGGCAAGCTGACAGACGCCATCGCCAATACGCCGTCCGATATATTTGCCCAGTTCGACGGCAAAACGGTGAAACGATTTGATGATTCCACCACCACTTTGCACCTGGCGGGTGCGATCATCGAACCCTATGAGATGAGCTCGCGCGAACGGTTCCTCTCCCGAATCGCCGACCCCAACATTGCTTTTATCCTGGGCGCGATTGGCGTGCTTTGCCTCTACCTGGAATTTAACCATCCCGGAATGGTTGCGCCCGGCGTAGTGGGAGCCATTTCACTGGTGTTGGCCCTCTACGCATTTCACCTGCTGCCCATCAATTATGCGGGCGTTCTTCTGATTCTGGTGGCCCTCGGCTTATTCGTCTTGGAAGCGCAGATGCCCACGCACGGCGTGCTGGCGGCGGGCGGAATTGTGGCCATGGTGGTGGGGTCTCTCATTTTGATTGATTCTCCATTTCCGGGGGCGGGAATCCGGCTGGGGACGTCTTTAAGTGTGACCCTGCCCCTGGCGGTTATTATGGTGTTTCTCCTGCGGATTGCCTTGGCGGCGCGGCGGCAAAAGGTGGTCACCGGCGATGCGGGAATGATTGATTCTGTCGGGACCGCGCAGACCGACCTTGAACCGGCGGGAAAAATTTTTGTCCACGGGGAAATCTGGGAAGCCAGAACCTCGGGCAAAATCCAGAAAGGCGCGCGCGTCCGTGTGCGCGCCGTGGATGGGTTGACCTTGGTGGTTGAACCTGTGTCCGGAAACCATTAGACTGTGCGTGAGGGCGCGCGGCCCGAGACTTCGCCAAAGACCTGGCGCTTACAGATTTCCTTCCCCAAGGCTGCCGGCGAAAGAACCGATGGCTTTACATCCTATTGAAACTCTCGAAAGGAGCACAACATGTATGAGACGCTTTTCTTTGGGGCGATCATTTTCTTTTTTTGGATTATGGCCTGCCTGAACGTCCTGCGCGAGTATGAACGCGCCGTAGTCTTCCGCCTGGGACGGGTCTTGAAGGATGATAAAGGTCCGGGGCTGGTTCTGATATTCTGGCCGATTGATAAGATTGTAAAAATCTCCCTGCGCATCGTGACCTGGGACGTTCCGCCCCAGGACGTGATCACGCGCGACAACGTCTCGTTGAAGGTCAACGCCGTGGTCTATTTTCGCGTTATCAGCGCGCAGAAGGCTTTTAATGAGGTGGAGAACTATCGCTATGCCATCGAACAGTTGGCGCAAACCACCCTGCGCTCGGTGCTGGGCGAATACGATTTGGACGATTTGCTTTCCCAGCGCGAGAAACTGAACGCACGCCTGCAATCCATTCTGGATGAGCACACCGAGCCGTGGGGGATTAAAGTGACCAAGGTGGAAGTGAAGCAAGTGGACTTGCCCCAGGACATGCAGAGGGCCATCGCGCGCCAGGCCGAAGCCGAGCGCGAACGCCGGGCCAAGGTCATCAACGCCGACGGAGAATTCCAGGCGGCGGCCAAATTGTCAGAAGCCGCGGAAGTGATCGCCCGCCAACCGGTGGCGATTACCCTGCGCTATCTTCAAACGCTGGCCGAGTTGGGCACGGAGAGAAGCACGACCATAGTTTTCCCACTGCCCGTCGATCTGCTGGCGGCCATTATGGGAAAGCCGTTTAATCCGCCGCCGGCAACCCCCATGACGCCTGGTACTTTGCCGAAATGAGGTGGAGAACGAGATTAGCGTTCAACTATCAGTCTTTAGTGAATTCGACCATCCGGGTTGGTCTTGCTGATAGCAGACTGCTGAAAACTCATCACTGACCGTTGATACCTGACCGCTGAATAACAAAGGGAGGAATATGGGCCACGAAAGCAGTCCGGAACAGGCCGTGAAAGGACTTTCCGCGGGGCAGATGGTATTGTTATTCTTGGCCGGGGCAGCGGTCTGCGCGATTTTCTTTTCTGCCGGGTTTGTGGTGGGTTATAACGAGAAGTCTTCCAAGGCCGCTCCCTTGACCGAGCAGGTGTCGGACTCTGCGGAAATCCCACCGGTGATAACGCCGGAGCAGCCGCGGCCCTCCTCCCAGGCTGGTCGGGCGGCGCCCAAGATCCAAACGTTGGCGGCTTCTGGTGATCATCCAGAACCTCTTCGGCCGAGACCCTTGTCGGCGCCGTCGAATCAGGCGCCCGATTCCCCCTCGAAATACGAAGTCGAATCAAGACTATCTCCGGCGATGGGCCCTGCGAATTCATCCGTCGTGGCGGCGGTTAATAATGCGGCTTCGTCGCGCGGACCCGCGGGTGACGCGGGACCTTTCATGATCCAGGTGGCGGCTACGGGCACCAAGCCGGACGCCGATAAATTGGTAAAAGCCTTAAAATCGCTGAACTATCCGGCAGTCCTTTTAACTCCGGAACAAGCCCGCGCCGGAGACAATCTCTTTCGAATCCAGGTGGGCCCTTTTTCCACGCGGGAGAGCGCGGAAAAGACGAAGGCCAAGCTGATGCAAGACGGATTCAAGCAGCCGTTCATCAAACATTAGGAGAGCAGTTGACAGTCGACAGTTCAAAGTCCAAAGTTGGAGATGAAACGGGCTGTTATCAAATCTTGGCTGTCACTCATTGACTGCGAACTCGTAACTTGCATTTGCATCCACGCGAAAAACAATCCTACCCGTATGGAGCTTGCGCCCTCAGCGGCCTGCTTTTATTCCTTTGCTTTCCCCTTCCGAATTGGAATCTACTGGTCTGGATCGCCAGCGCACCGTTACTCGCCGCCCTGGTGAATGAGCGGCGTCCCCGCCACGCTTTTCTTCAAGGCTATTTGACCGGGGCAATATTTTTTGCGGGAAGTTGCTATTGGTTTGTTTACGTCATGGAGCGCCATGGTGGATTGGGCCCGGTGCTCGCCATCGGAGTGCTGCTCCTTTTCGTGATGGTGTTTTCTTTATACTTTGGCACTTTTGGCCTGGTGATGGCATGGGTGGCGAAGTATTCCCAAGCCTGGGCGCTTGCGTTAAGCCCATTCTTGTGGGTCACAATGGAGATCGCCCGGACATATATTCTTACGGGTTTTCCGTGGAACCTGCTGGGCTACGCCGTGCAGTCAACCGGCTTGCAAAGGCTCGCTTCCTTTACAGCCGTCTATGGACTCTCGTTCCTCGCCGTTGTCACCAGCGCTCTCGTCGTCTCGATTTTCGTTGAGCCACGCCCAAAGTGGACCCCCATCGCACTCGCCATCTGGCTGGCCATGTTGGCGGCAGTGAGTTGGCTTGCCGCTCCTCCCGTTTTGCCGCCCGGGCCGGATGCGGCCATTCTGCTTCAGCCCGACGTGCCCCTGGACGTGAACATTTTGGAACATTGGGCGCCTTGGCGGGAACCAGCCCAACTCAACCACCTGATAGACCTCACCCTGGCGGCGCGCGATCAGGTGAATCCGCCTTCTGCCGATCCGCCTCTCTTGGTCTGGTCCGAAAATCCGGCCCCGTTTTACTTTGATCGCGACCCGGTGTTCCGCCAGGCGATGGAGAAAATGGCGCGCCAGGCCCACGCCGATGTTGTGGTCGGCACGATGACCACCAATGCGGGCGATGGCGGACGGCCCAGGAACAGCGCCATAGTTCTGGATCCCGGGGGCCGGGAACTCCTTCAATATGATAAAATTCATCTGGTGCCGTTTGGCGAGTACGTCCCCGAGTGGGCTTTCCCCGGCAAGATCGGGAAAATTACTCTGGAAGTGGGCGACTTCGTAGCCGGGACAAATTACCAGGTGGCCCGCACGCCCCAAGGCGGCATTGGCGTTTTCATTTGCTACGAAGCGATTTTCCCCCAACTGGTGCGCCGGCTGACGGCGCAGGGGGCCACGGTGCTGGTGACTATTTCCGACGATACGTGGTTCGGGAATTCCTCGGCCGCCTTCCAGCACTTGGAGATGGCGCGCTTCCGGGCCATTGAGAATGGACGCTATCTGCTGCGCTCGACCAATGACGGCATCACCGCATTGATTGACCCTTACGGCCGGGTGTTGGAAACGGCGCTACGGCACGGTCAGCGGGTGCTGAGCGGTCGCTTCAGCTACGTGCGAGGTGAGACGTTTTACACGGCGCACGGAGACGTTTTTGGCTGGAGCTGTGTCGCAATCGCTATAATATTTGTGATGGGAGTGGGATGGAGAAAAAATAAATTATGAATTCTGAGTTCTGAAATCTGAGATGCGAGAGGTGAAAGGCATTGGTCGGAATCGACAAACTGATTTACTGAAATACTGACATACTGAAATACTGAAATACCGACGCACTCCCAAGGAGCAACCGTGAACGAAGAAATTGAAAGCTTGGAACACGACTTTGAAGCACTACAACGGCGGGTGGCCGATTTGCGGAGTTTTCTTTGACTCCCCCCAGCGACGATGCGAACTTGAAACCATTGAAAAACAGATAGCCCAGCCCGATTTCTGGCAGGACCAGGAAGCTTCCCAGAAAATTCTCCCCGTTCGAAAGCGCCTGGAGGAATCGATTGGGACGGACGAGCGTTTAGCCAAAAAGCTCGCGGACATTCAGGCCTATTTTGAATTGGCACGCGAGGGCGAGAACGTGGCCGGCGACCTTCGCGCGGAAATGGACGCACTCGCCGAAGAATCTCAGCGGCTGGAGACGGCTTCACTTCTTTCCGGTGAACATGACCGCCTGAACGCCATTGTCACCATCCACCCCGGCGCCGGCGGGACCGAGTCGCAGGACTGGGCGGAAATGCTTTTGCGCATGTACAAGCGATGGGCGGAGCGGCACGGTTTTAAGATGACCGTGAATGATTATCAGTCCGGCGAAGAGGCGGGGCTGAAGTCGGTGACGTTTACCGTGACGGGCGAGTTTGCCTATGGCCTGCTCTCTTCGGAAATTGGCGTCCACCGATTAGTGCGCATCTCGCCCTTTGACCAGGCCCAGCGGCGGCACACGTCGTTCGCTTCGGTCTTCGTCAGCCCGGAAATAGACGATACGATTAACGTGGAACTGAAGCCAGACGAGCTGCGCATCGAAACCTATCGCTCCACGGGCGCGGGCGGGCAACACGTGAACACCACGGACTCGGCGGTGCGCATCATCCACATTCCCACCAACACGGTGGCGCAGTGCCAGAACGAGCGCTCGCAACATCGGAACAAGGAAATGGCCATGAAGATGTTGCGTTCCAAGCTCTACGAGCTGGAACTGATGAAGCGCCGCGAGGTTTCGCAGAAACTTGAAGACTCGAAGATGGAGATAGGCTTCGGAAGCCAGATCCGCTCCTACGTTCTTCACCCTTACCGGCTGGTGAAAGATACGCGAACCAAATTTGAAATGGGCGACGCCGACCGCGTCCTCGACGGCGATATCGACCCGTTTATCAAAGCCTATTTGACCGCCCGGCGTGGCGCGGGCAAGTCTGGTTAAGACCCTGGCGATGGTCCGATGATCCCTTCCAAGCTGCGCCTCGTCTGTTTCCGTGATATAGTTTCCAAAGAAGGTATGTGGAATGGCGACTAAAACCTTGATGACCATCGAGCAATTTGACGCTCTTCCCGAAGTGGAAGGCGTGAAGTACGAACTTGACGAGGGGGTGCTGATCACTGTGTTAGCCTCAGCCCGCCTTTTTCATAATATGATTCGTGACCGGCTGGGAAATGAGATTTTTAACTTTCTCAAAGAACATAAATTGGGACTGGTCACTTGGGAAACAGATTTTCGCTTATCCGAAACCACCGTCCGAATTCCCGATATTTCTTTTATTCGGGCCGAGCGATTCCAAGGTTTGGATCCTCATCAGCGGCCTGAAGGCGCCCCCGACCTTGCCGTGGAGATCGCCTCGCCTTCCGACAAGCCGGATGACCTGGCACGAAAAGCCCAACAGTATCTTGCCACGGGATCGCGTGCGGTTTGGGTGTTATATCCCGGAGCCCGCCTGGCTTACCTCTACAAACCAGGAGAGCGCATTGAGGTGCGGGACGATACTCAATCACTGGATAACTCAGAACTCCTGCCCGGATTCGGTGTTCAACTTTCAAAAATATTTGGATGAAGGACTGTCTTGATATAAAGCATTGAAAGCCTTGCGGTTCCCTCTGTGGGCGTTCAGCGTCCAAAGCTTTAAGCATTCTATGGCACGACCTCCCTGCCCACCGCTGCCTGCCCAAGGGCTACCCTGCAGAGCTAAAACCGCCTCGCACGATTTCGTTGACAGTCCCGAGTGTGCGATGTTATTCTCGTTATTCTATCCAGCATGAAAATCTTCCCACAGTTTGTTCAAGCCAAGGAGGGCCTGCGTGGCTGACCCCACAGAGAAGTTTCTTTTCACCTCGGAGTCCGTGACCGAAGGGCATCCGGACAAAATTTGCGACCAAATCTCCGACGCCGTTCTCGATGCGGTCATGAGCACGGACCCCAATGGCCGGGTGGCTTGCGAATCCATGGTGAAGGACAAGACCGTCTATGTAATGGGTGAAACGACGACCACCGCGAAGCTGGATTTCGACAAGTTGGTCCGCGATACTATCCGGCAAATCGGCTACACCGACCCCGCCGGGGGCTTTACTGCCGATGGCTGCGAAGTGGTTGTGAATATGACCCGGCAATCCGGAGACATTGCCCAGGGCGTGGACACGGGCGGGGCGGGGGACCAGGGCCTGATGTTTGGCTATGCCTGCGACGAGACGGACGAATTGATGCCGTTTCCCATCACTATGGCGCAGAAGCTTTGCATGCGCCTGGCCGAGACCCGCAAAAAAGGCATCCTCGATTTTGTTCGTCCTGATGGTAAATCCCAAGTCACCGTGGAATATGAAGGCCCAAAGCCGGTGCGCGTGGACGCGGTGGTGATTTCCACCCAACACGCTGCGTCCGCCATCAATGAAACGATTCGCGAGGGCGTGCTTGAGTGTGTTATCAAACCCGTGCTGCCCGCCCATATGCTGGATAAGAACACCAAGTACCACATTAATCCCACCGGTCGCTTCGTGACCGGCGGGCCCGTGGGCGACTCTGGACTGACCGGGCGAAAGATCATTGTGGACACCTACGGAGGCTCCGCCCACCACGGAGGCGGATGCTTCTCCGGGAAGGACCCGACCAAGGTGGATCGCTCCGCGGCGTACATGGCGCGATATATTGCCAAGAATGTCGTGGCGGCGGGCCTCGCCCAAAGGGCGGAAGTGCAATTGGCATATGCGATCGGCGTGGCTGAACCCGTTTCGGTAATGGTGCACACCTACGGCACCGGAAAAGTCAGCCATGCCAGACTGATTGAGCTTATTCGCAAGAATTTTGACCTTACGCCGCGAGGAATTATCCAATCCTTGAACCTGCGCCGTCCGATTTACAAGAAGACGGCCGCCTACGGCCACTTTGGCCGCTCGGAGCCGGAATTTTCCTGGGAGAAAACGGACAAAGCGGCGATCCTGCGTCGGGAGGCGGGAATCTAGATGGCACCCAAATCAACTGCAACCAAAAAAATCTCAAGCGACGTCAAAGACCCGAAATTAGCCCCCAAAGGCAAGATACGGATCGAGTGGGCCAACCAGTGGATGCCGGTCCTTCAACTGATTCGCAAACGCTTCATCAAGGAACGCCCGCTCGAAGGTGTGCGGATTTCCGCGTGCCTCCATGTCACCACGGAGACGGCCAACCTGGCCATCACCCTGCGCGACGGCGGCGCCCAGGTAGTGGTTTGCGCTTCCAACCCCCTCAGCACCCAGGATGATGTGGCTGCTTCGCTGGTGGAAGACTATCACATTCCTGTTTTTGCCATCAAAGGCGAAGACAACAGCACTTATTATTCCCACATCGTGGCGGGACTGGACCACGAACCGCAGATCACCATGGACGATGGCGCTGACCTGGTCACCACCATCCTGACCAAGCGCCAGGAACTGATCCCGAAAATCCTGGGCGGGACGGAAGAGACCACCACGGGAGTAATCCGGCTGCGCAGCATGGCCAAGCAAGGCGTGTTGAAGTTTCCCGTGATCTCCATCAACGATGCGGATACTAAACACCTTTTCGATAACCGGTATGGAACGGGCCAGTCCACCCTTGACGGAATTATCCGTGCCACCAATATCCTTTTTGCCGGCCTCCATGTGGTGGTGAGTGGCTACGGTTGGTGCGGGCGCGGCGTGGCCATGCGCGCCAAGGGCCACGGGGCGGACGTGATCATTACCGAAGTGAATCCCACCCGGGCTCTCGAAGCAGTCATGGACGGTTTTCGTGTCATGCCTATGGCGGATGCGGCCAAGATCGGCGACGTGTTTGTCACCCTGACCGGAGATAAATCCATCCTGGTGGGCGATCACTTTAAGGTGATGAAGGACAATGCGGTGATATGTAACTCCGGGCACTTTAACGTGGAAATCGATATTCCCGCACTGGAGAAAATGACCCTGGGCAAGCGCACCACGCGCGAGTTTGTGGAAGAGTACACGTTGCGCGATGGCCGCAAGCTCTATCTTTTGGGCGAAGGAAGGCTGATCAATCTGTCTGCCGCCGAGGGCCATCCAGCCGCGGTGATGGATATGAGCTTTGCCAACCAGGCACTCTCCGTGGAACACGTGGTGAAGAACCACAAAACTCTCGAACCCAAGGTCTACGCTGTGCCCATTGATATTGACCAGACCGTTGCCCGCCTGAAACTGGAAGCGATGGGCATCGCCATCGATAAGCTCACCCGGGAACAGGAAGAATACCTGGCTTCCTGGTCGGAAGGAACGTAGGGAAGTAGGTGGTACGTCGTATGTGGCATGTGGGAGAATCAAGCCTAGGACGTACCATCATTTAACTTTTCCCTACCTACGACATGCCACCTGCCACCTACCTAGCCGGAGAACGCGAGCGATGAAGGACATTGCCGGATGGGCGCTCTCTACCGCGCAGTCCCACGGGGCTAGTTACGGTGAGGTGCGCGTCAACGACATCCACCAGCGTTACCTCTCCACCAAGAACGCGCAGCCGGCTCAGGTGCGTGAGTCGGAATCCTTCGGATTGGGTGTTCGCGTGGTTGCGGACGGGGCCTGGGGTTTCGCCTCGACCGACGATGTCACGCGCAAGGGAGCGGATCATGCAGCCGCGCAGGCGGTTGAAATCGCGCGCGCCAGTGCTCTGTGCAAGAAAGAGGAAGTCCGCCTCGCCCCAGAAGAAAAAGTAGTGGACCGCTGGCAGGGGCCCTGCCGGATCGATCCTTTCACCGTGCCCGTTTCAGCCTGCATTGACTTGATGATGAAAGTGGATGCGGAGATACTTCGCGTGAAAGGCGTGACCCACACCGAATCGCTGATGGACTTTCGGCGAATCGAACAGTTGTTTCTCTCCACCCTCGGCTCGGAGATCTACCAAAAGAAAACGCAAACGGGCGCGGGATTTGTCGCCACGTCTTTTGAGGGCCACGAAATCCAAAAACGTTCCTACCCCAATTCCTTCGGCGGCCAGTATCAGACCCGTGGGTACGAGTTGGTGGAAGAGCTTGACCTGCTGGCCCATGCCGGGCGCATTGCCGAGGAAGCGGTGGCGCTGCACAAAGCGGACCAGTGTCCCTCCGGCGTTAAAGATATTATTCTCGGCGCCTCGCAACTGGGCTTGCAGATTCACGAATCTATCGGGCATCCGATTGAGCTCGACCGGGTGCTCGGCACCGAGGCCAACTTTGCCGGGATGAGTTTCCTCACTCTTGATAAATTGGGCCAATTAAAATACGCCTCGGACATCGTCAACGTGGTGGCGGACGCCACGCCGGCACACGGGCCCGGGCTCGGCACTTTCGCTTATGACGACGAGGGCGTTCCCGCCCAGTGCTCACCCATCATCAAGGACGGACTGTTTGTAGGCTACCTGACGTCGCGCGAAACTGCCGCCGCTCTTAACCAGCCTCGTTCGAGCGGCACCATGCGTGCGGAGGGCTGGAATCGCATCCCCTTGATCCGCATGACCAACGTGAGTTTGCTTCCCGGCGCGTGGAAATTGGACGACTTGATCGCCGACACGGATGATGGGATATATTTCGAAACCAACCGCAGTTGGTCGATTGACGACCGTCGTTACAATTTTCAGTTCGGCACCGAAATAGGGTGGGAAATCAAGGGCGGCAAGAAGACGCGCTTGTTGAGGAATCCAAGCTACGGAGGCATCACCACTGAATTCTGGAATTCCTGCGACGCCATCTGTGGACCTGAGTTCTGGACGCTTTGGGGTACTCCCAATTGCGGCAAAGGCCAGCCCATGCAGGTGATGGGCACCGGACATGGCGCTGCTCCGGCACGGTTTAGGAAAGTAAAAATCGGCGTCGCATATGGCGATTAACGGCCTCGGGAAGGAGCCTGCGTCCGTAGTCATTTGTCCGTCGGCAGAAGCAGATATGGACCGACGATCCAAGGCAGGCAACTGACGACGGGCTACTGACCAAGCAAGAATTTTCTCAATCGCAAATCCGCAATCAAAAATCGGCAATGATACTCTCCCGCCAACACGCTGAAGAGCTTTTCAAAAAAGTCCTCAAGTATTCGACTGCCGAGGAGACCGAAGCCATGATGGGCTCCACGGCTTTCTCGCTCACGCGGTTTGCCAACAACATTATTCATCAGAACGTGGCCGAGGAGGGCGCCTATCTTTCCGTGCGTGCCGTGGCCGACCATCGCACGGCGCGCGCCACCACCAACAAGTTCGACGAAGATTCGATCCGCCGGGTCTGCGAGGCCGCTCTGACGCTCGCGCGCCTTCAACCGCCCGACCCGGAGATGCTGCCCATGCCCGGAGCGCAGACCTACCGTGCCGCCAACCGGTTTTTTGAGGAGACGGCGGACCTCAGCCCGCGCGCCCGCGCCGACACGGTGAAGAAGGTGATCGAGCGGGCAGAGAAAGACAATCTGACCGCGGCGGGCATATTTTCCAGCGGCGCCTCGGCCTCCGCCCTTTTCAATTCGCGCGGATTGAATGCGTTTCATCAGGAGACTTCCTCGGAGTTCTCCGTCACCATGATGCTGGAAAACACCAGTTCGGGCTGGGCGAAGAGGACATCCCCGCAGTGGGAGCAATTGGATCCCGAAGCGTTGGCGGATCGCGCCGCGCGCAAGGCCATTGACAGCCGCGAGCCCAGGGAAGTTCCTCCCGGTAAATACACTGTGATCCTTGAACCCGCTGCGGTACTGGACCTTCTGGGCTTTCTGTTTTTCGATTTTGGCGGGTTGGCCGTGCAGGAAAAACGGAGTTGCCTCACCGATCGGGTGGGCACAAAACTCTTGGGCGAAAACATCAACGCCAAAGACGATGTGTTTCATCCTTCCCAAAGCGGCGCCGCCTTTGACGGAGAGGGTATGCCGCGCAAGCGGGTGACGCTGATCGAAAAAGGTGTGGTGAAGAACGTGGTCTTCGCGCGGTCCACAGCTCATAAGGCCGGAGTGGAACCCACCGGCCACGGGTTTCCGCTGCCCAACGAGTACGGCGAAATGCCCCTGAACATTGTGATGGAAGGAACGAAAACGACCTTGGAAGATATGATTCGCTCTACGGATCGCGGCCTGCTGGTGACACGCCTTTGGTATATCCGCGACGTGGACCCTTACCAGAAATTACTGACCGGGATGACGCGCGACGGAACATTTTGGATTGAGGGCGGGGAAGTCCGTTATGGGGTGAGGAACTTTCGCTTCAATCAGAGCGTGATTGAAATGCTGGGCCGGGTTGAATCGCTCGGGCCGCCGCAGCGCACCTCGGGTGAAGAATCTTTTGACATGGTGGTGCCCGCTATGAAAGTGCGCGATTTCAACTTTTCTTCCCTCACTACATTCTAAACTCTACGCCGCCTTGCCGCCCATGAACAAGGCATAGCGGCGCTCGATCGGTTTAGACCAACATGACGGCTGATCCCAATTCGCGCCTGGCGTGCTTCGAGCTTTGGGGCGGAAACCGTAAAGCGGAATTGCCCGTGGAGCTTCCCGGGCTTTCGGGCTGGATCTCTTCCTGTCCCCTGGACCCGGAGGCGGGCGGTGGAGACGTGCACTACCTGTCGGTATGCCGCCAGGGGAAAGTTTCCCGCATCGCTTTGGCCGATGTTTCGGGCCACGGGCCCTCGGCCAACGCAGTGGCGGAAAGCCTGCGGGAAAAATTGCGCGCCCATACCGATAATTGGGACCAATCGGTGCTAATGCGCGAATTGAGCGATGCGTTTCACGAAGGCCAAACGCACGGGCGCTTTGCCACTGCCGCCGTGTTTGGGTTTTACGTGGAGACAAGTGAGTTGCTTTTTACCAACGCCGGGCACCTGCCCGCCCTCTGGTACCGCGCCCGCGAATGCGGATGGGATTGCCTGCAAGAGACCACTCGTTATGCCCGGGAAGTTCAAGACCTCCCCTTGGGATTGATTCAAGGTACGAACTATTCCCAAACCGCGGTCCGGCTGGAGCCCAACGATTTGCTCACTCTTTATACCGATGGCATTACCGAGACTAGAAACGCGGCGGGGCAGGAGCTGGGCCTGCAAGGGTTATTGGATATGGCCCGCCGCGCCCCCGTCGAAACTCCGACGGAGTTTGGGCAGGCTTTGCTGACCATGGTCCGGGATTTTCGCGGCCGCGCCGCCCGCCGGGATGACGAAACCGTGGTTGTACTCAAGCGCCTCCTTTCGTAAGATCGTGCGAGAAATTAATTCCCTCGGATGGCAGCGAGACAAAAAATGACGAATCTCGTATAATCTTTTTGAACCATCCAACCGCACTGGGGTTCAAGAACTCCTTCGTGGCGCTATCGTCTAGGGGTTAGGACGTCAGATTCTCAATCTGAAAACCCGGGTTCGATTCCCGGTAGCGCTACCAGACAGTGAATTGGCCTACTTGCCCACGTTCTCAATAAAGAATTTCGCCATGATGCCCAGCGCCTCCTTGGTTTCGGGCAACTGGAAGTCATACCAGAAGGCATGAGGCAACGCTTCAAACACCACCAATTGAGCGCCCACGCCAGCCCGGAGGAAGGCGCGGTGCAGGATGGTGGTTCCGCTCAGCAGCATGTCTCGCGTGCTGGAGATAAAGAGTGTAGGCGGGAATCCCTTAAGGTTCGAATAGAGTGGCGAGAGCACAGGGTCCCTGGGATCGGCCATGCCCACGTAGGGATTGAGTAGGGGCAGGCGGTGCGGCGGTTGGAGATTTCCTGCGAGCCCGCTGACGGTGAAAATGGATCGCGAATCACCAGCCTGGCTCATATCGCCGGTTCCGGAAAAAATTCCCAAAGCGGCCGGGAGCGGCAAGCCATCACGCCGAAGCCTGGCCGCGACTTCGGCGGTGAGGATTGCGCCAGCGGAAGTTCCATAGAGACCCATGTTTTTCGGCTGGTAGGTTTTTAATAATTCTTTGTACACCGCCTCCGTGTCATCTACCGCGGCGGGAAACGGGTACTCGGGCGCCAGCCGATAATAAACCGAGACTACCTTGATCTGAGTGAGGTAAGCGATGGGCACGCTTTCGATTAGGGATCCCGAATCGGAATTGAATCCTCCGCCGTGGACGTTGATCAGCACGCGATTTCCTTTTCGTGGGTCCACGGTGAGCGGAGAGATCAAGTCGCACCGCACCCCGCCGATGGTTTTCTCCTCAACGTTGACCGGATAAAGTTTGCGGGCTTCGGCTGAACGCCGGATGCGGAACGCGTCAGTGTGGGCGCGCCGGTCGGCGAGCGAAGGCTCAGGGCCGACCGGCCCCGGCTGCGAAATGAACTTCCGCGCTTCCGGGCTGATGGTTTCCGGCACGGGAATCACGCGGGTGATGCGCGCCGTGCCATCCGCATCAATCGTGGTGGTGTCTGTGGTCGGCGGGGGCGCTGCCTTCTGGGCAAGCCCCCGGGGCGCCAAGAATAAGAATGTCGCGCCTACAGCCGCGAAAAGCATCGAGGAGGATAATTTTCCAAGGGCACGCATAGTTTGGGTTCACGCTCCAGATTATAGCGACTCAGTATAATTTGTGATCGTTCTGCTGACTGGTTACAATCGCTTTCCTTCTGGGTCGAGCAACAGAATTTCTCCCCAATTCAATTCTCGAACGCGCGCTTCGATTTTTGCCCGGTCGCCCACCACCACCCATATCATATTTTGTGGGTGGACAACCTCACGCGCAGCCTGATCGACGTCGGTGGTCTTAAGAGCCCGGACTTTGCCGGCATAAGTTTCGTCATAGTCATCGGGCAGGCCAAATTGCACCTGGTCGATTATGGATTGGCCCACGGAGTTCATGGTTTCGCGCGAGCCCGGAAGGCTGAGGGTTTTGTTGTCCTGAATCTTCTTGAGCTCTTCCGAGGTGATGGGACGGCCCTGGATAATGTCCTGGAACTCCTTGTTCACTTCCTCCATCGCTTCCCGGGTTTTGTCGGTCTGCACGGGGGCAATGGTGATGAAAGGCCGCTGCCCTTGGGCGCCAATCAAAATCGATCGGGCGCCGTAAGTCCAGTGTTTGTCCTCGCGCAAATTCAAGTTGATGCGGGAGCCGAAGTTGCCTCCCAGCGCGTCGTTCATGGCCTCAATGGCGATTTCATTCGGATTGGCTTTGGGGGGAGCAACATCGGCAGCAATGACAACGGACTGAAGTGCTCCGGGTTTGTCAACCAGGTAAACCTTCACTCCCGGCGAGTGCTCGACCACGCTGATATTTTTTTCGGGAACCTCTCGCGGCTTCCACGGAGCAAAAAACTTTTCGAGCTTGGGAGTCACTTCGGCAAGCGTGGTATCGCCCACGATAATGAGGGTGGAATGGTTGGGCCGGAACCAGGCGCTGTGGAATCTGACCAAATCTTCCCGGGTCATCTTTTCCACGCTGGCCTTGGTTCCTGAGCCGGTGAGCGGGTTCCCATAGGCGTGGCCCTGCCCGTAGAGCAATCCGGGGAGGATGCGCAATGCCATTTGAGTGGGGGTATTTTCTTCGCGCTGGATGGCCGCGATCTGCTGCTTCTGTTGCCGCTTGAAGTCAGCCTCCGGGAAGGCAGGATTCAGAATTACATCGGCAAAGATTTCAAGTGCAGGATCAAAATTGAACTTCAGCGCCGAGAGGCGGACGGTAGACCGGTCCAGGTTTGAAGTTGCATTCAATTGCGCTCCCAGCATGGCCAGTTGGTCGCTGATCTGGAGCGCATTTCTGGTGGTGGTCCCGCCGTCGAGCAAAGCTGAAGTCATGCTGGCAGTTCCCGGTGCGGCGGATTGGTCGGCGGCGTAGCCCGCGTCTGCGGTCAGCCAGAAATTGATCACCGGGACTTCGTGCCGTTCGGCAAGAATCAATTGCAGCCCGTTTGAAAGCTTCGCGTGCTGCAGCCGGGGCAGCTTTAATTGCGGCGGGGCGCCCGGCTCGGGCACTTTCGAGCGGTCCGCCCCTGAGGCAGCGGTTTTGTATTCAGGGAAGGGATGCACTTCAAGAATATATACGCCGTCAGAAAGCCATCGGTTGGCGGCGGCGCGCAGGTCTTCCGCAGTGGCCTCTCGAACATGTTTGAGCGATGTTTTGTATGCGTCCGGGCTGCCCTGATAGACTTGGCTCTGTGCCAGCCGGTCGGACTTCCCGCCCAACCCGCCAATGCGCTCGATCCCGCGAATGAACCTCGCCTGGTATTGGGTCTTCACGCGTTGCAACTCTTCAGCCGTTGGGCCATCTTTAAGAAAGCGGTTCAGCTCCTCCTGCAAGGCGCGCTCCACGAAGGCCAAATCCTGGCCGGGACGCGCCGATGCCCGGACCTCAAACTGCCCGCCGATTTCTTCCAGATTGACGTAGGCATTGGCGTCGGTTGCGATCTGGTCGTCGTAGACCAGCCGTTTATAGAACCGCGATGTCTTGCCTACCGAAAGGACGTCACTTACCAGATCGAGATAGTCGCCGTCCGCGCTGCCATATTCCGGGACGTTCCACACCTGATAGATTCGCGATTGGGGCACACGGTCCTGAACTACCTGGCGGTGGGTTCCCGTCATTTTCGCAATCCAAACCTCTTGATGCGCCACGGGCGGGCCGGGGGGGATGTCGCCAAAATACTTTTCGACCTTTGCCTTGGCTGTGGAAACATCAATATCTCCCGCGACAACGATCACGGTGTTCGAAGGGCCGTAATAGGTCTTG
Source organism: Terriglobia bacterium (assembly GCA_035946625.1). Classification (GTDB taxonomy): domain Bacteria; phylum Acidobacteriota; class Terriglobia; order UBA7540; family UBA7540; genus DASYXZ01. Next base: position 34,602 of record DASYZE010000045.1, on the reverse strand, counting down.
AACCATTCCGTCACGTCATTCATGGACGCCGCGTCCAGGTCCGCCATCTCGCCAATGGTCGTCCACGAATAAGGGTGGCCGGCGGGGTATGTATTCTTGGTAATCAATTCGTAGGTGACGCCGTAGGGCTGATTTTCGCTCTGACGCTTTTCGTTTTGCACCACGCCGCGCTGAAGGTCAAGCGTCTTCTGATCCAAGGCGCCGAGCAGATGCCCCATGCGGTCGGATTCGTGCCAAAGTGTGTAATCGAGGGCGGAGGTGGGGACGTTCTCGAAATAATTTGTGCGGTCAGGATTGGTGGTGCCGTTAAGGTCGGTGGCGCCGATGCGCTCCATGGCGTCAATGTAGCGGCCCGGCGCGTGTTCGCTGCCCCCAAACATCAGGTGCTCGAAGAGGTGGGCGAATCCGGTCTTGCCCGGCCTCTCGTTTTTGGACCCCACGTGGTACCAGATGTTAACGGCCACAATCGGAGCCTTGTGATCTTCATGGACGATCAAGGTCAGTCCGTTTTCCAGGACAAACCTCTGATAGGGAATATCAATTTCGAGAGTATGCGCAGGAGCGCCGGTCGCGAGCATCGTCATTATTAAGAAGACCTCTCAGAATCAGTTGGGGGGCCAAATAAAGTTACCAGCACAACTCCGACCTGCGGGCTTCGCATCGCCTGGTAAAATTGCAAGGCCCGTGAAGATTGTATCCGAAATTTTGATGGGGATGGGGGCGTCTTTTCAAAGGCCGGGTTGGGGGCCGGGCCATCGGCCATCAAGCAGCGGAAACTGCCGCAAAAAATCTGGAAATTTTAAGTTCGTCCAACTTCCCGCGGGCTCGAACGCCGCTGCAAACATCCAGCGCCCAGGGTCCCACCTGGCGGATGGCGTCCTGTACGTTATCCCGAGTCAGGCCGCCGGCCAGAAATATCAGCACATCTACCCCGGCGCGGTTCTGGGCGCTTATCTTCCAATTGTGAGTCCGCCCCGTGCCCCCCAGCAAATTCTCACTCTGGGCGGGATAGTTCGCTTCATGGGACGGGTGGATTAAATCTGATGCCTCGCTTTAACTCTACCCTCTTTGATCGCTTTCACCAGCGCCTCATGATCACGCGAGGATTGCCGGGCATAGGCAGTCGCGAATTGCGCCAGAGCTTTGTCCACCTTATCGGCTTTTCCGCAGTAGGCGCTGATTTCCACCGCGTCTCCGGTGCGTGCGTGCGCTTTAGCCAGAATCTTGCCGCACACCAGGCCGAATTCTATTAATGTTGCTCCCTGCAATTCCGCCGGGTCCACGGTGGCTTTGTGGTCGGCCAATTGGCGCACCAAATAATCGCGCCCGTCAATGGAAGTCCATCCCAGGAAAGGGTCGCTAACGGTTTGCATCAGACGCTGGCCTTCCGCCACCCGCCGTCCCTGATGAGGGAAGGGAGGAACGTCCGGCAGATAGGGCGCATAACACGAGGGTGGTTCTTCCTTGACCTGGATGAACAACGGGTCCTCAAGACCGTTCCCGAAGCAGAGGACCACATACACGTGCGTGCCCACGCTTCCGGTCCCAACCACCTTGAAAGCAACATCGGCGGGGTGGTAGGCGTCCAGCACACGTTGCCGGTCCGGAGATATGGTTTCGCGGTAAGGACCGAGCGATGCGAGAACACTTTTTTCCTCTGGCTCGGGAATATGGTGGAGAAGGGGTGGATGTTCGTGGAAGCGGCGCAAGCCGCCTTTGGCGGGACAAGTCAATTTTTCAAGGGTGACCTTGGGGGTCACGCGTTCTGCTTTGCCCAGAATGGAGCGAATCAAGCTGACCTGAGTGTGCCGTCGCACCTCGAAGCGGGCCAGGTCAATCATGGTCATTTCGGCAAAGATGTCCATCGCTTCGCGGTAGCTGCTGGCCAGCGCCTCTACTGCATCCTTGCAATCACCGTGATTTCCCCCGGCTTCGTTGCCTGCCAGCACCAGACTGGTGGCCAGCCGTTTCAAATCCCACTCCCAGGGACCGGGGAAGGTCTCGTCAAAATCGTTGAGGTCGAACATCAAGTGGCCGTCAGGCGCGGCAAAGGCGCCCAGGTTGCGCACGTGCGCATCGCCGCACATCTGCACCTGCACGCCGGTCACGGGCATGGTGGCCAGGTCGGCGGCCATCACCGGAGCGGCGCCGCGGAAGAAATTGAAAGGTGACACCGCCATGCGGCCCATTTTGATGGGGACCAAATCCTGAACTCGGGTCGCGTTAACGGAATTGATGATATCTATGGGATCGCGCCGAGTGGCCAGCGGCACCCATAGCGCCTGGTCAACGCGGTGAACGACCTCGCGCCGGCTCTTGCCAAACTCCTGGCGCTCCTCGCGAGTCATCACTCCGGTCAGCTTCACACCCTTCATTTGTGGGCTCCTTATGGACTGAAATCATGCCTCATAATTTATATCATGGAGAGTCGCTACGGTTGACTTCGTTCTTTCCGAACTGGGGGGCTTGAGCTCACCGCCACCGCGACCTAACCGCAATTTCACTTCAAGGTCCATATTATAGGTGAAAGGGCAGCCTTGAGCGACGGCCATGCAGCGCGCTCTTTTGGATCGTGAGAATTGCGCGAATCGCGGGGGGTAAGCTTTGACAAAGTTGGGCACTTCGATCGGCAATCTGCACCACACTGGAACCGCCCGACACTTTTGCGCCGGAGGGAGCCGTCACTTTGGCCGAACGTGCTACACTCAACCTCATCGACATGGGGGATCACTGATTGTTGGGGAACAACTTGGACACACCTCCTGCTGAAAAACCCCATAAGTGTTTGGACCTGCTTGTGGCGGCGTTCGTTGCTTCCCTTTTGGTGACGGGCACGGTGGCTTCAAAGATATTCGCTCCGCTTGGCGGTTTGATCTTCAACGGAGGCGCCCTTTTCATTCCCATCAACTACATCCTGGGCGGAATATTGACCGAAGTCTATGGATACGCGCGCGCTCGACGTGTAATCTGGGCCGGATTTGCCGCGGCAGCCTTCATGTCGCTCAGCTATTGGCTGGTGGGTCGGATTCCGCCGTCCCCCACATGGCCGCTCCAGGCCGCCTACGATTCCATCCTGGGGGTTGTGCCTCGCATCGTGGCTGCCAGTTTGACCGCATATTTCCTCGGCGAATTTACAAATTCGTTTGTGCTGGCCAAAATGAAAATCCTCACTCGGGGGCGATATTTATGGACACGTACTGTGGGCGCAGCTTTGGCAGGTCAAGCGATGGACACAGTCGTGTTTATAGTGTTTGCATTTTATGGCACTCAATCGCTTAAAGTGCTCGCCATAATTTCCCTTTCGATATATTTTCTCAAAATCGCCATTGAAATTGCCGCCCTACCCGTAGTCTACAATCTCGTGAATTTCCTGAAGAGGAAAGAGGGCGAAGATTATTTCGACACTGATACGAACTTCAACCCCTTTGCATTTCATCGGGGGAATCGCTAAGTGGTTTTGAAATAGGTTGCGCCCTTAAGGGATAATTGTCCTTGCGACCCATCGGCTGGCCAGGGACATCCACTCAGATCATGTTGGATAAGCCTTGCTTCCCTGGCTGAGCATGTAGACCTCCCAGAGGTCGCGCGAACTTCTTGACACCAGGGGGGCCACAGCGAGTTTACCTGCCATCCCGATGCTCTTTTCGAGGAAAGCCAGCTCTTTGAATTTGTCCGGCAGGGATGGATCGGGAGTCACCGGGAATCCAGCTTCCCGTCTCATCAGATCGCCTTTGGCAATCGCGCTCAACTCCAGGGAGATTTGCAGCAGGCAAAGCATGTCCCCCACGACCTGGGGCGGGAAAGAGTTGGTGAGTGACCGTAGGTACAAGCCGGCCTTCGTTTCCACCAGCCGTCCGGTGGCAATCATCTGCATCAACTCCATATCCTTATCCAACTTATTGCCCAGCCAGCTCTGCAAAGATTTCTCGCTTTGGAGAAAAATCAACGACATCAGCACCGGGAGCCCAATCAGGATGGCGACCGTAGTCTCCAGGAGCGGAAGCAACGCCATGTTGTAGAAAGAATGAATTCCGATGGCGATGACCAAGCCGGGGAGGAAAAGGAACCATGGGTGGGAAGAAACGCGTGCGATCAAGGTGGTGGCCATAATCCCGAAAATCGCTGTGGTGCCCCCGTGCATCATGGCTGTCCCGAAGCCCCGGATGGTCCAGAGGAGCAGCGATTTGTCCTGGAACGAGTTGAGATAAACAATATTTTCCAACAAAGCAAAACCCGCCCCCACGGCGAAGCCGTAGATGGCTGCGTCCACCATAAACCCAATGCGGCTCTTTCGCATCAGGTAAGCGATGTAAGCAGCCTTGAGACTTTCCTCGAGTATCGGCGCGCCTACGATGGGGTACCAACGGCCTTTCAGGGGCATGATTTCAAATCCAAGACTATTAATGAAATAGCAGATGCCTGCCACCGCCAGGCCTGCGAAAACAGCCATCAAGATTCGGCGCAAGCTCACCAGTTTGTAGCTGTCGAGAAAGCGCAGTCCAAACAGAAACGCGAACACGGGCAGAATGCTGATGCCGAGTCGTGCGACATAGTCGAAGGCGAGAGGATGGCCCATAGCCGTGATTATAATATTTTAAGCGAGATCATGTATTCGCCTGAAACTTTTCCCAGATTGTCCCTGGCGAGTGCGTATCCCGTGGAAAAGGTCGATTTAAAATAGGTGAAAAGTACCGTACGAAAATCAATTTGGGCCCCAAGATTCCCAAATTCCTGGCGTCCATTCGCCCGTCCCAGATTGGCAGCCATCCCCGAAGAAAACAAGGACAGCCGGGCCCAGTTTACATAAAGAACCGTGGACCCCACCCGGCGAAATCTTACCGGAGGGAGGTCCCATTCCGTCAAAAGCTTGGTAAAACTCGAGGCGCCAATCTGGTCGAGCTTGACGCCCGGAAAACTATAATAATCCCGGAAGCGGCTGATGGATCCATGGTCCACCCAGTTGTTGCCAAAGCCCCCAAAGAAAAAATTGGCAAATGGGCTGGTGGGGTTGCCGAAAGCCTTTCCGGCCGAACCGCGAAACCAGATTGAAGAGTTATGAATCGGCAGGAGAAAGCCGCGGTCGTAAGTGCCGTAGACCTGCGTGTAACCCTTCCCACCCGCGTAAGTTAAGCCTGAATTCAACTGCCACTCCGTACCTTCCTCGTCCTCGATTGCGCCCAGGGACTGGTCCAGGTTTTCGTATTTCAGTCCAACCGACGCGATGGCAAAGCGGCTGATGGACGTCGGTACATTCTGATAATTGGGCAACGCCTCCAGGCCTGAGTAGGCCGCCAGGCTCGAATGCAGGTCCAACCGGCGCGGCGTATCGAAGAGCAGATTCTTGGTTTTCTCGATTTTTATCGCCTCGCCTTTGCGGCTCACCTTGGTGGGTCCGAAAAGGTCATAGAAATCGGCGTTGTTGTAGTAGCTGCTCACCTTCCAGTCCCACAGTTGCCCGGTGAAGCCGAAATGAAAGCGTTCCTTCAGCGGAAGGGCTGTGCTTGGGGAATAAGACGCCGTCACGTCGCCGTTGCTCAGCATCAATCCGTCTGACATATCCATCCGCAACCCAACCGCCTCGGTGTTCTTGTAGCCCTGGACAATCGGATAGATGGAAAGCGGGCGGGTGGCGCGCAAAGGGGAGTAACTGCCCGAGGACGTTATCACCTTCTCGGTGTTGATCGTCGAGGGCGGGGGCAGCTTCCAGGTTTTGAGCACAGGAGTTTTTTCAAACAAGTCTTGACCCAGATAATTGATGGCGCTCACATCATTCAGCGGCACGGTTGGAACGAATGCGGGCACGAAACCTTTGGCCGTGTACTCGAGGGCGATTAATTGACCGTCCGGGAGGGGCAAGGGACAAAACAGGCCGGTCTCAGCATTGCTCAACACCTCCATTTGTTTGGTGTGAAAATCGTAACGGAAGATGTTGGAGACGCCTGTCTGGAAAGAGCTGCCGTAAAGATATCGTCCGTCGGGCGAATGGACGAAATTTTCAGGGGAGTTGTAGGCGAAATCGTGAAGAACTTCGAATGAATATTCGCTCTTGAGCAGGGTCGCAATTTGGAAGTCCACCAATTTCTGCTCGCCGCTCAGATTGGAGATGGCGCCGGTCAGGTCTTTGCCGTCCGGGGAAAGATCGAGATCAAAAAAATCGGTGCCATAAGGAAAGGTGTGGACGGTCTCCACCTTCGTGTAGGGAGGCTTGATTCGCACCAGCGACGACAAACCGTCGCTGTGGCGCATCCCCCAGAGCGACTGGTCAAGCGAATTGTAGGTGAGGTCGCCGGTCCGGGTATCTTTGATGAGACGCCTGGCATGATGTTGGTTGAGATCGTAAACGTTCAGGTCGCGCCAGTTTTTGTTGTCGGAGGCGTAGAAGATCCGCCGGTGGGCTGCGTCGAACGCAAGGGAGGTCACTGAGTATAAAATCGCACCCTGAACGTCGGTTAAGTGCTCAATCTTCCCTGTGTCGGTGTGCAAACCGACCAGGCTGGCCATGTGTCCTACATACTGCACAGCCGCATAGATGGTCTTGGTGGATGGCTCATAATAGGTTCGTGAGACCGAGCCCAGCGTTTCAAAGGGCAAGCGGCTTGGCTTGGTGACTGGATATTGACGGATGCGGTCCAGGTTCGCATTTTGCCACTCCTTTTCCGCCGTAATCCAATCGTCCCAGACTTCTTTCATGGGTCTTCCATAGACGCTCCTGAATTGCGAGGCGAAATATCTTCGGCTTGAATCTGTGCGGGTCACCCACTGAAGCAGTTTATCTATCCCATAATGATCGGCCAGGAATGTCATGAAGCGGGTTCCGTAGAGATAGGAGTTGGCGCCGATCTGGAAGTCAATGGCCGTACCTTCGGATTCGAGCCCAACATAGTTGTAAATGTAGCTTTTGTCGCGCACCATGGCCCGGAAAACCATTTCATCATAGCCGCCCAGCGCCCGGCCCAGCCCGCCGGACAACCAGGTTTCCATGAAGGCCGCAATCCCCTCGTGGAACCAGCGTGGCGAGTATTGTCGGGGACTGATCAAGCTGCTGAAGAACATCGATTCAGGATCGTCGGCGTTGGGGAGAATCTTGCCGAGGAAAATCTTTCGCGCCCGCCGGTCACTGCTTGAAGTATTGTCGCCCATGACGATGTGAATCATCTCATGGTTGAGGAGGTCGCTGATCCTCTCGTTGGTGAGAAGGATTTCAAACGTGTAGTTCGGTGGCTCCATTTCAACCCCGATGTTATTGACTGGAAATGGTCCGGCGGCACCGTTGCCCCGATCGGAAAAGTCTTTTAATAGGATGGTAATTTTCTGCGAAGGTGTGTAGTGAAAGAGCTGATGGTCAAATTTGAGGTCATTTTCGGCGCAACGAATCAGGTACGGAACCAGATATTCGTGAGCGGGATTATAGTAAATGACCCGAAAGTGGTCGGTTTCCTGGACGTAAAGTTTTGGTGTGGCGGCCAGGGCGGCTCCCGCGCCCGAAAGCATGGAAATTGCAATTAAGACCAGGGCTCCGGTGGTTCCCGGGAAACCACCAGAGCGCAATCTGATCCTGCGAGACTGGTTATATAAGAATTCGCCGCAAACTCGCAACCCTGAGCCCTGGCGAGAATGGATTCTGAACACTTAATTGAAGCGGCCTCCCAGGACTAGTCCGCGTTCGAGCCTGCCTGCATGGCGGCACTTAAGGAACTCATGCCGCTCTGCGAGCTCATCAGGCTTTGGAATGACTGATTGCTCATCAAGCTCTGGAAGGACTGGTTGCTCATCAAGCTTTGGAACGACTGATTGCTCATCAGGCTTTGGAACGACTGATTGCTCATCAGGCTTTGGAACGACTGATTGCTCATCAGGCTCTGGAATGACTGATTGCTCATCAGGCTCTGGAATGACTGATTGCTCATCAGGCTTTGGAACGACTGACTGCTCATCAGGCTTTGGAACGACTGACTGCTCATCAGGCTTTGGAACGACTGACTGCTCATCAGGCTCTGGAATGACTGATTGCTCATCAAGCTCTGGAAGGACTGATTAGTCATCAGGCTTTGGAAGGATTGATTGCTCATCAAGCTCTGGAAGGACTGGTTGCTTTGCAAACTATGGAAGGACTGACTGCTCATCAAGCTTTGGAACGACTGATTGCTCATCAATCCTTGGAAGGAGTTCTGGCTGAGCAAACTCTGGAAGGACTGGTTACTCATCAAGCTTTGGAACGACTGATTGCTCATCAAGCTCTGGAAGGACTGTTTGCTCATCAAGCTCTGGAAGGACTGTTTGCTCATCAGGCTCTGGAACGACTGATTGCTCATCAGGCTTTGGAACGACTGATTGCTCATCAGGTTCTGGAACGACTGATTGCTCTCCAAGCTGTGGAAGGACTGATTACTCTGCAAGCTTTGCAAAGAGTGGCTGCTCATCAGGCTGTGGAAAGACTGGTTGCTCATCAATCCCTGGAAGGAGTGATTGCTGAGCAAGCTTTGAAAGGACTGACTGCTCATCAAGCTCTGAAAGGAGTGATTGCTCATCAGGCTGTGGAAAGACTGATTGCTCATCAGGCTGTGGAAAGACTGGTTTTCGGCGATCTTCCTAAATTCCTTGCTTTTCAAGAATTCTTGGACCGCGACCGGAGCAGACCCGGGAGTCACAGCGACATCGGCTTCTGCCACTTTCGTGTTGCGCTCAACATTTCTTTGCCCGATTGCACCCTGGATTTTTTCAGTACTTGGAGGAGCCGAAGACTTCGAGATATACCAAATTCCGGCGCCGGCGAGAATGACCGCACCAATCAGGACTGCGTACCTGACATTCCTTCCTTGAACGGACATACTTCCTCCTTATTTAACGGACGGCGCATCGGTCGTGGCCTCCATGGGGCACTCCTCGCGCTTCAGGTTGTTGTCGAGACTATTTGCCCAACCCTATTGTGGGTCTTTCATAGCATATTAGGTATGCTCTGTCAAGATAAAAATGAAGAAATCTTTCTATTTCAACTGTTTGCACCGACCGGTCGGTAAGTCAAAGCCACTTATAGTGGAGATTCCAGACCGCTTGCGCATATTTTCCGTTTTGCCTCTCTTGGGGGGCGGGGGTGAATTTTACTCCGCTCCTGGATTCCAATTAAGGAATTCAAAATCCACATCATCTCCAATGGGCTGACCCGGTGGCGGTTCAGGTGGTTTGGTCAAATTCAATTGCTTCGAGTCTTTCTGGAAGCGCTCAATTTGAACTATGGCGAATGTGAGTTGAGCCCGGCGCGATTCTTTTATCTTGTTTTTTGCTTGTCCACTCATCCAGTCCTTCAGCTCGGTGAGTTTCAGTGAGGCTACGGCACGTACCTGCGCCGCGGCGTTTTCATTTGCTGCCAGAGACATCAGGTCGAAAAGGACGGTATTATCCACTACTTGTTGGGTGGCTGCCTTGTATCCGGATGCAGGGCCTGACTTCCAGGTTGATTCGATAAGGCGATCGATCACTTCCACGAGGTCCGGGGACTGGCTATCAAGTGCGTGGTGTTCCATCAGACGGGTATCCCGTTCCGGGTTGAGAATGAGGCCGACCGTGAGGCTGGCCACGGCCTCAGCCGGACCGAGAGCGTCAAACGTCAATCCGGTGCGGCCCGCAAACGTTTCGCGCGTGCGCGGGTAGCCTTCGGGTGGAGGGGGGATTAAATCCAGCACGCGTTGCGGCAATACCAGCGCATCGGGTTTGATGGTGGAGAGCAGGGCGTCCAGCGCGCGCCGCTCTTCCTGGGGCGGAATCATCTTGGTGATAATCTGCCCGTCTCCGCGGACCGCATAGCGGTAGTCGAGGCCGCCCAGAACCTTGGCCGCAGCCTCCACCTGGTAGCGGTGAAGCATGTAGATGGGCACCAGCACTTCTTCAAGCGTGTTCAGTGGCTCATCTTCGCGGATATTGTCTTCGCCAAAACGGCTGAGGGCTGCGGCGCGAACTTTCATCATTCGCGCGAGTTCATCCACCGCGTTGGGGCCATTGTCCCAGAGATGGGCGGTGGGATGGGCGCTGCCAGGCGGGCGCGCGTCCGCGTCTGAAATAAAGAAGAGTCCCCGGCCCGCGGCTGAGGTCAGAATGTTATCGAGCGCTTTCCTTTCGTCTGTTCCTGCCGGGAAGTCCTGATATCCATAGGCGATCGCCACTTTGTCCCATGCGCCGATGCCCGTGGCATAGGCATGGGATACATCCAAATTTCCATCGGCAGCCAGTTTAATCATCGGTTGCGGGTAATCCATAACCGAAGCGTTGCCTTGCGCGCTGGCCGCAAAGTTGTGCGCCAATCCAAGGGTGTGGCCAACTTCGTGGGCGGCAAGTTGCCGAACCCTCGCCAGCGCCAGATCCAGGAGCGCGGGCGAAGCGGGCTTTCCTTTTTCATAGGGCGCCCGCAGACCCTCCGCAATCAGATAATCCTGGCGCAGACGGGAAGAATCGAGCGTGACCATTCCCTTGATGATCTCGCCCGTGCGGGGATCAATCACACCGCCTCCATACGACCATCCGCGCGTGGAGCGATGGACCCACTGGATGAGGTTGTAGCGGACATCCATGGGGTCCGCGCCCTCGGGCAACATTCTCACTTGGAACGCGTTTCGATATCCCGCCGCTTCGAAAGCTTGGTTCCACCAGCCTGCGCCTTCGAGAAGTGCGGACCGAATGGGCTCCGGGACGCCGGGATCGAGATAATAGATAATGGGCTGCACAGGGTCACTGATGGCGGCTGATGGATCTTTTTTCTGGAGCCGGTGACGCGTGATGAATCGCTTGACGATGCGCTCATCAACCCGGCTGGCAAAATCCATATACCTCATGCCAAAAAATCCCGCGCGCGTGTCGAACACACGGGGCTGGTAGCCGGGTCCGGGCAGCTCGACAAACGAGTGGTGCTCCCGCACGGTGATGGCCTCCGGGCTGGGGACGACTTGTCGCACCCAACGCCCGGGGTTCTCGCCGACGAAAGTCAAGGTGGCTTCCACCTCCGTGTTTTGGGGGAAATTCCTGGTGCGCGGGAGGTAGAAGGCGGAGCGCGAGGCGTCCAGCTTGTAGTCACCCTGCTTGGCGCGCTTAAGAGTTTGGGCCACGTGGTGCGCATCGCGCAGGAAAAAATCAGTGGCGTCCACCAGAACACGGTCGCCCTCTTCGGCTTCAACCTTGAAGCCCCAGAGCGTCGATTCCGCAAAAGCTTCCCGCACGGATTCGCGCTCTTCCGCGTTCTCGGTGGTGGCGCGGAATTCATAATTCGGTTCCATCAAAAGCACCTTGGGTCCGCTGCGCTCAAACCGAACCACTCGCGACGCGCCCAGTTGGCCGCGGTCAAGGCCAATGTCATTGGAGCCGATCCCCGCCGGAAGCGATTCGACGTAGAGGAATTCCTTATCCCATTCGTCGATCTCCAGCCAGAGCTTTCCGCTGCGAGCGTCCCAGTAAAGAGGGAAATATCCGGGGAGCGATTCGAGTCCTTTGGTCTTTTCAGCGATGGTGGTTATTCCCTTCGCGGTCCCTCCCGCTTGGCCTGACTTGTTTTCTGCCTGGGAAGTATAGCCAGAGCCCTCAAGGCCACTTCCAAACGTCCAGGAAGCCCAACAAAAAATAATCGAGATCGCCAACACGATTCGCAATTTCATTCCGGCCCTCCTTTGGAGCCTTGGTGTGGGTTCATCAATGAGCTGGTGGCGCATTATGCCACGACCATACCAAAAAGTGGCGGAATCAATTCCTCACCAAAGATTCGAGGGGGGAGGTCACATGGGTCGGGTTTATCTCAGGGTTTCAAATTGGATTCCGGGCTGGGCATTTGAGACCGGCATGACGTGGCCTGGACGGGCAGGTATGGAGGAATCTTGCCCTGCAACGGTTTGATGGGTGGGTATATTGAGGTCGACTTCAGGAGATGCTTTTGATGGCCGCCTCGGTGGAATCGAAGACCGGGAATACTTTCGTCAATTGCGTTAACTGAAAAATTTCCATAACGAAACCTTTGAGGCCGCAGACGAGAAGCGCCCCTTGTTTTTCAAGCGCAAGTTTGCCATTGCGGACGAACGATCCCACTCCGGCGCTGTTGATGTAAGTCAAGTCCGAAACATCCACGATTAGAAATTTCGACCCATCCTGGAGCGACTTGTCCCAGGCGGCCTCGAATTGCTTGCTCGTATCCGCATCCATGCGCCCGATTAATTTCAATACCACTGCCTTACCAATCTTGGTCGCTTCGATGGTCATGTTTGATTAGGACTCCAGGGAGCTCTGCGCCCACCCTTCGTGCGCACATTGTACACCCGTGCAGATCCATCAGGGCAAAATTAAAACGTTGCCCGGAATGCGCCCGCCGAGGGGACGTTCATACGCCGATCCCGATTGAACGAAAGAGGCTTGAGCACTCTTTCGACCGGGGCCAGCGGGGAGGCTTTACCTCAAAATTCCTTCGTTGATCTTGCGCGTTGCGCCTACCGGCCGGAGGCAATCAAGTCCCCGCCTCAATATGAAAAGTGAGGATGTTGCGTTCTCCCTCGCGCGTGTAGGTGATGTTGTGCGCAATCTGTTTCACCAGGAAAATTCCCAGCCCCCCGATGGGACGATCGGCAAGACCCAGGCGAAGGTCGGGCGGATCTTTGGCCAGCGGGTCAAAGGCCCGGCCGCCATCGCAAACCTGGACGCTCAATTTCCCGGGCCCTTCAACAAGGTAGCCTACTTCAATGCTTCCCGGCTGTCCGTCCGCATAAGCGTAATTGATCACATTCACCACCACTTCTTCCATCACCAGATCAAGCCGGCCAAGATCCATTTCCGGGAAGGCGGCCTCCTCGGCGGCCCGGTGGACAAAAGCCGTGAATGGGCGGAGGGATTCCATTTGCGCCGGCAGCTTGAGTCGAATGAAGTCGTTGGGCATCAGGAGATACTCTGGCAGGCAGCATCGGCGGATTCGAAAACCGGAAACACGGAGATGAGCCGGGTCATTTCAAAAACCTCTTTCACCAATCCCTTGAGGTTGCAGAGGAGCAATGCGCCCCCCTTTTCCTGGGCCCGCTTGGCATTGCGCAGGAATGAACCTAATCCCGCGCTGTTGATATAGAGCAGCTCATTGACGTCCACCACCAGATAGATCGACCCTTCCTGAACCAATTGCTGCACGGCCGCCTCGAATTCCTTGTTGGTGTCGGCGTCCATGCGCCCGATCAATTTCACCACCACAACTTTGCCAGTTTTGGTCGACTCGATGGTCATATTTGGTTTTGAATCCTTTGTGGTTAGGCTTGCAATTTCCGCGCTCTGATTGTACACCATCAAGAGCAGTGCAAGACGCAATTTCTGTCTGCTGCCCGGTAAGACAACTAGACTTGGATTACACCGCCACCGTCACCACCGTGTAGGAGCGGGGCGGAAGTTGCAAGGTCATGCTGCGCCTTGCCGCCGGAGGCTCTAGGGCTTGTGGGACTACTTTCATGGGAGCGTCGAAAGTGTTGGCCGCCTTCAAGTCGGTGCCGGTCAAAACCTGCGAATGGATGACCTGGGTGGGCGTCACGCCCTGCCAGTCCACCTCCAATTCCCTCGGCTTCACCAAATCCCGATTCAATACGAACAGCGTCGCGGTATGGCCCTCAGGATCAATTGTGGCGGCTACATCCAGGTAAGGCACGCGGCCCAGGCCCGGCATGGCTGATCCACCCGCTTCTATGGGCCGGCCAAGCCTTGGCACATTATACGAGGGCCCTTCCGGCGACAACTCTAAAACGTTGCCGCGCGCATTTTGCAAGGCCCAGAAATAGGGATAATAAATAGTCTGCTTCAGCACCGAAGTTTCGTTGGTCATCAGCGGGGCGATAACGTTCACCAGTTGGGCCAGGCAGGCGATCCTGACCCTGTCCGAGCGTCGCAACAGACAATTAATGAGCCCGCCCACCAACAAGGCATCCTCCAGGTTGTAAATTTCTTCCAGCAAATGCGGAGCGACTTTCCGGTGGCCATTGGCATAATCTCCACCGCGCGCGCGATACCAGACGTTCCACTCATCGAACGAGAGGAACAGGCGTTTGCCGGCGCGCTTCAGGCCGCGCACCATGTCGCAGACATCGGTGATCTCTTCAATCTGGCGGTCCATGGCCAGATTCAACGCCAGGTAATGGGAGGTGTCACCGCCCGTCTCTTCACTATTGCCGAAATAGCGGTGCAGGGAAATGCCGTCCACCAGGTCGTAGCACTGCTCCAGAACCTGGCGGTCCCATTCGATGTAAGTGGGCATGAACGGACCGCTCGACCCGCAGGCGATCAACTTGACGCCGGGATCGATCACACGGATCTGGCGCGCGGCATCGGCGGCCTTGCGGCCGTAATCGACCGCGGGCATGTGGCCAATTTGCCAGGGACCATCCATTTCATTCCCCAGGCACCAGTGCTTGACGTTGTGGGGCGCCTCGTAGCCGTGCTGACGGCGCAGGTCGCTCCAACGCGTGCCTTGGTCCACATTGCAATATTCCACCAGCGCCACCGCCATTTCCACCGAGCCGGTTCCAAAGTTCAGTCCGAACAGCGGTTCCGTGCCCACCTGCTTGCACCAGGTAACAAACTCGTTGGTTCCGAATTGATTGGTATCGACGGTGTTCCAGGCGCGATCCAGAACGCGCGGGCGGTCTTGCTTGGGGCCGACACCGTCCAGCCAATGGTATCCGGAAACGAAATTTCCGCCCGGCCAGCGGATGATGGGCACGCCGAGGGTTCGTATCTCTTTCATCACATCGGTGCGGAAGCCGTTCGAATCCGCGTGCGGCGAACCGGGCTCGTAGATGCCGGTGTAAATTGCCCGACCCAATTGCTCCAGGAACGAGCCAAACAGGTTGCGGTCGAGGGTCGAGATTTTGCGCGAGGGGTCCACCACCACACGCGTGGCCGTGCTCACCATGCCCTGGGCCCGCGCCACCCGACCCCACATCGAGTTTGCCGCCAAGGCAACTCCCGCCGTGCCAGCCTCCTTTAGAAATCGCCTGCGATGGACTTTCATGATGAGTTCAATCCCTCCTGACTGGGCGGCTGATCCGCTTTGAGTGGGCAACACATTACTTGAATCGCGACGGGCGCGTCAAACCAAAGTCCAGATCCAGGAATTCAGAATCGAAGGTTGGAGGTCGGGTATGGTAAGCTGAAACTGGAAAACCAACAGGGAAAGATTTGAGGGAAATATGGGCTGCCGGTGCAAATTGGGTTTTGGAGGGATCAAAAGCCACCAAAGTCAATCTTGAGCCTTATTTTGAGGCTGTTTTTCCAGACACCTTCCGTGTTATCAGGAAGATACAGCCAAAGCCAAAAGCCGCCACTTGTAAATGCCTTGGAATGATGAGGTTATAAGGATTTTTCGTGGTCAATAATAGTTTCGGCGGGCGCGAATAATGGGCCAAAATCAGCCCTTTTTAGCACTTAATAAACTGATTCTAAACTACTTAATTCAATCTAGTTCGTTTTTGAGGCCACTTTATTAAGTGGCTTGTTTTCTATCACTTGGTGGCTTTGATTTTAAAAAACGTCTCTAACAATCGGCGCCTTTTTGCCCTAATTTCAATTCCACCCACTATTCATGAGGCTTTGCTTCACGCGTGCTGGGTGCGCCTGTGTCATCAAGATGGGCGCCGCGTTCAAATGGAATCTATCTCGCCGCATAGCTGTAACAGTTATTAGCTGCGCCATGGGAGGTTGTCATCCTGATCTTGCGCCAGCGGGAGACGGATCTGGCACTGAAACATTCATTATAGTTCAACATCCAGAGCGAGATTCTTCGTCGCCTAGCGCTACTCAGAATGGGAGGCTCGGGGGGCTGCGGGCTGACATTAGACCACGACACTATTCTTGCCCCTTCGCGCGACCGCACTTTCCTCCTAAAGTGACCCGAGGCAAAGTTAATTAAAGCATACATTCACTCTGAAGTAAAGCAGAAAATAAAGGTGATGGACGCAAACTGAGCCATGATGTGGCACGCGGGGGGGCGATCGTCAGAGCGGCAATGGATACGTAGGCCTCATGCTTTCTGCATGAAACGCCCCAATGCATCAGTGTGCTTTCGGCAAGTATGAGCAGGCGGTCCGTTGGCTTGCAATAATTGCGTAAACCTTGTTTGACACCTGGAGGAGTGCCGGTCGCGTGAATGCAGCAGGCGAAGGTTGCCTTATATTCATGTGGCGAGCGCCTCCAGTTCGCTAACGCCCTTGGAATGCAGTGTGCGCTCCCTACTCTGGAAAGCGCCGGGCTGAGGACGGCTATGCCGGATGGCACTCGATCAGCGAGGACGCCTCTGTTGGGATGATGCGGGTGAGCGCGAAGCCGGTGGCCGCGAGTAGCGAACGGAAATCGCCTTCGGTGCGTTCGCGACCGCCGACCACCAACATCAGCAGATCCATAAGGCCTGCGGGACGGGTGGCCGAATCCACGATGCCGTCGATAAGCAGGAGCGTCCCATCCGGACGGATTGCGCGGCGCGCGTTGCGAAGGATTCTGAGGGCGTCGTCGTCCGGCCAATCGTGAATGACGCCCTTCAGTATGTAGGCGTCCGCACCTTCGGGCACGGAGTCGAAGAAATTGCCTCCCACGATTTGACAGCGTGCGGCGATATCGCCCGTCAGAATCTGAGGAGCGCGGGTGACGACCTGAGGCAGATCGAACAAAACACCGCGGAGCCCAGGCGTGGCGGAAAGTATGTCGCGCAGCAGTGCGCCCTCGCCGCCTCCCACGTCTACCAGTCGGTCGAAGCGCGAGAAGTCATAGGCAGCGAGGAGCGCGGGAGTGGTCCAAGCGACGCCCTGGGTCATGACGGCATTGAAGACCGCGCCATCGTCCGGATGTGTGGCGAGGTACTCGAAGAAGCGCTGCCCGAAGATTCGTTGAAAGGCGGCCTCACCGCTTCGGACCGATTCGTCAAGCTCTCCGAGCGGGCGCCAAAGAAAGGCCGCCGGCAGAAACAGGGCAGCATCGCGCTGCGACTGGGGATGATCCGTGCGCAGCACCTCCGTGAGTGGAGTGTTATGGAAACGCCCGTCGGGTGTGCGTGCGAACATTTCGAGAGTGCCGAGTGCGCGCAACAGACGCTCGAGCGTGGGTGGGTGCGCGCCGGAATCCGAGGCGAGTTCGGCGATCGTCTTAGGGCCGGAAGCAAGCAGGTCAGGAATGCGCAGCTTCGCCGCAGCATGAATGGCCTGCGCGGCAATGATGCCGGGCCAGAGGTATTCCATCGGGTTCGTCGGCATAGTGGAGTTTCTCCTCTTGAAAAAAACGAGGCCGGCTGGCGCAGCCCTTCGGAGGCCTGTGTCTTGAGGGCATCAACCTTCGAAATGAGGTATTTTGCCCCCATGCCTCTATACCGCCGCCATTACACGCCCGGCCATTCACAGCATATCACTACCAACGTTTATCAACGGGTTCAGCGGTCCGCGGCTTTTCTCTTAACCCCGCACCCGATGGGGCAAGGGTAGGCGTCCTGGGAGCGCTCGATCAAATTCGTGTTCTTGGATGGTCGGGCATCTTCAAGCGGTGCCGCCAAAGTGAGCATTCTTTCTTGCGGAAGCGGCACACGGTCAATGATCAACCCGCAGTTCCGTTTTTGCTCTTCTGCGCTCACGCCGGAATACTGGTTGAAAGCGGACCATCGCCAGTCTTGTGGGCGGCGCGCCCATCCCGCTTGGACCGGATTGATGGGAATGTATGCGATCTACTCCTTGTATTCTTTGACGGAGCGGGTAGATTCTCTCTCGATTGCCAAGCGAAAAAATCATTTAAGGGCATAGGACCTCCTTCGGCTGGGGCGCTGGTTCGGGCACCGAGGCGCATACCTTCCGCATTATGGAATGTGTGCGGCCTTTGATGGTAGTAAGATAACGGCGTGGCCTGGCAGAGACATTATTACGGACTGAACATCTCCACTACCCGACTCGCAGCACCTCCCGGCGTGTCCGCCTCTTTGACTCCGAGAGATTCAAGCCTCGGTCAGTGATTTGCTGACCGTGGGCTTTTTCCCCGCCAGCACGAACCCACAGTCAATCGAAGGACGGATTGACTGTGGCTACCAGCGGCCAGAACTCGCCCTCTGCGCCTGGGCGGCGATGGATAGCAGTCATCGAGCTCGGCTGCACCGATTTCATGGCCAGCGGAATCGTGACCGGACACACGGGTTCGCAGATCGCAGGCCAGGGGTGGGGAAGAAAGACGCACGCGGTCAAATAGAAGTTATGCCGTGCGCGCGCCCGGTTAAAAGCGCGTGCCAGCAGAATTAAATCGGGCTCGATCAATTTCCTGCGCCGTGATAGCCGCCGCACGGTGATCAAGAAATATCGGCCGGGAAGAAAAGGGCGGGTGGTGACGCATTTTGATCTAGTAGAGCCGGGCATAAGCCCGGCATGTGCCGCCCTGAAGGGCGGCGCTACGCCAAATTGCGGCACCACCAAAGGTCGGCGGAGCTTGGGCACGGGATTAGAATATGTCGCGGTGGCGGTGCTTGTCACAGAAGAAACGCGGACTGCAGAACCGGCGGTCCGCGCTACCCACAACAATTTGCGGGTGACGCGGCATCTGTCCGAGGCAGCGGGTGCGGCGCAGGCCACGCACCTGAAGGCGCGTTATGCGCCAAGACCAACCCCTCAAGGCAAGGCGAAGGCATCGAGAGTATCGGAGACTTTGGCGCTGAAATATCCGCCTCCGCCGGCGGCAATCACCACAAACTGTTTGCCGGTTTTCTTGCCCAGGTAGGTCATGGGAGTGGCGTGGCCGCTTGCTTCCAACATTGTCTCCCACAGGACCCTGCCGGTGCGCGCATCAAAGGCGCGAAAGCGGAGGTCATTCGAGCCACCGATAAAAACCAGGCCGCCGGCGGTGGCGATGGTTCCCCCGAGATTGGGCGCGCCCGTTGGCGGAACGCCACGGGCTTCGAGCGCATCCACCACACCCAGCGGAACCCGCCAGGCAAATTCGCCGGTTTCCAAATTGATGGCCGTCAAGGTTCCCCAGGGCGGTGGCTGGCAGGGATAATGGTCAGGATCGGTGAAGCGGGCGTATTCACCCCACGGGCTGGAGCGGCGATAGCGTTCCGGCGCGCCTTCCGGCTGGGGCTTCATCAGGCCCACGGCGGCCACGTCGTTGGCATTCACAAAAAGGAAGTGCGAGGCAGGATCGAAAGACGCCCCGGACCAGGTGGCGCCGCCCAGCGTTCCGGGAATGTCGAGGGTCATGCGGGTTCCCCAGGGGGTAAAAATCCGGCTGGGTAGGATGCTGCCGAAGGTCTGCTCGCAATACTTGTGCGACTCGGGCGTGACCCTGGTAATTTCACCTCGGGCGAGAGATTGCCGACTCAGCGGCGGCGGCCGGAGCGGAAAGGGTTGAGTGGGCCAGGCGGATTCCCCGGGGACGTGGCTGGGCGGGACAGGGCGCTCCCGGACGGGGAAGAGAGGCTTGCCGGTCAGGCGGTCGAGCACGAAGACAAACCCCATCTTGGTGACCTGGGCGACGGCGGGAATTTCGCGGCCGCGGCGCCGCACGGTCACCAGGGTTGGGGGCGCGGGCAGATCATAATCCCAAAGGTCGTGATGCACCATTTGGAAATACCAAATCAGTTTACCGGAGGCCGCGTCAAGCGCCACTAGCGAGTTCCCGAACAGTCCCTGGCCGCGGCGGTCGGCGCCATAAAAATCATAAGAGGGCGAACCGAGGGGGAGGAAAACCATGCCACGGGTGACGTCCACGCTCATGATGGACCAGACGTTGGTTCCGGAGCGGTCCTTCCACGCATCGCCTTCCCAGGTTTCATGTCCCGCCTGGCCCGGGCCGGGGACGGTGTTGAACTGCCAGATCAGCTTGCCGGTGCGGACGTCGAAAGCGCGAATGGCGCCGCCGGGACCGAGCGAAGGATATTCCTGGAGCTGGGCGCCGGTGATCACCAGGTCTTTGTAGATGGCGGGGGGTGAAGTGACCGAATATTCCTGCCGGGGCCAGCGATCGCCAACGCCGGCGCGCAGGAAAACGAAGCCGCCCTGGCCAAAGTCCGGACACGGCTTGCCGGTGCGGGCGTCGAGCGCAATCAGGCGGCCGTCAAACGTTCCGTAAAAAATGCGGCGATCGATTTCGTGGCCCGGGGTGGCCTGGCCTTCCCAGTAGGCGACGCCGCGGTTTTGCATCAGGCGAGGAGCGGCGCTGCGCTCTGGCCGCGGATCATAGGCCCAGATTTCCCTGCCGGTTTCGGCGTCCAGTGCGATCACGCGATTGGCGGGAGTGGAGAAGTAGAGAACGCCCTCGACCATCAGCGGCGTGGCTTCAAAGGACGGGATGTGATGCTGGTCGGTGTTGGGGACATCGGGATTAACTTCGCCGGTGTGATAAGTCCAAACTTTTTTGAGGCGGGCAACGTTGGAGCGGTTGATTTGAGTGAGCGGGGAGAATCTCGATCCGCCCGGATCGCCGCCATAGGAGCGCCACTCAAAACCGGCTGGGTGAGTCGCACTATCGATGGAGCCGGAAGGCGGCTGCTTCTGCTTTTGCCCGGTCGAAGAATAGGACATTGCCAGGATCAAGATCAGGGCTGTGGCGATTCTTGGTATCATGGCAGGATTCTAACATTCATTTGTCCCACGCACGTGAGCGCCTTGCCACTTATCTCTACTTCGGACCAGCGTTTCAAGATCTGAAATTTGAGAATTCTGGTGTTCGTTTTCGGGACGAGGCTTTTGCATAAGCGGACACTCGGCCGTCTCCGGGCGCGGATCGGCCAGTCAATTTTCCCTGAAATATCAATATGATACCGGCAAAATCCGTCTGGCATGGAATGTGCTGTTACGGTGGCGAGCGAGTTGAGGATTGAATTTCATGAATACGACGACCCAAGTAACGGCAGAGCCCGTTGGATTTTTTCCGGAGAGGATCATGGAGGAAAATTTGGATCAGAAGGCGCGCCGGGCGCTGATCGCGGACGATCAGACGGACGTGCTGGAAGCGCTGCACCTTTTGCTGAAAGGGGAGGGCTATCAGACGGAGCTGGTGACGTCTCCACGCGCGGTCTTGGAATCCCTGAAGGCGCGCCAGTTTGATTTGCTCCTGATGGATTTGAACTACGCCCGCGACACCACTTCCGGCCAGGAAGGGTTGGACCTGCTCGCCCACGTGCAAGCTTTGGATAGCACCCTGCCCATTGTGGTGATGACCGCGTGGAGCAGCGTGCCGCTGGCGGTGGAGGCCATGCGGCGCGGGGTGCGGGATTTCGTGCAGAAGCCCTGGGAAAACGCGCAACTGCTCGATACGCTGAGCACCCAAATCGAGTGGGTTCGCCATGAGCGCGCGCGTTTGCGGCTGGAACAAATGGAAAGGGAAGACGCCCGGGAAATTGAGCGGCGACTGTTGCCGGAAGAAATTCCCCAGATCGAGGGATGTGAAATAGCCTGCGCCTGGCAGCCGGCCAGCTCGGTGGGAGGCGATTATTTTGACGTGCTGAAATTTGGTCCGGCCCGTGCCGGACTTTGTATTGCGGACGTGATGGGCAAAGGAGTTCCGGCGGCGCTGCTGATGTCAAACCTGCAGGCGGCGGTGCGCGCCACCGGGACGGAAAACGTCCAACCCTCCGAGCTGGGAGAAAAGTTAAACCGGATTGCCACCACCAATCTATCGTCGGGCAAATTCATTACTTTCTTTTACGCCCTCCTGGAAGGTGACGGTAAGCGGCTGGTCTACACCAATGCCGGGCACAATCCTCCCATTTTAATGCGTGCAGACGGGTCGCACATCCGCCTGGAGTGGGGCGGAACGGCGCTGGGTGTGGTGGGGGAAGCGCGGTACGAACAAGAGACCGTGGACCTTCGGAGTGGAGACCGGTTGGTTCTGTTTACCGACGGCGTTACCGAAGCCGTGAGCCCGCGCGACGAGGAGTACGGCGAAGAACGTCTGCTGGCGCTCTTGAGGGAATCCCGCGCCATGACCGCCGTGGAATTGCAAATGACGATTTTGAATGCGGTCAATGATTTCAGCGGCGGAGCTTTGCGGGACGACGCGACGATGATCGTGGTGGCGGTGAAATGAATAATTGACTCATCGGTTCATTGGTTCATTGAATCATTAAACGACTGACAGAAACCGGAAAATGGGAATCTGTAAATGGAAACTCGTAAGGCGAACTCCACACCCATTTTCTGATTTCTATTTTCATTTTTCCAATGGATTAATGGCCCGATGGTTCAATGGTCCAATTTGTGTTTGATGCTATCAAGAACGAATCTGGAAGCAGGTGACACATGGCAACAATCCTCCAGGATTTGAGATTTGGCTTGCGAATGCTGGCGAAGAGTCCCGGCTTCGCCCTGGTGGCCGTGCTGACGCTCGCGCTCGGCATCGGGGCGAGCACAACCGTTTTCAGTTGGATTGACACGGTGCTGCTCCGGCCGCTGCCGGGCGTGGGCAAGGGCGAGGAGTTGGCAGCGGTCGAGGCGTTGGCGCCCAGCGGAGACTCCCTGCTGGTTTCTTATCCCGATTACATTGATTACCGTGACCATCTTAAGTTGCTGGCCGGGGTGGCGGCAACTCAAATCACACCGCTGAGCGTGGGTCAGAAAGACAATGCCGAAGAGGTTTGGGGTGAAATGGTGACGGGAAATTATTTTACGGTGTTGGGAGTAAAGCCCATATTGGGCCGCGCCTTCCTGCCCGACGAATCGGGGGACAAGCCCAACGCCTATCCGGTGGCGGTGATCAGTAACCGCTTGTGGCAAGGGCGTTACAACTCCGACCCGCTGATTGTGGGCAAGTCCATCCGGGTGAATCAACACGAATTCACCATAGTGGGCGTCGCCCCGCCGGAATTCCGCGGCGCGGTGGCCGGATTGGCCTTTGACCTTTGGGTGCCTTATATGATGCACCCCGAACTTCAGGGTGTGGGCGAGTGGATGCTTCGCGACCGGGGGACGCGCCAACTTATTTGCATTGCGCGGTTGAAGCCCGGAGTCACGCTGGCCCAGGCGGGCGCTGAAATCGCCGGACTGGCTCGGCATATCGCCCAGGCAGAACCGGGCACGAACAAAGGAATCAGCGCCACCGTGCTGCCTCTCTGGAAGTCCCATTACGGCGTCCAGAGTTTGTTGCTGACACCGCTGGAAATTCTGATGGGTGTTTGCGTTGTCGTCTTGATGATTGTTTGCGCCAACGTCGCCAACCTGCTGCTGGCACGCTTTACGGCCCGGCAGCGTGAATTCAGTGTGCGACTGGCGCTGGGCGCCGGACGGATTCGCCTGGCGCGCCAAGTCCTCACCGAGAGCTTGCTGCTGGCGGCCTGTGGCGGTCTGGGTGGGGTTGGCCTGGCCGCGTGGGTCAGCGGCTCGCTGCAATCCCTGCTCCCCCCTGGACATTTTCCCATCACCCTGGAAGCTCATCTGAATGGGCGCATCCTCATTTTCACGGTTCTGATTGGCGTTGCCGCCGCCGTGCTTTCCGGGCTGGCGCCCGCGTTCCAGTCAGCGCGCGGGGATTTGAACGAGGGATTGAAGGAAGGCGGCCGCGGCGGGTCAGCCGGGCAAGGGTCTCATCGTCTGCGGGGAATGTTGGTGGTGTCAGAAGTGGCGCTGGCCCTGGTCGCGTTGGTTTGCGCCGGGCTTCTGGTGCGCAGCTTCGAGGCCAGCGAGAGAATCAACCCAGGATTCGATCCTGACCACGTGCTGCTCTCGCGATTCTATCTCACCACCAGCGGATACGACCTCGAACAGCGCAAGGAGTTCTGCGAGCGTCTGCGGCAAAAGCTCGAAGCCGAGCCTGGCGTCACGGAAGTGGCGTATTCCGACGTCGAGCCACTCGGATTCCTGAATGGTTGGTGGGAAGACCTTCAGATTGATGGCTACGTTCCCGGCAGAAGCGAGAACATGAAGATTGACCGCAATGTGGTCTCGCCCGGGTATTTCAAGCTGATGCGAATTCCGCTTCTGGAAGGCCGGGACTTCACCGAGCAGGATGACGTGAAAACGCAGCCGGTGATGATTGTGAATCAGACGTTCGTCAAACGATTCTTTGGCGGGCGCGATCCGATCGGCCGCAGAGTACACGGTTGGGGCGAATGGTTTACCGTGGTCGGAGAAGTGAAAGACAGTAAATATATTGACCTCGCCGAAGCTCAACTCCCCTATTTTTATGTGCCCTTTCGCCAAATCTATCGTGCGGATATGAGCCTGAGCTTCTACCTGCGAACCAAGGGGGATCCCAATGACGCCATCGCCTTGATGCGGGGAGAAGTTCGGGGACTGGACCCCAACGTCACCGTAATCGACGCCATGCCGCTGGCCGACCATATCAGTGAGACCCTCTACGCCCAAAAAGTGGCAGCGAGCCTGTTGAGCGTGCTGGGAACCCTGGCGCTGCTGCTGGCGGCGGTTGGGCTCTACAGCGTGATGGCTTATTCGGTTACGCAGCGGACGCACGAAATCGGGATTCGCATGGCGCTAGGGGCAGAAGGCCGGGACGTCTTAAGGTTGGTGGTGAGGCAGGGACTCGTGTTGACGCTGATCGGCATCGGCGCCGGGCTATTGGCCGCACTGGCCTTGGGACGTTTGCTCGGAAGTTTTCTCTACGGCACCACCACTTCCGATCCCATCACCTTGATTGCGGCCTCGGCCCTGCTCGCCGGGGTGGCCATGATGGCCAGCTTTATTCCGGCGCGGCGGGCGACGAAAGTGAACCCGATGGAGGCGCTGCGCTATGAATGAAAGGTTAAAGGTTGAAGGATAAAGGTTAAAGGATGAAGGTTAAAGGGTGAAGGGTAAAGGGTAAAGATCGACCGTCACGATGCCCTTTTTTTATCCTTTACACTTTAACCTTTAACCTTGTGACCCGAGGAGAACAAAATGGGAAACCTGCTACAGGACTTGCGCTACGGATTTCGCATGCTGGCGAAGAATCGCGGCTTCACGGCTATTGCCGTGCTCACGCTGGCGCTGGGGATTGGGGCCAACACTGCATTATTTTCCGTGGTGAATGGGGTGCTGCTCAATCCTCTTCACTTTGCGCAGCCGGATCGACTGGTGGCGCTTTACTCACGGACAAAGCAATTTACGCGCTCCTCCATTTCCTACCCAAATTTTCTCGACTGGGTGCGCGACAACCAAACTTTTTCTGCGCTCGCGGCGTACCGCGGCGACGACTTCAGCTTGACCGGCATGGGCGAGCCGCAACGCCTGCCCGTCGAAATGGTTTCGGCCACCTTCTTTCCCGTGCTCGGCGTAAGGCCGGCCATGGGGCGGACGTTTCTCCCCGATGAAGATCGAGTGGGGGCGCGGCCCGTGGCGCTGATCAGCGCGGGCCTGTGGAATCGCAAATTCGCCGCCTCAGCGGATGCCATTGGCAAAACGCTCACGTTGAATGGCGATGATTACACCATCATTGGCGTGATTCCGCCGGATTTCCGTTACACGGGCAACAACTTTCACCGAAGTGACGTATACGTGCCCATCGGACAATGGAAAGACCCCTCATTCCGCGACCGCAGATTAGGCATGGGCATGGATGCGGTGGGCCGGCTCAAGCCGGGCGTTACCATTCAGCAAGCCAAAGCCGATATGGACGCGCTCGGGAAACATTTGGCGGAGGCGTTTCCAGATGTTGACAAAGACACCGGCATTACCCTGATTCCATTGAAGCAAAACGTGGTGGGCGATATCCAACCGTTTCTGCTGGTATTGCTCGCATCGGTGGGATTCGTTCTGCTGATTGCCTGCGTGAACGTGGCCAATTTATTGCTGGCGCGGTCGACGGGTCGGGCGCGCGAATTCGCCATCCGCGCCGCTCTGGGCGCAAGCCGCGGCCGCGTGATGGTGCAACTCTTAACGGAAAGCATTCTCCTGGCGCTGGCGGGCGGTGGACTGGGTTTGTTGATGGCTTCGTGGGGCTTGCAGGCGGCGCTCAAAATTTTGCCGGAGGCGCTGCCGCGCGCCGAGGAGATTCATCTTGACGCGCGGGTCCTGGTGTTTACGCTCGCCGCTTCGATGCTGGCGGGTATTCTGTTCGGGCTGGCGCCCGCGCTCAAAACCTCGCATATTGATCTTCATGAAACGCTCAAGGAAGGCGGGCGCGGCTTAAGCGGCGTTCACCATCGCGCTCAAAGCGTTTTCGTGGTGGTAGAGATGGCGCTTGCGCTGGTGCTGCTGGCGGGCGCGGGACTAATGCTCCGCAGCCTTGCCAAGCTGTGGAGCGTTAATCCGGGTTTTGATCCCCATAACGTGGTCACGCTCTACACCTCTTTTCCCCCCATCAAATCCCCGGATGCCTTGCGAGCCACCTGGCGCCAAATGTACGACACCGTGAGCTCGATTCCGGGAGTCACAGCAGCCTCGATCACCGTGGCGTCGAGACCCATGGGCAGCGATTCCGATTTGCCCTTTTGGATTGACGGTCAACCCAAGCCTTCCTCCCAAGCCGAGATGAAGGTTTCCCTTTTTTACCTCGTCCAATCCGATTATTTGAGGGCGATGGGAACTCCGCTGGAGCGCGGCCGCTTCCTCACTCCCCAGGATAATGAACATGCGCCAAATGTGATCGTCATTGACGAGCGCTTCGCGCGGCTCTATTTTCCCAATCAAAATCCCGTCGGCAGGCGCGTGAACATCGACGTCATGAATACGACTGCGGAAATCGTGGGCGTTGTCGGGCACGTGAAACAATGGGGACTCGATGAAGACGCGCATTCACCTGTGCTGGCGCAATGCTACATTCCAATTTCGCAGACCCCGGACAGGTTGCTGTCGCTAATGGCGGGAACGGTGGGGGTTGTGGCGCGGACATCAGGCTCGCCGCTGGCTCAGGTGAGTTCGATTCGGCGGGCTCTGGAGAAGGTCAACGGTCAGGCTGTTACCTTTGGCGTCCAAACGATGGACGAAGTTATCTCCGATTCGCTTGCGGCCCAGCGCTTCTCCATGATCTTGCTGGGAATTTTTGCCGGACTGGCGCTCATCATGTCATGCGTGGGAATTTACGGCGTGATCTCTTATGTCGCCGGGCAACGAACACATGAAATTGGCATTCGCATGGCTTTGGGCGCGGAGCGCCGCGACGTGCTGCGCCTGGTGATTGGGCAAGGAGCGAAGATGGCACTGGTGGGGGTTGGCATTGGCCTCGTGGCGTCATTGGGGTTGACGCGGCTGATGTCAAAGATGCTCTTCGGCGTGAGCGCGCATGACCCGCTCACCCTGGCCGTGGTTGGCGGACTCCTGGCGCTGGTGGCGCTCGCCGCGTGCTACATTCCGGCGCGGCGGGCGACCAAGGTGGACCCAATGGTGGCGCTGCGCTATGAATGAAAGGTTAAAGGTTGAAGGGTAAAGGTTGAAGGGTAAAGGGTAAAGGGTAAAGGATGAAGGGTAAAGATCGAGCGCCACGATGCCCTTTTTTTACCCTTTACACTTTAACCTTTAACCTTGTGACCTGACCCGAGGAGAACAAAATGGGAAACTTGCTGCAGGACTTGCGCTACGGAATTCGAATGCTGGCGAAGAATCCCGGCTTCACGGCCGTCGCGGTGCTGACGCTGGCGCTGGGGATTGGGGCCAACGCCGCAATCTTCCAGCTCATTGACGCGGTCCGATTGCGGACGCTGCCGGTGAAGGACCCGCAAACGCTCGTGATCGTTCACCTCAATAGGAATGACTGGAGCTCGGGAGATTTCAATGGCCCGTACGCCGAACTCACCTTTCCGCTTTGGCAACAGGTGCAGAAACGGCAGCAGTCATTTTCCTCCGTCGCCGCCTGGGGAGCCGATACGGTGAATCTCGCCCACGGCGGTGAGGTGGATGACGCGCAGGCCATCTGGGTCAGCGGGGAGTTTTTCCGAGTCTTGGGTGTGAAGCCGTTTTTAGGCCGCCTATTCGATCCTCAGGACGACCAGACGGGCTGCTCGGGCGGCGTCGATTTAAGTTATTCCTTCTGGCAGCAGCGGTACGGCGGCGCGGCGTCGGCGATCGGGAAAACGGTCACACTGGACGGCCATCCCTTTCCGATTCTGGGTGTCGCACCGCCGAGCTTTTACGGCGTCTCGGTGGGAGATCATTTCGATTTGGCCGTGCCGGTCTGCGTCGAACCGATCATCAATGCCGAGTTCAGCCGCATCACCGGGCCACGGGCGCGCGAGAGTTGGTGGCTTTCGATCCTCGGCCGGCTCAAGCCCGGATGGACGCTGGCGCGCGCCGGTGGGCAACTCTCCGTCATCGCACCCGCCTCGTTGCAGGAAACTATTCCGCCGGATTATGACTCCGAGGGCGTGAAGCGTTATCTGGCCTACAAGCTCGAAGCACGGGAGGCTGCGAACGGCTTTTCCCAGGTACGACGAGACGCATCCACGCCGCTTAATTTGCTCCTGGGACTCTCCGGCCTGGTGCTCCTGATTGCCTGCGCCAATCTCGCCAACCTGATGCTGGCGCGCGCCAGCGCCCGCCAACGCGAAATCGCTGTGCGCCTTGCCCTGGGCGCTTCGCGCGGCCGTCTGATTCGGCAAATGTTGTCGGAAAGCGCGCTAGTGGCTGTTTGTGGCGCCCTGTGCGGAGGCTATCTGGCCACTACGCTCAGCCGATCTTTTGTGGCATTTATCAGCACATCGGACAATCCCATTTTCCTCGATATGCCCACCGATTGGCGGGTGCTCGGCTTTGCGGCCGGGCTGGCGATTCTTACCACGCTCCTTTTCGGTCTCGCCCCGGCGATTCGCGCCGGGAGCACGCCTCCCGAATCCGCGCTCAAAGCGGGAGGACGCGGCATGACGGCGGGCCGGGAACGCTTCCGATTGCAGCGGATTTTGATTGCTTCACAAGTGGCGTTGTCGCTGGTGTTGCTCGCCGGGGCGCTCCTCTTCGCGCGTAGCTTGCGCAACCTGATGACTCGCAATGTGGGGTTTGAACAGAACGGCATGATCGTCGCCAACCTGGACTTTGCGCGCCTCAATATTCCGGCCGCGCAATACGACTCGTTCGAACGCGACTTGCTCGAACGCCTTCGGGCCATTCCGGGCGTGACCGGGGCGGCCACTTCAAACCGATCGCCAATGAGCGGAAGCAGCAGCAATCAGTGGGTGCTCGATGAAAAGGGTAACCACCCTGACGGAGCCGCCTGGCTCGATTATGTCAGCCCCGGGTATTTTCAAACTTTGGAGCTGCCCATCCTGGCCGGCCGCGATTTCAATTCGGGCGACACGGCTACCTCGCCCAAAGTGGCGATTGTGAACGAAGCGTTCGCGAAGAAGTTCCTTAAGGGCGCGAAAGATCCTGTGGGCAAAGAGTTCCGCCGGTGGGAAGCGCCGGGAAAGCCGCGGCCCTATTACACCGTCGTCGGACTGGTGAAGGATTCTGTGTACCAAGATATGCACAGTCCGGTTGTGCCGGTAATGTACTTCCCGCGCACTGAATTGCAGGCGCCTTTTAGTTATCCCGGCGCGGTATTTCTCATCCGCTCGCGCGTGGGCACGGCGGAATTGCTCAAATCCGTAAAACAAACAATTATGGGCGTGAATCAGGAAATTGATATTCAGTTCAAAGTTTTGCGCACGCAAATTCGCGAGACGCTGATTCAAGATGAATTGATGGCCACACTGTGCGGATTTTTTGGCATTCTCGCAGTGCTGTTGGCGGGGATCGGACTTTACGGGGTGATCTCCTATACCGTGGCGCGGCGCACCAACGAAATTGGCATCCGCATGGCGCTGGGAGCGCAATCCGGGAAAGTCCTCGGGCTGATTCTGGGAGAAGTGGCCATACTGATCGCGATTGGCATCGCGGTGGGAACCGCGCTCACGCTTGCAGCCGGAAAGGCGGCGGGATCGCTGCTGTTTGACCTTAAGCCGCGCGATCCGTTAACGCTGGCACTGGCAGCGATTTTGCTGGGGGCCATTGGATTCGCGGCCAGCTACATTCCGGCGCGGCGGGCGACCAAAGTGGACCCGATGGTGGCGCTGAGGTACGAATGAAAGGCTGAAGGGTAAAGGGTTAAAGGATGAAGGTTAAAGGTTAAAGGGTAAAAGCCGAGATCCAAAGCGCCACGATGCCCTTTTTTTATCCTTTACACTTCAACCTTTAACCTTGTGAACCGAGGACAACAAAATGGGAAACTTGTTACAGGACTTGCGATACGGGTTGAGAATGCTGGCGAAGAATCCCGGCTTCACGGCCGTCGCGGTATTGACCCTGGCGCTGGGGATCGGCGGAAACTCCACGGTGTTCAGTTGGGTTGAGGCCGTGCTGCTTCACCCTCTCACCCTCGTCCGAGATTCCGGGCGCATGGTGGCGATTGAAACGGTGATGCCCAATGGAGAATTCCACACCAGCTCATACCCGGATTACAAAGACTATCGCGACGCGAGCCAAACGTTCTCCGGCATGATTGGATTCGAGCTTGTCGCCGTCAACACCAAGCTGGAGAGCGAAGAGCAGCCGCAGCGCGACTGGGGATTGCTGGTCACTGAGAATTACTTCGATGTTCTGGGCGTGAATGCGGCGAGGGGGCGCACGTTTCACGCCGAGGACAATCGCGGAGCCGGGTCCGACCCGTACATTGTGCTCAGCGACGGATACTGGCAGAGGCGTTTTGGCGCCGACCCGGGAGTTCTTGGGAAGATCCTAGAAATCAACCGGCGCGCTTTCACCGTGATCGGAGTGGCGCCGCGCGGGTTCAATGGCACGATTGTCGGAATCACGGCAAATTATTGGGTTCCCATGATGATGCAGCCGGACGTGCTGCCGGGTGAAAGCCTTACCTACCGCGCTCCGACTTTCATTCACCTGATGGGGCGGCTCAGTCCGGGCGCGAGTCTCAAGCAGGCCCAGGCGGAATTGGGGACGATTGCCAGTCGCCTACAGCGGGAATATCCCGAGACCAATAAGGACGTCGGGATTTCGGTCTGCCCAGTCTGGAAGGCGCACTACGGACTGCAGGACTTTCTTCTGCCGGTGCTGGCATTTCTGATGGTGGTCGTGGTTCTGGTGCT
The DNA here is from genome assembly GCA_035946625.1 of Terriglobia bacterium. Lineage (GTDB taxonomy): Bacteria > Acidobacteriota > Terriglobia > UBA7540 > UBA7540 > DASYXZ01. The sequence continues at coordinate 3,650 of DASYZE010000045.1, read as the reverse complement.
GCTGATTGCGTGCGCGAATGTCGCCAATCTTCTTCTGGCTCGCGCCACGGCGCGTGAGAAGGAAACTGCCATCCGCGCGGCGATGGGCGCCAGCCGCATGCGTCTGTTGCGGCAAATGCTCGCCGAAAGTCTGCTCCTGGCTCTTTTAGGGGGAGCGGGCGGAGTCTTTTTCGCCCTCTGGTCTTCAAATTTCCTTGTCTACTTCCTTCCCCCGGCCCACTTGCCCATCGGTCTGCCTCTCGGTGTGGACAGCCGCATACTAATTTTTACTTTGGCGCTGTCCATGGCGACGGCGCTGATCTTTGGTCTGGCGCCGGCCTGGCAAACCTCGCGGCCGGATTTGAACGCATCGCTCAAAGAAGGCGGCCGGACGTCTTCCGCAGGCGCCAGCCAACATCGCCTGCGCAGTTTGCTGGTGGTTGCCGAAACTGCGTTGGCCGTCGTGCTCCTGGCGGGAGCGGGATTGCTGATTCGCAGCCTGCGCGCCGCTGAAGCTGCCGGTCCGGGCTTCAGCACCGGCCACGTATTGTTAACGGCGATAGATTTGCGCGGCAGCGGCTATACCGGCGACCAATCCGCCGCGTTCTTTTTGCGGCTGCTCGAGCAAATCAAGGCTCTACCGGGAGTCAAAGGCGCCAGCCTCGAACGCTTTGTCCCGTTGTGGTTCACCGGTCGAGGGTATACCCGACCTACGATCGAGGGCTACACGCCCCGGCCCAACGAGGACATCGGGATCGACTACAACGCGGTGGGGCCGAACTACTTCGCGCTGATGCGAATCCCCATCCTGTTCGGAAGGGAACTCGCGGATCAGGACCGGCTCGAAAAGCCGCTCGTTTGTGTCATCAACCAGACTATGGCGGAGCGCTTCTGGCCGGGACAAAATGCGGTCGGACATCGGCTGAATAGTTGGGACCGCTGGTGGACCGTGGTGGGAGTGGCGAAAGACGTCAAGTATCATAGCATGAACGAAAGCCCCGAACCGTTCATGTATTTCCCTTTGCTCCAGGAAACTTCTACGGATGCGAATATCCTGGTGAAGACGGCAGGCGATCCGCGCGGGTTGCTGGCGCCGGTGCGGCAAAAGATTCACGCCCTTGATCCGAGCGTTCCAATCCTCGATTCCGATGACCTTGCCGGCTTGCTCGCCGTATCACTGTTTGCCAACCGGATAGCCGCCAACCTGGCAGTGGTTCTGGGCTCGCTGGGCTTGCTGCTGGCATCGGTTGGACTCTACGGCGTGCTGTCATATTTGGTGGGACAGCGGCGGCACGAAATCGGCATTCGCATGGCGCTCGGCGCGCGCCCTGCTGACGTGCTGGGGTTGGTGGTGAAGCAGGGGATGCGCTTGGTACTGATCGGGGCCGTGCTGGGATTGGGCGCGGCGCTGGCCGCGGCGCGCCTGATCGCCAGCCTGCTTTACGGCGTCGGCTCGAGCGATCCCCTCACCTTTGTTGCCGTCAGCGTGGTTCTGGTGGCAGTGGCGCTCCTCGCCTGCTACCTCCCGGCGCGGCGGGCGACCAAAGTGGACCCGATGGTGGCGCTTAGGTACGAATAAAAGGTTGAAGGGTAAAGGGTTAAAGGATGAAGGTTAAAGGTTAAAGGGTAAAAGCCGAGATCCAAAGCGCCACGATGCCCTTTTTTTACCCTTTACACTTTAACCTTGTGAACCGAGGACGACAAAATGGGAAACTTGTTACAGGACTTGCGCTACGGAATTCGAATGCTGGCGAAGAATCCCGGCTTCACGGCTATTGCCGTGCTCACGCTGGCGCTGGGGATTGGGGCCAACACGGCCATCTTCAGCTTGATCAATGCCATCATGCTGCGGGAGCTGCCGGTTGAGAGGCCCAGCCAGCTTGTGCTGCTGGGCACAGCGAGATCCGGGGGCAGTTCTGATGACCTCGCGGCCACGGATGTTTACTCGTATCCGTTCTACCGCGAATTTCGGCAGAAGGCCCAGGCGTTCTCGGAAGTCAGCGCCATGCTGAGCATTCCGTTTGACGGCATGCACGGCGTGGTGGAGGGCAGCTCCAGCCTGGAGCAAATGCGCGTGCAGCTTGTCTCCGGCACATATTTCCCCATGCTGGGCGTAAAGGCAGAGATGGGCCAGTTGTTCACTGAGGCGGTCGACGAACCGCTGGGCGGGCATCCCATCGCCATCGCCAGTTACTCCTGGTGGAAGCGCCGCTTCGATCGCGATCCTTCGTTGATTGGAAAAACTGTCAAGCTCGGTTCCACGGTGTACACGATTACTGGTGTCGCTCCCCCGGAATTCTTCGGCACATCGGTGGGAGAGTCGCCGGACCTGTGGATTCCCCTCTCCATGGACAAACAGATTTCACCCGGCTGGAACGGCATGGACAACAACTCGTTCCAGGCCCTTTACCTCCTCGGCAGGCTGAAGCCGGGAGTGAGCCTGAAACAGGCCCAGGCTGAGGTCAACGTGCTCGCCCAGCAGATCTGGCGGGAGTCCTTGGGAGGGCAGCCCACCAGGCAACAGCAGCAGATACTTGACCACACGGTGGTTGAATTGACGCCGGCGGCGCGCGGCATTTCGCGGCTCCGTTTTCAATACTCCTTTCCGCTTCTGGTCCTGATGGTGGTCGTTGCGCTGGTGCTGTTGATCGCCTGCGCCAACATCGCCAACCTGTTGCTGGCGCGCGCTACAACGCGCCAGCGTGAAATCGCCGTGCGCATGGCGCTGGGCGCCGCGCGGCTGCGCCTGATTCGCCAGATGCTTACGGAGAGTTTGCTGCTTGCCCTGCTGGGCGGCGCGCTGGGTATGTTTTTTTCATCATGGACGACCAATGCTCTGCTTGCCATGGTCTCCAGCGGCGCGGAGCCCATATCGCTGGACGTTTCGCCCGACGCGCAAGTGCTGCTGTTCGCGCTCCTGGCCACGTTCGTTACAGCGCTGCTGTTTGGCGCTGTCCCCGCGATGCGCGCCACGCGCTTTGACTTAACGCCCGCCTTGAAGGAGGGCCGGGGAGCGCTTTCTGCCGCCTCGCGCAGCCGGTTCGCCAGGGCTCTGATCGTTGCGCAGGTGGCCGTATCCCTGATCTTACTTGTCGGCGCCGCGCTGTTTTTGCGCTCGCTGGTGAATCTTGCCCAAGTTGATACCGGCTTCGACAGACAGAACGTTTTGCTGTTTGGAATCGATCCCGCAGCCGTGGGATATAAGCTGGACTCGCGGTTAATGGATCTCTATCAGAAAATTGAGCAGCGGATTGGCGCCCAACCCGGCGTTCAAGCCGCCAGCATTTCCTTCTTCACATTCAATCAAGGCAACTGGACGGACCCTGTGGCCGTCGCCGGCCGGACGCCCACTGAACACGACCGAGAAGTGAACAACAACATTATCGGCCCGGCTTACTTCAGCGCCATGGGGATTCCCCTGCTGGTCGGCCGCACCGTCGGAGCTCAAGACACAGCAACGTCGCCGAAGGTTGCAGTCATCAACGAGACCATGACTCGGATGTATTTCCCCGGCGGCTCGCCAATTGGCCGACGATTCGGCATCGGCGCCGACCCGAAACACAGCAACGATATCGAAGTCGTTGGTGTAGTCAAAGACGCCAAGTACAACAGCCTGCGCGAGCAGCCCTGGCCGGCGGCTTACTATCCCTATACCCAGCGCTTTCACATAG
>DASYZE010000044.1:0-19891 GCA_035946625.1 Terriglobia bacterium | reverse complement strand
GTGGCGAATAATGTTTTCCACCATCACCACCGCGCCGTCCACCACCATCCCGAAATCCAGCGCGCCGAGCGAAAGAAGATTGGCGGGAATGTGGCGCAGGTCGAGGCAAATGGATGCGAACAACAGCGCAAAGGGAATCGTCAGGGCCACAATCAGCGCGCCCCGCACATTGCCGAGAAAGAGCAACAGAATAATCGTGACCAGAAAAAAGCCTACCGTGAGATTGTGCAGCACCGTGCGCGTGGTGAGGTGCACCAGGTCGCTGCGGTCGATAAACGGAACGATCTTCACGCCGGGAGGCAAAATACGGTTGTTCAACTCTTTCACTTTTGCTTCGAGTCCCGCCAGGGCCGCCTGCGTGTCTGCGCCTTTTCGCATCAGGGCGATGCCGGAAACCACGTCGTCATTGTCAATAATCTTCCCGTCCTCGCGATGGATGGCGCGGGCAAACTGGCCCAGCCGGATCTTGGCGCCTTGCGCCACCACGGCGATATCCTTCACTCGCAACGGGGTCCCGTTCTTGGTGGCGATCACTGTGTTTTCAATGTCGGCCACATCTTTCACTTGGCCCACTTCCCGAACGTTGATCTCCTGCAAACCGGCTTCGACAAAGCTGCCCCCCGCATTGGCGTTGTTATTGCCAAGCTGTTGCTCCACTTGCGCCAGACTGAGGCCGTAAGCCACGAGCTTGTCCGGATCGACGCGAACCTGATATTCCCGCGTTGGCCCGCCGAAGCTGGCGACGTCGACGATATCGGGGACGGCTTTTAAGTTTTTTTCCACCACCCAATCTTCGATTGACTTCAAGTCCATCACGTCGTACTGAGGGTTGGTGCTGTGCAGCGTGAAAAAGTAAATTTGCCCGACCGGACTCCAGTCGGTGCCCATCTGAGGGACGACTCCCGGCGGCAAGCTCACTTGCGAAAGGCGCTCCAGCACGCGCTCCCGGTCCCAGGCGTTCTCTTCCTGGTCGTCAAAAATCAGCTTCAGATCGGAAAGTCCGAAGAGCGAAAACGAGCGCAAATGCGTCACGTGCGGAATGCCGTTCATCACGATTTCAAGCGGGATGGTGACCTGCTGCTCGATTTGTTCTGCCGAAATTCCGGGCCACTGGGTGATGATCTCAACGTAGTTATCCGCCACGTCGGGGTAAGCTTCCACAGGAAGGTTGTGGAATGAAACCATGCCCCAGGCAAACAGAAGCAGGGCGATCGCCACCACCAGAAGGCGCTTGTTCAGGGCAAAGTCAACAATCGCACGAATCATTTCTTACTCTCCGTCAGTTGTCAGTTATCAGTCATCAGTTTTTAGTAAAAGTCGAGTTGCAACGCCTCGCAGCAACGATTGAAAGCTCAGCACAGGCAATGAACTGAATACTGGCGACTGACAACTGACGACTTCTACTGCTCCACCGTGGATTGCAGCACCAGGGCGTTGGCGACCACCTGCTGTCCGGGCTCTATCCCGGTTATGATTTCCTGCAACTTGCCGGGCAGCATCTTTCCCGCGGCCACCTCGATGCGCCTGAACTTCCCTCCTTCCATCGGCTCATAGACCCAATCGCGGTCGTGCAAGTGCAACACTGCGGTGGCAGGAACGGTGGCGTGGGATTCCTTCCTGGGACCATAAAACGTTGCCGCCACGAACATGCCGAACCGCAAAATTCCCGGGTTATGAACCTCCAGGCGAACCTTGGCCGTACGCAGGTTGGGATCGAGGGTGGGACTAATATTACCAATCCGGCCTTTCAAGATCTGGTCCGGATAGGCATTCACGCGAATGTCCGCGTACTCCCCAACCCGAACGAAGGGAAGGTCGTTTTCATAAACGTCGCACAAAACCCAGACATTCGAGAGGTCGGAAATTGTGAACAGGTTTGGTGAAGACAGGCCCTGCACCCCGGCGGCGGTGGTAATTTGTTGATCGGTGATGACGCCAGAGGCCGGAGAATGGATATCGACGATCGGCGAGGGGTGGTCGGGATTGGAGCCAAGCAATCGCAGATGCTCGAGCGTGGTCCGGAGTGTGACCTTCGCTTTATCCTCGGCATCGACCGCCACTTCATAGTCCTTTTGCGCGATCGCGCCTTTGTCATAAAGAAGTTTGGAGCGATCGAGTTGCGCCCGCGACAAGGTTTCGTCCGCCACCGCCTGCTGGTAATCGGAGAATGCTTGCGAGATATCCGAACTCTGTACGCGCATCAGGAGCTGCCCCTTCTTTACGGCGTCGCCCAGCCGGGCGCGAATATCCACCACCCGGCCCGAGGCCAGAGATACCACGGGGATGCTTCGAGAGATATCGGGGCTCACAGCGCCGGTGGCCTTCAGCTCGGGCGCCGCGTCGTGCTCGCCCGCCGTTGCCAGCACAAATTGCTCAGGGTGGTCTACCTTGAACGCCCCGCCGTCCTGTTCGTGCTCGACTTGCGCGGGCGGTGGAGCCTCGTCGGCAGCGTTTGCCTTTTCCCCGCCTCTGCAACTGGTAAGCAGACAAGGAACCAGCCCAGCGACGAGGAGCGCAGAGAATAAAAAATGAGAGTGGTGCTTCACAGGTTACCTCCCAGCGGCGCAGCCCTTGTAAACTCGTATGCAAAGTGAGTGCGGCCAACGAGCCACACGATGGTGGGCGCGAGCTTGCAGCCGGCCAGGAAGCTTCATCCGATCAAAGGGAGAGGACAAATAGATAAAGCTCGGGCGTGCCGGGGCAGCGCCGCGTCAATGCTCAACCAACGAACTCATTAAATTGGGTTCGAACGGTTAACCAAGGATGGATAATCGAGGAGGAGCACGGCCGGGGTGGGATGGCAAAGGTCGGTCGCTGCACTGCACGGCCGCCGGCGCAACCGTGGAGGATGCGAAGAGCGTGGTCAGAAACGAGCGGGCAACGGAAATCTGGAAATTGCCGATTACTTCCAGCCGAAGGGCCAGATAAATACGCGGCGCTGACCGTGGAATCGAAGATTGGGGGCCCGCGTATTCAGCGCGCGCCGCGGTTCCCGGCTGGAGGGTCTCGAGACACACCAAATCGTCGCTGGCGGAGATGCAGGGGAACAAGGCGACGGTGGCCACCAGGACGGCGATCACGCGGCGGCACCGCGAGCGTAGGGTTGCCGCCCGCCGTCGCACTTCCGAGATGCCGGCGACGGCCAGAGCCGCAACGCCCACTACGGCCCAAACCAGATTCAGCGCGGTTTCAAATTGCATACCGAAATCACAACTATAACAAAACTCCGGGCCCTCGACAATCCAATTGTCCACTGCGCAGACCGGCCGGAAATCATTTGAAGGTGGGGGTCTTTTCCGGGCCAAGGCGAAAATTTTTCATGGTAAAGTGATCTGCATCAGCCGCCGTCGGCTTGCCCCTGCTGGCCTGAGGGCCGATACTGGCGCCAGGCGCGGCTGGTCGGCAATGTGAATCAGGACGCCCTTTTCGCGATTTCCGCCGGTCCGCCCGCCCCAGGCAGCCCGGCAGGTAGGAAGGTGAGATGAAAACATTTTTGCAGGTTGCTTTGCTTGCCGTGGCGTTGACCGCGTCGGGGCGCGACGCGTCCGCCCAGGACACCCGCCAGGTTGCCGAGCCCATGATTCCGCCTGCATGCACAATCTTGCTTGCACAACTTTCCTCGCGGGGAAAGGGCCTGGCCGATAGCGACGAAAATTACCCAGATACTGAACGCATTCAAAAAGCCATTGATGCCTGCCCGGCCGGCCATGCCGTGGAACTGCGGGCGAAGGGTGAGTTCAACGCATTCCTCTCCGGCCCGCTGCAATTACGCACCGGCGTCACGCTTCTGGTTGATTTGAATACCGTGCTCTTCGGCTCGCGCAATCCGCGCGACTACGATGTGTCACCCGGAAGCTGCGGTGTGATTGATGAGAAGGGGCACGGCTGCAAAGCCTTGATCAGCGGCGAAGATGCGAACGATGCCGGAGTGATGGGTGAAGGCGCCATCGACGGCCGCGGCGGGGCGAAGCTTCTGGGCCAAAACGTATCCTGGTGGGACTTGGCGCAGGAGGCGAAAGTGAAAAAAGCGTACCAGAATTGTCCGCGCCTCATCATGCTCGTTCATTGCAACAATTTCACTCTCTACCAGGTGACGCTCAGGAATCCCGGCAATTATCACGTCTTCTTCAGCAATGGGAATGGCTTTACTGCGTGGGGGGTGAAGATTAACACGCCGCGGACCGCTCGCAACACCGACGGGATTGATCCGGCCAGCTCCACTAACGTGACCATCACGCATTGTTACATCCACACCGGTGATGACCAGGTGGCCATCAAGGCCAACACCGGCGGCCCTTCCAGCCATATGACGATCGCGCACAATCATTTTTATACCGGACACGGGATGTCGATCGGCAGCGAGACCGAAGGCGGAGTGAGCGCGATTCGGGTGAGCGACCTTTCCATCGACGGCGCCGACAATGGGCTGCGCATCAAATCGAATTCTTCGCGCGGAGGGCAGGTGAGCGACGTGGTCTATCAGGACGTTTGCATTCGTAACACCAAAAACCCCATCCTGATGGACTCCAATTACCCCTATCCCGGCGGCGCTCGCAATAAGTTCCCCAGTTTTACCGGGATTGTTTTGCGAAACGTCAGAATCCTCGGTGGCGGCAAGTTGAGTTTGCAAGGGTTTGACGCGGCTCATCGATTGCAAATTACGCTTGACGATGTGAGCGCCGATGGCTTGTCAGCCGCTCGCGTGACCGCCACCCACGCCCAGGTGACCCTGGGACCCGGGCCGGTAAACTTTCGCCCGTCGGGCGATGACGTTCAAGTGACGGGCACTCCCGGCGCCTCTGCACCTGCTTCTTGCAGGGATAAATTTGTCCCCATGCCTGCTCATTAAACCGTCGCGAAATCACTTCGCCTTGGTTCCGCTCTTGCTTACTCGGTTTCCAAAATTCCGGGTCATCCCGCCTGCTATAATCCGAAGCAGGACGGTCCGTTAATGAAATCAGTGAATGTTGCGGGAGGCGGGTTGGCGGGGAGCGAAGCAGCGTGGCAGCTTGCCGAGCGCGGAATTCGAGTGACGCTGTTTGAGGCGCGCCCAGTGCGACCGACTCCCGCGCACAAGACCGACCGCCTGGCGGAGCTCGTTTGCAGCAATTCCCTGAAATCAAATCAGCGCGGAGCCGCTTCATGGCTGGTGAAAGAAGAGTTGCGGCGGGGTGGGTCGCTCCTGATGCGCCTGGCGGAGGAGGCGGCAGTCCCCGGCGGCATGGCCTTGGCCGTTGACCGCGAGCGCTTTGCCACGTCGGTCACGCAAGCCATCGAGCAGCACCCTCTGATTGACCTGCGGCGGGAGGAATTCCGTGAGATTCCCGCGACTGGCGCGACCCCCTCACCCCCGGCCCCTCTCCCCCAAGGGGGCGAGGGGAGCATTGATTTAGATCCTTACCCTCTCTCTCAAGGGGGCGCGGAGAGCAACAATTTAGGATCTCATCCTCACCCCCTTGGGGGAGAGGGTGGCCCGGCGGAGCGGGGGCGGGTGAGGGGGTCGGAAGTTCAGGCCGAGTCCCACGACTCGATGCTCCTGATCGCCACCGGCCCGCTGACGTCGAACGCGCTGGCGGCGCAGCTTCAGGTGCTGACCGGTTCTGAAAATCTGGCTTTCTATGACTCCATCAGCCCCATTGTGGATGCGGAAACCTTGAACATGGACCGAATCTTTCGCGCCTCGCGGTATGGCAAGGGGGGCGAAGATTACTTGAACTGCGCCATGACGGAGACGGAATACGAGGCGTTTTATGAGGCCTTGCGGAGCGCGGAAGCAGCCCAAACGCACGCATTCGAGGATGTGAAATATTTTGAGGCCTGCCTGCCCCTTGAGGAACTGGCGCGCCGCGGACGCGAGACCCTTTGCTTTGGGCCCATGAAGCCGGTGGGACTGATTGACCCGCGGACCGGGCGCCAGCCGTTCGCCGTGGTGCAACTGCGCTCGGAAAATCTGCGCTATTCCAGCTATAACCTGGTGGGATTCCAGAACCATCTGAAGTTTCCCGAGCAGAAACGCATTCTGCGCATGATCCCGGGCCTCGAGCGGGGGGAGTTCCTTCGCTTCGGCCAAATTCATCGCAATACTTACATCAACGCTCCGCGGCTTTTGAGCCCCGATTTGAGCTTGCGCGCTGCTCCCGGAGTTTTCATCGCCGGCCAACTTTCCGGCGTTGAAGGCTATGTGGAGTGCATTGCCACAGGATTTCTGGCGGGCCTGGCCATGGCGTCGCGCGCCGCGGGAGAGATGTTCGCGCCGCCGCCGCGCGAAACCGCGCTGGGATCTTTGGTTCATTACATCACATGCGCCGACGCCCACAACTTTCAGCCCGCCAATATTTCTTTTGACCTTTTGCCGCCTATGGATGGTTTGCCCAAGCACATCGCTCGTGACCGTCGGGCGCGTCGCGAGCTGCAATGCGAGAGGGCGCTGAAAGAGATGGACGGCTGGATCGAGAGGATTGCCCGTTTTCCATCCTCCGCTGTCAAGATTTGAGGGATTGAGGCGTCGGATTATTGAGCCATGTTAATAAAATAGAGATTCACCGATGGAGTGATCGAGCCATTAAACGCACCCAAGGGCCACGGCGGGCTGTGGAGAACTGACAACGGACGTCTTTCAATGGAAAAACTCATCGAGCAATTTGTCCGTTATCTTCAATACGAGCGCAACGCCTCGGCACATACCATCCGCAATTATCAAAGTGACCTGAATCAGTTTCGCCTCTTCCTTGCCGAAGGAAATCCAACCGTGCCGGTGGATGTGAATTCTATTGACGCATTGCGTATTCGAGGGTTTCTGGCACAGCTATTCTCGAACGAAAAGAAAAAAACTTCCATCGCGCGCAAGCTGGCGGCGGTGCGCGCCTTCTTCAAATTCCTGAGCGGGGAAGGACTGTTGAATGTCAATCCTGCCTCGACCGTCTCCACGCCCAAGCTGGACAAAACGCTTCCGCGCATCATGACCGAGGAAGAGATGAACACTTTTCTGGACCAGGTGGCCAAGGCGGCGCAAAGCCGCGAGCCTGCGATTTTGAGGGACCGCGCCATCCTTGAATTACTCTATGCCTCGGGATTGCGAGTCAGCGAGCTGGTGGGTCTGGACTTGCGCGGGGTGAATTTCGGCGAAGGCATGGTGCTGGTGCGTGGGAAGGGAAACAAGGAGCGAATTGTCCCTTTCGGGTCGAAGGCCAAGCAGGCTCTCACCGATTATTTCCCCGCACGCGAAAAGGTTTTGAAGGAATCGAAGAAATCGAACAACGCCCTTTTCCTGAACATGCAAGGTGGGCGCCTCACCACGCGGTCGGTGGACCGGCTGGTGAAATCTTACGTGCGTACCTGGGGACCGAATGTCAAGGTAAGCCCGCACTCGCTGCGCCACGCCTTTGCCTCGCACCTGCTGACGGAAGGCGCCGACTTGCGCGCCATTCAGGAAATGCTGGGCCACAAGAGCCTGGGCACGACGCAGAAATATACCCAGGTTTCCATCAAACAATTGATCGAGGTCTATGACAAGGCGCACCCCAAGGCGTGAGGACAAGGTTAAAAGTTGAAGGGTAAAAGTTAAAGATGAGGCCGAAGAAAATGCCTTCATGGACTCACATATTCTGATCATCTTAGATCGATATCTTGTTTATGCACATTCAGCCTTTACCCTTTAGCCTTTAACAATTAAACTTTAACCATGAGTCTGCCCAAAGTCTCCGTAGTGCAATATTTGAACACCGCGCCCCTGGTCTGGGGAATGCTGAAGGGCGAGCAGCAAGGCAAGTTTGAACTCTCCTTCACCACGCCGGCGTTTTGCGCGGACGCAGTGAGGCAAAGGACTGTTGACATCGGCATCATCCCCTCCATCGAATATCAGCGCCTTGAAAAGGCGCAGATCCTGGCCGGTATTTCCATCGCGGCCAAAAACGAAGTGAAGAGCGTCCTCTTACTGAGCAAGGTGCCAATCTCCAAGATTCAAACTGTGTCGGTGGACAATTCATCGCGAACTTCCGCCGCGCTGCTTCGCATCCTGATGCGGAAATTTTATTCGCGGTTTGTGACGGCCTCACAATTTTCTCCCAAGCCGGACGAGATGCTAAAGAGATCGGACGCGGCTCTCATCATCGGCGACCCGGCGTTGACTTACACGGGCCAGGTTCAGGAAGTTTATGACCTCGGCGAAGAGTGGAAGAAGAACACCGGTCTGCCATTTGTTTTTGCGCTCTGGGTGGGCTATGAGGACGCGCGGCTGGCCCGTTTTCGCAAAGATTTTGAGGACTCGCGGAACTACGGCGTGGCCCACATCGACGAAATCGCCGCCGAATACGCTCCCAAGCTCAATATGAAGCCCGCCGCGGTGAAGGTTTACTTGACGCAAAATATCGATTATTCTTTGGATGAGGACAATCGAAAAGGGCTGCGTCTTTTTTATAAGCTGGCCCGCGAGACCGGCATCATCCCGGTGGAAAAAGACCTGCTCTTTGCCTGAGTGTCATTGAAAATGGCGATCACCAATCCACAAGCCCTGCAAATGCTCCGGTCCGACGACCTCCTTGGCGTCGGCATGGAAGCTGATGCGGTGCGCCAACGGCTGCATCCGGGCAATGTGGTGAGTTATCAGATTGACCGAAACATCAATTACACCAACATTTGCACCGAGTATTGTTCCTTCTGCGCCTTTTACCGCCCCTCCGGCTCTCCCGAGGGCTATGTGCAACCGCTCGAATCTATTTATCAAAAAATTGACGAAACCCTGGCGCGCGGCGGGACAGGCATCCTGATGCAGGGCGGGCTTCATCCCGAGCTCAAGATGGATTATTACGAGAACCTGCTCCGCAGCATCAAGAGCCGGTACCCCACACTCCACCTGCACTGTTTTTCCGCGCCGGAGATCTTGAACGTCGCCGACCTCTGCGGAATTTCGGTTCGCGACGTCATTGTGCGCCTGCGCGATGCGGGCCTCGATTCGATTCCCGGGGCGGGTGCTGAAATCCTGGACGATGATGTGCGGGCCCGCATTGCCCGCCTGAAGTGCAGCTCCGATGAATGGATTTCCGTGCACCGTACGGCCCACCAGCTCGGGATGCGCACCACCGCCACCATGGTGATCGGGTGCGGCGAGACGCTTCAGCACCGGGTGAATCACCTGGAGCGCATCCGCCGGCTGCAGGAAGAGACCGGAGGATTCACTTCATTCATTCCCTGGTTCATGCAGCTTGAAAATAATTCGCTCGGCCGTTTTGTGAAGGCGGAAGCCACCGCCGTCGATTACCTGAAGACGCTCGCCGTCTCCCGTTGTTTCCTGGATAACATTTTGAACGTCCAGGCCTCGTGGCTGACCCCGGGCCACAAAATCTGCCAGATTGCCTTGCGCTTCGGCGGGAACGACGTGGGCAGCATCCTGATTGAGGAGAACGTGGTGAGCGCGGCGGGCTGCCACAACACCGCTTCCGAGGATGAACTGCGGCGCCTGATCAAAGACGCGGGCTTTCGTCCCGTCAAACGCGATACGCTCTATCGCACTTATTTCCTGAATTAGAGCCGGATTCGTCTTGCACCAGAACCGGCATGGCATCCGTCAAATTTACACCAGTGGCGCTGGCCGCTAGTGGTGTCATTTGGAATTTAAACCGTTTCGAAAGCCCGCCTCTGTCAAACGACACCACCGTCCAGCGGCCCAAATCCGGACAATACCGAAAATGTTATTGTTTCTTACGAGGCCCGAATGGTGTATGCTCTGGATCACAGGTCAGCGCTTTGTTACACCGAGGCCGTCAACGGGCCAAAGCTTCGTCCCCCAGGAGGGTGCTATGCAAAGTCCAGTTTCCATGCTGCGTTCGATGCTCCGCTGGTTTCGTTTCTCCCCCCACCCCCGCGCTCTGAGCAAGCAGTCCGATGGCAATGTGAGCCGGATGAAAGATGGGGCGGCTGAGGCTCTTTCCCCGGAAAGATTGCGCGAAATGTTTGCCGCCATTCTCGCTGATCCCGAGGCTTGCAAGGCCGTCACGCGGAGCCTCATCGCTTGTCTTCCTGTTCAGGGAGGGACGTGTACGTCAGCCTCGCTTATTAGCCCAGGGGATTTTGGGAGCGGAGGATGCGGTACTGGCAATTACACGTTTCCGACCAATGACAACGTGGGGATCGGGATTACAACCCCGGCCGTCGCTCTTCACATCTTCGCCCCCACCTCGTCAGATTCAGACGCCAAGTACAATTTAATTTGCGGCGACAGCACCCCGGCAGGGCAAGGTACGGGCGGGGGGATACTTTTCTCCGGATACTACAATGGGACCACTTCCAAGGCGGGTTTCGCCAACATCCGCGGAGTAAAGGAAAATAACACGCAGGGTGATTACGCCACCGCCTTGATCTTCGATACGCGGGCCAACGGCGGCAACCAGACGGAGAGGATGCGGATATCTTCGGCGGGCAATCTGGGCATCGGAACGGTCGCGCCGCAACAGCCGCTAACCTTGGGTCCATCGAAAGTTCTTGCCATGGAGATGGTCGCGCCCGGCGTAACAAGCGCCACCGGCTCCTCGGTCGGCGGAACCCTGCCGGCCGGCAATTACTGGTACAAGGTCACAGCAATTGATGAATCGGGCAATGAAACTGTGGCGGGCACAGAGAGCGGCGAGGTGACCGTCGCGGGAACAACATCCTCGGTTACGGTGGTTTGGTCGGCTGTCCCGGGCGCCTACAGGTACCGCATTTATCGTGGTCAGTCGATCGGGGGAGAGGACCGCTATTTCGAATACATGCCGACAGTAGCGCTTCCGACAACCTTTACCGACATTGGCGGAACCGCGACCATTCATTACCCCCCGTCAGCCACCACGGCCTACACGATGAAGTTCAATCCGAGCGGCAACGTCCAAATTGGAAACCAAAGCGGGGACCCGAATGCGTGGCAAACGGTCCTGCTTGGCACGGATACTCCAAAGCAAAGTAAGGGCCCCACGAGCTTTGGCCCTGAGATGATTACTGCCGCGGCGGTCTATCCGGGCGACCCCCAAAGCCAAAACCGCCGAGTTGTGTTGTGGTCGGGCTTCAAGGACGACGACAATGCAATGTTTCTGATCAATTCAACCGGGGAGTTGGAGTGGGGACCAGGGGGGACTGGGATGGGGAGCGACCAGGATTGCAATTTACAGAGAGTGGGATCGCATCAGCTCACCTTCTTCAACGCCTCGGTTGGGTTCGCCGCGAATACCAACGGCATGCCGCCTATTTTATTGAAGTACGACGGGACAGGCATCTTTATGGGAAACGGCACCATCTTGGACTTCAATGTTTTTAGGACCGGGCCAGACAACACCACAGACGCGACTCCAACGTCCCTTTCAAGCACCACCATCACTCTGCAAGACCAGTACGCTTACCGTATTGCAGTGCAAGTTGTGGGACGCAAATTCAACAGTAGCGATCACGCTTTCTTCTACCAAGCCGCATTGGCCTATCGCCAAGGCGGGGGCGCGGTCGTTGAGGGCGGAACCCTCGGAGTGGTGACAATTGCGGCAATAAAGTCGTCGGGCGCGGGATCTTGGGCCTGCACAATCGTGGCCAGCGGTAACAACGTAAATGTTCAAGTGACGGGGCAAGCCAGCACGTCAATCGATTGGTCGGTGACGGTGGAATACCAGCAAGTTTCCTGAGGCAGGAGTGATGAGCACGAATCCCACGTACAAGGCGGGCACTAAGGTCGCACGGCAGGGGCACCGATGGGCGATTGTGACGAACGGCTCAATCGCATAGGCTGGTTCTGGAAGCGTGCACCCGGCGGGCGACGAGAGCCGAGGCGCAGGGGGCTATATGGCACACCATATTAGAAGGATCAGTCTGAGCACAAAGGCCGCGCTCTTCCTCGGTTTCGCGCTAGCGATCGTCTGCCAGCCTGGGATCGCAGAGACGGGAACTGTGACCGTAAAGGCTGATATGCCCGCGCCGGGCAGGGATTGGACCGCTGGCACAATTGACGGAATTCTTTATGTTGGGGGATCGGCCGGCATGTGCGATACCTCGCTGCTTGGATGCGGGTTGCTCGAAGCGTATAATCCAGCAACGGACACCTGGGCCTACAAGACTCCAATGCGCTATCCACGTTATTTTGCGGGGAGTGGGGTGGTGAATGGAATCCTGTACATAGTTGGAGGACAATTCTGGACTGCATACGTCCCCCAGACCCTTGAATCCTACGACCCGAAGTCGGACAGATGGACAACGAAGGCCGCCATGACGACCGCCCGGTCCGCGCTCGGCGCTGTCGGCTTCGACGGCAAGCTCTACGCAATTGGCGGGACCACTGGAAGGAATGGACCCAATCCAATTCTAGGAACAGTTGAAGCATATGACCCCGTGACGGACGCCTGGAGCACCAAGGCGCCGATGCCAACACCCCGCGCATATTTCGCGGTTGCGGCGGTGGATGGAATCATCTACGCCATCGGGGGAGCAACCAATACGGGAGTGACCTACCCCAACTCCACACGTGCCATCAGAACAGTCGACGCGTACGACACAGCGACGAATACCTGGAGCCCTAGAGCGCCATTGCCCTACCTCACGGGCGGAGAACAAGTGGCCTGCGTAATCGACGGGATCATATACGTTTTCATTCCGTCGGGGGGTGCCAATCCAATCGTCGCCTATGACCCGAAGACGGACAGGTGGACAATCGTAGGCCCCTTTCTGATCTCCAGGGCAGCCTTCTCGGCGGGAGCTTCGGGTGACGTGGCATACGTAGTTGGCGGCTACACGGCGGACCCCAATTATAAGGTTCTCGCCACCAACGAAGCCTTCACTCCATTTCTCTCTGTGACGATTCGCGTGAACCCGGCTACGATCAATCTGCGTTCGAATGCAAAGATCAAAGTCGCGATTCTTTCCACCAGCACGTTTGACGCGACTGCGGTGATTCCCGACAGCTTGAAGCTCTCCGGCGCTCTGGCCGACACCGAGGCCAACGGCACTCCGCTATTCTCGTTTGACGATGTTAATGGAGACGGAATCCTCGACCTAGTCCTCACCTTCCGGGCGCGCGACTTGCAATTGACCAGAGCCGACAAGCAAGTGGTGCTGAAGGGCCAAACCTTCGCCGGACAGTTGATCAAAGGCGTGGCCTCCGTCCGCATTGTGCCCTGATCCGTAGCGGCGGGTTTACCCCGCCACGCATCCAGTTTTTGCGGCGGAAGATGGCGGCGTAAAGCCGCCTCTACGACTGGCTTGTCATTCCGATCCGTCAGCCGACGGAGAGAGCCTGCCCTGAGCTTTCCGAAGGGAATCCCGCTCTGAAAACACAAGCAGTGCGAGATTCCTCGTCGGTCGCCGCGGCGACCTCCTCGGAATGACAATTGGGCGCGTTTTTCCGTGAGCTTGCTTGAGGCCAATAATGGCGGCATAAAGCCGCCTCTACGGTGCTGTTCGGCATTCGCTCATGGCCCCGAGCCCGGCCGAATGAGCGGCCCTGATGGATCACCCAACACCATCAATTCTTCCCGCAAGAACTCGGAGCCATCCACCGCCAGCGTCCACGCCGTTGTCTCGCGGGCAATGCGGTTGCGCACTTCCACGATCAGGTAGGCAAACCAGGGCCAGGCGTACTGGCGGTCGAATGCGGAGGGCTGGGCGGGTTGGTCGGGATGGGAGTGATAGAAGCCCAGGATTTCCAGGCCCTTCTTTTCCGCTTCCTCCAGGCTTCGTAAAAGGTCTGCGGGCGGGATCAGGTAGCGGTTGCGTGCCGAATCAGCACGCGCATTTCTCGCCGGAAAAACCTCCGCGATGACCTTGCGCCCGCCGCGCTCCCTGCCCAACAAAATGCCGCAGCATTCATCAGGGTAAGTTTCGGCCCCGTGTTGTTCCATCCGCTTCAGGTCTTCCCGCTGCAGCTCAATGGCCATTGAAAATCACTCGATCGGGTCAGGTCCAGGAATTCGATGTTACACCGGGAGAGCCGGGAGCGGCCGGAAAGCAAATGATCGAAAGTGGCGACATGGGCAATGCGCTTCAGACCCCGGCGCCGTCATTCCCGCGCTCCGTGCCGACGGGGGTCACGGGAAAAGCCGGAATCCAACGACGAGCTCGATTCGCGGGAATGAATGGGCTTGCAAGATTCATTCTGAAGGAAATGACGCCACCACCCGCTGGCCCGCTGGCCGGACGCGTTTACATTTGTGCCTACCTGTGGTAAAAATGCGCATTTGGGCGCGTCCCAATTCATTTTCCGGCCGGCAGCGCAGAGAGTGGTATCCGCTCCGAACCATTTTCGACTATGACGGAACTCCGCTGGAATCCAACGGTTCGCGAGTGGGTCTCGACTGCGTCGCACCGTCAGGACCGCCCCCAAATGCCCACGGATTGGTGCCCCTTTGATCCGGGTTCCGGGCGCGTGCCGGAAAACTACGACGTCCTGATCTATCCCAACGATTTTCCCGCTTTTTCGGTCCCGCCGCCCGAGCCGGCCATCGCGGGCGATGATTTCTACCGGGTGGAACGATCGGTGGGTAAGTGCGATGTGGTGCTTTACCATCCAGACCATCACACTTCCTTGCCGCAACTCACGGTGGACCACATCACCCTTCTGGTAAAATTGTGGCGAAAGAGGTTTACCGAACTCAAGCACACATCCGGCATACGTTACGTCCTGGTTTTTGAAAACAAGGGCGCGGTGATTGGCGTGACCATGCCCCACCCGCACGGGCAGATTTACGCTTTCCCTTTTATTCCGCCCCGTCTCAAACTGGAACTGGCGGCGGCGCGCGCCCATTCGCGCCGGCACCGTCGCTGCCTTTATTGCGATATATTGAAGAAGGAACGGCGCGACGGGCGGCGCGTGGTGGCGGAGAATGGCGCGTTCACGGCGGTGATCCCTTTTTACGCGCGTTGGCCCTATGAGGTCCATATTTTTTCGCGGCGGCACCTGGGCGCGCTGGACGAATTCCGTCCCTCGGAAGAAAGGGCGCTGGCGGAGATGCTGAAATGGGTGACCATGAAGTACGATAATTTATTTGATTTTTCGTTCCCTTACATGATGGTGTTGCACCAATCGCCCACCCGGGGGCGCCATCCCTTTTACCATTTTCACATCGAGTTCTATCCGCCGCACCGGAGCAAGGAAAAGTTGAAATACCTGGCCAGCGTGGAGAGCGGTAGCGGAACCTTCTTGAACGACTCGCTGGCGGAGGAAAAAGCGGCGGAATTTCGCGCTATCCCGCCGTGCCGTCGGGGGGAAATGCAGAAAGATCAGGGAACTCAGGCGATTCATCGTGATTGAAGAAGGCTTTCAGAAGATTTTTGGCTCGGCCCCGGAATTGACGGTGCGCGCCCCCGGACGCGTGAACCTGATCGGCGAGCACACCGACTACAACAACGGCTATGTGCTTCCCGCCGCTATTGACCGGTACGTTTATTTCGCCGGCCGCAAGCGCACAGACCGGACGGTTCGCGCCCACGCGCTCGATTTTGGGGACACGGTGGAGTTTTCACTCGATGCCCTCGTGCGTGACACGCGCCATCCGTGGAGCAATTATCTCCGGGGAGTCTCAAAGTTTCTTGAAGAGAGCGGCCACCGGCTTTCGGGGGCCGATCTGGTTTTCGGCGGCAACGTTCCCCGCGAGGCCGGTCTCAGTTCTTCCGCAGCGGTGGAAGTGGGCGTCGCAGCCTTCTGGAAAAAACTTCTGCAACTGCCGCTCGACGTCGTGGAAACGGTTAAGCTCGCGCGGCGGGCGGAGAACGAATTCGTTGGCGTGCCCAGTGGCATCATGGACCAGTTTGTCTCCGCCCTTGGCCGGGAACACCACGCCCTCTTTCTGGATTGCCGCGACCTGAAGTTTCGGCACGTGCCGCTGAAAGGCGACGTGAAAATTGTGGTGTGTAATTCCGGTGTCAGGCGCGCCCTGGCTCACTCGGAATACGAAGTGCGCGTGGCGCAGTGCCGTGAAGCCGTGGAACAGTTCCGCAAAATGGGGATGGAGGTGGGATCTCTTCGCGACGTGAAAATGGGAGACCTGATCACGCGCGGCCGGCAACTGGACAGGCTTCTGCTGAAGCGTGCCAGCCACGTAGTGACGGAAAACGATCGCGTGCGCGAAGCGGTGAAAGTGCTCGAGCAAGGCGACCTCAAGTTCTTCGGCAAGCTGATGAATGAATCCCACAAGAGCCTGCGCGACGATTATGAGGTGAGCTCCCAGGAGCTCGACCTGCTTGTCGAAATCGCGCAAAGGCAACCCGGAGTCCTGGGCGCGCGCATGACGGGCGCGGGCTTTGGAGGCTGCACGGTCAACCTGGTGCAGCGCGATGCCGCGGACGCATTCGCCCATGCCATTCAAGAGGGCTATCAGAAGGCGCTTGGACTTCGTGCCGAGGTCTACGTCTGCGAGGCATCCGACGGGGCACTGGCCGTGCCCGCTGAAAAGCCGTAGCCAAAAGGTGGGATCTCCTGCCTGCCCTGACCATTCGCGTCAAGGGTCGATTATTTTTCGGGACTCTCGCTGGCCATCCGTTTGAGCGCTTCACCCTCCACCCTCATCGTCAGCCACTCCTTCATCCATTTGGCCCCCAGTGATTCGTAGAATTTTATGGAAGGTGTGTTCCAGTCGAGTACCTGCCATTGGAAGCGTCCGCAATTCTCCTGCACGGCGAGCCGGGCCAAATACAGCAAAAGTTTCCTGCCGATGCCCTGGCCGCGAAACTCCGGGCGCACGAACAGGTCTTCCAGGTAAAGGCCGGGACGGCCCAGCCAGGTGGAATAGTTGTAAAAGAATAAGGCAAAGCCGGCGGGCTTTCCATCCCACTCGGCGATTACCACCCGGAACTTGGGGCTGGGGCCGAATCCGTAGCGCACGAGGTCGGCCTCGGTGGCAGTCACCGCTTGAGGCTCACGTTCATATTCGGCCAGGTCGCGAATGAGTTGCAGAATTAAAGCAACGTCCTCCGGTGTGGCGGGCCGGATATTAAGCATCGGCTGATCTTCAGGCTGCAGAATATGCTCCCGTGGTCACTTGACGGGCACCTTGAATACGACGATCAAAACAATGAGGGCGACGATATACACGAGCAGCAAAATCCAGAGGCCGATTCCCTCCACAAACGGGCAGGGCGCCTTGGGCGTACTGCGGCGCGAGAGATACCAGGGAAAGATGACGATCCACAAAATCAACGAGCCGATTCCCCAGCGGAACGGCCGGGCTATATGTTTTTGATGCGCATCGAAAATAACCCAAGGGGCTGAAATGAGAGGAATCAGCCCAAGATAGGCCTGGCCCTTTTCCGGTCCAGCGACCTCCAAGACGACTATCGCAGCCAGCCACACGACCGAAAAGACCAAAAAGAATATTTTCCAGGAGAATCGCGCCGGTGCAAGCGCCACAGGTGGCGGAGCCGGCGCTTCAATTGCGGTCAAGACCGGCTGAAGTGTTTTTATGTCGGCAGGATCGATTGATTTTTTGCATGCCACACAGACTCGACACCCCGGCCCGAGCATTTGCCCGCAGTGCGGACAAGCGAACGGCTCATTGGGAAAAGCGGAATCAGCGGGCAAAGCTACGGTGTCCAGCATCGGGTTAGAAAATCTCCGAATGGCACATGCGATTCTTTATGGACTGGTGGGGGCCCTTTTGTCGTTCCATCCTTCGTGCTCATTCCAATCGAGTAGTTGCCGGAACGCTTCCGTGCGCGGCAGCTTGTCGTAGGGCCTGATGTTGCCTTCGGCCCGGCTTCCACCCTGAGACATATAAAACCACCAAGTTTCCTGGGCCAGCGCGGCGACGTCCCCAGAAACGTGGAAAAGGAGATCCTTATAGCGGTAAGGCGTGAATGGCTGCGTTTTGGGATCGTGCACAGGGTTCACCAGCACGGGCAGGCGGGGGGAAACCGTTCCCTCGCGCGCCAGGGCCTGGAGTGCTTTGACCACCAAATAATTGTTCACAATGTGATCGATGTGCCCCACGCTTCCGGGATGCGGGGTGGCGATGATTTCAGGCTGGAATTTCCGGATCAGCCCCTCGACCGCCTCCACTACCGACTCGCGAGCATACGGAATGTTGGGCTCAACCAACCCATCGTAGGGTGCATGGTCGGTGGCGAGCAGCGGGTCCAGAAATGGGTCGCGCGCCATCACATGGTCGTACCAGATTTTTCCCGAGCCCCCGTCCGGCAGGCCGATAAACAGGATGTCTTCCCGCGGCACACCCAGATGGCCGAGCGACGCGCGAACCTCGTCCATGCGGATCCCGCCGAAATTCAACGCATCGGCGGGGCTGCACGAATGCTGGTAATAGACATCGCAGGAGCCGGCGTCGCCGCTGGTGAAGTAGACATAGTGAACGGGAATATGGTTCTCAATCGCGGCCCGCGTCAGGCCGGAGTAACCGCCCTCATCATCTTCGTGGGCGCAGAAAATCAAAATCGATTTCGGTAGAGGGTTAACGCCCAGCTCAAGCGTTTCCGCCCCCAGTAGATTTCCGGCTCCGCTCACCACTTCCGCCTTGACCTGATAGAGGCCGGCCGCATCGGGAGCGGTCGAGAAGCGGGCCTGGAAATGGTCGGAGGACGCTCCCGGTTCGAGGTCGATGGGACCCGCCGCAGTCTCTTGAGATAACTGATCGCCTCCGGGGCCGATCACGTGGTAGCGTATGGAAATTCCCTTCCATGTTCTATCGGTTGGATTTTTTACTGTGAATTCGGCTTCTGCCTCACCGCCAGTGGGAAACATGGTGTGGCTGCGGTCAAACTGGATGGCGGGCGACTCCAGCCCCGCTGGATAAAAGCGGCGATAACTCTCCGTATTCACGTCCTTGAGTGCGGGATAAAGGTACCAGCCGGAGAATGGCTTCGGCTCGGAGGCCCCGGGAGGCTGAATAATTGCCAGAGGACTGAATGAAATATCTAAAACCGACTTGCGGGCGTGATCCCAAACCACCACACCATATTGATGGGTTGAAGGCTGTTTCACATCATCGGCCACTTCCACGCGGGCGGCGTGAAAGGTCTTTTTTCCTCCGGCGGGGAGGGTAAGATTCTGGTCGAGCGTGACCACACTGGCCCTGGCGGCGTCCGCCGGTCCGGCGATCCAGGGCCAGTAGCGGTTCGAAAATTCCACCCGCAGGCCAGTGAGGGGGCGGTGGCTCACGTTGGCGATGGTGAAACTGGCGGAGACAGGATCGCCCGAAGAGTAAAAGGTTTTGTCCAGCTTGATCGATTCGACTCGAACGAGTTTCTTGTACACTACAAAGCTCGCTGCGTTTTGCAAACTGAATGCGGGCTGGCGCGATTTCGCATCCAGTCCTGTCAGATCAATAAAATAACGGCCGGTCCGCGCACTGGCGGGAATCTGCCAGAGATGACGGTAGCCTGTGGGATGCGCGTCTTTTGGACTTGCGGAAGCGTTTGCCAACGGAACCTGGTCCAACACTGGCTTGGTGTCGCCGGCATAACGAATGGTGGCCTTGATGATGGTCGCGCCCGGCGGTGCGAAAATAACTTTAAGTTGAACTGCCGACCCCACGTTGTAATCGATGTTGTCTGTGTATGCTTTGACCGGCGCTTGGGCGCGCGCAGAAACGGCAATGAGTACGAACTGCAAAACGCCGATGGCAGATCGAAAGGACGAATTCCGCGTGATCGACCTGGCCGAGGTTTCCAAAATTGTGCAGCGCACTCTTTCGTCGCCAGGGCGAGGCCCAGCCGGAAAGGTCTTCCCTATGGTTGTCATATCACCACGATTATAGAGTCCCGCTGGTTTTGAGTCTACTCCAGAGTCCAATGAGAGCGGTGTCAAGGCAAAGTAAGAAGATCCTGTTCTTAGCAAAGTAAGTAGTTCCTGTGGGCGCTAACCGAAGGAGCCCGTAGGGCGACTGAGGTTAGCGCCCACTGCGCGCGTCAGGGGGCGCTTCCTCCTGCTTTTCCCGCTCCC
>DASYZE010000043.1:0-4587 GCA_035946625.1 Terriglobia bacterium | reverse complement strand
GCGAGGAAAATCAAGGCGCTCGACTGTGTGCCGCGGGCCGGAATTTGTGAGAATTTCGCCGAGGGCATTCAGTGGATGCCCGTTGCTATTTAGCAGCCAGAAGGGGAGTCACATCGCGTTCCATATCCGCGAGTGTGAGCGCCCTCTGGTAGTAATGCACCATTTTGCCGTCGCGATCGAAAATCATGGTCATGGGAAGGCCTTCACCATCTTTGGCCCACTGTGGCGAAATACCTTTGTAAAAATCATCCTCGAGTGAAGACGCGATGTAGACGGGAAACGGAGGGTTCGTCTCGCCCAACCACTTGAGCATTGCCCCCTTATCGGAAGGGTCGGAATTATCGTTCATGGAAACTTCGACGACCTGGACACCCGCATTTTGGTACTTCTTCGCCATCTTGATGATGTCCGGAAATTCGGTGTGACACGGAACACAGTACGTGGCGAAGAAATTCAGGAATACAACTTTTCCTTTGTCCGCAGCGATGAGGGCGTGAACGTCCGCGGGCTGGACAACTTTCATCTCCGGAGTACCAGCAGGGGCGGCTGACAGCGCGGAGACCGCCAGCGAAGAACCGAAAATCAGCAGCGCCAGCGCGGTCAGTCCTAACGCAACGGGCTTCAGGGAACTTATACTGAAACGCGGTTTCATTGGCCGCCGCTCCCGGAGGCCGTGGATCCGGCGCCAGCCAGCATTTTTTCGGAAGCCTCGGCAACTTGCTGGAAATCGTCGACGTTCACGAGATTCGTAACCACTTGGCGCTTGTCGTCGACCAAGAATGTGTTCTTAGCCTGTGGATTAATCTTGTAGAGGCGAACGCCCAAGTCCTTGGGGCCCCTTGCAAGATAGACCATTGGAATGTGAATGCCCTTATCCTGGGCCAGCTTTTCGAGCCAGGGCTTGGAATCCGGACCATTGACCATCACAACGAAAGCCTTGAGGTTCTTTGAGGACTCCTTTTCAGCTAGGCTATTGAGCTTCACGATCAGATCGGCGGCTTGATCGCTAGGACCATTAAAGAATCCGATCACCGTGGGCGCTTCGCCGTATTCGCAGACGTAGCAAGTGTCCTGCCCCTTATATTTGCCGGTTACGTCGATCACGCGGAACGACGGTGTGACGGCGCCGACCGGGCGCCCGGAAGTGATGGGTCCGGATGACGTGGCTGCTGTTACCGTGGCTGCGGGGGCGGCTGCGGTGGTCGCGGAAGCCGAAGAGTTCGCAGCATTGCCCGCGTTGCTTGAGTTCGCACCATTGGCCGCGGCGGCATCAGCTTCCTTGATGGCGTTGGCAGCGTCCGTGCCTTCGACGGGGTATTTCAGAGCCACCCACTTGTACCATCCGCCTTCGAGAACCTTCGAATCGAGGTAACCGAATTCGCGCAGCTTCTTTACCATGTCAATCGAATCTTCATCGTGATTGCAGGGGCAGTAGAAAACGAGTTCCTTGAAGCGCGGCAGAGAAATTGGCGGCGTGACTTTCGGCACCCAGGGGAAGTTGATCGCCCCTGGAATGTGGCCTTCAGCAAACGCTTCTTCAGGCTGTGTGTCGACCAAGACGAACTTAGCGGTTTTGTCCGCGAGAGCCTTTTCCACGTCGGCAGGTTTTATAAAGTCTATGGGAAGGTTAGCGGTTTCGGCTGTGGGGTCATCGAAACCTTGCTGCCCAAGATCGTCCTGAGCGGCGGTCATCTTGGGCGCAAAAACGGAGAGTCCCAATCCCAGAGTCGCCACCGCAAGCCACTTAGCAATATTCCTCATGATAACCTCCCAAAATTAAGTCGTGCCGCGACCCCTAATCAATTAGATTCCAACAGTTACCAAAAGGTGCGCCGTTTGCATCCAGATCTCCGCCTCTAGCGGCGATGTTACTCACGGCCTGAAGAGGTGTCAATACTGTGTACCTCCGAGCCATGAGCCATTTCGCCACAGTTCTGCCCTGTGCCTATACATAGTTAGACGTAGATGCGCGAACTGGGTTTCACTGACATGCGGGGCGAGGCGCTACTGGCCAAGATTTGGAGAACTGGCCGATGGCACCTCAGGGAGGGCGAAGCCGTACACTACGCCATCCACCGGGAACACGACGTACTGCCGATTATCCAGCTCATACGTCATAGGGCCGGTCCCCATTCCGCCACCAGGGTACATGTGCCAGAGAACTTTGCCCGTGGCTGGGTCGAGTGCCACCAGGTTCTGAGCGTCGTCGGAGGTGAAGAGCAGGTGACCAGCAGTAGTGAGGATGCCGGATTGTCCGCCGCGGCCGTTTGCGGTGTGCTCCCAGCGAGTTTTGCCCGTCTGATAATCGATGGCCTTCAGCATCGACTTGGAACCCAGGAAAAAATCGCGGCCCGCCCAGCCCTCGGCGTTTTTCCCCGGCATGGTGAGATAAAAGACGCCCGTGGTTTCGCGCGAGTTCACGTAGAAAAGTCCAGTTTGGGGATCGAAGCTCGGCGCTTGCCAATTTGTGCCCACGCCGCCGGTAACCAACACGCCGTCCGGCTGCGGCTCTTTATCCTTTGCTGGAATTGGCTCGCCGCGTTTATCGAAACCCGAGAACCAGTTGGCGGGCACGAATGGCTCGGACAAAAGCGCTTGGCCATTGGTGCGGTCAAGCACGAAGAACATTCCATTCTTATTGGCCTGCGCCAGCATTTTTCGAGGCTTGCCCTTGAAGGTGCCGTCGAAAAGGACCGGGGTCATCACCGTATCCCAATCATGCGTGTCGTGCGGCGAACTCTGAAAATACCAGACAAGTTTTCCCGTGTCCGGATTGAGCGCCACGATTGAGCAGGTATAGAGATTCGCACCCACTCGCGTATAGCCGTTTTCAACCGGATGCGGATTGCCCGTGCCCCAATAGAGCAAATTGAGTTCCGGATCGTAGGTGCCGGTGAGCCACGTCATCCCGCCGCCGCGAGTGATCACGTCCGTATCATGTGGCCAGGTATTCCACGCGGAATCGCCCTGCTTGGGCATGGAATCCCAGCGCCACTCGATTTTACCGTCCACCGGATTAATCGATTCGAGGAAACCAGGCAGATCGGCCGTATCGCCGGAAGTCCCCTCAATCAGGTGATTGCCAACGACAAGCGGCGCCACGGTGCCGAACGCTTTCAGCGCAGGATCGGCGATCTGAATTTGCCAGAGCATTTTCCCCGTTTGCGCATCGACGCAGAGAAGCTGCGCGTCGAACGTATTGATGTAGAGCCGATTCTTCCACATCGCCACGCCCTTATTGCCGCCGCCGGGAGGAAACCCAGGGCGCACAAAATGCCAAATCTGGCGGCCCGTGCGCGCGTCCACGGCCCAGATTTGATTCCCACCTGAAATGTAGAGGATGCCATTAACCTCAAGCGGCATGGATTGCAGGCCCTGCGAGTGACTCTGAAAGGCCCATGCCAAAGTGAGCGTGCCCACGTTGCCGCTATTGATTTGGGTAAGTGGGCTGTAGCGACGGCCAGTATAGTCACCGTTGAAGGTGGGCCAATCACTGGTTGGCGGCTTCAGGATTTGCGAGGAGTCGAGTTCCTGCGCAGGCAGGCGCACACCAACCGCGAGCAGGAATGCAAACGTGGGAAGAAGCCGCTTCACTTTAGCGTCTCCAGATAGGTAAAGATGTTGTGCATGTCGGCGTCCGTGTATTTCTGCAATAACGCGGAATGCGCGGCGAGCGGGTCATGTACTTCAATTTTCACATCCTTGCGAGGCCAGGAGTGATACCAGCCGTCCTTCCCCTGGATGGCCACGTTGAAGCCGTCGTTCAGCAGGAGCGTGCCTTCATATTTTTCGCCGGAGGGCAGCGTCACGATCGCGGTTGAAGGCGCGCCGGAAGGGTAGAGGAAGCGAACTTCCAGATCCGGCGGATTATATTTGTTTGCAACGCCCGCCAAATCGCCCGTTGGTGAATGGCAGCCGGAGCATCCACCCGGACCGTTGAAGTAAGCTTTGCCGGCTTCGACGCTGCCGGTGGCAAGTCGCGACGCCGGAATATCGTTAGGGTAAGGACTAAAGCGCGTATGAAGATCGAATAGCGCGAGCTGCGCCTGGATGAAAGCGAGGAGATCGGCCACTTGGGCTTGCGTGAACGGGAAGGCTGGCATGCCCTTGTCGGCGCGGCCGCCGGTAACCACCGGGCCGATGAGGTCGCCACTTTTATCGTGCCGCACAAGGGACGAACGAATAAGGTCAGGGCCTCGCCCGCCGGTGAGGTTTTCGCCATGGCAGGCGGCGCAATTTTCTTTGAAGATGGTGCTGCCCCGATCGGCTGCCGCGGCTTCGGCCTCTTTCTGCCCTGAGCCGCGTGCGCCGGGCCGGCCCCCCTGCCCGGGCGCACCCCCAGGCGGCGCACCTTCCTGAGCCCTGAGCAACATCACAGCGGAAAGAACCAATATCGCGGCGACCGCGAGTTTCTTCAAATTAGACTCCCCCAAAAGTACGCGCCTCTGCGGTCAGACGCGCTGCTTTCCTCCGCGGTTTCGCTCTACTCGCGTTTCGATCGTGAGCGGCCACCCCGCGGTGCTGCAGTTCGCTGTCGGCGCGGAGGCAAATAACGGAACCGAATCAGAAAGATTTTGTCGCCGCGGC
>DASYZE010000042.1:0-80364 GCA_035946625.1 Terriglobia bacterium | reverse complement strand
GGCAAGGCCAGCGAAAGAACAGAAACAAAACCAAGAGCAAAAACAAAAACAGAAACCAAGAACAAAACCAAAAGACAAAATCAAAAAAGGGGACATTTTAAACGAGGTAAAAGAGGGGACATTTTAAAAGAGCTTTGACAGGCTTGGGATGCGGCGGTTGACGAAAGCGCGGGAAAGCAGCTAGAATATTGGTTCCGGGGCTTTTTGCAGGAAATGGACTCCGATTTTTTCGCTTCCCTGGTTTTAAGCCCACTTCAAAATTGAAAGAGGATGAATTATGAACGCGAACGACCTGCGTCCGGGAATGGTTGTGAGACACAATGGCGAGCTTTACTCCATTCACAAAGCCGAGCATCGCACACCGGGGAACCTGCGCGCGTTTGTGCAGGCGCGCATGCGCAACCTGCGCACCGGAGCGATCAGTGACTACCGGTTCCGGTCAACGGACGACGTAGAGCGCGCCATTCTGGACGAAACCGAGATGCAGTATTTGTATTCGGACGGCGACTCCTTCCACTTCATGAACACCGCCAATTACGAGCAGGTCCACTTAAACAAGGAGGTTGTGGCCGACCGCGCCTCGTACCTGGTGCCGGACGTTATGTTGAAGGTGGTGTACTTTGAAGGCATGCCCGTGGACGTTGAACTTCCGGCCACAGTGGACCTGAAGGTGGTGGAGACGGAGCCGGGCATTAAAGGCGGGTCCGCGACCAACGTCACCAAAGCCGCCAAGCTCGAAACCGGTCTGGTGGTGCAGGTCCCGCCCTTTATCAACGAAGGCGAAACCATCCGCGTGGATACGGCCGAGGGGACTTATAAGGATCGGGTGAATAAATAAGTTGACGGTCTACAGTTGACAGTCGAGAGTTAAAACCCGGATGACTCATTTTGACCGTAAACTGCCAATTGTAAACTTTTTTCAAAACGGTATTTCTCGGTCGCTCATCAAGGTGAGGCCCTGGGCAGAGGGTTTGTAGGTGGCCATGTGCCGCGGGGGCTTTTGATTGTAGGTCAGGGCGTTGATGTATTCCTCTTCCTTTAAATAGCGGATCACCAGCACGCCATTATCCAATTCCAGCTTCCCGTCATACATGTCGTGGACCTGCCACAAAGATTTTAGCGAATGCCCATCGTATCCATACAGGGCAGCGGAGAGGCGGGGCTGGCTTTTGCCCAGCCTGAGCCCGTAGGCGAGAAACCGGAAACTGGAGGAGTCGGGTCCGGGAAAAATCCTGAAATGAAGATCGGTGCGCTGAACGAAGTGGTCCACTCCGCCCCGGCGCGTTTTGCCATCGCGCGTTTCATACACCGCCACAACGTTGGCGCGGTCAAAATCGGACCAGCCCAGGGTATATCCGCAGGCCGTGATGAGGCTCCCGTTCCAGGGCACAGAGAGAACGCGGGGTTGGCCGAAGACGGGATAGTGCAATCTGGAAAAAGCGAATTCCATTTCCCGGCGGACCCGGACGTCATAGGGCGTGCCGTCGGCTGAAGGACCGGGCGGGTTCTTGGCAAACCAATTTTTAAGGTCATCCAGCACCAGTTGCTGCACCTGGCTGGTCAATGGGTCAGACTCGTCCAGCGGCGTGGCAAGAAGCTGGCGGCCCAGGCTTTCGATTTGAGTGGACAAATTCGAAACCGGGGGCGGCACCGGGGCTTTTTTCTTTTTCGCCAAGCCGGGCGGGGCGCCGAACGAAATGAAAACCGCCCCGCTGAAGAAAGTTCCCAAACCACCCAGAAAATTGCGGCGGCTTAGACGATGCGTCGGCAAGACCATTGGAAATATCCTCGCCCGCCATCTTATTTCGGGAGCGGCGGCGCGTCAACCAGCAAGGAACGGTGGTTTGGCTATTTGGCCGCTCGAGAGTCGGGGGCGAGCAGCACTTTCAAGCAGGATTTTTGATGGAGATATTCAAACGCCTCGAGCCCGGATGCGAGAGGGAACGTTTGCGAGATGAGCTGTCGCACCTTGATTTTTCCAGCGCCCAGGAGCTCGAGGGCGGTGGAGAAATTGCCGCAACGCGAACCGACCAGCCTGATTTCGTCCACCACCAACTTGGACGTGTCGAAATGCGCGCGGTCTTGAAAAGTGGATTTCATCACCACGGTTCCCCGAGGTTCGACAAGCCGCATGGCCTCGGCCAGACCATCCGGTGAACCTGTGGCCTCGACAACCAGGGAAAAACTGCCGGCGGGAAGTTTCTCCACTCCGATGTCCGAAGTTTTCACGCCCAGCAATCGCGCCTGATGAAGTTTTAAAGCGTGCTTGCCCACCACGGTGACTTTGGTGGCGTTGGTTTCATGGCAGTGCAGCACCTGGGCGATGAGCAACGCCAGCCGACCATCGCCCAGCACGACGGTGCGCGGGGAGGGCACGAGACGCGCCGCCTCCAGGACTTCCGCCGCCGCCGCAAGCGGTTCCACAAAAACCGCGGCCTCATCCGGAATGGAATCGGGTACGTGGTGCAGATTCACAACCGGCAACGCGATATATTCCGCAAAGGCGCCGTCGCGATTCACAATACCCACCACCGTCCTCTGGGGGCAGTGGCGGCCGAGTCCCCACATACACAGGTTACATTCACCGCAGGAGATATTGATTTCCCCCACCACCCGCTGGCCCAGCCACTGCTTGTCTTCGCATTCCTCCACGCGACCCACGAACTCATGCCCCAGGATCCCGCGGTAATTGGAGTAGCCTTTAAGGATTTCGCGGTCGGTGCCGCAAATGCCGGCCAGCGAGACGCGGATGAGTGCCTCGCCGGCTTTGGGCCGGGGTGTGGCCACATCGCGCAGTTCGAGTTGGCCTTCAAACCAGAGTGCTTTCATACGTATTGCAGATGCTCGCAAAATAGCGTACTGCTCTTTTATGGCAAGCGGTGCTCGGAGCCTGCTCGCCGCGGCGAGAGCGTCGAAAGCCCGGCGGTCAGAAACCGCCGCTACCTGCGGCGTCTCCGAACTTTCCTGCAATCCGCCGCAGCGCCTCCACAATTTTCTCTTCCTGGTCGGCGAGCACGGTGCGGAGGTCCAGCACCAACAGGTCTCGTTCGATGCGGACGATAATCGGCGGGTCGTTTTTGCGAAGCTCGGATTCCAGCGCCTGGGCGCTGAGCTTGGGATGGCTCACGCAAACCAAGCTGGTGGGCAATGATTGGCCCGGAGTCGAGCCTCCACCGACCACCGACTCGCCCTGCTCAACTTGCGCCTTCATGCCGGGTTGCGTTGCGATCAGTTCCGCCAGACGCGCCGCGCGGCGGGCAAGGTCTTCGGCTGAAATCCGAATCATACGCAAAGTGGGAATCTCGTTGAGGTCCCCTTTAAGATAAATCGCCACCGTGGCCTCCAGCGCGGCAATGGTGAGCTTGTCCACCCGCAAGGCACGGAAAAGCGGGTTGCGACGAATCTTCAGCAGCGGCTCACGCCTTCCGATGAGAATTCCCGCCTGAGGGCCTCCCAGTAATTTGTCGCCGCTAAAGGCGAGCACGTCCACGCCAGCTTTGAGGCTGGGCTCGACCGTTGGTTCATCTTGAATCCCCAAGCTGGTGAGATCCACCAGGCTGCCGCTTCCCAGGTCTTCCACCAGGGGGAGATGATGTTGGTGCGCGAGATCCACCACTTCCCCAAGCTCAGGGCGCTCGGTGAACCCCACCATGCGAAAGTTGCTGGGATGAACGCGCAGGAGGGCGCGGGTGCGGTCATTGATGGCGGCGGCATAGTCGCTGAGGCGCGTGCGGTTGGTGGTGCCAACCTCGCGTAATAAGGCGCCGCTCTTGCTGCAAATCTCAGGGATGCGGAAGGCTCCGCCAATTTCAATCAGCTCGCCGCGCGAAACGATCACTTCGCCGCCCTGCGCCAATGTGTTCAGGGCAAGAAAAACCGCCGCTGCGTTGTTATTCACCACCAGGGTCATTTCGGCGCCGAGCAGGCGCGCAAAAAGGCGGTCCGTATGCTCGTCGCGTTTTCCGCGCTCCCCCAACTCCAGGTTGTATTCGAGATTCGAGTAAACGCCCGCCGTTTCCATCAGGTGCTCAACCGCTTTCGCGGCCAGCGGGGCGCGGCCCAGGTTAGTGTGGAGGATCACGCCGGAAGCGTTGATGACGGGGCGAAGTGAAAATTCAGCGGAAGATTCAGCCGCGGCGATAATTTCCCTTTCCAGCGCTTCGACAGAAATTTCAAAAAGTGCGCCGCCTGAGATGCGGGTGCGAAGGCTTTGGATGGTTTTGCGCGTGGCCTCCACCAAAAGTCGGCGGCCCACCCGCTTTTCCAGCACGCGCAGGGCTTCGCGCCCCAGCAGTTCGTCCACCGCGGGAATCTGGCGGAGGAACGAAGCCACTTCTGCTGCAGAGTCCGTTTTGGAGGATGCCATGGCTTGCCCTGAGCGCGTGCCGATAACCGGACCGCAGCGGCGCGACGCACTCCCTCATTTTGAACTTGCGAGGTCATTTCAACACAGAAGCCGCAGGGGGTCAATGCGTTGGGCTGCTTTGAACAATTCCGTTGACTCCCGGCGCTTCGGGCGGGGTATAATTTTGGTTCTTGATACCGGGGGGCGAGGACAAGCTGTGACAGTTGAAGAAGAACTCACCAAGCTCGAAGATGGCATCCGCCGGCTGAAAATTGAGTACGAGGCCTACTTTAACGGAGGGGCGCCCCGCGCACCTCACGACACCGTATTTCGCGTTGAGTCTACGATCAAGAAATATTCCGACGCCTCGAAAATGAATTTCGGCCAGCGCTTCAGGTTCAACCAACTGGTGCAAAAGTATGCCGTCCACAACGACCTCTGGCGGAAGAAACTCAAGGAAAAAGAAGAAGGCCGGGGACGATTCGGGACCCGGCGGCGGGACGTGGTCGAGCCGGTCTCGGACGGCGTGGTGCGCGTGACCTGCTCCGACCCGGCGTCGGAAAAAGAAAAAGTCGACCAACTGTTGAAGGCGGTCGTGGAAGCCAAGCGCACGGTGGGCGAATCCGTGGACAACATCGATCCCCTGGCCTTCGCCCGATTCGTGGGAGACAAAACCAAACAGATCCGCGATTCGCTGGGCTGCGAAAAGGTGCAATTCTCCGTGAGTGTTGAAGAAGGCAAAGTAAAATTAAAGGCTGCGAAGCTGGACTAATCACCGATCTGTTAACTGCCCCATCCTTCCGTTTCGATCAAGGAGCATCAATGAAAAAAATTTCTCGGGCGCTGATCAGCGTCAGCGACAAGGCCGGAGTCGCCGAGTTCGCCGCCGGACTGGCGTCCCAGGGCGTTGAAATTCTCTCCACCGGCGGCACCGCCCGGCTGCTGCGCGAGCAGGGATTGAAGGTGCGCGACGTTGCGGAAGTGACGGGCTTTCCGGAAATGCTGGATGGGCGGGTGAAGACGCTCCATCCAAGAATTCACGGCGGCATTCTTGCGGTGCGGTCGAGCGTCGAGCACCGCGCTCAACTCGAAGCGCAGGGGATCGGGTGCATCGATCTGGTGGTGGTGAATTTGTATCCGTTCGAAAAAACCGCGGCGAAATCGGGCGTGCCCTTCGAAGAACTTATTGAAAACATCGACATCGGCGGTCCCTCCATGATCCGTTCGGCCGCCAAGAATTTTGAAGACGTTACCGTGATTGTGGACGGAAGTGACTACGCCAACGTGTTGGCGGAAATGAAGAACAATCAAGGCGGTGTATCCCGCGAGACGCGCGCGCGCCTGGCGCTCAAAGCTTTTGCCGCGACCGCAGCCTATGACGGCGCCATCTCCACCACGCTCCAGGCGAGGGCAAATGGCACGCTGCCCGCGAACCTTCACCTGAATTTTCGAAAGTTCATGAATCTCCGCTACGGAGAAAATCCCCACCAGAAGGCGGCGCTCTACCGGGGCGGGATCGAGGCGGAGGGTGGACTGGCGTGGGCAAAACAATTGCAGGGCAAGGAGCTTTCCTACAACAACCTGCTGGATCTTGAGTCAGCGTTGCGCCTGGTTGAAGAATTTCCCGAGCCGGCCACGGCGGTGATCAAACACACCAATCCATGCGGCGCGGCGGTTGGAAAGACGCTTCGCGAGAGTTACGAGCGAGCCCAGAAAGCTGATCCTGTCTCCGCCTTTGGCTCCGTGATTGCGTTCAACCGCGTGCTGGACGGCGCGACCGCGGAGGCGATGGCCAGTCTCTTTGTGGAGGCCATGGTCGCTCCGGGCTATGAACCCCGGGCTCTGGAAAAGCTGGCGGGCAAAAAAAATCTTCGCCTGATGGAGTTGCCGCCGGCGGGGGGCGCCGACGCCGGATTCGAATTGAGAAACATCGGCGGCGGACTTCTGGTGCAGACACGCGACAGGCAAGGCGCCGAGCCCGATAAGTGGAAATGCGTTACGGAGCGGCAACCGACGGACGAGGAGACGCGCGCGCTCGCCTTTGCCTGGCGCGTGGTGAAGCATGTAAAATCGAATGCCATTGTGTATGCGCGCGACGGAGTCACCGTGGGTGTGGGTGCGGGGCAGATGAGCCGGGTGGATTCAGTGAAACTTGGCGCCGCC
This sequence comes from Terriglobia bacterium, assembly GCA_035946625.1. Taxonomy (GTDB): domain Bacteria; phylum Acidobacteriota; class Terriglobia; order UBA7540; family UBA7540; genus DASYXZ01. The sequence continues at coordinate 73,856 of DASYZE010000042.1, read as the reverse complement.
AAAGCTCGCGAACTTGGACACTCGCTGACGGGCACCGTCGTCGCCTCGGACGCTTTCTTTCCTTTTGCTGACGGCGTTGAGGAAGCTGCCAAAGCAGGCGCCACGGCGATTGTGGAGCCCGGGGGCTCGGTACGCGACCCGGAAGTGATCGCCGCCGCCAACCAGGCCAACCTCGCCTTGGTCTTTACCGGCGTCCGGCACTTCCGGCATTGATTGTACCACTGCCGAAGCTTTTGAAATTCCACGCGCCGAGGTTCATGAGCGGCGCCGGGAGCGAATGGTAATTCTGAACCCGTTCAAGACTTGGGGGCGTAGTACCCTTCGCGAGCCACTACCTTGTACTTGATGGGCTTTCCCTTTCGATCCGGAATCCTCAATTGATTCCCCATTTGGTCCACCAATTCAACCTTAAGCTTGTGATACTTGCCATCCTTGGTGGGATTGGTCGGGATAAATCCTATGCCATACTGCAAACGTAGCTGCCCGGCAATTTGTTCGTAAATCGAGGGCAATTCTCCCTCAAACCGGGGAAAGTAGGCCTGGCCTCCCGAGTATTGGGCAATGTAGTTCAACTGGTTTTTCGCTTCAATAGCGGTTATGCTATCCCCACCCGACCGCACATCCACGTATTCTAGAATACTGACCGGATAGATGACCGTGTCCGAGGCTTTGGAAATTTTCAACATTTCACCATAAGTCAGCTTGCTGAAAGTATCGATGCCGGTACATATCACCAGGATCGCTTTCCGTCCCTGGATGTCCTTCATGCGGTCGATGGTCCACGCCAATGAGTCATACAAATTACTCTCCATGAAACCCGGAATCCTGAGCTGGTCGAGCGCCCCCCTGACTTCGGAGCGGTCCTGGGTGAAATCGGTGAGGGTCTGCGTGTGCATATCAAAGGAAACTACCGCTACCCAGTCCTTGGGTTGGATGAAATTCAGGAAGTCGTAACCGTACTGGAGAGCTTTGTAGAGAAATATCCACCACCGGTTGCTGAATTCAATCAGCATGGTAATGGTCATGGGCGCTTCGGCGGTCCCGAAATTTGAGACCGTTTGGGCCACGCCGTCATCATAAACTTTAAAATTTGCCTTGCTCAGGCCGGAGATGGGATTGCCGTTGTTGTCCTTCACCATTACATCGAGGTTCACCAGGTTCGTCGAGGTCGAGATCGAGTAAATCTCATTGGGGTTGATTCTCTCGGGTTTCTTTTCTTCGGGCTGGGTGCCCGCGGCGGGTTGCGTCTTCTTGGGAGCAATGGTGGTTTCGCCCACGTTCGGTGCCGGCCCCGGCCCCTGATCCGATTGCGTTTGGGCGAACCATCTTCCGCTTAAAGCAGCAAGGCCGAAGGTGCAGCCGACCGCCAAAATGAGGACCAATAAAATCTTTCGAGATTTTTCATGCATCGCTTTTGCTCCCGGCCCTGAAAGGCCCATAAGCTTATGATGGCACTCGCCCGTGTGGAGGTCAACCGCTTCATCGAAAGAATGTGTCATAACGATGGATGGAGGCTGGCCATGTGGGGTTGTCTATGCTTCCTGAGCGGACTCGAACTAAGCTTGAACTGGCAAACCAGTTCTTGCAAATAATCTTCAGTCCGCAGCGGAGGACAAAGGTAAGGACACCGTGGGGTGGCAGGGCCATGCCTCCCTACCGGTTGGTAGAGGCAAAAGTTGCTTCCTTCCAACCGATTGATTCAATTGTAGTTATTTTAAGCCGTCGGCAAAAAGCGACGCCTGGACATCAGTATGAATTACCTTGACAGACCCGAATATTGTGCCATAATTCATGGGTATTTTTAGTGGTTAAATTTGTACTTGACTTAGTGGTTAGACTTTATTAGCCTTCCCTCCAGTTACGCTCAATTGAGGTAAATTCCTTTGTGCGTTTCTGCAAACGCACACCATTGAGGAGGGCTGATGAAGAATTACTTTTTGACGTGTGTACTTGCGGTTCTGGTGGTTTTGACTGGAGTTTCGCTTAAGCGGACCATGGCGGGGATTGGTGGTTCACCAATTCCGCCAGTACCGCCCAGCTTGGCAATCGGTGGTTCACCAATTCCACCGGTACCGCCCAGCTTGGGGATCGGTGGCTCGCCAATCCCACCAGTGCCACCGAGTGGGACAACGAGCAGGAAAGCCCGTTAGTCTAATTTCGCGCGTGTTAAGTGACTCGAAATAGACTAATGGGAAGGAAGCAGTTTTTCGGGTCACTCATGGCGGCGAACATTCTAGACTTCGGTTTTTTTTATCTTGTCCAGGGCCTGGTTGTGGCCCTCCTCATCTTTTTTCTTTTCCGGGGTTTATGGAACCGCTTGACGGGTGTCTTCCTTTATCTGGCAGCGATGTTATTGATTGATGGTGTGGGCAGGCGATACGTTTTTCATCAATACGGGTACAATTCCTTAGAATATTTTTACTTCTATTGGCTGACGGACACTGCTCTCGCGCTCGGTGCGTTTTTGTTGATTTACGCTTTCTTCCGCCGCGCCTGCGCCAACGAGGACCGTAAATTGTGGCGCCACGTCCGTCTCCTGCTCGTCCTGGTATTCGTCCTGGTTCTCGGAATATCCACGCTCTCTATTTCCAAGAATTATGACCATCTCTTCAGCATGTTCATGTTTAAATTCCAGCAAAACCTTTATTTCACCTGCCTGGTTTTGAACACTTTGCTGTACATCATGATGCAGCAGAGGGACTCGGAGGACAGCGAGCTCGGTCTGCTCGTCTGCGGGATGGGTTTGCAGTTTGCCGGGCCGGCGGCGAGTTTTGCCCTGAAGTCTCTTACGCCCACAAGCGGTTTTACCGAGATGTTGATGGATTTCATTGGTCCCCTTTGCACTTTGGGAATGCTATTAATCTGGTCTTATGCTGTTACTCGAAAGCCTGCAACTGCCCGTGTGCCCGCATCCGGCGAGATGGTTCCTGCCAGGGTGCCAGGGTAAAGAGTGTTTGTATTGAGGGTAAAATGATTCTTGCATCCTTGATTCTCATCGTCTCGAGCGCGTTGTTCCTGTTCTACCTCCAGACCACCTGTCAAAAGATCCTGCGGAGAAAATTCCAACAGGATTATTTTCAGTCCATCGTGCATGCCAACCGTCTCGAGTTTCCTTCAGTCCGAAAGGCTTTGGAGGAATATGACGGGCCGGTGGACTATGCCCGTTTCCGGATGACGCTCAAATGCGATTACCTGGCGCTCACCTATTTGTTGAAGAACGCAGCCAATGTCAACCAACGCTTCACCTGGGAAGAGCAAATCCTTATGTTGTACTTCCAAGCCGTTTACCTTGTCCTGGTGACGCGGCACGCCATCCGGCTGAAAGAAAAGAGCGCCCTGGTCAACCTAACGGCGATTTTGCAGTACTTCGCCAATGTCGTGGGGCAGCGAGTCAACACGGTCCGGTTCGGGAATCTGGCGCCTTCGGACTATCTCTTGAATCTATAATCCGATCGGCGGCCTGACCCAACTTCAGTCCCTCTCTTGCGTTTCCCGCCCATCCATCGTAATACACATGAAGAATGCACTCTTTCCATCCGGCAATTCGGTAGAACAGCGGAGGGCGAAAATTGTTTGCACCTTGGGCCCGGCCACGAACACCTCGCAAAGTCTCGCAGCCCTCATCGATGCCGGAATGGACATCGCCAGGCTGAATTTCTCGCACGGGACACACGCTGAACACGCCGCACGTCTCACCCTGCTGCGTCGCCTGGCCAAAGCACGCGGCAAGACCCTGGCCGTGCTTCAGGACCTTCAGGGTCCCAAGATTCGCACCGGCGCGCTCCAGGGCGGGCAGCCCGTGGAACTACGCCCTCATTCCATAGTGACCCTCACCACCCGCCACCGGCTGGGCGACGCGCGTGAGATTTCCACCAACTACCAGGAACTTCCCGGCGAAGTTAAGGCTGGCAACCGCATTTTGCTGGCAGACGGCTTGATGGAGCTTTGCGTGGAGCGGCTCAGGGGCAATGACATTGAGTGCCGGGTGGTGAGCGGCGGCACTCTGCTCGAACACCAAGGAATCAACCTTCCAGGCATTGCGCTCAAAATATCCGCTCTGACGGATAAGGACCGCGAGGACCTGAAATTTGGGCTCGAACATGGAGTGGATTACGTTGCCCTTTCGTTCGTTCGGCGGCCGGAAGATGTTTTGGAGCTGAAGAAGCTGTTGAAGCGCGCCAAGCGGCGGCCCGACGTCGTGGCCAAACTTGAAAAACCCGAAGCCATCGACCGGCTGGAAGATATCCTGAAGGTCGCTGATGCGGTGATGGTGGCGCGCGGCGATCTGGGCGTGGAATTGGCCCCCGAAAAAGTTCCGGTGATTCAGAAACACGTGATCGAGCGCGCCAACGCCATGAAGGTGCCGGTGATTACCGCCACGCAAATGCTCGAATCGATGACTGTGAATCCCCGGCCTACGCGCGCGGAAGCCTCGGACGTTGCCAACGCCATTTTTGATGGCACGGACGCGGTAATGCTTTCCGCCGAGACCGCTTCCGGGCGATATCCGGTTGAGTCGGTGCGCATGATGGCGCGAATTATTTCGGCGGCGGAAATCAGCCCGCGTTACGGCTGGCACGGTCGCAACCGCCGCGCGACGAGCGGCACGATGACGGTTCCGGAATCCATTTGCGAGAGCGTGGCCCACATGACGGAGGCGCTGAACATCAGCGCCATTGCGGTCTTCACTCAGTCCGGATCGAGCGCCCGCCTGATCTCAAAATACCGGCCGCGCGTCCCCGTCTTTGCCTTCTCGCCCTTGCTCGAAATTACCCGCCGCACTGCGCTTTATTGGGGCGTGCATCCCGTTCATCTTCCGCCCGTTCAATCAACGGACAGCATGGTGGAGGAAGCGGCCGCCTGGCTTCGGAAATCAGGGGAGGTCAAGCCCGGCGACATTATTGCGGTCATTGCCGGCACTCCCATTTCCCGCCGGGGAACCACCAACCTGCTTAAATTGCACCGAATCGAAAAGTAGATTACTGTTGGCACAGTGTCCGCGGACCTCCACGCCCGCTCCGCACGCCTGCCGCCTGAATCTATTCCCAGGGGAAGGTAAATTTCAGTCCGGCAATAAAATTCAGACGAAGGGAAGGGAATCCAAAAGATTCCTCATATTTGTGATTCAAGAAATTGTTCACTCGCCCATAAATTTCAACCCCGCCCGGCAACCGGTAGGCGAATCCAGCGTCGGCCCGCGTGTAACCTTTGTTATTGAAAAAACAAGGGAGTCCGAGGGTGCACGCGAAGGTGCCGTCATTGGGTTCGAGGTCAAGCTCCTGCCCGCGAATATAGGCGTCGGTATTGAGCATCAGCCGGCCGCGCTGCCAGGTGACGTTATAGAAAGCAGAGTTCCTGGGTCGCCTCACCAGAGCTTGGCCCACATGGAAAGGGGACAAAGCGACGCTGGCATTCTCAAGCGCCAGGATGGAGCTGTCGAGCAGCGTGTATACAGTTTCGATTTGTAATGAACGTGTGGGTTGGAGTCGGAAGGATAGCTCCGCGCCCTGCGCGCGAGCGTTGCCCAGGTTCGCGGAGGTGAACGTGCTGAGATTGGTCAACGAGCCGCCTAGGACAACAATTTGATCCTCGAAGCGATTGTAAAAGTAAGTCGCGTCCAGCACGGCGCGGTTGGAAAAGAATCTCTGCTCGACTCCCGCGTCGAAACTGATGCTTTTCTCGGGCTTCAAGCGCGGATTGTTGGTGAACGCCAACTCGAATCCGTTGGCGGCGCGGATGCCGGTGCCAAAGCTCGAATGCAGGCGCGTGGCGCCCAACCTATTTCCAGCCGTCCCTTCCCGCACCAGGTAGGCCACCGAGGTTCGCGGATTAATTTTTACAATTGAAGTTGCGGGGAGGAATGGCCGCGAGCCGAAGGCGTCCGCCGGAAGCGAGTGAGTGCGAAGATCGTCCGCGCGCACTCCGGTGGTCACAAACAGGCGCCGAGTGGGGCTCCACCGGTTCTCGACGAAATAAGCCAGGCTGGTTCGCGGCAGGAGAAACGGCGTGTTGTTAGCATCAGCGATGTAAGTGTTCTTCGTCTGCTCGCGGTTGTATTCAAAACCTGCCACTAAAAAATCCTTGCTCGAGAGAGTCAACTCGCTTTGTGTGTTCAACACGCCGCGCAGATTGTTGGAATAGGAATCGCCAAAGGGCGACTTGAAATAGTAATCGTTAGTGGCCGCACTCAGGCTCACCACCTGGCGGAAGCGCGGGGAGAATTGTTCGGCGTAACTGCCCTCATACCCGAACATGTTTTGTTTGTCGCGCGAGACAGTATCAATACCCGTAAAAAGTTGATCGGGGTCGGACCCGTAGGGGCCGGGCGCGCCGGCATCATTCGCGTTGCCGAAGAAATGGAAATTGATCTGGCGGCGCGGATTGCGCGCATATCCAAGGCTGAGGAACGCGGACTGGTTTCGGTACCGGTCATTGGTCACCACCCCGCCCGAATCGAGCCTTGAAAGGTCCACTGCCCAACCCACACCGTGGGTGAGGCCGCTGCCGCTGGCCGCCGCGCGCCCCGTGTCAAAGCTGCCGCCTTCCGCCAGGACGGTAAAGTGCGGCGGCCCCTCGCCCTGCCGGGTGACAATGTTGATGACGCCGGTCACGGCATTGGAGCCATAGAGGGCGCTCTCGGGCCCTCGAGTGATCTCCACGTGGTCCACGCCATCGGCGGGCAGCGGCGCAAAATCGAAATCTCCGCCAAACTCGTTCAACGGGATCCCGTCGATCATCACCAGATTGTAATTGGAATTGCCGCCTCGGATGAAGACTCCGGTCACGCCGCCGCGCCGTCCTGTCTGGTTCACTGCCACGCCGGGCACGCCACTCAGGACGTCGAGAACGGACTGCGCGTCGCGGTCATCCATTTCCTGGCGGGTAACCACGCTCACCGATGACCCGATTTCCGGAGCGAGCGCTCCTCCCAGCGAGGCCGAAACCACCACGTGTTGCTGCACGGCGCTGATCTCGAGATGCAAATCTGCCTTCCGACTCTCGTCGGCCTGGATTCGCAAGTCGCTTGCCGTGGCGGAAAGGCCCGGCGCGTTGGAGACCAGGGTGTACGCTCCCGCTTTCAATCCTTCAAACCGATATTCACCTTTTGAATCGGTCTCGCGTTGCTCAATGGCAATGCGTGACGCGAGCAAACTGACTTTCGCCCGCGCGACCGGGCGTCCTCCCGGATCAAGAACGGTTCCCTGGATCGTCGCAGCCCACGCGCCCGCTCCACAGAGCAGAAACAAGGCAGTGAGGAATACATTGATACCTTTTTGGAAGTAACAAGGAGGTCGGGAGATTTCCGGCCTTCGGCTTCTGACTCCTGACTTCTGACTCCTGACTTCTGGTTTCGATCTTCTGACTTCTGGCTTCATTTGGATCTCCTTCCCGTTCACTCGACGGGTGGTTGACGGCAGAAGGAGTTCCGGAAGAATCGGGGCAGGAAAACAAAACGCCCCCCAATCCATCGAATCGGAATCGGGAGGCGTGGTCGCTTCCCCAGGACTCTTTCCGCCGAAGAGTTAGGTTGAGTGAGAGTTCCCGGGCAGGCTTCCTGGCTTTCGGGTTATCGCCTCATCCTCAGCCTTCCCATCCGTCAGTCGACGGACAGTGGCCTGCATTTCTGCATTCGAGGATTCGGCTCGCCGATCACAGTGGCGGGACCGCGGCCGATTTTCACGGCCTTTCCTTTTATTCCCGACCTCGCGAAGCGAAATCGGGATCACCGCAGGAACATGAAATTTCAAAGAACGATTGAACGAAAACAAACTAGCATCCAGCGGAGCGAGTGTCAAGGCACCCTTTTGCAAAAACCAATCTCGAACTTGCGCCCTGCTCTTCAATCGCAAATCACCAATCACAAATCACCAATCACCAATTCCTAATTGATCCACGGCCCGTGTTGATCCTTCTTCTTGTCTTGCTTGGTCATATAGACTTCAAATTTCCTGCGCAGCCGTGCGCGCCGCCACTCATGATATTTGAGCTGCCACCGGTAAGGCATCCCTCCCCCGCGCAGATAGAGGTAGCCAAACAACATGCCGCCCAGGTGGGCCACGTGAGCAACCCCGGTGCCCGGCCCGCTCAACGAACTAACGAATTCAATCGCGCCCATGATCACCACAAACCATTTCGCCTTGATGGGGATGATCATCCAGAGAAATATCGGACGGTCAGGAAAGAGGACGCCGTAGGCGAGAAGAATCCCGTAAATCGCACCCGAGTTTCCGATGGTGGGGATGGTGGCGTTCGGTTGAAGCAGCACGTCAAAAAGTCCCGCGCCGATTCCTGTAAGGAAAAAATAAAACAAAAATTGGCGTGGACCCCACAGGCGTTCAAGGTCTGCGCCAAACATCCAAAGGGCAAAGAGGTTGAAGATGATGTGAAACCACCCGCCGTGAAGAAAAAGGTAGGTGACGGGCTGCCAGATGTAGGGCAGCCGCAAGCCACCCGCCAGCGGAACAAAGTGGGTGACGGCATAGGGGATGAGGCTGAAGTACAAATTGGGATAGTCCCAGTGGAACAATTGGGCGGGAAGAAAGGTCAGCAAAAAGACGGCGGAAGTAGAAATAATGAGATACTTCACCACTCCAGTAAGCGGCGGGCCGAACGAAATGGAACCTTGTTGACGATACGACATCATTCACAGCCTATCACAGCCCTGCGAGCACGGCCAACGGACTTGGCCGTCCCGGTAGACGTGTCATTCGCAAGATGGGCGCGTTCCCAAGTGCTGTCATTCCCGCGAAAGCGGGAATCCACCCACAATGCAATTGGAATTGAGGAAGGTCTTGCGTGAATATAGTTGCATCAGGCCCTTCATTTGTGCAAGATGGGCTTAGCAGTCGGTAAGTACTCCCTGGATTTTGCATATTGAGGAAATGGCAAGCCCCGGACAAAGACGTTCGGACAGGATCAGGATGTCCATCCCCATCTTAGTGGCGGGGCCGGACACTGCGGCGGGTGAGTTCGCGGAAGAAACGCGCACCTTGGTGGTGAATCGGGGCGGCGCCTTGATCCTCCTAAAGCACGAACTCCATCCTGAAGACCAACTTCGAATTTTTAATTTGATCAGCGACGCGGCAGCGGATTTTCGCGTGGTCGGCCCCACCAGTGAAGCCACCCCGGAAGGCGTGGAATGGGGCGTGGAGTATTTGAAAGACGGCATGAACATCTGGGGCATTGATTTCCCGCCCGCGGCCGAGGAAGGCAAAGCGCACGCTTCGGCCCTGCTCGAGTGCCAGGCGTGCATGAAGAAATTCTTCTGGCCCCTGACCTTGGTGGAAATTGAAGTGATCGAGTCAACAGGTGTGATTCAAAATTTTTGCAACCATTGCGGCCAATCCACTTCCTGGATTTACGCTGACCCCGCCCACCGTCCGACACAACTTTCGCTTGCCAGCCGTCTCGACTCCTTGACTCAACCGGAGGAAGAAAGACGTGCGAAAAGACGCCTCCTGCTGAGGCTGCCCGTTCTCGTCCGCAATCAGAAAGGCGAAACAGAGGCGACCCGGACGGAGAATATGTCCCAGGCTGATCTTGCCGTGGCTCTGGGGCTCAAGCTGGCTGTGGGCGATTATGTGACGGTGGTTTGTCCCCTTACCGCCACCGGTCGAAACCTCGAGCGGAGCGCCAAAGTCCTGCGCAAAGACACCTTCAGCGCCAAAGACAGAGTCCTATACGGTTTGCGCTACGCCTCGGCGACGCCCGCAGGTATTTAAGGCCGGAGAGAATTGGCAGGCGGAAAAAAATGAATAAATGTTGAATGTTAAGCAACAAACCTTACCCCCTAAAGTTGCTCCCGCCTTTTTAATTCATCATTCTGCGTTCATCATTTTTTTCTAGTCGCTCGCCGCCGGGCTTTTCGATTTGGCCACGAAGTAAAGCAGCGCCGCGAGTCCGATGAAAATAATGAGCGCCGCCAGGTCGCTCCGGGCGAAACCGGGGAACCACCGCGTGCCGAGGTTCACCGCATCTTCAAATTTAAATCCCACCACCACCGCCAGCGCCAAACCTCCCAGCGACCCCCCCGCGATCAAACCGGAACTGAACAGCGCGCCACTGCCCGCTTCCGATTCTTCCGCCCCCGATTTATCGCCCCGCTGCACCAGCCACTTCACCACGCCGCCGGCAAAAATGGTGGCGGTGGTGGAAATGGGAAGGTAAGATCCCACGGCGAAGGCCAGCGACCGCACACCGCACAGCTCGAGAGAGATCACGATGAAGGCGCCGAAAAGAAGTAGTGTCCACGGCAGACGCTGGTTCAGGATTCCACTGATCACCACGCTCATCAGCGTGGCCTGGGGCGCGGCAAAATCCTTGGAGCCGATGCCCGGAACTTCCTGGAAGTCGATCTGTTTCGCCGCCGCGTCATAATAATAACGCCCATCGGGAATGGTCCGCGAACCGAGAACGGTGAGCAGTTCGTATTCGTGGTCTTGGTAACTCACCGCGCCTTGCTGTTTCATTTCAGCGGTCATTACGACGTTTGCAATCTGAATCGGGTTTACCTGGGTATAGGTTTTGTTGATGAAATTCAGCGTCATCCCGATGGCGAAGACGGAAGTGAGGACGCCCACGGCCAAGCCCAGCTCCTGCAAACTCGGCGTGGCGCCCACCAGGAATCCGGTCTTCAAGTCCTGCGTGGTAGCGCCGCCGCTGGCCGCGCTGATGCAAACGATGGCGCCGATGCTCAGGGCGACGGCCGAATAGATGTTGCCCGTCCAGCCTACCAGCACAAAAATCAGACAGGTGGCCACCAAGGTGGCAATGGTCATGCCCGAAATAGGATTGGAAGAATTGCCCAGCAGGCCCACGATGCGCGCGGATACGGTGGCAAAAAAGAATCCGAAGATAATGATCATGATCGCGGAGAATAAATTTCCACCCGCCCCCGGATTCACGCGGAAAGCAAGCAGCGCCCAGATGGCAATCACCATGAAGAGCGTACCGCCCATCACGACGGACAGCGGGAGGTCGCGCGCCGTCCGTTCGATGGCTTTGCCGCCGCCCAGGCCCGTTTCCTTGATCTGCGCGAAGGCCCCTTTGAAGGCGCTGATGATGGTGGGAATGGTGCGCGCGAGCGTAATCAGCCCCGCCATGGTCACCGCGCCCGCGCCAATGTAGCGAATATAGCTTCCCCAAATCTCTCCCGGCGACATATCCGCAATCTGGAGCGTGGCGGGGAAAATCACTTCGTGCAAGTGGGCGCCAAAAAACTTGAACAGGGGAATCAGAACCAGCCAGGAAACCACTCCGCCGGCAAACATCAGCCCGGCCACGCGCGTCCCGATGATGTAGCCTACTCCTAGATATTCCGGCGTAATTTCGCCCGCCAGGGTCGCGCCCGGATACCAACTGGGGTGCCATTCCGGGGTATCCTTCCAGAAAAACATTCCGCCGCGCTGGCCCATCATAAATTTGTAAAGCATGCCGATGCCCGCGCCCGCGAAAACCTTGCCCGCCTGGATGCCGCCCTTTTCTCCCGCAATCAAAACGTCGGCGCAAGCCTGGCCTTCCGGATAGGGAAGCATACCGTGTTCCTTCACCACCAGCGCCATACGGATGGGAATCACAAAAAGGATGCCGAGAATTCCGCCCGCCAGCGCCGAGAAGAATATTCGGGAGTAATCCAGTTGGAAGCCGAGAAAAATCAGGGCGGGCAAAGTGAACACCACGCCCGCGGCCACCGATTCCCCCGCCGACCCTGTGGTCTGCACAATGTTGTTTTCCAGAATGGTGGATTTGCCCAGCCACTTGAAAATGCTGATGGAGAGGACGGAGATGGGAATGGACGCACTCACCGTCAGCCCCGCGCGCAGGGCGAGATAAACCGAGACGGCTCCGAAAACAATGCCCAGCAACGCGCCCACGATGACGGCGCGGAAAGTGAACTCGGGAATAATCGTGTCCGACGAAACGAAGGGGGTGAAGGCCGGCACTGGGATTTTTGATCTGGTTGCCATGATCTCAGCCTCTTCCAGGAAATGATGAAGGCGGAACGATGAACCATGAATCCGAATCCAGACAAGTCAAGGTCATAATTTCGCCTTAATTCAGCATTCAGCCTTCATCATCCTGCTTTACTCGCCCAGTTTCATCCGAACGCGCTCGCTCACGCGTTTGCCGTCCGCGTTTTTGCCCGCCAGTTTTGCCATGGCGGCTTTCATCACCTTGCCCATTTCTTTAACGGCGGTAATGCCGGTTTCGGCGAGCGCGGCGGCCACGGCGTCGTCGATATCCTCATCACTGGCCCCGGCGGGCAAATAGCCTTCCACTATTTTGATTTCCGCTTCCTCTTTGGCGGCCATTTCCTCGCGCCCACCCTTGCGAAATTGCTCCGCGGAATCGCGCCGCTGATTCACGAGGATGCGGCAAACGGCGAACGCTTGCGCATCGTCGAGCGCCTTCCCCGTTTCGGTCTGCTTGAGCTTCAGCGCCGTTTTCATCATGCGCAGCACGGAGAGCCGCAGCTCTTCCTTCGCCTTCATGGCGGCGACCAGGTCTTCATCAATTTGGGCTACGAGGGCCATCGATGTCTGACTCCGAATATCGCCTGGCGAATATATCATAATTGGTTGACAGCCGATATTTTTACGGGAGACAGTGGACCGGCGAAGGACTCTGAGCACCAAGGAGAGATTATGCATAGCAAGATTTGGACTGACATGTTTGTTCTGGGACTGCCCTGGTTGGAGAAGGTCTTGCGCCCGGCGATCATTTACGTTTTCCTGGTCGTAGGTCTGCGATTGGGCGGCAAGCGCGAGTTGGCACAGCTCAATCCGTTCGATCTGGTCGTGCTCTTGACGCTCTCAAACACCGTCCAGAACGCCATCATTGGCGATGATGTGTCTATAACCGGCGGGATTATCGGCGCATCGACTCTGCTCGTAATCAATTATGTCGTGGTCCGGTTTCTTTTCAAGCACCCGGCCTTGGACCACCTGATTGAAGGCGATCAAGACGTGCTGATTGACACAGGGAAGATCAACACGGGGCGGCTGAATAAAGAGGCCGTGACCATGGCGGAACTCGCCGCCGCCGCCCACCGCCAGGGATTTGCTTCACTCCGCGAGGTGGATCGCGCCGTCCTCGAGCCCGGCGGGATCATCTCTTTTCTGGGTAAGAAGCCGAGTCCGGAAGATACCCGCCACAGCGAGCTGCTGGAACGGCTGGACCGGATCACGCGCGACCTGGCGCAACTTCGCGCGGGAGCATGATGCGCCGCCGTAAAAGGAGGAGACAAGGCATCCTACCGCTGGTCAATGAGCGCATACTTCAAGTCGGTGGGCCCGGTATATTCGGCGAGGGGACGGATCAATTTATTGTTGGCGTATTGTTCCAGGATGTGCGCCGTCCACCCGGAAATGCGGCTGACGGCAAAAATGAGCGGATAGAGGTCGACGGGAATTCCCAAAACGTAATAGGCCGAGGCGGAATAAAAATCAACGTTGGCGTTGATTTTCTTTTCCCGGATCATCAAGTCTTCGATCTTTTTGGAAATCTCAAACCATTTTGCTTGATGGCCGCGCCGCCCCAGCTCTTCCGACATTCGCCGCAGCACGTTGGCGCGCGGATCCTCGGTGTGATAAACGCGATGGCCAAAGCCCATGATCTTCCTTTTTTGCGCCAGGCGATCATGAATGTAAGCCTCGGCTTGGTCATGGGTCTGAATTTCCAGCAGCATCTTCATCACTTGCTCGTTGGCGCCGCCGTGCAGCGGACCTTTCAGGGCGCCGAGAGCGGAAGTGACGGCCGAATGCATGTCCGAAAGGGTGGACGCGGTCACGCGCGCGGCAAAGGTGGACGCGTTGTAACTGTGGTCGGCGTGCAGGATCAGCGCCACATCAAACCAGCGGGCGTCGTCCGCATGCGGCACTTTGCCCTGAAGCATGTAAAGAAAATTGGCCGCATGATCCAGTTTCGGTACCGGGGCGATGGGATCCTTTCCTTCGCGCAGGCGCCCGAAAGCCGCCACCAGCGTTCCCATCTGTCCGGTCAGGCGCAGGGCCTTGCGGCGATTCGCTTCTTCGGACATGTCCTCAGCTTCAGGATCGTAAAGCGACAGGGCGGAAATGGCCGTGCGCAGCGTCTCCATCGGATGCTGGGGAGGCGGCAGGCGCTTCAGCAGGTCGATCATTTCAGGTGAAATCGTCCGGTTCAGAGCCAGTTGTTGTTGAAGATCGTCCAGCTCAGTGCGCTTGGGAAGGCGGCCGTTCCAAAGCAGATATACCACTTCTTCAAATGTCGAGTGCGCCGCCAGATCGTGGATATCGTACCCGCGGTAAATCAACCGGCCCCGCTGCCCGTCAATCGAGCAGATCGAGGATGTCGCCACCACCACATCCTGCAGGCCTGCTTTTAGCTCCGCCATCCGCGCGCTCCCCCGCTCCCCCATGTGAGCTCAGCCGGAATTTTTTGAAGGCACATCATACACGATGCCCACATCGCAAAACAAGAAGCCTTCGCGTTTCCCTGGGAGCGCGGGCATCCCGCCCGCTCTTACTTTCTTCGCCGTAAATCATAGCCTTCAACTCCGAACTTTGGAAAAGCGGGCGGGACGCCCGCGCTCCCCGACCGGCTGAACGTCCGTCTACTGACGTCTACTGACGGATTGACAGACTCGCCCCACCGTGCAAAACTTAACTTCCTGGGATATGAATCTGGATGTTCGATGGGCCTGGTCCCCTGCGGGCAATCCACTGTCCCAACGCGCGGTCCTCACCTGTGCGCCCGTAGCTCAGCTGGATAGAGCACTTGCCTACGAAGCAAGGGGTCGGGAGTTCGAATCTCTCCGGGCGTACCAACTAAAGAAGACCCAGTATCTTTTCACTTCAACCTGCAACCGCCAAGGCGCCCGTGACCCCAAGAACAAAGCACTCCTTCGCACCGCGGGCTGGTGTGCGTGGGTTGGCGGATGGGGATTGTCCTGAGGACATGAGTTAACCCCAAGCCCCGTGTAAATCTTGTCGGCAAAAGGGGGGGGTATTGCTGAGATCGAGTCAAAATTCTATCGGGTGGCGGGTGATGAGGGCCAGGAATTCACATCTCCGGCACAAACAACAAAGTCAGAGGAACACATGGATTTAATCTTGAGCTTCGATGCCGCCCGCATTCGACAGTTCGGGAGTTCGACGCCGCCCCCCAAAGAGGACACCTGAGAATCTATATTTGTCGCGATTCCGTCCGATCAGAAGGTTTGTTTTGACTGACGGAAGCGCCGCGGTATTTCAATTGAGACCCGCTCCCAACTGCGAGTCGGGTAGGATCAAGGTCTGCGGGGCAGGCTGGTTGTTTTCGATAAACGTCCTCACTCCGCGGCCGGAGCTTCCCGGAAAGCCGAGCCTCCAAATTCGCCCATGGCTTTTGCGGCGGCCTCAGTTCTATTTACTGGATGTAGGCCACGCCGTAGACACTCAACTCTCCGCTTGGCGCAGCTTGAACCCGGACAATTTGGGCGGAAAGAAATATATTGGCGCCGCCGCGCGTGTAAGGGATCGCGACTTCGATTTTCCAGCCCTTGGCATACACCCGGGTGCTCTCAAAGCAAACTCCGCCGCGCGAGGCGTTGCGGCTCCTCACGATGTCGTCGTTATATTCGTTGCTGCGGATGCATGTGGTCACGCGAACCTCGCGCCGGTGTTCGCGGCGCAGGTTCTCAGTTCGCTTATAGACAGGCGGTGGCACGGCTGCGGGAGCGGCCGCTTCCGTCTCGCCCATTTCGGCCGTCGATTTCTTCCACACGGTGTAATCCGCACAGCGCTTGCAGTGGCGGGCCAGGCTGTTATTGTTTTCCAAAACCTCAAGTTGGGACTCATTGAGGTAAGTCAATTCGCGCGTATGGCAGGCGGCACACTCCAAAACCACGCGGCCCACCGCCTCTTCGCCTTCAGCCATGGGAGGAAACTCAATGCCCCACAGGTTGGCATCCGGGGTAAGAAATTCGACGCTATAGGAGTAGTCCTTATCTGCTTGTCCGACTTGTCCCACCACTCGCGCTTCCGCCTCTTTGGATGTCTCCACACAGCGGATGTTGATCTCCTGCTGAGGCGCAAGTTTTCGCGACAGAGTGATGTTCGCCCCCTGGCGGCCTACAAGAATCGTTTTGCCGTCAACCATAAACGCCGTGCCCATCAAGTCTGTCCCTGCCACAACAATGGCCACCTCTACGGATATGCGATCGCTCTTCATGACTGAGCCTCACGTTTAATGGACGAATTCGGCGACCTTCCATGATGATTCAAAACGTCCGGCCCATGATATCGCAACCGGGGCTTTCAAGCATCGGATTTTTGCTATTGATATACCCTGGAGTTTTTGCCCGCCGGCCCAATGCTGGCCGCGCCACCCGGCTACTCTTGCAACAAATGGGATAAGCTGCATGAGCAATATTCATCCCGGCCATCACTCCCGCCGAATAGCTTGCAGAGGGGAATGAGAATAAGGATAATTAAGGGAAGGCGGCCATCCCGATGTCCATTGTAAAACGGCGTTCCGATCGCATCATGCTCACGGTGCGCCTGCGAATTCTGGGGACTGACCCGGCTGGCAGGCACTTTAAAGAAGACGCGCGCGCCATCACTGTGAACCGGCACGGCGCACGCATCCGGACTCGGGTGCCCCTACGGGCGGGACAGGCGGTGCGCCTGATTAATCTGGCAGGTGACAGTGACGCGGAGTTCCGTGTGGTGGGGCCGCTGGCGCCTCCTGCCGAGAGTGGTTGCGACTGGGGGGTGGAGTGTACCAACCCCCACCTCAACATCTGGGGAATTAAATTCCCCCCCTTGGTCGAGGGCGAGTCCGCTTACGCGAAGGGCTTGCTGGAATGTCGAAAGTGCCACAACACTGCCTTTCTGCCGCTTTCCACGGTAGGATTGGAGGTCCTGGAAACGGCGGGCATCCTTTCCTTGCCTTGCGAGACATGCGGGTCCGACAGCCCCTGGGGATTTGCAGAAAAGAAAATGGATTTGAACTGCCCACCCGGCGAAGCGCGGCTTTTTGCGGAGGCAAGAGCGCGGGCCGAAAAAGGTGGCCCGGACAGCGACGAGCGCCAGCATCGTCGGGTTGCCCTTCAGCTTCCTGTCCTGATCCGCGACTACTACGGCGCCAACGAAGTTCTGCGCAGCGAAAATCTTTCCAAGGAAGGATTCTGCTTTCTCAGCGAAAAAACTTATTATGCGGGGCAAGGCATCCTCGCGGCCTGCCCTTACAATGCTACTGGAGAAAACCTCGAGATACCGGCGCGCATCGTCCGCGCCCAGGGACTCGCCGGAACGTCGCGCAAAATCTATGGCGTCCGTTACGAGCCTCAGGGGCTGCAAGACGCTTCGCAGCGCTGATGCGGTCTCCGAGGTATCTTCAACTCTTACGCCGTTCAAGTTCGCCACTGACAAGTGAATATTGTTATCGCTGGTTTGCAATCAATGGGGTGGACCGTTGGTTCGGTCGGTTTTTTGGAAGGCTTTCATAAACCGGGCATGGACTTCATCGGCCTTCTCAGAATTATGCGTCTGGGAATAAATACTGATGAGTTCGCGGTAGGGCTGCTCCATCAGCGAATCGAGTTGGAGAACCTTCTCGAAGTCCTCCGTCGCCTTTTGCAATTCTCCCGCCTGCTTCCAGGCCAGCCCGGCGTGGAGGTAAAGGACGGCGTCATGGGGTTCGATCTGAATCGCCTGCTCGAACGCGGCGGCCGCCTCCGCGCCCTGACCGGCCGTGAGAAGCGCATCGCCGAGACCCGTCAACGTGGGCGGGTCCTTGGGAAATTTTCCCCAGCAATCACGTAATAAATCAAAACCCTGGTTGACAAGTGGGAAAGACTCCTGACGTTCACCCACTTTGATATCTGCAATGCCACGGTTGCGCTGGGCCAGCGCGCCCTGGGGCTCGTGCCAGGCCACGAGCGACAACGATTCATGGGCAGGCACCGTGGCGCGCGCAGGCGGAGGGCGGCGCGCAATGCGGTGGTCAGTGAACACGGTGTGCGCGCCGTCGGTCACGGGGCGGCGCGGCATGTGGCAGCCAATGCAATCCAGATTGGGCTTGGCGTGCGTTTTCAGGAGCACCGCGCCGTGGCACGAAAGGCACTTTTCGCGAAAATAGGTTCTTGGATTGGACGGTTGGAAGTGAGGATCGTGGCAGGTGCCGCACCACAGCTTGCCTCCGCTTTTACGCGCGCACATGCTCAACGCGAGTTGCTGCACCTGGCTGATGACCCTCAGGGCGGCAGGGCGCGCGGGATCGCGCGAATCCGCGGAAACGTAAACCGAGTAAACATCCTCCAATTTCTCTCCGGGGCGGAAATCGCTGACCTGCTTTCCGGGATTGGGTACGCGTTCCTCGCCGGCCAGGTGGCACTGCTCGCAAACGCTGTCGCGCGCCCGGGGCGGAAGCGTGGCGGGGTTCACAATTGAGCCCGGCACGGGGTTGCGCAAGTGGGCCTCCACGGGGCCGTGACAGCGCTCGCAGGTTATGGACTCCGCTTCAAACGGCGGCGATTGATAACTGCTGAAGGTCTTTGGAATGGGCCGCGCTTTGCCAGCGTGGCACACCAGGCAGTCCGGTGTGATGGGCCTAAGAAAGTCGGGCGCCTTCGCGTTTTCGTAACCGGGCGACATCGCCCAGCCGCGCCCCGAAAAATAACCGAGGGGCGACTGGAAAAGGTGATCGCCAAGTTGAATCACATAGGCAAAGGCGTGCGTGCCGGAGCCGATCTCGTAGGCGACCGGGTATTCGGATGTGACTCCGCCGCGCTCCATCCGCTGGATCATCCGGCCGTGGCTAACTTGGATTGTGAATTGCGTCTTGGAGGGCGCGTGGAAATACTTTCCCGATGGCTCGCTTCCGGGATGCCCGAGTGAGTGTGCCATCTGCGTGGCAGCATAGCCGGCAACCTCTTTGGGGTGACACTCGGCGCACGGATGCGCGCTCCAGGCGGGCCAAGCCGCCATCACCATCGCGGCCAAGGCGGCGGCCAAACTTGCATTTCGAGACTTGAACCGCGATTCCATGTTGTGCTCACCCATCTTAGTGCAGCATGCGGTGGGAATTCAATTGCGCAAGACATGGGCCGTGGTGCGGCCCGATGCTTGGGCAGTGTCTGTGGTAAGATTAAAATTTGAAGGCGATGGAGTTCGCCAAAACCGTCCCGCCTGGCGGGACTGATAACTCCTGGCCACTGGTGAGCGCCCAGGAGTTTTTTTGTTGGGTGTGAGCACAGGCAGAAGGAAGGGACAACTTGCAAATTACTCTGTTGATTGTTTTTGGAATTGCCGGAACACTGGCCCGCTACGGACTTCAGGGTTTGGTGCAGTCTCGCACCGGCCCTGGATTTCCCAGCGGCACTTTGGTGGTGAACCTTTTGGGATGTTTCCTTCTGGGGGGCGTGGGACAATACGCGCTCAATCATATTTCTTTTCCCCCCGAGTGGCGCATTGGGCTCACCATCGGTTTTTTTGGCGCTTTTACAACTTTCTCAAGCTTTGGCTGGGAGACCGTGCATCTGTTACAAGACGGCGAGTGGATGAAGGCCGGCATCTACGTTTGCACGAGCATGGTCGGCGGACTTCTGTTGCTTCGCATCGGAATGGTTTTGGCGGACCGGATGTAGGAGGAGACGATGGAGCACCAAAGATTCGAAGGCGAACGCACCTTGATGCGGATTCATTTTGGCGAAGCCGACAATTGGGAAGGCAAACCCCTGTACAAGGCTTTGGTGGATCTTTTCCGCGCCGAGAGTTTTTATGGGGTGACCGTCCTGCGCGGGGTGGGTGGGTACGGTTCTTCCAGCCTGGGCCAGCACCCGTTCCACACCACGGCCATTTTGCGCCTCTCTCAGGATTTGCCCATCGTGGTCGAGGTGGTCGAATATTCCGAGCGCATTGAGAAAATTCTTCCCAAGCTCGACGAAATGCTGGGAGGGGGCATGATTACTCTGGAAAAAGTGCGCGTCATTCTGCATCGGTCGGCAAAATAGGCGCCGTCGAGGGTTTGGCAGCCACACTCACCAAGGTATTCGCCGGCCAGGGCGGAGGGATATCAAAACCAACTGGTCTTGCGAAGCCTTAATTTCGCAGAGGGGACTGGGTGTGTTGGCGTGTGTAGGGCCAAGGATTTCCCTAGCTTCATTCACTCACACCGGACATGGGCCGGGGCAAGCCCCGGCCCTACGACAAGCAAAGAAATTTTTGTCCAACTGCAACCTTTTTTCGCTCGACCGCAAAGAATATCGCATGGTGGTCATCAAATCGTCTTGACAGACTCAGCGGCCATCATATAGATTTCCATTTCTTAAGTTTTGCGTCGAAGATTTTCTCTGCGGGCATATAATAAAAACGAAGGGTAAAGAGTAATGTCGAATCCTGAAGATCCGAGCGCCCCAGTTCCTTCAAAACTCCCCGCTGCAGCAGCGGGGACTGGGGCGGCGAAGCCGGTGGAAAAATCCGCCGCACCTGCAACCGCCAAGCCGGCGGCTCCTCCAGCAGCGGCAGCGAAAGCCACCACTCCCCCGGCACCCAAACCTGCGGCGCCCGCAGCCGCCCCGGCGAAGGAAACCACAGAGCCTGACCCCAATCAATTGCGCCGTCGCCTGACCTGGGCGTGCATGGCGGCATTCCTGGCCGCGAATTTCCTGATGTTCCTCCGGTTCTTTTTCCCGCGCGCCCTCTTTGAGCCCAGCAACATTTGCAATCTTGGCTACCCGTCCGATTACGTGCTCGGAGTCAGCGACCGGTTCAAGCAAGAGTGCCGCATTTACGTGGTGAGGGAACCCACTCAGATTTTTGCCATTTTCGCCAAGTGCACGCACCTCGGCTGCACGCCGGACTGGAAGCCGGCTGAAAACAAATTCAAGTGCCCCTGCCACGGCAGCGGCTATACCCCGGAAGGAATCAATTTTGAAGGGCCGGCCCCTCGGCCCATGGACCGCGCGCACGTTGAGTTGAACGCCCAGGGCCAGATCATCGCGGACAAAAGCATACTTTTTATGTGGGATCGCAGCAAAGGCGGCCGGGACGAATTCAACGATCCGGGTGCGTTCATCCCGGTGTAGGAAAAGCAGTGACCAGTGAAGAGTGACAAGTGACGGGCAGGAAATAAGAAAACACCTTTACCCAACAGAGCCAGGCTTTTTAAGTCAGTAATTTCGAGAAGCAAACGTGTGAAGGTAACGCATTGATCGGCGAACACCAAAAGCTTCCGGTCCATGCTCGTCACTCATCTCTCGTCATTAGTCTTGAGGAGATTCATGGCTGATCGTCCAAGCCCCGAGGTTCCCGAAAAGAAAGAGTCGCCCGGTTTTGTGGAGAAGCTTCTCAGTGACACGAAGGCCTTGAAGGAGAGGGTCATCGAAGAAGCAGAAGCGCTCAAGAAGCCCGAAAAGACCCAACTTTATAAATCAATTTTTCGCGTCAAGCACGACGAGAGCGAGCGCAGCCGGGCCCTAGGAGTCCTCTCCAACGTCTTCCTGCATCTCCACCCCGCCAAGGTGAATCGGGACGCAGTCCGTTACAACTACACTTGGGGCATGGGCGGCATCACATTTTATCTTTTCATCGTTCTCACCATCACTGGCGTCCTGCTGATGTTCTACTACCACCCCACCAAGGGGCAGGCTTACAACGACATCATTTACCTGATGGCCGACGTCCCGTTCGGAAAGCTTTTGCGCAACATGCACCGCTGGGCTGCCCACCTGATGGTCATCGCCGTGTGGCTGCACATGTTCCGCGTCTTCCTCACCGGCTCTTACAAGAAGCCGCGCGAATTCAATTGGTGCGTGGGCGTGGTCCTGTTGGTGCTGACCCTGCTGCTCTCCTTCACCGGCTATCTTCTGCCCGACGACCAACTGGGATTCTGGGCGGTGACGGTGGGAACCACCATGGCGCAGAATACGCCCGGCTTGGGCTACCAGGGACCGCTGGGGCGGCAGTTGGGGATGACTCCTTATAATGACGTCCGCTTTGCCCTCCTGGGCGGGTCGATTGTGGATGCCAATGCGCTGCTGCGCGCTTACATTTGGCACTGCATTGCCATCCCGCTGATTGCCGGAACTTTTATGGGCGTGCATTTCTGGCGGGTGCGAAAAGACGGTGGAATTTCCGGCCCGGCGCCCGTGATGCTGGAGTCGGAGATCAAGCCGGAGAGGAAATTGTAGGGGTAGGTGGCAGGTGGTAGGCAGGGAAGGCCGCGGAAGGTTGTACTTGGGTTCTGTGGACCACATGGGTTTGGAATCCCTACATACCACATTCCACCTACCACCTACTTTCGAGACTTGAGGTCATGGTATGGGTTTTGACTGGCACCAACTTTGGGAAATCAGCTCGGCGCCGGATAATATTCCGATTGTCGCGCTCATTTTCCTAATCCCATTTTTCTGCTGGATGGCTTTCCGCCAGGCTTTTGCCAATGACCGCCTGATTGCGCAGCTCGAGAGCGATCCCCAACTGGCCAAAACCGCCCACCGGAAAAATTATCCGTGGAAGTCGGGCTGGGCCAAGGAACTCCAGACCTGGCCGTACCTGATGCGGGTGGAATTTCTGGCGGCCATAATAGTCACCATTATTTTGTTTGTCTGGTCGATTACGCTCAACGCTCCCCTGGAAGAACTGGCGAATCCCAACCTGACCATGAACCCCGCCAAGGCGCCGTGGTATTTCCTGGGACTTCAGGAGATGCTGGTTTATTTCGATCCCTGGATCGCGGGCGTGGTGATGCCCACCTTGATCGTTCTCGGGCTGATGATTATCCCGTATGTGGATACCAATCCATTGGGCTCGGGGTACTACACTTGGAAGCAGCGCCGGTTTTCCATCGCCACCTTCTGTTTTGGCTTCCTTTTTCTCTGGGTCCTGATGGTTCTGGTGGGGACGTTTATTCGAGGCCCGGGGTGGATGTGGTTCTGGCCGGGACAGACTTGGGATCCGAGCCGGGTGGTGTATGAAGTCAATCGCGATTTGCCCGACATCTTTGGCATCACCACCATGGCGGGCAAGGCGGTGTTTGGCGCCATCGTGATGGGCCTGTATTTTGGCGCCGCCGGCTACTTATTTCACCGGGTCATTACCCTGACGGAATTCAGCCGAAAGATTTACCAGAGGATGAGCTTGATCCAGTACCTCACCTTGCAGTTTTTCTTGATCACCATGCTGTTGTTGCCCGTCAAGATGATTTTGCGGCTGGTGTTTCGCATCAAGTACGTCTGGGTCACGTGGTGGTTTAACGTTTAGCATCCGAAATTTATCCGCCTGAGGAGCAGTGCTTTGCCTGACGCCCCCGAGAAAGACCCTATTGTTGGCCGTTCGCTGGCCGGCTATTTTGTGATCGCGGCGTTCCTCCTGATCTTCAGTTTGAGCTGGTCGCTCTACGACGAGTTCTTCGGCCTGAGGCCGTGGAAGGGTTACGAGCGTCGATTTGCCACGCTTTACGCGTCCCTCCTGAAAAAAGAGATTCCCCGGCAGGAAAAAGCTGAAAAGGCCATCGAGAATTCTCCCGACTACCAGGCGCTGGAAAAACAAGTGAAGGACGCGCATGACGCGGCTGCGCCACAACTGACGCAAATCCACGAGCAGACCGCCGCCATTGACGGCAAAATTGCCGCGGTTCTCGGGACATTGACCAACGAGCGGGCCCGGGTCGGGTCCATGATCTATGTGGCCGAGCATACCCCCGACGGGCCGGGCAGAACGTCGCTGGAACACAATCTGGATATGTACAAGAAGGGCCCATTCACGCTCAACGGGCCTTCCTTCGCCGGGAAAACGTTCACCTTCGAGGAGCTGGAAAACGAGTTCGCCAACCTACAGACCGAAAAAGGGAAACTGCAGCAGCAGGAAGGTGACATCCTGAAGCCTCAGGGCGAGGCGGCGAAAAAACTTAGGGCCTATCTCCACGACCATTTGAATGGCCTCAGCGCCGAGCAGTTGCGGGGATTGCTGAATAAGGCCGAGACGATGGCCATCGAGATTAAGCAGATCAACATCCCGGACGCCGGAGTTGTGGACCGTTGCGAATCGTGCCACCTGGGGATTCGCGAGCCGGTGCTGCTGACCCGCCAGAATATGGGCGGCGATAAGGATCCCATGTCCGCGGCGTTCACCAGCCATCCGGACATGGAGTTGCTTCAAATTCACGATCCGGATAAATATGGCTGCACGCCGTGCCATAACGGCAACGGGATGCAAGTGGATAGCGTGGCGATGGGCCACGGAGAATACGAGCACTGGCTTTGGCCGCTCTACCACAAAGCCAACATGCAGGCCGGCTGCCAGCAGTGCCACGCGTCCGACATGGTCGTGGACCACGCGCCGGAGTTGACCGAGGGCAAGCGGCTTCTCCAGTGGAAAGGCTGCATCGGCTGCCATCGCTTCCAGGGATACGATTCGGAGCCCGAAGATCTCGTCGCCAATCAGCAGCAAATTTTGCAGATGGAAACGGAACGCGCCGATGATCTGCGCAACGCGCAGCGGGATATCGACGCGGGCGACCACGCTGCCGACAACGCGACCGCGCGCCAGGATTACACCGATGCGGACGCGCTGCGGGTCGCCTCCAGCAAGGTTTCCATGCAGTTGGACCAGCTCGAAGTGAAAGCCAAGTACCTGATGATGGGCCGCAAGAAAGTCGGCCCGGACTTGAAGGAAGTCCGGGTAAAGATTCGGCCGGAATGGATTCCGGTGTGGCTGAAGAATCCTCACGCCTGGCGGCCCACCACCAAGATGCCCCGATTCCGCTTGGACGATGACGACATTGAGGATATTTCCGCTTACCTTTGGCAGACGGCGATTCAGACCACCCTGTCTCACCAGGCGCCGGGCGATCCGGTGAAGGGCAAGGAAAGCTTTGAGACGCGCGGCTGCATGGGCTGCCACTCGGTGGGCGAAGGCGCCAACCAGGTGGGCGGCTGGTTCGCCGCCAACTTGACCCGGGTGGGTGAAAAGGACAATTACGATTTCCTGGTGCGCTGGATTCATAACCCGCGCGAGCGCACCCGCCCTTATTGCCCCTTTGAGAAAAGAGATATTACGGATGAAGATTACAAGAAGCACGGCCTGCCGCCTTACACGTTTGACTTAAACCACACCAAGTGTCCGAACGACGGCCACGAGATGGTGGTGGAGCAGATGACGGTGATGCCCAACCTGCGACTCTCCTGGGATGAAGCGCGGGACATCGCCAGTTACCTCGAGACTCTCAAGCGCCCGGATGCGACCTACGCCGCGGCGCCCTTCATGAACAATCCGAAGTTGAAGGAAGAGGGCAAAAAGAAAATCCGGTTTTATGGTTGCGCGGGCTGCCACGAAATTGAGGGTATGGAAGACGAAGGGAGAATCGGGACGGAGCTTACCGCTGAAGGCAGCAAGCCTCTGGAGCAGATTGACTTTGCCCTCTACATTCGCGAAGCCAAGAACGAAGATTGGTACAGCCACAAGGGCTTTTTCGAACACAAGCTGGCCAAGCCGGAAATGTATGACAAGGGCATGATTAAGACGGAAGCAGAAGAACTGAAAATGCCCGACTTCTTCGAGCCCGTCAGCTCCAAAGTGACGGAAGGCATGCCCGACCTGGCGCCCGCCGACCAAAAGCAGATTTCCGAACTCACCACTTTCCTGATGGGCAGCGTGACTTCGGAAATTCCCCAACGCTATTGGTATCTGCCCGCCGATCAGCGCCGGGACGTTCAAGACGGATGGTGGCTGGTCAAGAAATACAATTGCGAGGGCTGCCACCAATTCAAAGTGGGCCAGGATTCGGTGCTGATGGATATCCCGCGCTATCAAACGCCGGAATGGAAGGATCAGCTTCCGCCCAAATTGCTCACCGAAGGGGCGCGGGTAAATCCGGAATGGCTGGCGAAGTTCCTTTCCAATCCCGCCATGAGCGACACGGACACGGATCGCGACGGCGTGCGTCCGTACCTGAAAGTCAGGATGCCGACTTTCTACTTCTCACCCATCGAAGTGCGCAAACTGGTGAGATTCTTCCAAGCCATGTCCAGCCAACCTATGCCATACATTTCGCCCCGGCTCGATCCATTGACTCCCAAGGAATTGGAAATGGCGCGAGCGCTGTTCACCAGCCGGGCGGCTCCGTGCCTGAAGTGCCACGCCACGGGCGATGCGACCCACGATAAATTTGCCACCGCGCCCAATTTCCTGCTGGCGCCGGAGCGGTTGAAGCCGGATTGGACCAAGCATTGGATTCTCGACCCGGCCATGATCAGCCCGGGCACCGCCATGCCCTCCGGTCTCTTTAAGACCCAGGATGGGCACAATGTTTTTGCCGGCCCCACGCCCCCCATCTTCAACGGATATACGGGCGATCAGGCCGACCTGCTGGTTCGTTATATGTTTGAGATTACGCCGGAAGAACAACGCAAACTCACCGGACTCAGTGCGAACAGCATGAAGCAGACGACCGAGAAACAGGAAGGACCGAATGCCCATGCCCGGCCAACGCTGATCGGAATGCTGGTAAAAGCTCATTAATGGCGCGATAATGATTCGGACAAATCTAATTTGATAGGAAGGTTTTAAAACATGAACAAGAAATTGATGATAGGGTTCTCGATTATCGCCACAACGATTTTAATGTTTGGCTGTAGCAGCGAGAAGGCGCCGGAAACCACCGAGCAGCCGGCGGCGACCGCCACCGCGCCTGCAGGTACGCCTGTCGATCAAGCCACGGTGGGTACGGTGACGGGTAAAATTACTTTTACCGGCGCCAAGCCCAAGCTGGCCGTGATTCATATGGATCAGGACCCGGTGTGCGTGGCCAAGCACAAGTCCCCTGTCCACGTGGAAGACGGCGAAGTAAATGAAAATGGAACGCTGCCCAACGTTTTCGTTTATGTGAAAGATGGGGCGGACAAATACGCCTGGCCCACGCCTACCGAGGCCGTGACCCTGGACCAGAATGGCTGCATGTACCAACCCCACGTGGTGGGGGTGCAAGTGGACCAGACGCTGCACATCGTCAGCAGTGATGCCACCACGCACAATATCCACCCGCAGCCCAAGGACAATCGCGAGTGGAATGAGTCCCAGGCCCCCGGCGCACCGGCGCTGGATAAGACGTTTGCCCGCTCGGAAATCATGATCCCGGTAAAGTGCAACCAACACCCCTGGATGAGGGCTTACATCGGAGTGACCAAGAATCCTCTCTTCGCAGTTTCAGGGAGCGATGGCACGTTCACGATTAAAGGGCTTCCTCCGGGCGACTATACCCTCGGGGCATGGTCAGCCACTTTTGGGACGCAAGAACAAAAAGTAACCGTGGCACCCAAGGAATCAAAGACGGTGGACTTTAGTTTCAAGGGCTGAATAGAAAAGTAGACAGAAGACCGTATACAGTAGACTGGGAAGAGCAACAAACAAGACCGGATCGATGAGATTCGCGCCGTGGAGTGTGCTTGGAAATCAGCCCTGAGTCTTGAGCTATAAAAACAATTCCGTAACCCTGTCTACAGACTACTGTTTACTGTCTACTTTTGAAGAGGAGAACTTATGGCGCTGGCCTTCGCGCTGGTAGTGGCGCTGATCACGGTCGTAACGGTATATATATTCGCGGCGCACATCTGGTGGTTTCCTCCCTCCATTTCAACCCACGGTGCTGCGGTGGACCAGCAGTTCATATTGACGCTCACCCTTTGCGGCATCATTTTCGTCCTCGCTCAACTCGGCCTGGCCTGGTTCGTTTACAAGTACCGCGATCGGGGCGACGGCCGCAAGGTCATCTACTCGCACGGGAACAACAAGCTCGAATCGATGTGGACCACAGCAGCGGCGATTTTGTTTATTGGCCTGAATTTGATGGGCTACCGCATCTGGGCGGCGATGCATTTCACCGGCGCGGCGCCGGGCGCGCTGAGGATTCAGGCGCAGGGACAACAATTCGCCTGGTCCTTTCGCTATCCCGGCCCCGACGGACAATTTGGTCCCACCCACGTCAACCTGATCAACGACGCGACGGGAAATTTCTTTGGTCTCGACCGGGATCACGACGCCGTTGCCAAGGACGACATTGTGACCGCCACGCTGGGCATTCCCGTGAACAGGGAAATCGAGCTGATCCTGCGCTCCAAGGACGTGGGCCATTCGTTCTATGTTCGCGAGCTGAGGGTGCACCAGGACCTGGTTCCGGGACTCGAGATTCCCATCCATTTCACCACCACCCCGGACGCCCTCAATCACAGCAGCAGCCCAAAATTGCCCAACGGAACTTACGAAATCGTCTGCACGCAGCTTTGCGGGCTAGGACATTACAAGATGCGGGCATTTTTGAAGGTCATGACCGAAGCAGATTATGAGAAGTGGCTGCAAGACCAGGCGGCGTCGCAGTGAGAATTAACGATTTGCGATTGGCGATTTTAAGATCCAAGCTGATCGGGCTGTGAATTATTTGAAATAACCTGACTGACCTGGCGTACCGAGCCTTAAATCTTCTGTGAGCAATCGGCAAATATCGAAAGGGAGATAACAGATGGCAGATGCGCACGCGGAGGCCGTTCACCATCACACGGCGCCCACCGGTTTTATCCGGAAGTACATCTTCAGTCTCGATCACAAGGTGATCGGGAAACAGTATTACTTCCTGGCGTTGGCGTCAGTTTTTGTGGGCATCATCCTGTCCGTTTTGATGCGCTGGCACATGGTGTGGCCTGGCGCCCACATGCCGCTGCTCGAAAAGCTCTCTCCTAACGGCGCCCCTGGCGGCGTGATGACCCCGGAATATTATCTTTCTCTCATGACCATGCATGGAACTCTGATGGTTTTCTTTGTGCTCACCACGGCGCCCCAAAGCGGGTTTGGAAACTATATATTGCCCATTCAGCTTGGCGCGGAGGATATGGCCTTCCCCACACTGAACATGCTTTCGTTCTGGACGACTTTTGTAGGCTTTGTGGTTCTCCTCAGCACTTTCTTTATCACCGATGGCCCGCCTTTGTCGGGGTGGACGGCGTATCCGCCTTTAAGCGCCATCGGCACCGCCGCCGGGCCCGGAGAGGGCATGGGCCAGACCCTCTGGATTGTTTCAATTGCTATTTTTTGCCTCGGCTCGCTTTTGGGCAGCCTGAATTTCATCGCCACCACCCTGGATCTTCGCGCTCGCGGATTGACCTTGAGCCGTCTCCCTCTCACCGCATGGGCGTGGCTGATCACCGCCGTCCTGATGCTTCTTTCTTTCGCCGTTCTTCTGGCCGCCGGCGTCTTGTTGCTCCTTGACCGGTTGGGCGGCACCAGTTTCTTTATCCCCGCCGGCCTTGTGGTCAGCGATCAAATCATTCCACACAGCGGCGGGTCGCCACTCCTCTGGCAACACTTGTTCTGGTTTTTCGGCCATCCGGAGGTCTACATCGCCATCCTGCCTGGGATGGGAATGACCTCGCACATCATCTCAACCTTTTCGCGCAAGCCCATCTTCGGTTACAAGGCCATGGTCTACGCCATGATGGCCATCGGATTCCTCGGCTTTATGGTTTGGGGTCACCACATGTTCCTGAGTGGGATGAGCCCCTATTCCGGCTTTGCCTTTTCGATGATGACCATGGCGATCGGCGTGCCGAGTGCGATCAAGACTTTCAACTGGTTGGGAACGCTATGGGGTGGCAGACTGCGAATGACTTCCGCCATGCTGTTTTCCATCGGGTTCGTTTCGCTTTTCGTGAGCGGCGGACTCAGTGGATTGTTCCTCGCCCAGCCCCCGGTGGACGTTCCTTTGCACGCCACCTATTTCGTGGTCGGCCATTTCCACCTGGTGATGGGCGTGGCCGCCATCTTCGGGATGTTCGCCGGAACGTTTTTCTGGTTCCCCAAGATGTTTGGCCGCATGCTGAACGAAACCCTGGGCAAAATTCATTTCTGGATTACCTTTGTGGGTGTCTATTGCATCTTCATGCCCATGCATTTCCTGGGCGTGGCGGGCAACATACGAAGGTACTCCCAGTTCACGGAAGTCGATTTCCTGAATACGCCGCATATTATTGACCTGCACATGTTCATGTCCTATGCGGCCTTCATCACCGCGGGCGCGCAACTGATTTTCGTGGTCAATCTTTTCTGGAGCATGTTCAAAGGTGGCAAGGCTTCCGAGAATCCGTGGGAGGCGACGACGCTGGAGTGGACAATTCCATCGCCGCCTCCCTTTGACAATTTTGCCGGAAAACATCCGGTGGTCTATCACGGAGCTTATGAATTTGGCGTACCCGGCGCCGAGAAGGATTTCATCATGCAGGATTCGCCGGAAATAGTGCCGGCGGAATAAAGAAGGAGTCAGAAGACAGGAGTCAGAAAGGTTGAAATAAATTTTTGGAGGGGTTTACTGATTCCCTCGTCCGCTTTCTGATGGGTTTGGAAATGGCCACCGTACTAACTCCGCCAAGGCTCACAACCCCCCCCGGGAGCGATTCGACCGGTGGCAACGGGAGTGGTTTCGGCCGAAGAGGGTACGGAGGGTATGGCGGCAGAGATTACCGGGATTGGAGTGTGCCGGCACAAACCTATCGCACCGGCATGTGGATGGCGCTGGTTGCCATTGTGATGTTGTTCGCGTCGTTCACCAGCGCGCTGATCGTCCGCAAGGGCGGGTCGTCCGACTGGGCCGCGATTGCGCTACCACGCATTCTTTATTTCAATACTCTAATCCTGCTGGCCAGCAGCGTCGCCTTCGAAATATCGCGCCGGGCCCTGGGAGCCGGCCGAGCCAGTCAATTCAAGATTTGGCTCAAGGTCACGTCGATCCTCGGCGTGGCGTTCATTGGCGGTCAACTGGTGGCGTGGCGCGAGCTGGCGTCGCATGGCGTATATCTTTCCACCAATCCCAGCAGTTCGTTCTTCTACCTGCTGACGGCGGCGCACGGGCTCCACCTGCTGGGTGGCGTCATCGCGCTTTGCTACCTCGTGGGGCAGGCTCCGCGATTGGCTGCCGGACTGAAAAAGCGTGTGGCAGTGGATGTGACTGCCCTTTACTGGCATTTTATGGACGGACTTTGGATTTATCTCCTACTCTTGCTCACGGTGAGGTTATAGGATGTCGAGCCATGCTCAAGATCTAGCCGCCCATGAGGGCGGCCACGAATCGATCTGGTCCGGGGGCGGGTCTCCGTACGCAATCGGTTCGAATAAGCTGGGAATGTGGTTGTTCATCGTTTCCGATGCCATCACCTTCTCAGCTCTCCTGGTGGCCTATAGTTATGTGCGCACGTCGACGGAAGCATGGCCGAGGCCTTTTGAATCAGCCAGCGTCATCAACGCCACCGTGATGACCCTGGTCCTGCTGACCAGCAGCGTCACCATGGTGCTGGGCGTGCGCGCCGCCAAGATGGGCATTCGCTCCCGCGCGGCCGGATGGCTGGTGGCCACCCTGATGGGGGGGGTGACGTTTGACGTCCTCCACCTGCGCGAGTGGTTTGGACTGTTTCACCAGGGCGTGACACCCTGGGGGAATCCGTGGGGCACACCGCTATTCGGCGCCACATTTTTCGGATTGACTGGGCTGCACATGACTCACGTCACCATCGGCGTCGTTTATCTGGCCGTGGTGGCATTCGGCACGGCGCGGGGCAAGTACAACGATGAAGTAGTGGAAGTGGCCGGACTGTATTGGCACTTCGTTGACCTGGTGTGGATGTTCATCTTCCCCCTGGTCTATTTGCTGTCGGCAAGAATAGGATGATCTGTCCCGGCGGTCGGTGCCTGCTTCACGGGGCGGGGACCGCCGAATAATTCGGCGCTTACGGAGCGCCGGGGACGGCGGTCAGAGACCGCGCCTGCAATCGGAGGTTTGAGACTGAATGAACGCAACCATGGAACACGCCCACAATGAAATCAGCAAGAAGGTGACATTCACTGTCTGGTTTTCGCTGCTGGGACTCACCGGGGTGGAGGTCTTCCTGGCCTATGCGCAACTGGAGCTGAAGCTGATGCTGACCCTGTTGATGGGCCTCTCGCTCATCAAAGCATCATTGATCATCGCCTACTTCATGCACCTCCGGTACGAGCGCCGAAGCCTGATTTTGACCTTGATGCCGGCGCTGCTCTTTGTGGTGGGCATGTTGTTTGTGGTATTTCCCGACAGTTTGCGCATTCTGGTGATGAAGGTGCATTGAAGAAATGTATGAAGGTTGAATTATGAATGATGAATTAAGAAGGTTGAGAACGGGGCGTGAGAAAATTAAAAACGGCAAGGCGAACCGAGAGAGACATCAAGTGGTGAAGGGTGGATTTCAAAAACCGATCATGAGATTTCAAATCTCAGATTTCCGATCTCAGATTTGGAAAATTCCGGCTCGAATGGCAGCGGGATTTGCCGCGCTTGCCACCCCCAGCGTGGCGTTCGCGCAGATGTGTCCTGCTTGTTATCAGAACGCCGCCACGCAGGCTCCGGGGATGTTGCAGGCTTTGAAGACCGGTGTTCTGGTGATGATATTTCCCACTCTTTTGATGTTTATTTTGATATTCGGGGTGGCGTTCCGCCGCCGGAATAGCTTTAACACCAGGACCGATGAAGGATCTGGGATTCACCAGGATCCGGCCAATGAGGAAATGCCGAACGTGGCGGCCGCGCCTTGGAGAGCATAGTTTCGAAAATGGCTCAGACCTTACAGCAACGATGGCTGCACCGCTACGCGACGTTCGTTGCCGCCGCCACTTTCATTTTGATTATCGCCGGCGCGCTGGTCACCTCCAACGACGCCGGCCTTTCCGTTCCGGACTGGCCGACTTCGTTTGGGACCTTTCGCATGCCGCGCATGGTGGGGGGGGTTAAATTTGAGCACGGCCACCGCATGGTGGCGGGGACCGTCGTGATCTTCACTCTGATTCTCGCGGTCTGGCTGTGGCGCAGCGAGCCGCGACGCTGGGTACGGCGCCTGGGCGCGATTTCCGTTCTCACCATCATCGCTCAGGCCATTCTGGGCGGGATTACCGTTCTTTTCTTTTTGCCCGTGGACGTTTCCGTGGCTCATGCCTGCCTGGCCCAGGCATTTTTCTGCATTATGGTGAGCCTCGCATTATTTACCCAGGCGGACTGGCGTTGGGACGAGCCCAAGGTAAAAGAAACCTCAACGATTTCTTTGCGGCGCCTGGCCACCGCGACCACCGCATTGATATTTCTTCAGTTGATGGTGGGTGCGGCTTTCCGGCATCATGGATTTGGAATCATCCCGCACGTGGTGGGCGCGGGCTTGGTGACCATCGCGGTGCTTTGGATGTTGGTGCGCGTGCTCTCCGAATTTCGAACCGAACGCCGCTTGACTCGGCCGATTTGGCTCCTCACCGGCCTTCTGGTGGTGCAGGTAGCCCTCGGCGTTGGCTCGTACTGGGAAGTCTGGACCAATCAAAATGCACCCCAGCCTTTGCCCCCGGTGGTTCTGGTCACCACCACGCACGTGGCCGTGGGCGCGTTGGTTCTGGCGGCAAGTTTGGCCCTAACCTATCAGACTTATCGCTTTGTGGCGGTGCCTGACTCGGCCCCCGAGCTCTCTTCAATGCGGGAGAATGTGGCGGTTTGAAGGAAATTTAATGGGCAGTATTGTGGTGGACAATACGGTGGCAGCCGCGGTGAATCCGCGGCCGCGCGCAGTCGTGGCCAGGTGGCGCAGCAAAGTCGCTGACTATTGGACGCTCACCAAGCCAGAAGTCAATTCACTGGTGGTGGCCAGCTCGCTGGCGGGTTTCTATCTGGGTTGGCGCGGCGCCATGAATTATCTGCTCCTGTTTCACACTCTCGCCGGCACCCTGCTGGTGGCGAGTGGCACGGCGACGCTGAACCAATGGTTTGAACGCGTGTCAGACGCCCGCATGCGGCGAACAGCCAATCGACCCTTGCCCTCGGGAAGGCTTTCGGCTCCAGAAGCCCTGTGGTTTGGGATTGTTCTTTCCGTTGCCGGGGGTTTATATCTCTGGTGGGCTGCCAACTTTCTGGCCAGCGGCTTGGCGATGCTCACGCTCGCCAGCTACCTGCTGCTTTACACTCCACTCAAACGGAAAACCACTTACTGCACTTTGGTGGGCGCCTTCCCCGGCGCCATGCCACCATTGATCGGATGGGCAGCCGCACGCGGTTCCTTGAATCTTGAAGCGTGGATCCTTTACGCCATCCTCTTTATCTGGCAGTTCCCACACTTTCTTTCCATCGCCTGGATGTACCGGGAGGATTACGAGCGGGCGGGTCTTTTGATGCTCCCGCTCGATGACCCGCAAGGGCGAAAGGCCGCGCGGCAGATCCTGGTGACCTCGTTGGCCCTGTTGCCGGTCAGCTTGCTCCCCACCTGGCTGGGCCAAATGGGCTGGTTATATTTTTTCGGGACACTCGCGCTCGGACTAAGCATTTTGTACTGCGGAGTTTTGACCTCGGTGGTCAGATCCAAGTTGCTGGCCCGGCGCCTGTTAATGGCTTCGGTTTTTTATCTGCCTTTGGTGTTTGGCCTCATGATTCTGGATAAGGTTTTAAAATAGGCGCCGCCAGGCAATTGAAAGATTTGCGGATATCGCCCAGGGCGAAACAACAAAATCCTCTTAGACAACCGATGGCTGAGCGTCATGATCCTCAGGCTATCACCCTGGTCAAGGAACGAACTTCCATGCTTGAAAGTCTCCTCCTACTGGCATTTTGTCTTGTCGTCGGACTGATCTCGATGGCCGTGTGTGGCTATCTTGTGGTGTCGGGCCAGTTTCTCACCCTGGACGGTCTTTCGCTGAGCTTGATTTGCGCCACCATCGGCGGCCTCTTCGTGTTGATGGTGGTTTGGTCGTTTTACACGGGCGAGTTGAAGCAGATATTGGAGTATAGGCACAAGAAACCTCCCTCCAGCGAGCCACCAGATAAACCTGCCGGCGAAGGCCCCAGATAAAGCAGTCCAGGATTTTCGCCGCGTCAGATACTGTGAAGGATTCGGGTGCCCCAAAAGCTTACCTGCTGTTGTTTTTGACTATTCACTTTCGACTTTCAACTATAAACTCAAAGGGTGTCCCTTCAACTTTCCGACTTTCCCGCTATCGACGCCTCGCTGAATGCCGCCAGCGCGGTCTTGCTGACCTTGGGTTATTTTTTCGTCAGGAACAAACGCATCCTCGCTCATAAAATCTGCATGCTATCCGCGTTTGGGACTTCCTCCCTTTTTCTTGTCTGCTATCTCTGGTACCACGTTCAACATGGGGTCACACACTTCAGGGGGCTGGGCTTGATTCGTCCGTTCTATTTTGCCTTGCTTGGCTCACACACCATATTAGCGGCGCTGATTGTTCCGTTGGTCCTCACCACGCTCTATCGCGCCTGGAAGAAGCGATTCGACCTTCACAGGCGCATCGCCCGTTGGACGTTCCCGGCCTGGCTCTATGTTTCCGTTACAGGAGTGGTGATTTACTGGCTGCTTTATAGGCTTTATCCTTAGATTGTGATGCCTTCCGGGATGAATTGCACGCGATTGCACCGATGCACCTTGACTTAAGTGTCCTGAAATGGTATTTCTCACGGCGGTGAAGTCTTTGACCCCAAACCAGGAGGCCAAGAGTGGCGCGTAAAGTCCTAATCGCGGACGACAGTCCAACCGTTCAAAAGAAAGCCAGCGGAGTATTGACGGGCGAGGGCATGGAAGTTGTCACCGTGTCGAACGGGGTGGCAGCCATAAAAAAGTTACCCACTGTGTTGCCCATGGTCATACTGGCTGACATAGCCATGCCGGGCAAGGACGGCTACGAAGTCTGCGAATTCGTCAAAGGCTCAAAGGAATACGCCAATGTGCCCGTCATCCTTGTCTTCAGCGACGACGATATTCTGGACGAGCAAAAGGGTGCGCGGGTCCGCGCCGATGGGCGCATCAGGAAACCTTTTGACCGGGATGAGTTGATTTCCACGGTAACCAAGTACCTCGCCATCGCCGAGGCTGCCGCAGCCATTCCCATCCCTCCTCCCGTCAGGAAGGCGTCGCCTCCGCCCGCTTTCGTCAGTGAACCTGTGGATGAAGAGCCGATCATTGAAGCCAAGGAACCAGCTCCGGACTTTTCCCAATTTGGCGGCGGTGTTGCTTTTGCGGAGGCATTAGAGGAGATATCCGCCACTCCCTCCGAGTCTGCGCCAACGATTGAATCCAGCGTAGAACCCGAACTTTCACCCGTCGTGGAGGCAGCGCCTCAGTCCACTGAGGAGCCGATCATCGAGGTGGAGCACACCCCGGTGGCGGCAGCTCCTGCGGAATTCGTTGCCCAGATGCCTGCGCCCGAGGCTGCCGAACCTATTACGGTCACGGAGCCCCCTGCAATTGCCGAACCCGTGCTAATCGAAGAGCAAGCTACGCCGGAGCATCATGAGGAGCACGAGCACCCGCACGTGCATGAGACCGAGCGCACGATCATGTTTCGAGCGCCGGCAGACATAGCGCAGCCGGTATTGAGTGATGAAATCTCACCTGCTCTGCCGCAAGTGGCAGCGCCCGCGTTTGAAGAGCCCTCCCCGGAGGCGGCGCCGGTCCAAGCC
Source organism: Terriglobia bacterium (assembly GCA_035946625.1). Taxonomy (GTDB): domain Bacteria; phylum Acidobacteriota; class Terriglobia; order UBA7540; family UBA7540; genus DASYXZ01. The sequence goes on along the minus strand of DASYZE010000042.1, from coordinate 37,388 downwards.
TCCTCGGAAGCAGCATCCATGGCTAAGACGGGCGAGATTGAAGCCGTCGTGGAGCCCACACCCGTTTCTGCGACGACGCTCGAGAGTTTTTCGCTGAGCGATGCTGCTGCCGGAAACGTGAGGCTTGCTCCACCTAGCGCTGAACGCGAATTGCCTGCGGCCGAAGCGCCCTCGACTCCTGTTCCACAGGCGCTCGATCCGGCGCAAGTGTATTCGATCGTTTACATGGTCGTGGCCAAGATGTCTCCCCGGCTGCCTCCTCAAGCGATTGAGGAAATCGCCAAACCTTTATCCACCGAAATTAACGCGGAGATCAATGCTCCTTCCACCCGCAAAAACTGATCGATCGACGCGGAGCCATGCCCGATGTTTGACTGATTCCCAGCCAAAGGCTATAGTTATTTGATTTCATTAACGATACAGGCCCTGCTGTTGGAGCGGATGCGCCATATTCGCCGCTCCGGGATGGGCTCACCGTCGAGGACTGGAACTGTTGGAACCCGAGATTCCCAAAATATATTCGCCCGAAACGATTGAGACGCAATGGGCGCGCCAATGGGTTGAACAAAAGATCTACCGCCCCACCGATGATCCTTCGCGGCCACGCTTTGCCCTGGTCATTCCCCCTCCCAACATTACCGGCTCGCTCCACATGGGGCACATGCTGGAGCACGGCGAGATTGATATTTTGATGCGCTGGCATCGCATGAAGGGTGAAAACGTCCTCTGGCTTCCGGGCACCGACCATGCCTCCATCGCCACCCAGATGATTGTGGAACGCGAGCTAGGCCGCGAAGCGTTACCGGACCTCGAGCCCGGCCCCGCCACCCAAAGGACCTGGCAGCATGAAGGGCAGCGCCGCCGACGGGAGATGGGCCCGGAGAAATTTATCGAGCGCTGCTGGAAATGGAAAGAAGCGAATGGAGGAAAAATTCGGGAACAGATGAAGCGCATGGGCGCCTCGTGCGATTGGACTCGCGACCGCTTCACCATGGATCCCGCTTACACTCGTGCTGTGGTGGAAGTGTTTGTCCGCCTGTACGACGAGGGACTGATTTACCGCGGCAAATACATCGTCAACTGGTGCCCGCGCTGCGGCACCGCCGTCTCGGACCTCGAAGTGGTTCACGAAGAGCGGCAGGGAAAACTTTGGTACATCCGCTATCCATTGGAGAAACGCCCGGGGCATATTACTGTGGCCACCACGCGCCCTGAAACCATGCTAGGCGATACGGCAGTGGCTGTGAACCCTTCGGACGCGCGCTACCGGGAGTTGGTGGACTACAGGGTCGAATTGCCCTTGCTCAAGAGATTCATTCCGGTGGTGGCGGACGACTTTGTGGATCCAAAATTCGGGACCGGCGCAGTGAAGGTGACGCCCGCCCACGACCCCAACGACTATGAAATTGCCGAGCGCCACCAATTACCCCGCATTGAGGTGATTGACGAGGAAGGGCGTATGACAGAGGAGGCCGGACCGTACCGCGGCCTTGACCGGTTTGAAGCGCGCCAGGCCGTGGTGCGCGATCTCACCGCGCAAGGGTTGCTGGAAAAAATCGAGGATTACCCGTTGAGTGTCGGCATTTGCCAGCGCTGCCATTCCATTGTTGAGCCGCGGCTATCAACCCAGTGGTTCATGAAAATGCAGCCCCTGGCGGAGCCGGCCCGCCGCGTGGTGGAAGAGGGAAGAATTCAAGTTGTCCCCGACCAATACCGGAAAATCTATCTCGACTGGATGGCCAGGATTCATGACTGGTGCATCTCACGCCAACTCTGGTGGGGGCATCGAATCCCGGCATGGTATTGCCTGTCGTGCAACGCGGTGATGGTGGCCAAAGAGACTCCCCATGTTTGCCCAAAGTGCGGGTCGGGATCGCTGCGCCCGGAAACCGACGTGCTCGATACCTGGTTCAGCTCGGCGTTGTGGCCGTTTGCCACGCTCGGCTGGCCGGAACCAACACCCGACATCGGTAATTTTTATCCTCAGAACCTGATGATCATGGGGTTCGACATCCTGTTTTTCTGGGGTGCGCGGATGATCATGATGGGGATGAAATTTATGGGCGAGGTGCCGTTCCGCGAGCTCTACATCCACGCCCTGGTGCGAGACGCAGAGCGGCAGAAGATGTCCAAAACGAAGGGCAACGTGATCGACCCTCTTGAAGTGACGGAGAAATACGGCACCGATGCGGTGCGCTTTGCCCTGGCCATCAGCGCCGCGCCGGGCACGGACATCGTAGTGAGCCCCGATAAGTTTGATTCATACCGCGGCTTCGCCAATAAAATCTGGAACGCCGCCCGGTTTGTGCTGATGAACCTGCGGAAACTTCCGGAAAATGTTCAGCACCAGATTGCCGACGCCTTGAAGCCTATGCCGGGCGCGGGGTTTGACCCTGCCGCGGCGCCGGAGCACCTTGCGCTGGCGGACCGCTGGATCTTTTCCCGTTTGTGGACGATCACACGCGAGATCAACGAGGCCCTGGGCCAGTACCGCTTCCATGAAGCGGCTGACAAAATCTATCATTTCTTCTGGCACGAATTTTGCGATTGGTATTTGGAGTGGGTGAAATCCGAGATCACAAAGACCGGCGAAGAACCTGCTGCCCCGGCAACCTGGGTCAATCTGGCTCGGGTGTTTGAAGCGGCGCTCCACCTGCTCCATCCCTTCATGCCCTTCATCACCGAAGAGCTCTGGCACGAACTTGGGCGACACCCACGCGAGGAATCCATTTCTCTGGCGCCATTTAATCTGGTAGGCGAGCGCGTGGCCGACCCCATCGCCGAAAAGCAATTTGAAACCGTGCAGGAGTTGATTGTTGCCCTGCGCAACGCCAAAGCGGAATTGAACCTGCAAAAACAGAAGCCCAGCGCCCAGGTGGCTTGTGATGACCTGCGCGTGCTGGAATTGTTTCGCGCCCATCAGGATTCCATCCACCGGCTGACCGGATTGCAGGCAACGAATTTTGCCCGCGGGAGGATGACGGGAGAGGCCGCGGGCGTCCACCACACGGCCACGTTTGACCTTCGGATTTTGCATGAAGAGAAGCTGGACCCCGCCGCCGAGCGCTTGCGCCTGGAGCGTGAAAAAGAAAAACTTGAACAAGCACTGAGCCAGTCGCAGAAGCAGTTGGATAATCAAGGCTTCGTGAGCCGGGCGCCGCGCGATGTGGTGCGCGGAGTCGAGCGCCGCCACGCCGAACTCACTGAACACCTGGGCAAGGTGGCGGAATCACTCGAAAGACTGGGAAACGAATAGCAAATGGAAAATCGTAGCTAATACAAACGTGACCAAGAAAGTTAAATTGTGAGAAGTTTGTTAAGCACCCCTCACCGGTCCCGCCCCGGCGGAACACCCTCTCCCCAAGGGAGCGAAGGCCATGATCTTTGGTTTCATATCTCCCCTCGGTCGCCGCGGCGAGAGAGGGGATGAGGGTGAGGGGGCAAGCAACCTTTGCATGTGCGTTTGGATTAGAAACAGGATAATGGATGTAATCGCCGGCTCGGAGTCGCTAGTATTTATTACTTATCCCATCGACCGTTGAAACCCTATGGGTGCCGCTGCCACTGACCGCCGCATGGACAAGTTGATTTCTGTGCTGGTGAAGAATGCGACAGTAGTGTTGCCCGGCCCCAAAATCGCCTCCCAGATTGGGGTGACGCGTTCTACGGTTTGGAAGTACGTTGGAAAGCTGCGCGCGCTGGGCGTTGACATTCAGGGGCATACGTCAAGCGGCTACCAACTCCGCACCCTACCGGACATTCTGGCGCCCAGCCTGATACAACCGGAGCTGGGCGACAATGAAATCGGGCGCAAAATCATTCATTATTTCCGAATCGACTCGACCAATAACACTGCCCTGGCGCTGGCCACTGACGGAGCGGCAGACGGGACCGTGGTGCTGGCGGAAGAGCAAACGGCGGGCCGGGGCCGCTTCGGACGAAAGTGGTATTCAGAAAAATCCAGTGGCATCTATGCCTCGGTCATCCTGCGTCCGAAACTTTCGCCCGCCGACGCACCGGCACTCACTTTGATGGCGGGCGTGGCGGCCCATCGTGCAGTATCCACAGCCACCGGACTTGAGGTTGACATTCGCTGGCCCAACGATTTGCTGGTGAATGGCAAAAAAGTTTGCGGTATTCTTACCGAAATGAACGCCGAACTGGGCCGCTTGCACCACGTCGTTTTGGGAATTGGCGTGAACGTGAACAACAGAACCATGCCCTCGGAACTGGGGGCGATTGCCACGTCTTTGCGCATGGAAGGGAAAAGAAGCTACTCCCGGACACAAATTGCGTTGAGCTTGTTGAAAGAATTGGAGAGATATTACGGGTTGCTGAAAGACGAAGGCAACGCGCCGATTGTCCGCGCCTGGGCCAAAGCTTCGACTTTCGCGGAAGGGAAGACCGTCCGAGTGCGGACGAGCGACGAGGATTTCCAGGCCGTCACGGCGGGACTTGATCCCACTGGAATGCTTCGCATCCGCCGCGAGGACGGAAGGGAAGAACTATTGGTTTCAGGAGAAATTACGGAGGTGAGGCGGTAGGTAGTAGGTGGGGGCATTGGGCAGGGGGGGAAAAGTTTCCAGAATAGCTATTGCAACCCGAAGTCATCCGCAGCCCCAAGCCATAACGATCAGGATTTCCCCACATTCCAGCTACAACCTACCACCTGCTGATTTCAGTTATGGCCAATCCAAACACAAATCTTCTGGTGATCGACGTCGGAAATACCAACACTGTGCTGGGCGTTTTTAAGGACAAGGCTCTTCTCGCCCAATGGCGATTGACCACCAACCGCGCCCAAACTGCCGATGAGTATGGAATCCTGATCCGCAACCTGTTTTCGCTCGAGGGGATTCAAGCGGATCAGATTTCCGCCATCATGGTGGCGAGCGTAGTTCCGCCGCTCAATACGCTCCTGGAGGAGATGGCGCAGAAATATTTTCGTCTCAAGGCCTTTTTCCTCGAACCGGGCGTCCGCACGGGGATGGCGATCCACTATGACAATCCTCTGGAAGTGGGCGCGGATCGCATTGCCAATGGCGTGGCCGCTTTTGAGAAATATGGCGGTCCCTGCGTCATCGTCGATTTTGGCACCGCCATCACCTTCGACGTGGTGTCAGAAAAAGGTGAATACCTTGGAGGTGTCATTGCGCCGGGCATCGGGATCTCGGCGGAAGCGCTTTTCCAGAGGGCGGCGCGCCTGCCCCGGGTGGAAATTCGCGAACCCCGTCACGTAATCGGAACCAACACCGTCAGCAGCATGCAGTCAGGTCTGTTTTACGGCGCCGTGGGTTTGGTGGACGGCGTCCTGGATCGTCTCTGCCATGATTTGGGAAAGAAGACCAAAGTGATTGCCACCGGTGGACAAGCTCCTCTAGTGGCAGGCGCGTCCAGGTACAAACCGCCGGTTGAGGCGTCTTTGACGCTGGAAGGCTTGCGAATAATTTACGAGAGGAATGCGGAAGAAAGAAGGCAGAAGCCAGGAGCCGGGAGCCAGAGGTAAGGAGGGAAGGAGGTAGGTCAGTATTTCAGTTGCCCGGTAAAGAAATTATGAGTCGTGAGAATCGCGTAACAGAATTTAGACTGACCCACTGAAGAACTGAAATACTGATGAACTGAAGTACGGAAGTACTACTTCCCTCCGCCTTGTGATTGCGCGTTGGACAACTACTTCAACTACTTTACGGAAATCGAGGAGTGTTTTCGCCGGTGCCGGGGAACTCCCACCCTACTTTCCACTCTGGACTGGGCGCTAGTTGAATCCTGGAAGGAAGCGGGCATCCCGCTGGAGGCCGTACTGACTGGCATCGAGCGCGCCTTTCAGAAGTTTTCCAAACGCCCGCAGCGATTCCGAAAAATTAACGGACTCGCTTATTGTTCCCAGGCTGTGCTCCAGGCGGCCGCAGAGTTGAACACTGCCCAGGTGGAAAGCGGCGCACCTGCCGCGCACCGCCCGCCTGAAAAAGCTCCCTTTGCAGCGGAGGAAATTCTAGCCCACCTCAATCAGAGTGCAGAGGCTTTGGAGAAGGCGTCGGCCCACTGCCATGCGAAGCGCGCGCGGGTCCTGGCAGAGGATCTTCAAGAGGTCGCAAAGGCGATTTGTGAAATCGCGTTGCGCGGAGAGTTTTCCACCGATTTGGAAGATCTGGAGCAACGACTCTCGGCGCTGGAAGAAAAACTGACGGCTGCACTGACCCGGGCCGCGTCCACCGACCTTCTTACCGAAGTGCGGAAGGAAGTGGACCGGGGCCTGGTGAGCTACCGCCAGAAAATGACGGCGCCGCAAATTGAATCCCTGGGGCGCCAGTTTCTTAAAAAGCGGTTATACGAACACTATGCCGTGCCGCGCCTCAGTCTTTTCTATTTGTGAAATCACCGAAACGGATTTGGAAGGTCCATGAGCCAGCCCTTTGAATTCTCGGCGGAAAAACTCGTCTTCGGAGGCGACGCGCTCGGGCATCACCACGGGCGGGCGATCTTTGTTCCGCGAGCGTTGCCCGGCGAACGCCTGGAAGTTGAAGAAGTTCGTGCCGCCAAGGGCGTGGTGCACGCCCGCCCATTACGAATTCTCGCGGAGGCGCCCGAACGCATTGATCCCCCTTGCCCTTACTTTGGGAGTTGCGGAGGCTGCCAGTACCAACATTTTGCTCCGGAGAATCAGGTGGCGACGAAGCGCGAAATTCTGCGCGAAACGCTCCGGCGCATCGGGAAGATATTCTGGGCGTCCGAAATTCCAACCCACGTCGCAAATCCATGGAACTATCGCAACCAGGCTCAAATCAAAGTGGCCGTATTGCCTGACGGGCACGCCCAGTTGGGATTTTTTGAAGCTGAGTCTCACCAGCACGTACCCATCGACAATTGCCCGATTCTTTCACCTTGTCTCAATGCGATTCTGGCCGAACTGCGCCAGCCCAGGTGCTCAGCACTTCTGGCGGGTTGCCGGGAAATCGAAATGCTCGCCGACGACTGTGACAAGCGCGCGATGGTCACTTTTTGTGGAAGTTTCAGCGCGCAAACCGGAGAGGCCCTGGCGACGGATGTTTTGGCTGGCTGCAAGAGTATAGCCAGCGTGGTCATCGACGATGGCAGCGGCTTGCGGACTTTTGGCGCGCCGGCCCTGGAATATCGGGTGGGAGATTTTGAATATCGAGTCAGCCCCGGCTCGTTCTTTCAGTCGTCGCGTTTTCTGCTCCCGGAATTCGTGGGCTCGACCACGGCGGGAGAGCGGGGCGGGGTTGCCCTCGACCTTTTCGCAGGGGTGGGTTTGTTTTCGCTCCCCCTGGCGCGGCAGTTTGACGAGGTGGTGGGCGTGGAAGCCAGCCAAGCGGCGGCAGCGGACCTGGCGGCGAACGCCAAGGCGCATTCGCTTCAAAACGTCCGCGCCGTGGCGGATACGGCATTTGATTTCTTGCGCCGGTACGCCCGCTCGGGGCCGGACTTGGTGGTGATTGACCCTCCGCGCGCGGGCGTTGGATCAGACACCCTCAAATTCATCACCGCAATCCAGCCCCGCCGAATCCATTACGCCAGTTGCCATCCACCCACCCTGGCTCGTGACCTTGGATTTCTGATCGCCCGGGGGTACGTATTGAATTCGGTCGAGCTGTTTGATTTCTTTCCGCAGACTTACCATATTGAATGCGTGGCCAAGCTCTCCGCACAGAAAACCTAGCATCTCCGGTGATCATCACCGCTTGCTCCCACCCAGGCACTTTTGCGCCATCCACAAACATGACGCCAAACAGCGTTGTGTATCATCTGAGTATTGTAGCTACATTGCTTAACCGATGAAAGCAGGGAGTTGTTTCAGCTTCCCACACCGGGCGGAACACGAAGGGAGTCACCTTTTCCATGCGAAGTCCTTTGCTGGTTCTGGCGGGTTGTTTCGCTCTGGGAATTTTGTCAGCCCACCCTGAAGGTCGGTCCGCCGGCGAAATAATCCAAGCGGTCTCATACCTTCTTGCTATCGCGGGAATTTGTTTGATTCCCGGTCTCGCGCTTTTGCGGGCAAGTAAGTACTTCCCTTCGCTTTTGTTCGCCCTGATCGGATTTGGGGTCGCCGGCGCAGCCGCGTCTTTCCTGTTTGAAGCCCGATTTCCAATCAACCACGTCCGATATCTCGATTCATCGGGGATAGATTTGGCCGACCCGGTGCGAATGGAAGGTGTTTTGGCCTCGATTCCTTTTCACACTCGTTACGGGATTCAATTCGATTTGGGCGCGAAGAGCATTGAGGTAAGAAGCGCCGGGAGGGGCAATGAACTCCGTCCCTGGACGGGCATCATTCGGGTGCGCCTGGAGGCTTCAGGAGATTCCGGGGCGTGGCCCGCCATCAACGCGCTACACCTTCAAAGGGGGGACGGAATTCGCGCCCTCGTCTGGTTGCAGAAGCCCCGGGTTTACCGAAATCCCGGCAGCTTTGATTTTCGCCATTATTTGCAATCCGTGGAAGACGTTTACTGGCTGGGGACGATCAAGAATCCTCACCTGGTGGAAAAACTTGCGGGCAACAAGCGTGCAGGGTTCTCCAAGCTTTTGGAGAAGGCCCGCCAGCGTTTGATCCGATCGATTGATACCCTTTATCCGCCGTGGTCGGGGGAAATGCGTGACGGGGCGGTTCTGAAAGCCGTGCTGTTGGGGGAACGAACGTCGCTCGATTCCGATACGATTGACAATTTTCGTAAGACCGGGCTTTACCATTTGCTTGTGATCGCCGGTCTTCATATCGGACTGCTGGCCTTGATCGGGGCGTTCCTGCTCCGCCGCACACCACTGAGGCAAACCTGGAGAGTGGCTCTTCTTCTGGCATTCCTGCTTGCTTATTCGCTGCTGGTGGAACAGCGCGCGTCCACTCTGCGTGCGTTGCTGATGATTTTCGTTTATCTTGTCGCCCGCCTCCTCTACCGCGAACACGGGGCTTTGAACGCCGTCGGGCTGGCCGCTTTGGCCCTGTTGCTTTACCGCCCGGCGTGGCTCTTCGAAACAGAGTTTGAATTGTCATTCGCCGCGGCGCTGCTGATTGTGGGATTGGCCGTTCCCATCCTCATGCTTACCACTGAACCTTACTGGCGCGCCCTTGGGAGGATCGAGGAGGCTGGCCTGGATTTCAGTTTTAAGCCGGGCCAGGTACAATTTCGCCTTGATTTAAGAGCATTGATTTTAGGTCTGAAGGAGCGAGTCGGGCTCACCAAGCGGCATCCGGCTGTCGCATCATTGGCCGTAACGGCTCCCATCAGGTTGGCACTGTGGACCGGAAACATTTTGTTGTTTTCCGCCATTCTCCAGATTGGTTTGTTGCTTCCGATGGCGATGACTTTCCATCGCGTCGCGATTTCTGGAATAGGGCTGAACGCGCTGGCGATTCCGGTGATGGTGTTACTTCTGGCAACGGCCATCCCCACGGTATTACTGGGCACCATAGCGCCATCCCTCGCAGCCTGGCCGGCCAAACTGGTGGATCTCATTATGAAGTGCCTTTTTTCTTTAACCGACTGGCCCTCGCTGCCGGCCTGGTTATCTTTTCGGGTCTCGGAACCTCCCGCGTGGGTCGCTTGGGGGTTCGTGATATCCGTCGTCATCGCGGCATTGACCTTGGGGCGCAAGCCGCGCCTCTTCTGGACTTCCATGACGGGACAACTTGTATTTGCCACTTTGATTTCTCTTCATCCCTTTGCGCCTCAAATTCCCGGTGGAGTCCTGGAAGTGACTTCACTCGACTGTGGCGGAGGCGACGCGATTTTTGTGGTGCTGCCCGATCGGACCACGCTATTGATGGACGCTGGAGGCAGACGCACCATGGGTGCTCAAGCCGGCCACTTTCCTGGGCGGCGTTGGGATCCCGGAGAAGACATTGTTTCACCCTACTTGTGGTCGCGAGGTATCGACCGAATTGACGTTCTTGTCTTGACTGACTCCCGCCAGGAACACCTTGGTGGTTTGGGCTCGCTGATCCGCAATTTCGACGTGGGAGAATTCTGGCACGGAAAGAATCAGCTCACGGACTCCTATCGTGACTTACTGGAGGAGGTTCGACAACACGGAATCAGGACGCGAGAGTTGGCCGCCGGAGACCGATTCGAGCGGGGAATAACGTCGATTTCCACACTTTGGCCGCCTGCAAACTCCGGTATGGGGTCTTCAACTCGCACTCCGTCCCACGACAATGCGCTGGTCCTCCGGATTTCGAGCGGAGAGGCCAGTGTTTTGTTATCCGGAGGCATTAGCGACAATGTGGAGCGGGCCTTGTTGCTTTCGGGTTCCGCGCTCACCAGCCACACATTGGGCGTGGCACTCGATGACTCCAGAACTTCTTCTGCATCGAGGTTTGTGGATCGCGTATCGCCGCTGGTTGCCGTAGTGAACAACGAAGCCGGGAACCGCTTGAAAACGGCGAGCCTGGACGTGCTCGACAGGCTCAGGACTTCAGGGGCCCAAGTGTTCGGGACGGACGTCCGCGGCGCAGTGACGGTTGAGATGCAAGGAGCCTCGATCTCCGTTCACACCTACCGAACCTCACTTGCCGATTGAACCGGTGATTCGACGGGCGGCGCCAGGGTGGGGGCGCGGCCCGGCGCCGGCTCTTTCAGCGTCTTGTAAAGGTTATATGAAACATGCGCGCCAAACAGAGTGACCACCGAGGAAACGTAGAGCCAGGTCATGAGGGCCACCACCACACCGACCGAGCCGTAGATGTGGCTGTAATTGAATCTTGGAAGGAAGAAGGTGAACAACATGCGCGCGCCCTCCCAAAGCACTGCGGTTAGAAAGGCTCCGGGAAGAACCTTGCCAATTCTCAAATAACGGTTGGGAAGCCGCTTGAACAGGACAATGAAAACACCCAGGGTCATTCCGAAGGGGAGGGCGGCAAGACCGATTCGGTAAAGGATTTGAACGACGGCGGGTGTCGATTGAAGGATCCCCCAGTGAGAGGACTTGTCCTGAAGATAGACGCTAAAACTCAACACGCCGGCATAAACAAGAATAAACGCACCGAATAGAAAGGCCATTTCCAAAGCCACCAGGTAACTTTTCCACCAAGCGCGACCCTTCTCCACCTCCCAAGCCCGGTCGAGCGCCTTCTCCAAGGGAATAAACACGCCCGACGAACTCCAAAGCAGAAGCGCAATTGAGATCAAAGTAATCCGTCCAAAACCCTTCGAGATTTGGACAAGTTCCTTCATGATAAAGTCCGGCCGCATGGGAAGAAGGCCTTCGAGAATCTGTGTGAGCTCTCCGCTCAGTTCAAAACGCCGGATGTAGATCCCAGTGAGACTAACCAGAAGAAGCAACATGGGAAAAATTGAGAGCAAAGCGAAATAGGCGATTGATGCCGATATGGTCAGGGCGTCCTCTTTCAGGAAAGTGACCAACGACTCATCCAGGACCCTGCGGACGTGTCGCCATTGGCGGGTGGCCTGCCCTATTTTCCCGAAAAGGATTGAGGGTTGCATCGTCTTTAGCCGGTTGTCGGGCGGTAACCCGTGAGAATTGAAAGGGGCGCCCCTATCCCGCTGTCCCTCAGATTATAATAATTGTGGTTGTGGTGGTTGGAAAAGTTCATGGCCTCGCGCTTCACTTGCGCAAGGACTCTTCCAGTTCTAATGGGCTGCGGGCAGACTTGCCGGAAGTGCCGCCACCGACCTCAGATTTCCCGTGAAAGTGCCCACCGATATGGTCATCTTAAGCCGCAAAGGCAGCCGCTGGTCGTCATCGCTTAACCAAACGAGAAGTCGCCCCTTTTTCTTGTAAAGCGTCCCGAAGATTTTCGGTTCCAGGCGAAAAGCCATCCGGTTACCCAGCGCAGTCTGTATGGATTCTCGCGCCTGAACTTCGATGGTGACATCGTGGGATTCGCCTCCGTCATTCAGGGACATATGAATGTCCTGGTCCACGCGAAGGGCATGGCGGCGAAGAAAATAGAATGCCGTGACGATATCCTCCGTGCAAGCCGGAATATTGTTTTCCACGTGTTTAGGCGGGGCTTTCAGCGAGTTCAAATCTCGTTCATCCCGGAGGGCTATACCGCGTTCCGCGTTGAAGACAATATCGACCTCCCGGTGCCGGCTGTTCTCACTAATCTTCTTTGTGATTCGGGTCGAACAAAGGGTTTGCGGGTTGAAGAATGAGTCGAAAGTATCCTGAAGCTTGTATAGAAGTGATGCAAAACCCTGCGAACGAGCCGTGGTGGTAATTTCCGAAGGGATGGCACCATGGCCGCGATCGACCAGCGTAGCCACAACACTTCCGACTGTAAAGATGGACCACTCCACATCGTAAGTTAGAGTTTCTCCCGGCGGGAACTGTGGGAGGGAGGGAGCCTGCGCCCGGCCCAGGTTAATATTTGCCAGGAGAAGCAAGGCTACGCAGGGGCAAACGATACAAGAAAGTCGAAAATTCATAGCTTATGCTTAGACGGCGTGCAAAGCAGAAAGGCAGCCTCATCAATAATTTACCGCATTCGAAGTTTTATCACCAGAAAAACCAATGCGCAGAGATACCCAATCGCTGCCTCATATTCGTGGTTCCTGCGGTACCGCTCCCATCGAAACTTAACCCTGGAAGCGCAGTTCTCTTTTACCCTGATCGAAGTTCTGAAGGTGGGGAAAAACAGCGATGCCGAATTCGCGTACCGGTCGTACGCTTCGCCGAACTGGCGGCGCAAAAAATCCCTCTCGCGGCGCATGACGGGCACGTAAATCAATATAAAAAACCCAACAAATATCAGACCCAACATCCACGACCCGGCGGCGACCGCGAAACCGAGGCCCATGAAGAAACTACCAAGGTATAGTGGGTTGCGGGTGTAATGATAAGGGCCGCTGACTGCCAACTCCCGGCTTTTTTCCAAATAGCCCGCAGCGTAAGCCCGCAGCGTAAGCCCAACAAAGGCAATGATGGCGCCGGCGACCAGGAACCGTACCGTCGGTTGGGAAAGGAATATGAAGGCAATGCCCAGGACAAATCCGAGGGGTACCCGCCACCGAGCGGCCCAGGCTGCATAGGCTTCAGACATGCGCCCTCGCCATGCGTTCTCGGACAGCCGTTAACACATTCTCCGTTGTAACACCCTCGATGTAATGCGGCGCTTTGGTTTCACGCCAGGATGAAAGCGGGCCCCCGTTCGAGAGTGTAATGTCCGCCGGAATAAATGGCCCATTGCGCCCAGGCGTGTTCAAAGGGTCCGTGGTTCCAAAAATGGCAACGATGGGGGTGCGGACAGCAGCGGCCAGATGCAGCGGACCGGTGTCTCCGCTTAGGAAGAGCTGCGCATGCCTGACGAGGGCAATAAGCTGGACGAGGGTGGAAGGGAAGTAATGCGCCCGCCGTGAATTTGCGAGGCTCAGAATCTCATGGATCAACCCCTCTTCTTCCGGCGATCCGGTGATAAATATTTTCCCCCCGAACTCCGGTTCAAGGCTGCGAATAAGTTCCGCGTATTGCCGGGGCGCCCAACGCTTGGCCTGCCATCCGCCACCCGGATTCATCACCATAAACTCCTTGGCTCCGAAACATGCAAGTTGCTCTTCAATATAGGCATCATCTGGCTGGGTCCGGGGTAAAGGGAATTCCCATTTCTCCGGGCCGGGATTGCGGGCGCCCAGGTGCTCGACCAGGGAAAAGTTTATTTCGATAATGTGACGGCGATGGCGCGGCGACACGCGCTCATCATAAAAGATTCCGGCAGCAGGCTCCCGCAGCCAATGCTCCGCAAACCCAAGCCTCCGTGGCGAGCGGCTGAACCTGGAAATAATTGCGGATTTTATCAGTCCCTGGAAATCCAGCGTAGCGTCGTAGTTTTCTTGGCGAAGTAGGGCCATACCACGTGCCACCTCTTCGATCACTGTTGCTGAAGAGAGGTTGTTGCGCCAGCCCAGCGTGTCGAGCTTCACCACCCGCTTCACCCAGGGGTTACCCTCGAGCAAGGCGGCGTGACGAGCCTCGACGACCCAATCGACTTCAGCGTCGGGGAATGTCCGGGCCAGGGCCGTAGCGGCCGGCAGGGCGTGGACAATGTCACCGATGGAGCTGAGGCGGATGATTAAAAAACGCATAGGCATTGAGCGATGGGGTAATATTGCAATTGGGTGAATGGGCGAATGGAAGACGGAGGAAAAATGAACCTGGAAACCTGTTCTTGAATGTTCAGCTCTCGATTTCCGAATTTCGAAGGTTATCCCTCAATCGTACGATGATGCAATCACCCCATCACTCAATGCTTTTGATACCTCTGGATGATTCCAGACAAAACCTCGCGCGTGGAATGGTCCTTGGGATCGCCAACAATGCGCACAGTTCCTCCCAAACCCTCCATCACTTCGCGCTCCGGGACCGTCTGCTCGGTATAATCAGTTCCCTTGCAATGCACTTGGGGACGCAGGTCCCGCAGGACTCCTACCGCGGTCGAATCGTCGAAAATCACAACAAAGTCCACGGATTCGAGCGCCGCCACGAGCTCCGCACGCGCTCCGGCTTCCAGCAAGGGACGGCCGGGGCCTTTGAGTTCCCGCACCGTCCGGTCACTATTCACGCCCACCACCAGCACGTCTCCCTGGTTCTTTGCGCCCTGAAGGTAACGAACGTGGCCAACGTGCAGTATGTCAAAACAGCCGTTGGCAAATACTATGCGACGACCCTCGCCCCGTAATCGGTCACCAAGGTTCGAAACTTGGCTTCGCGGAATAATCTTTTCCGTCACGCGTTGCGGATCGCCTCCTCGAGTTCGCGCCGGCCCACGGTGGCCGTGCCTCGTTTCATCACCACCAGACCCCCGGCGCAGTTTGCCAGTTGTGCGGCTTGGAGGAAAGTTGCCCCCGCGGCCAGCGCCAGCGTGAACGCGGCCATTACGGTGTCACCCGCGCCCGTCACATCGGTGACCTGGTCCGAGCCGAATATTGGAATGTGCTCGGGCTTGCGTCGGGATTCAAACAGGACCATCCCGTCGCGGCCTCGTGTCACCAGCAAGGCTCGAAGCCATTGCCGTCGCAGCGTTTTCTGGCCCAGTTGATGGAGCAGTTCCAGGTTGTTCCCGATTTTCCTTCCGTAGGCGGCTTCCAGCTCGGGTTCATTGGGCGTCGCGGCCGTCAGGTGTGCAAATTTCAGCAGGTCATAACGCGAATCCACGGTCATGGGTAACGGTTGGTTTCCGGCGCGCTGCCGCAGATATTCCACTTCCTGGGCGTCTGTGGAGCCAAACCCATAGTCGGAGACGAGCAGGGCAGAGGCTTTGCTGAGAAGGGGGACGACACTCGCGCTCAACTTTCGCCGGGCTTTTCGGTCCAAACCCTGAGCCGGCTCCCGATCGACTCGAACAATTTGCTGGCGCTGCCAGTGGCTGAGCCCGCCCAGGATGCGTGATTTCATGGGCGTCGAATATCCCGGCGCCTTGATCACGCGGCTGGTGGAAACTTCCTTCTGCTGGAAATAAGCGAGGAGCGCCTCGCCCGCTTCATCATCGCCCACTCCTCCCACCAGAGTCACTCGGGCTTCCATTTCCACCAGGTTGTTGGCGGCGTTGGCTCCTCCACCCGGGACAATTTGCCGTTCGCGTTCCTTCAGGATCAGCACCGGAGCTTCGCGGGAGACACGGGCAATTTCACCGTAAACAAATTCGTCCGCCACCAGGTCCCCCAGAAGCACGATGTGCTGTTGGGGAAACTTTTCAATCACGGCAATTAGTGCGGAACGACCTGCGGTGTTGATCTTCATTTGGCTCGCTGCACACTGTCGTTCCGGTTGGGCTTTATCGAGCGACGCGCCAGCTCTCCCAGGATTTTCTCCACGGCTTCCAGAAGATTTTCGGCAATCAGGTCAGGCTGCCGAGGCCATCGGGCCCGGAGATATTCGTAATTGCCCCGGCCGTATCCCGTCATCACCAATACGGTCCGCGCGCCCGCTTTGAATCCCATTTCCATGTCGCGCGTGCTGTCGCCCACCACATAAGAAGACTTGACGTCGATATTGAAACGCTTCGACGCCTCATCCAGCATACCGCCCAGGGGTTTGCGGCACTGGCATTTCTTTCGATAGTTTTCCACGGCTGAGGCCGGGTGGTGCGGGCAGTAATAGAACGCATCCAATCGCGCTTCACTGGCGGCGAGTTCGAGGGCAATTTTCTGATGGACCTTGTGGACCAACTCCTCGGAGAAATAGCCCCGGCCTACTCCCGACTGATTGGTGACCACGATCACGGGGACGCGGGCGCGGTTCAACTTTCTTATGGCTTCCGCCGTCCACGGATAAAGGCGCAAGCGATCGATGTGATTGATGTAGCCCACCTCTTCGTTCAGGGTTCCGTCCCGGTCAAGGAAAACGGCAGTCAGCCGGCGCGGGGAACGAGCTCGTTTCTCCTCCGGCCGGCGGGCCTTGGTCGCGGGAGTCTTCCTCCCACTCTTCTTTTTAACGGTAGCGATCATAGCGGATATCCAACTCCTTAACGAGCTCGAGTGCGGCCCGATGTACGTTTTCCACCGTCACACCCATCATGCACCGAAAGTCGATGGGGCATTCGCGCAGTCCGCATGGACTGCACGGGACGGCGTGTTTTACAATGCGCGCGCTCGAGCTTAGCGGACCGGTGGAGCGCTCGTTGGTCGAACCGAAAATAGCCACCTGGGGCAAACCGAGAGCCGCCGCCAGGTGCATGGGGCCGGAATCATTGTTCACCACCAGCCGGCATTGGGCCAGCAGGGCCATGAATTGCCGGAGGGTGGTTTCGCCGGCCACAATGGTGGGCGTGTGCTTCATGGTGTGCGCGATTGTCTCCGCCAGCGGTCTCTCGGCGGGGGACCCGAAGATTAGCACATCGGCATGAAGCGCACCAATCAGCCGGTCGGCAAGTTCCGCGAACCGGTCGGGCAGCCAGCGTTTGGCTGAACCGAAAAAGGCGCCGGGATTCAGGCCCACAAGAAAGCGCGGACCCTCCAGCCCCAGCGACCGGAGTTGTTTGACCGCCCAAGTCCTCTCGGTGTCCAGCAGGGTCAACAGGGGCTCAGTGACGGGGCGGGGTAGTTCCGGCCTTTCAATCACCCCGGCGCGAAATAAAAGGTGCAAATAGTAATAGGCTTGATGGCCATAAGCTGCGCGCGGTGGCACCTCAATGGGATTGGTCAAAAGCATGGAACGGGCATCACACGCATAACCCAGGCGCACGGGAATTTTCGCACGCCACGCCATCCATGCCGCTTGAAAAGCATTTTGAAATAGGATGGCGGCATCAAACTGTTCGGCGCGAATGGCTTCAATCAATTTCCGCATTCCCGCCACGCCCCGATGTTCACCGTCCGCGTCGTAAACCATTTGCCGGCTGACGGCGGGATGGTGCAAGTACAACTCACTCACCCAGGGCTTGGCCACCAGCACTATTTCTGATTCCGGGAAGCGGTTGCGAAGCGCCTCCAGCGCCGGAAGGGAAATCACCCCGTCGCCCACCCAGTTCGTGGCGCGAACCATGATCTTTTGCGGGTCCTGCAGGCCGCCGTTGCGTGACATCAAGCGTTAACCCTCACTGCTTTCAGGCGATCGAGCAGCGCCTCTTCAAACCCAGCTACTTCGCCCAGCTCGGATTGAACCACACACGCCAATATGGGAATGTCCGTCTTGCCCAAGGGCGGAAAATTCAACGCATCCTTTTCCGTGGTGATCAATGCTTTCGCCCCCGACTTGCCCGCGAGAGTGACGAGGCGCGTAATTTCCTCCGCCCGATAAACATGGTGATCGAGGAACGCAGTCCGGGATTCCACAGTAAATCCCCATTTTTCAAGTCCGCTGAAGAAGGCCGATGGATTCCCGATTCCACAAAATGCATGTATGGCCCCGCTTTGAGGGGGATCGAATTGTTCCAGCGTCCCCCTCGAAAGATTCAGGAGGTCCTTGAGCTTTGTCGTGCAACGGTAGATTCGAGCTTTCGGGTTAACCTGACGTACGCACTCTTCCGTCGGTTGAGGGTCGGCCAGTTCGGTCCGAGTCATCACGACAAGCTGTGCGCGTTCCAGAGCCTCCACAGGTTCGCGCAGTTTGCCCGAAGGCAAGAGTTCCCGATTCGAACACGCCTGGGTGGAGTCAAGGAGAACGATGTCCACATCGCGCGCCAAGGCAAAGTGCTGGAAGCCATCGTCTAGGATGTGTACATCCACGTTGTATTTTTCTTCAGCAAGAATCCCCGCCCGGTATCGGTCTGCCCCCACCACGATGGGAACTTCCGGAAGTTTCCGTGCCAGCAAGGCTGGCTCGTCGCCCACCTCGCCCGGGTCGGGTGCGCGCGCGGGCCCAGGCTCGATTGCGATCAAACTCGGCCCTTGGCGGCGGCCATAGCCACGGGTGAGAATGCCGGGCCTCCAGCCGCGCTTCATGAATAATTCCGCCAGGAATGCGACAAACGGAGTCTTGCCCGTACCTCCCACACTCAAGTTTCCTACGCTGACGACGGGACGGTTTAGCCGTCGGGTCGCAAGCCAGCCGCGCCGGTAGGCCGCAGTCCTTAGTGCCACGCCAAGTTTGAAGCCGGTCGCAAGCGGCATGAGAATCCGATTCACCGCACCTCGCTTCTTAAATCCGAGTATGGGTCGGCACCGATACGCCCAGCATGATTCTTAGCCGTTCGAGGGTGCGCTCGGTGGCGCCCGACCCTAGTTGCATAAGTTGCCTGGCCCGGTTGCCCATCTCTTTCCGCTTGCGTTCGTCCTGCAAAAGTTCATGGACGCGCTGCGCCAGGTCAGCAGGATCATGGACGGTGCTGGCCGCTCCCGCCTCCAAAAAGAGGTGCGCGATGTCGCGAAAGTTTTCCATGTGAGGGCCAAACAGAATAGGTTTGCCCCAATAGGCCGGCTCGAGCAGATTGTGCCCGCCGGTCGGAACCAGGCTACCCCCCATAAAAACCACGTCCGCCACTTCCAGAATCCCCGCCAGTTCGCCCACCGTGTCCAGCAGCACAATTTCCGGCGCCAGGAGTTGGCGCGCGAAATCCTGTGCCCCGGGTTCCAGGGTCGTCCGGCGGACGAAACTTCGCCCGGATTCTCTAAGGAGTTGTGCCACCTCCTCAAAGCGGTTCGGATGGCGCGGCACAAGAATGAAAAATGACTTTGAGTGCAGCGTGCGGATCTCGCTCCACGCCTGGAGCAGCATAGCCTCTTCGCCCGGCATAGTGCTGGCGGCCAACCAAACCGGGCCGCGCTGCGCGACGGTCAGGCCCGCGCGGAGAGGGCTCGAAAGCCTTCCGGCTTGGGGGGGCTTGCCATCAAATTTCAAATTGCCTGTCACCGCCACGCGGTCAGGGCTGGCGCCCAACGCAATGAATCGCTCGGCGTCCTCCTCGGTTTGAGCCCCTATCCAATCGATGCACTTAAGAATCCGGCGCATGAAAGGCCTGGCCAGCCGGTAGCCGCGAAAAGACCGATTCGAGAGCCGGGCATTCACCAGCACCACTCGTGCGCCGTTTTCGCGCGCGGTCCGCAAGAGGTTGGGCCACAATTCGGTCTCGACAATCATCAACAGGGCGGGCCGCACCCGCGCCAATGCGCGCCGAACCGAAAATCGAAAATCCAACGGCAGATAAAAATGGCCCGCCACGCCGGGCATGCGGGCCTCACCAACCTCGCGGCCCGCCCGTGTGACGCAGCTCAGGAAAATGCGCCGTTCCGGGCATTCCGCTTGCAGCGCCTGCACCAGTCCCGCCACTGCCACCGTCTCGCCCATGGAGACCGCGTGGATCCACACGGCGCCCGGCCCGTGCCGGATGTCCTGGAATTGCGCCGGCAGATAACCTAGGCGCTCCCGCCAATCGGCGCCGGAAAGGATTCTGCCCCGCATCCGCCAAAGGTAGTAGGGAGCCGTCAGGATCACTCCGAGAGCAAAGAGGAGGCTGTACACCAGAAACATAAGAGGGCGCGTGGAATGCTGATTTACAAATCGTCAATAGCGACAATTTGGATTATAAGCCGAAACCTCTGGCCCGGCAACGCGTGTGACGCCAGGATTCGCTTCAAGGGATTTGTGGCCCAACTTTCCCAGCGAAGCTTTCTCGATTTTAGCCATCCATGTGCAACTCTTGCCACGCCACTCGGACCAATGAGTGATATATTTATTCACATGTCAACGACGCGAAGGTCTTTCTTGAGTTCCATGACGGCGGCCGCATTCATGCCGCGAGTGCTGGGCGCCAACGACCGGGTCCAGGTCGGATTTATCGGCTACGGCCTGATCGGCTCCCAACATGTTCACGATTTCAAGACGCTGAACGATGTTGACCTGGCAGCCATATGTGAGGTTTATAAGCCCCGCTTGGTCGAGGGCGTGGCCGCCTGCGGACCGCGCGCCAAGGCTTACAGGGACTTTCGGCGCCTGCTGGACGACAAGGACATTCAAGCGGTGGTGATTTCCACGCCTGATCACTGGCACGCGCCCTTGACTATTCTGGCTTGCGCGGCCGGCAAGGATGTTTACGTGGAAAAACCCATGACCTTATTCGTCGCCGAGGGCCGCCGCATGGTGAACGCTGCCCGGCGCTTTAAGCGCATCGTGCAAGTGGGCTCGCAGCAGCGCAGCGGCGTCCACTACCACAACGCTCTAAAGCGCCTCCACGATGGTTATATCGGAAAGATTCACACCGTGCGCCTGGGTTCTTTCCGCAACGTGATGCCAGGATTCGGATCGCCTCCCGATTCCGATCCACCCAGCGGCATGGACTACGACCTCTGGCTGGGCCCGGCTCCCAAGCGCCGCTACAACAAGAACCGGTCGATTTATCACTTCCGATGGTTTTGGGATTACTCCGGGGGGCAAATCACCAACCTGGGCGCCCATGAAATAGACGTGGTACAGTGGGGGATGGGCGTTCAAGGACCCCAGGCGGTCGAATCGAGCGGCGGACGGTTTGCGCTCCAGGACAACGGCGAGACTCCCGATACGCAGGACGCGCTTTTTGAGTATCCCGGATTCACCATGCTATGGTCCCACCGCGAAGCAAGCCGGGGGCGCGGGGCAGGGGCAGGGCTCGAGTTTTTCGGGACCAAAGGCAGCATGACAATTTCGCGTGCTGATTACCAAGTCTACGCCGATTTGAAGACCGCGCCGGAGAACCAGATTCCGCAATTCATGGGGCACCCTGCGGGCGGGCCGGTACGCCACCCCGATGTGAAGCCCACGCCCTGGGTGGATGCGCTCAAGGAGCAGGCTTCAAACTCTCTGCTGGTCTCGCACGCAAGAAATTTTGTGGATTGCATCAAGTCTCGGCAGCGCCCTGTCGCTGACGTGGAGGATGGTCACCGAACGGCCACCGCCTGCCACCTCGCCAATATTTCAATCCGCCTGGGCAGGAAGCTGCGCTGGAACCCTGACAAAGAAGAGATTGTGGGGGACGCGGAAGCTTCAACCCACCTTGTTCGCCCCTATCGAAAGCCGTGGGATGCGGCCTTGAAGGATTTTTCATGATCACCCGTCGGAGATTCTTGACGACGGTCGCCGCCGCGGGCGCCGCGCGGCCATCGGCGAGCCGCAGCGGGTTTGTTCCCCCCCGGATCCCGCCCCGTACCCCGATGGGCGTCAATATTTATTCCTTCGGCTTTGGTCAGCGTGGAAAATCCACCCTCGAGTTTCTGAATTATTGCGCCGCGCTCGGGGCGGGGGGTGTTCAGGCGGGGCTCACTTCGCTCGACTCTGCCTTCATCAACAAAGTTCGCGAGCGGGCCGAGAAGCTGCACATGTACCTGGAAGTTATAGCCCGTCTCCCCCAGGATGACACCGCGGCTTTTGAGCAAACTGTCGCGGCCGCCAAAAATGTTGGCGCGATTTGCATTCGGTCCGCGTGCCTGAGCGGCAGGCGGTACGAAACTTTTTCGAGTCTGGATGACTGGAATCAGTTTGTCTCCACTTCAAAAGCCAGGATTGCGCGCGTCCTGCCCATCCTCGAAAAACATCATATGCCGATGGGGATCGAGAATCACAAAGACTGGACCACCGAAGATCTTGTGGCTCTGATGAAACAGTTTGGCGGCGAATACTTTGGCGTTTGCCTCGATACGGGCAACAGCATTTCTCTGCTCGACGACCCCATGGATGTGGTCACGCGCCTGGCGCCTTTCGCGGTGTGTACGCATGTCAAGGACATGGCGGTGAAAGAATATCCGGAGGGCTTTCTACTGGCGGAAGTTCCCTTGGGAGAAGGGATGCTGGACATGCGGCGGATCGTGGAGACGATTGCAATAGCGCGTCCGCACACCAAATTTACTTTGGAAATGATCACCCGAAACCCCCTGAAGATCCCCTGTCTCACCGATAAATATTGGATGACTTTTCCGGAACGAAACGGCGAATTCCTAGCCCGCACATTGACCCTGGTACGGGCCCACCCGCCGCGCGCGTCCCTTCCCGAACCCGCGGGCATGGAAGCCTCAGCCCACCGGGAACTGGAAGAAGACAACGTGAAGAAGAGCCTTGCTTTTGCAAGCAGCTCCCTGGCGCTGAAATCGGCCTGACTAACCCACAAACAAACCCCTAACCGTCCGGCCTTGCTTGACCAGTGAGTTTTGAGGTAAAGTGCGCAGCATCAGGGCCACCGGAACGACCGGAAACAAAACAAAGTGGAGGCGGAGCGAAAAGCCCATGCCATCCTCATCCAGTCTTGTCCCAGACCGCCTGCGAAATGCCCAGCCGGGCGAACCGGTTGAAGTTTGGGTCTATTCAGCATTTGAAAAAGACGGTTGGGTGGCGCGCCGACCGGGCGACCTAACGCACGCAATCCATCCTGGAACCGCTCTCCGGATATTTAATGAATTGTACGAGATAATGACGGCGGAGGGGACCATTGAGCCCGGTTACGTCGTGCGTTATGGTTTGAAGAAATGGAATTCCAGCAATGCGGTGAGGCAAACAATATCTTATTCGCCTGAAAGTCAGGCGCAGGCGGCAAAAGGGCATCTCGAAGAGTTGTATCGACAGGATCTCCGCAAACGCATTACGACTTTTTTCTTCCTCGCCGGATTGGCCCCGGACCCCTTGCAGCGGAAATGGGAAATGGAAACGGGGCTGAACATGGTGGTGATCTCCGCCGCCTCCACGCTGACCAATTTTTTTATCTTCATGACCCTGGCTCAGGTCTACGGCTCCAAACCGCCCCATAGTATCGAGAGTGTGCTCGCGTACCTCTGCTTTGACTCCATGGCAAGAATTTTCCTCATCGTATTCTCCGGCAAGCCCCACGGCGTTTTTATTCTGTCCCTGCCCTACCTTCTGTGGGAGGCTCTGGCGCGCCCGGAAAGCCGGCCCGCGAGAGCCGGTAGCCCGGATTTTTCCCTCCAAGATGACCAGGTAATCCGGCGGGTTGATTCCGGCAATCTGACCATTCGTTCCATGCTTTATGACGATCTGCTGTACGGAACCGCTCCCATCCTCTTTGAAGGCAAAGTCTACCGATCACTCCATTGGCACGAGGAAGGAAAAGGTCTCAAGCGTTGGTGGGTTTACGAGTTCGAGAAAATTGAAGCGGACCCAAAGCTCAAATATCGAGAGTATACGCAGCCGAGAACTCCGGAGCGGCAGAAGGTCGTGGAAGAATTTACCCGGCGCCGGGACAAAGCACACATCATGGCCATGGTTTGGGGGACTTATCCTCGCCAAGAACAGTTCCGGCTTCAAGCCAGGTTCCAATTCCCCGCCGCTCGTTGGACCTCCGTTACAGCCGGATTTTTCCTTGCCGGCGCCGTTCTGCAAGGATGGGCAATGTGGATGCTGGGCGCGCCGAACTCTTTCCTGATGGTCCCTGTCTACCTGCTCCTGGAATCAATCTATCGCCTTTACCAGGCGAAAGGAGAAGGCCAGCCCGCGGCGTCAGTTGTGGGCCTGGTCCTGAGTATATTCATGCACCCGCCCAAGTAGGGAACAGAAACTTCGGTCGCCGCTATTCCTCTTTTTTGAGCTCTTCGGAAAACACCTGGTAACCCTGGTTGGGAGGGAACATTTCGGACATCAGAACCATGCGGCGGCGAAGTTGCGGGACCGGAAGGTGCTCGGGGCCGACTCGGACTTGCACGTCGTGCCAGAGCCCGTGCATATATTCGGCGAGGGTGGCCGAGAAAGAAATTTCACAGTAACGATCGTACTGCTCGTGGGAGAGGCGGCGGCGGAAGCGGGTGCCCGCAATCTGCCGCTTGGCTCCCAAGGCCTCCTCATCGATTTCGCCTTGCACGCCGGCGCGCGCTTCAGCTTCAAGTAGCTGAACGTACCGCTCCATCTCCTCGGTTGTAAGTCTTGACCGCAGCAGTTCGGCGGTGCTGGCGAGAAACTCAAATCCCGTATCATGGGGGTCAAGTTCCCGGCAGGGAAGCACCAGGTCAATGCGCTCGCTGGATTCCACCCATACGGCGGAATGCGTTTCACCTTTGGGTTTCGAAAAACAAATTACGTCTCCGCTTTCCTTGCAACCAACATAGGGGACCACCAGCACCCGAACTTTCCCCAACCGCTCCACAATCACCATGGGAATGGCTTGCGCGGGCTCGCGTAAAATGCCGCGCTCTTCGGCGGGTGTCAGCGCGACCGCCGAGTGCAGTTCCCAGCCGCGGACGAGTTGTGAAATGGGGACAAATGCTCCCTTGACGTAATCAGCTACGGGAATTCCTTCGCGGACCGGAGTTTGAAAAGTGCTCACGCTCAGTTACCTCAGTTCGGGACGCGTGGCATGACCGACGGAAGCAAAAGTCATTCCGCACCCGCTCATTCATTCTGAATGAATCTGCATAGCCTGTCCAGAGCTACGGATGCGCCCGTTCTTCGACGTTCTCTCTCTTGGGCATTACGCCTGGACGGAAAGTTCTTGGATGGAGTGGGCGGATGAGTTCGCAGGAACATACCCATAAAGCAGATTGCCATCGGTGCGCCCCACGTGGATGTCGAGCAACTTATTGGGGGGAATGTTCGAGCCGGGTAGGGCCACCTTAAGATAATTACTGCTCAGCGCCACCCGCGTACCATCCTCGGATTCATCCAGCGTGAGCGCAG
Organism: Terriglobia bacterium; assembly: GCA_035946625.1. GTDB lineage: Bacteria > Acidobacteriota > Terriglobia > UBA7540 > UBA7540 > DASYXZ01. The sequence continues at coordinate 12,395 of DASYZE010000042.1, read as the reverse complement.
AAAGATTGTGGTCCACCTGGCTTGCAAGGAATGCGTGGCGCTTTGCCGCGACGAGACTTCTGATTTCCCGGCCGCGCTCGTGCGCAACCCGGCCATTCACCTGACCAGGCATGACTGCTGCCGGCGTTGACGGCCGCGAGGAATAGGGGAAAACGTGTACGTAAGTCAGCGGAAGTGATTTGAGAAAGCGAACGCTTGCCGAGTGGTCGGTGTCCGTCTCGCCGGGGAATCCCACCATCACGTCGGCGCCGATGCCGCAGTTTGGAATCCGTTCGCGGATGGAATGAAGGCGCTCAGCGTATTGGCTGGCCCAGTAGCGCCGGTTCATCTGGCGCAGAATCCTGTCGCACCCGCTTTGCAAGGGCACGTGAAAATGTTGCGCTATGCGCGGGACACTGGCCACAAGGCGAAGGAGATCCTCGCTGACGTCCATGGGCTCGATCGAGCTGATTCTGATGCGCGCGATGGCGGTCTCCGTCAGGATGCGTTCGAGCAAGCCCAGGAATCTGATGTGACGCCCAAGGTCGCGGCCGTAACTCCCCAAATTAATTCCTGAAAGAACAATTTCCAGGAATCCCGCGCGCTCGAGATCTCGGATTTGAGCGATGACGGTGTCGGCAGGCAAGCTCCGGCTTGGACCGCGCACGGTCGGAATAATGCAGAACGAGCAGCGCGCGCCGCAGCCATCCTGAACTTTAAGCGTGGGGCGCGTACGGTCGTCAGGGAAGACGGGCGCAAAGTGGAATTCTTCCGAAATCTCCCCCACCCTGACCTGAGCTGTTGATTCATCGTCGCCCGGCGTAAGTTGAGGTGTGTTTGGGTACGCGGCTGTTCCGCCGGAACCTCGAGGATGGAAAATCTGGACGAGCTCGCGAATTTCGGGTGAATTATCGTCGTTGTCCGGAGCCGGTTGGGCGGCCGCGCTCGCCGGCACTTGTTCCAGACCGGCGCTTAGAAACTCCGCCACATTGTGTTTGTGCGAATTGCCCACCACCCACTTCACACCCGGCAGTTGGGCGATTTCATCCGGTGCCCGCTGGGCATAACATCCGGTTACCAGGATCTGGCACTGGGGATTGGCGCGATGAATGCGGCGCACCACCTGACGGACCTCAGCGTCCGCGTTGGCCGTCACAGTGCAGGTGTTCAAAACTGCCACGCAACTCTGGTCCACGCCTTCAACTTCGCGCAATCCCGCGTCCATAAGTTGCTTCTTGAGAGCGGCGCCATCCGCCTGACTCGCCCTGCATCCGAAATTGAAAAGGCGAAATGTGGACATGGTCAGAAGTTCATTGTATGCGATTGCAGTCTGATCCCGCCCGCCCGTTTGCAAGGCGAAACCCTGAATCTGCATTTGCGGGGGCGGTCGGGCACTCACAGCTTCTGACCGACATTCCACCCCAGAACCGGGCTTGAGCGTTGCGGACTTGCACTGAGAACTTTCGGAGGATGCTTCCGCCCAAGCGTGCGAGGAATGCGGAATGAGAGAGTTGAGCCTTAAGCCAAAGTACCCGCAGCACGCCGTTGCTGAAAGCACTCGCGACAGAAGACCGGTCTGCCTTGAGTCGGGTTGAAAGGCACTGTCGTTTCCTTGCCGCATTGAGAGCACACGGTGGTGGTCTCCACACGCTGGGAGCCCTGCCCACTCATCGATTGGTTGCGTTTTGATTTGCAATTCTTGCACCGCTTGGGCTCATTCTTAAAACCCTTGTCGGCGTAGAAAAGCTGTTCGCCGGAAGTGAATACAAAATCCGAGCCACAGTCGATGCACTTCAGCGTCCTGTCCTGGTATTCCATACCCGGCCCCCTGTTGGAAATGGCGTCGAATATCCGTACGATAAAACGAGGAAGGAGAACAGCTTGGCTTTCATGCTGTGCTCCTTCCCAGGTTTGCTTCAAGCTATTCGGGTTCGTGCCTGGCTTTTTTTCGGTTCCGTTTCCTGGCCAAAGCTGCTTTGACGCGCCGCTTTTCGCCCGGTTTCAAGTAAAAGGAATGTCGTTTCACTTCCTTGATGATGTCCTCTTGTTGAACCTTGCGCTTGAACCGGCGCAATGCATTTTCGAGAGATTCACCTTCCTGAAGTCGCACTTCTGCCAACTTGCAAACACCCCCGTTTCCTTAGTGAGAATATAAGACCATTTAACCTGAAGATATATATGCATTGTCACTTAGGCCTTTAAAGAAAGTCAAGTCTATTTTTTCCACAGCTCCAAATCGGTTCAAAAGCCCTCCCGAACGGATTATCCAGAGAAATGGGATCACTCATGGGATCACTCATTGACCCCGTTCGGTGCTTATGTTACGGTCTGTTCCTCATCCAAAGAATCTTCTCACCCCGGTGGTCCCATGGCGGAAATCCTCAAGGTCGACAGCACGGATACAGCCCGGATGGAGTTTGTGCTGGAGTATGCCACCCGTCTGATCACTTGCGGCAAGGTCGTGGCCATCCCAACGGATACATTTTACGGGCTGGCGGCGGACCCGTTGAATCTTGCCGCGGTGAGCGAGATCTTCCGCATCAAGCGGCGGACTTCGGACCGGCCGCTCCCGCTCCTGGTGGCTTCGCTCGACCAAGCTGCCGACCTGGCACTTAATCCTCCGCGCCTATTCTTTGACTTGGCGGAAAAATTTTGGCCCGGACCCTTGACCATTGTGGTCCCTGCATCCCGTTTGATTCCCCTGAAGGTCACCGCCAACACTGGCAAAGTGGGGTTGCGTTGGCCCTGTGCGCCCTTGGCCGTTGCCATGATTGTGGCGGCTGCCCGCCCCATCACCGGCACCAGCGCCAACCTGGCCAAGAATCAACCTTGTTCCACCGCCGAGGGAGTTGAGGAGCAATTAGGACCGGACCTGCCCCTTATCCTTGATGGTGGGACCACGCAGGGGACTGTGGCCTCCACCGTGGTGGATCTTGTGGGCGAGCGCGCCCGCATCCTGCGCCCGGGCGGCGTTCCGGAGTCTGCCTTGAAGGAGTACCTCGACTGAGCGGCCTCCGCATTCGCCACTTCATTTTGCCTTTCCTCATGGTCTGGTTCATGTGTGTGGCATTGATGGAATGGGCTCTCTATCGAGCCATTCGGCAACAGGCCGCAAGGGACGAAGCCCGCCCCGCCGATGCCATCGTGGTCTTTGGGGCGGCGGAATACAACGGTGAGCCATCTCCTGTCCTCAAAGCGCGCCTGGACCACGCGTTCGATTTGGAAGAACGGGGTCTGGCCCCCGTGGTGATAACCACCGGAGGCAAAGGGGGCGAGCCGATTTACTCAGAGGCAGGAGTGAGCCGCGACTACTTGGTTCAGAAAGGCGTCGCCAAGGAAAAAATCCTGGTGGATGATCGCAGTGAATCAACCTACGAAAGTGTGCAGGCGGTTGCAAGCTTATTGCGGCAGCTTCATGGAAAAACCTGCGTTGCAGTAAGCGACGGATTTCACCTTTATCGCGTCAAGGTGTTTTTCAGGGCGGTGGGCGTCACGGCCTTCGGTTCTCCTGCCCCGGGGAGCCCCATCGAATCGGCGCCTTTTGACCGTAGGCTTTATTCCTGGCGCGAGGCGCTCAGCACCAGCCTGTGGTACCTGGGTTACAAGGGATGAGTTTCTTGGCGGTAAATTCCGCCCGTCAACGGTTCAGCCTTGGGTCAAAGAACCGAGAATTACAGACCTGCGGGCGCCAGTGACGGAAGGGAGATTCCCGGCGAGGCCGTGAATCGTGCGATCGGCGAGGACGGCGAACGCAATGGCTTCCTTGGCGTCTACCGGCAATCCGAAATCATCCGAAATATGAACTGAAATTCCGGGCAAAAGCGCCTGGAGCCGCTGGAGAAGAAATCCGTTGTGTGCTCCGCCGCCGGAAACAATCAGGCGATCGATTTTTGTCCCAGGACAAACGAATCGCTGCAGCGAGGTTGCAACCGTTCGCGCGGTCAGTTCGGTGGCCGTGCAAATCAAATCCGCTGGCCGGACGCCGCGCCGTTTCAGGAAATAGCGCCGCACAAAGTCCGCCCCAAATTGCTCGCGGCCGGCGCTCTTGGGCGGCGTGCGCCGAAAATAGGGCAGACGCATCACTTTATCCAGCACGGGCTGAAGAACCTTTCCCTGCGCAGCAAATCCGCCACCACGATCAAAAGATTTTCGACCGTCCGTCGCGTGGCGCATGAGCGCATCCATCACCATGTTGCCCGGCCCGGTATCGAATCCCACCACATCTTCGGGGCGGGCGCGGGCGGGAATCACGGTGAAGTTCGCGATGCCTCCGATGTTCAACGCCACGGTCCCGAGGCGGTGGTCGCCCAACAAAAGATAATCCACCAGCGGCACCAGCGGCGCGCCTTGCCCTCCTGCGGCCATATCTGCGGTGCGGAAATTGGCCACCACCGTCGCTCCGGTCAATGCCGCAATCACGGCGGGTTCACCGATTTGGAGCGTGGAGGCGCGGCTGCCCGCGCCGGGGCGGGCTTTCCCGCGTTTAGGTTTTTGTTGAACCTGAGCGAAGCCACCTTCATGAAAAATGGTCTGGCCGTGGGAGCCGATCGCGGTGATTCGCTGGAGCGGCACGCCGCCCCGGCGGCAAACTTCAATCGCGGCATTGCCAAACAACTCGCCCAGAATAAAATTGAGCTCGCTGATTTCCGCCGCCATCGCAGGTTGACCGGCGGCTACGTGCATCAGCCGTTGTCGAATTTCGGGGGGGTAGGGAAGTACGGTGAACGCCAGCAAGCGAGTGCGGGGCCCGTCACCGGGCCCGGTGATCCGCACCAGAGCCGCGTCGATTCCGTCCATCGACGTCCCGGAAATCAGGCCCACCACCAGGCGGGAGTGCACGATCATTCCCTTGGTCAATCGTTTCCCCGTTGGTTCAAAACTCTTGGCTGAATCGTTCAAATTCCCGGCAAAGTCGTTCGAAAGCGTTCCGTGAAAATTTTCCCGTTGGCGGGGGGATATTTTTCCTGGCCCTCCGAATTCGCTTCAGAGCATCGCCCACGCGCTGCTCCGCAATCGTTCCAGCCTCCAGGGCTTTACTCAAATTCTCCGCGGCGCGTTCGAAAGCCTTTTCACCGCCCCGGACCACGACCATGTCTGCTCCGGCCGCGATACTCTTCACCCCTGCTTCCGGGTTAAGAGAACCCCCCTCTTGCGTTTCGCCCGAGGCGAGCGGGGGAATGGTTCGCGCTTTCGTGCCGGAAGTGACGAATGGTTCCACCAAAGCCACTCCACGATAATCCAGCTTCACGCGCAGCAAGCCCTCCAGCACATTCGCGGATAGCGAGGCGGGGAGCGCCACGTCAAAATCATAAGCTTTATACGCGCGATGGCTCACCATCACCAGGGTCAGTTGGCGAAGGAGTTTAAGATAAGGTTCGAGATCTTCACGCCACATGCGGGCCATGGGCTTGCTGCTCAAGCAGAGTCCGGTATCGCGGTCGGGGCGCGCATCGCCATGGCCGGGAAAATATTTGCCACAAGCGAGGATGCCATGAGGCTTGAGACCTCTCACAAAGGCGGCGCCGCATCGCGTCACAACTTGATGTTCGGAACCGAATGATTGCGAGTGAAGAGAAGTCTTGTCCATCGGATTCAGGAGGTCCAGCCGGGGCGCGAAATTGGTATTAAAGCCCAGCAGTTTCAAGCCGGCGCCGGCCAGTTCGCCCAGCTTCAAGGCCGCCTCAGGCCCCCTCTGGCTTACGGTCTGCGGCGAGGGCAACCCGTGAAAAATTTTTCCGAGCGGATCGACCGCACCCCCTTCTTCCTCAAGAGCGAGAATAGGGCGGAAGTCCAATGCTCGCGCGATTTTGGTCAGGAGTTCCGTGGTGGAATCCGGCGCGCGCAAGTTTTGGGGAGCAAAAATTATTCCGCCCGGATGCAGTTTGCGAAGCCGCTTTTCCAGCCCCGGGCTCCAGCGGTCCCCTTCCAATTCCATCAAGAAGAGTTCTCCGAGATCCTCCGTTCGCAACATGCTCATGATTGAATCTGTTTCTTGAGTTCGGCCAGCAGGTTCAGCGCGTCAATGGGTTTCAGGTTGTCGAGGTCGGCTCTTTCGATGGCCCGGACAACTTCCGCGTTGAGCGGGGTAAAGATCGTTAACTGCACGGGACCCTTATCTTCCGCGCCGGGGCATTGCTCCAAGCGCGAGCTCAAAGTGTGCTCGTTCTGTTCGTGCTTGGCCAGAACTTCGCGCGCGCGTTCGATGACGGCAGGCGGCAGGCCGGCCAGGCGCGCCACCTCGATTCCGTAGCTTTTGTCCGCGCTGCCCGGCTCGACCTTGCGCAGAAATACGATGCTCGAGCCTGACTCCTTCACGGAAACGTGATAGTTGCGCACGCCGGGCAACAGGTCGGCGAGTTCGGTAAGCTCGTGATAGTGAGTGGCGAAAAGCGTTTTCCCGCGCGTGCGCATTTGCAGGTGCTCCACCACCGCCCAGGCAATCGCCAAACCGTCAAAGGTGGCGGTGCCGCGCCCGATTTCATCCAGCAGCACCAGACTGCGGGGTGTGGCTGTATTCAGGATGCTGGCCGCTTCGGTCATCTCCACCATGAAAGTGGAACGCCCGCGCGCCAGATTGTCCGACGCGCCAATGCGTGTAAAGATTCGGTCAAACAGGGGCAGTTTGGCTTGCGCTGCGGGCACAAAGCTTCCCATTTGCGCCATCAATGCGATCAACGCCGCTTGGCGCAGGTAGGTGGATTTCCCGCCCATGTTCGGGCCGGTAATTAGCAGAATGAGATCGGAGCCCGAATTCATGTAGAGGTCGTTGGGGATAAAGCGCCCACCCTGTTCCTCTTCGCCGATCAGCTCGATGACGGGGTGCCGCCCCTGGTGGATCACCATCTCGCCGTCGTCTGAAAATTGGGGCTGGCAGTAATTGCGCTCTGCGGCCAGAAATGCGAAGCACGTTTCGAGGTCGATCTCGGCCAGGGCGCGCGCGGTCTGGCGAATCCGGCGCGCCTCCGTCGCAACCCGGCGGCGAATTTCCACAAACAGTTCACGCTCGAGGGTCTGGCTTCGATCTTCAGCGTCCAGAATCTTGGATTCAAGCTCCTTCAGTTCGGGGGTGGTGAACCGCTCGGCGTTCACCAGCGTCTGCTTGCGCTCGTAATCAGCGGGAACCTGCGCCAGGTTGGGTTTGGTGACTTCGATGTAGTACCCGAAAACATTATTGAAACGCACCTTCAAAGAAGCAATGCGGGTGCGTTCGCGCTCCCGCGTTTCGATTTGCGCGATCACCTGCTTGCTGTTCCGGCTCAAGTCGCGCAGCTCATCGAGCTCGGCATGATAGCCGGCGCGAATCAGATTGCCGTCGCTCAACCCCGGGGCGGGCGACGGATGAATGGATCTTTCCAGCAAGTCGCACACATCCGCAAGCTCATCCATCTGCGCGTGAAGCTCGCACAACCTCGGCGCGCGAAATTGGGATACCGACGCGCGCACCCCCGGAAGTTGTTGCAGCGAGTTCTTGAGCGCGATCAGGTCGTGCGCGTTGGCCGTTTCCAGAGTCACCCGGCTGAGCAGCCGCTCGAGATCCTGAATTTGGCCGAGCGGGCGGCGCAACTCCTCCCGGGCGATGGTGGATTTCAAAAGCTCTTTCACCGCCTGGTGGCGGCCTTCGATTTCCGCGCGCTCGATGGATGGCCGCAGTATCCAACTCTTCAGCAGCCGCGCGCCGAGTGCGGTAGCGCAGCGGTCGAGGGCGCTCAACAGCGTGGACGTGCGAAGCCCCCCAAACGACGGTTCGAGCAATTCGAGGTTGCGCAGCGTGGCCGGGTCCAGGATGAGCGAATCACTCTGCTGGTAAAATCGGATGCCGTCCAGGTGGCCGAGCGAACCGCGCTGCGTCTCGCGGACGTAGTGGAGAATTGCGCCAGCCGCCGCCACCGCCAGCGAATGATCTTCCAAACCGTAACCCGCCAAAGTTGCCACGCGGAAATGGTCGCGCAAAAGCCGCCCGCCGTATTCATCGGTGAAAATCCAATCGTCGAGCGAGGTGCGCGTCATGGGCGCGCCGTCGCGGGAAGGAATCGCCTCCAGAGGCTGGGCGAGCGGAGGCAAAAGGATTTCGCGCGGACGCATCCGGTCCAATTCCTCGCGCACCCGTGCCTGGGCCTGAGGGCCGGAAAATTCGGTGGCGCGGAAATCGCCGGTGGAAAGGTCGGCGAACGCCAGGCCGGCCACTCCCTCTTTTTCAGCCAGGGCCGCCAGATAAATGTTTTCGCGCGGCTCGAGCACTTGCGAATCCGTCGCCGTGCCCGGCGTGACCACGCGCGTGACTTCGCGCTTGACCAGCGTCTTGGCCAAGCGGGCGTCTTCCATCTGGTCGCAGATGGCCACACGAAATCCCTTGCGGATCAGCCGGGCGATGTAACCCTCGGCGGCGTGGTAGGGAACGCCGCACATGGGGATGGCGACACCTTTCTCCTTGTTGCGCGAGGTCAGGGTAATTTCCAGTTCTTTCGCGGCCGTGACCGCATCTTCAAAAAACAACTCATAAAAATCGCCGAGGCGGAAGAGTAGAAGAGCGTGGGGATGGCGCTCCTTGATGGCGCTGTACTGGCGCATGAGCGGGGTGGAAAATTCCGGGTTCGCCATTTGGGTGACTCCGGCATTATCGTGCCCGCCCGCTGATTTTGTAAACCCGAATGTGCGGATGGATTGTAGCGGCGGACTCTGACCGCCGATGGGCTAATTGAATCGGGGCGGCGGCCAGAGACCACCGCTACAGCTCGTCATCTCGTCCCGGCGGAGGCAATCTCCCCATCTTCCGGGGTGGGGTGGAGAACGCAGACGTCGCGAAGCTGGCGGTACTTTTGGCCGTAGTCAAGCCCGTAACCCACCACAAAGAGATCGGGAATCGTGAACCCAACGTAGTCGGCATGAACCGGCTTGATGCGCCGCTCGGCTTTGTCCAATAGCGCCACCAGTTTTAAGCTCCTGGGCTTGCGCGCGGTCAGCATTTTCTGCAGGTAGGTAAACGTCAGCCCTGTGTCCAGTATGTCTTCCACCGCCAGAACGTCCAGCCCTTCGATGCTATGGTCGAGGTCCTTGGTGATCTTCACTTGGCCCGAGGTGGTGGTGCCCGTCCCATAGCTGGCAATGCCCAAAAAATCCACCGTGACTTCAAGATCGATGTGGCGAACGAGGTCGGCTAAAAATACCCACGCGCCTTTCAGAATGCCCACCACGTGCAGCCGGCGGCCTTGATAGTCGGCTGAAATCTGCGCCCCCAGCTCGCGAACGCGCTGTGTGATTTTCTCCTCGCTCAGGAGCAATTCAATTCTGGCTTTCGATTCCTGGTGGCTCATCCTCTTCACCGTTGACGCGGGAGTTGACCTTTGCTAAATTAGATGTTCGCATTTTGTCTAAAAGGAGATTCTGTGGCAAGCCATAAATCTGCGCTCAAGCGCATCAAGCAAACACTCAAGCGTGAAGATGCCAATCGCACGCACCGCACCAAACTCCGGCACCAGATGCGCAAGCTTCGAGTGGCGCTCGATGCCAAGAACAAGCCTGAGGCGCAAGCGCTGCTCCGTCCCACCCTTGCCCTGATCGATCACTCGATTCGCAAGGGCATTCTGCACCGCAACACCGCTGCCCGTTACAAGTCGCGGCTAAGTGTTCGATTCAACGCGCTGGCCTGAGAAGAATTGGGCGATTGAGTGATTGGGCGATTGAAAAGATCAATCCTAAAAAAGAAAAATCACCCAATCACTCAATCACAAAATCACCAATTCCGTCACGCCTTCGAGGATGTTGAGGGCAGTTCGAAGGCCGGCACCAAGTCTGACGATTTGCCCACGATGATTTGCCAGATCAAAAATTCCAGCAAAATTCTTGAATCTTTCCATGACGACTTGATGCCCAAATCCGCCTGGCGCGCCAGCCGGATGGCTTGCAACAACTGTTCGCGCGGATAGTCGCGCGCCACCAGTTGCGCGATTTCCGGCGTGGAATAAGGATTGGCAAACTTGTTCCATCCCCCGCGTCCGAACTGCGGGCCGGAAGCGCCTCTCAGCGCCTGACGGAATAAATCCGCGATGCACCACAGCAGTAACATTTCAGATTCTTTGCTGGCCAGCAGTGCGCGCAGGTGTTCGAGCGCGGTCCCGAACCGCCGCTCCGCAATCGCGCGCAACAGTTTGCCGATCACGTGCTCCTCGCGGAAGCCCACCATCAGTTCCAAGTCGCCGCGCTCCAGGCGTTTGGCCTCCGGCTTGGCGGTAAGAAGTTTCTCGAGTTCCGTCCGCACCCAGAGCAAGTTGACCCCGCTGCTGTTGGCCTGGCCTCGCACCTCCCGGCTGGTTTCAAACTTGGCCGCAATTTCCTCGGCAAGCTCGGGCGAGGTTTCCACGCCAGCCTTCTCCAGATAGCGCTTGACCCAAGTCGCAGCCTCGCGGCGCGAGAGGGGCAACATTTCAACCCCCACGGCTTTCTTTTCGAGTAACGAGATGAGCTTCCGCCGGCGGTCGGGCTCGATGGCCATAAAAACTGCGGTGGCAAAGGGCGACGGGCGGTCCAGGTAATCCTTGAGCGCCTCCACATCTTCGTCGGTTGAATGTTTGAAATCTTCCGGATTGGTAAAGAGCAGGTAGTTGTGGCTGCCCAGCATCGGCATTTGGCGCGCGCCCTCCAGCTCGCGTGCCAGGCGCCCCGGTTCGTACTCGATTTCCGCCAGACACCATTCGCGCGCCTCAGCGGGCAGGGAGGCGATGAGGGCCAGGCGGCACTCTTCATGCAGGAAACGGTCGGGACCGCAGAGGAAATAAGCCGGGGCGGGTTTGCCTTTGCCGAGCGAGGCGATGAATTCGGTTGGAATCATTCGGGAAGCTCGCAAAGCCGGACGCTGATCGCCTATCGAAGAACCGCAATTGAATCCCGTTCGTCCTTAACCATCAATCGGCAATCCTCAATCGGCAATTAAGCGTGGCCGCCCGGGTGCTGGCATCCGGGAAAACTTTCGAACATGAATTCACCCGTCCATCCCAACTCGCGCATGCCCACTTCGGAGGAGTAGTACGCTCCTTGCACCCACCCCTTCATGTTGTCGAAGTGGTCGCGCAGGGTGTCGTGCTCCTGCTCGGAAGCGGCCCGAGGCGGTCCAAGTGATACGCGCCGTCGCCGTCGCCCGGAACTGTGCGGGTGCCCGGATGCAGCGGTGGACGCCATCGTGAGAATTTCATCCTGCTGGGTTTCCGTTAGGTCTTTATACGAATGCCCAAACTTTTTCATCGACGCGCTTTCGAACTCGGCAAGTGAATTCAGAAACCGCTCCTGGTTCCCGGCTTTGTCCACACTCAGCAGCGTGTCAATAAACCGGGCCACCTGGGCCTGGGATGACCCCGGAATGATGCGCTCCGCCAAGGCGGCAAGCGTTTGCGCCTGGAAAGAATTCAGGAACTCCGGCGTCCAGTCCGCAGCGGCTACGGCAGCATCGGCCTGGTCCAGGGTGGAGGCATCGGCCAGAAGCTCACGCACCGGATGCCCGGCCGCCAAGCCAGGGAATGCCACTCCCGCCGCAGCGCCGCCCAACATGCGCGCAATCCATTCCCGGCGGTTCAGGGCGCGCGGTGTAGGTTTTTTGTCACTCACAATCGGAAATGATGAATTGTTTCCCATAAATAAGGACTCCTGATCAATCACGCTTGCCTTTGCCAAGATATCATTCATCAAGGGGAGTATTCAAGATTTCTGGAGGTTGGCGGCAGGCGAGGTTGATCTCGCGCAACTGGCGGGGCGTCTGAATGCCACCGCAAAGCGCTCTCTCAAGGCTTGTCAGACTGAACTGATCTTCTTGAGGATGGATTTGGCCAGCCCCTCGTGAATTTCAATGTGGCGGGGAATGGGTTGGGATTTCTTCGTCTTTGGGTTGGTATACCAATCGTGGCTTGCCCCATGGCGGACCAGCACACAACCGAGTTCCTCAAGCTTTCTCACGAGGTCGCGTCGTTTCAATCCGACAACACCAATTCTTCAACTTTCCGAATATACGGGATCTCACCTGAGTCGAGATCAACAAGGAGTGACCTGAGGTTCTCCACTAATTCATCCTTGGACATCCCCTGAGTCTCATAATCGGGATAGTCATTGAGAAAGCCGAGATGATACTCGCCATCTTTCCAATGGGTGAACTTTATCGTTTTCATTCTTGACCTCAACGAGCCAGCGCGCTCCTAAAGAGGATAAGACACTTTTCACAGGAATTCCATGTTTACGATCGCAATTACTTGGGCAATCGCCACCCGGTCTGGATCTTGTCTTGTTTCAGCCGATGTTGTGCCTCGATGATAATGTCCCCTTTTGTCCTCGATAGAAATGTCCCCTAATAGGAACTCCGAGAGGAGGTCCGATTGGGGAGAACGGAGATGAGCAAGAGGGAGTTGGGAAGAGTGGGAGTGCTGGCGCGGGTGAAG
>DASYZE010000041.1:0-22438 GCA_035946625.1 Terriglobia bacterium | reverse complement strand
CTTGCCCTCCCCCACTTTTTGTTGTGCTAGATCGGAAAATACTCTTGACATCCGACAAGCGGTGTCGTTTCATTAGTATTGATGAAGCGACTGGAAGTTCTAAAAGCGCGAGAACAAATGACTCGGCAATTACCTGAGGCGGCCGAGATCCTGCGGGGCTCCTTGTTGGATCGGAAGATCTTTCACCGCCGCGGGTGTCTCAAGTGTCGTCGCGGAGAGGGACACCGGGTTTGGGTTCTCACCGTGGGCTATCCGGGCGGGCGGGTGCGTCAGTTTAGTATTCGGCCCGAACAGAAGCGGCAGGTGGAGCAGTGGCTGGAGAATTACCAGAAATTGCGGGCCCAGCTTGAGGCGATTTGCGAGCTGAATCACGAATTGTTGAGGGTCAAGGCGTAGGTCCTTTTTTTTGACGGCTTTCCGTTTCATTAGTAATAATGAAACATACTCCAGAGCTCCGCGATACGATCCGACCCCTGATGGAGGCTTACTTTCCCCTCCTGCGCCGCACCGTGCGCAAAAACTTGGCCCGTCTCACCACGGCCTTCGTGGATCTGGCCCTCAGCGTCCGCTTCGGTTACGGCGGCCTGCATCTGACTTCGGTGGCTCGTGCCTTACCCGAGGACCTTAAGTTCAAGAGTCGCTACAAATGGCTCTCGCGTTTTCTGAAGTGCAAGCATTTCGACCCTTCCAGCCTGGCGGAATGCATGTTGCGGCTGATCCTGGGCCGCCAGCCTTCACCTTGGGTCATCGTGCTCATCGACCAGACGACCGTCGATGGAGTGGAGGTGGTCAACGCCGCGATTCCGCTCGCCGGACGGGCCGTGCCGGTGGCCTGGGTCGATTTCCAGTACCCCTGGACCACCCTCAGGCCCCTTTCCCAAAACACCATCGAACGGTACCTGCTCACTTGGCTGGCCGAGGCAGCCCCACCCGGGGTGCGGCTGATTTTGGTTTTTGATCGCGGCTACGCTCGGGTCGCCCTGATCCAGGATTTGAATCGAGGTGGTCAGCCTTTTTTGATTCGAGGCCGGAGCAAGGTGATCATTCAGGCGGAAGTCCGGGGCCGTCGGCAGCGCATCAGCCTGGGTCGCTTGCCCCATCGCACCGGCCGGCCTCTCCGCTATCGTCATGTCCTCTACCACGGGCATGAGGCGGAACCAGTGGATGTGATTGTCTATCGGGAAAGAGGATTTCAGGAGGCTTGGTTCCTGATCGTACCGCCCGATTCCGAAGCGTGGCTGCCGACCGAAGAGGCCATCCGGTTGTACCGCCAGCGCATGCAGATCGAGCAGTGTTTTCGCGATTGGAAGAGTCACTTGGGGCTGCGCGGCCTGCACCTCCAAGTGGAAAAACCGCAACGCCTCTTGCGCCTCTTGATGGCCTTCACCTTGGCCTACCTGCTGGTTCTGCTCCTCGGGCAAGACCCTCTGGCCGAAAAATTGCGCCCCTATTTCGAAGCGCGGCGACGCCAGCCTCGACATGGCACCTGCAAAATTCTCAGCGCCCTGTCGATGGCCCTCTACCTCCTCGCCCACCCGCGCTGGGCCTCTCTCACCCGCCAACGTTTTGTCCACATCCTGTCCCGCCTCGCCAACGGCCGCGGCGTCTCATTCCTTACCGCCTTCTCGCCTTGAAACTGGGGGAGGGCAAGTGAGCCTCGGAGCTTGACGCTCTCCCTGGGGTTCACTAATATGGCCGGACGGGGATTTGTCGAGGCTCCGAAGGATTTTATGCCCAAGGGTCTAAGGTCGAACGCCCGGCATGCTGTGCACGCGCGATCCGCGGAGGTCGTCATTCCGGACCGATTGTACTTTCGCATTGGCGAAGTGAGTGAACTGATTGCCATCAAGGCTTACGTTCTGCGCTATTGGGAAAGTGAATTTCCGATGCTCAAACCCGTCAAGAACAGCGCCGGGCGGAGACTTTATCGCAAGCAGGATCTCGAGACGGCGATCGAAATCAAAAAGCTTCTTTATGAGAAGGGCTATACTATTGAGGGCGCCCGCAAACAACTTGCCGGTCCTCCTGCGCCCGATGCCGGCGCAGCTTCGGGGGCGGCCGTACCCCAGAGGACACGATCCGAAAACACTCTTGATAGCCAGCACTTGCGCGCCATCAAGCGCGAACTGCAGGGCATCTTGACAATCCTTTCCAGTAAATGTTAGCGTCATTAAGACCAGTGACGAGTGAAAAGTGACAAGTGACAAGCCAGAAGACGGCCCCGGGCTTCAATGCTGCTCGTCACGAACTGCCTGTAGCATCGCCGCCGTTTCCCGCAGGGGCGATCTCCCTTGGCTGTAAGTTTCTTGGGCCGTCACCTGCCACTCGTCAGATTACTTAACGGGACGTAGCGCAGCCTGGTAGCGCACTTGCTTGGGGTGCAAGGGGTCGCCAGTTCAAATCTGGCCGTCCCGACCAATTGTGAAGAAAGTGGTTAGTGGCAAGTGGTCAGTGGCAAGAGGAAGAGATAAGAAATGAGAGTTTCCTGTTACTTGCCACTTGCCACTTCTTCTTTTGACGGGGCGTAGCGTAGCCTGGTAGCGCGCTTGGTTCGGGACCAAGAGGTCGGAGGTTCAAATCCTCTCGCCCCGATTTACTCCTTGGCATTTTTGGTTTCCACTGCCGCCGTGGGCAACCCGTCGGTAACGTAGTTTGTGACAAAAGCTCTAGCAGAAGTTCCTCCACTTGGATTGTGGCCGCGCTATGGACTCGCGGCCTTCCTCACCGTCCCCAAATTATGAACCGCAGAGTTTGAGGTGCGCAAACTCTGCGGTACCTTCCGGCCCCGAGGGGTGAGTTTCCGTTGGCCCACGTCTCGCGGCGCGCTGCAATTATTGCACCTTGTTCGCGTGGACCTTGGCTTGGTTTGTGGGGACCGTAAGCGTGTCGATGGGTATGACGTACGTTCCGGGTCCCGTTGTCTGAGCTGGTGTGTAGCCGAAGCCTGCAATAGTGTTGTTGATGACCTTGTCGTTTGTGCCCACGTCGTCGATCCCGGCTTGATATCCCGCATATGGGAACCCAAAAGGCACGCCACTGCCGACATTGGTGATTTCACCGTTGCTGAGCGTATTGTTCACCGCTTTATTGTTGGTCATCACGGAGGAGGCGGTGGAACAAGTGTCGTCGTAATTGTTAAGGTAAATTCCGACGTCATTATCGGTCAGCGTGTTGCCCATCACTTGGACGCCGGTCACCAGCGGGTCGCCACAGCCACCAAAAATCAGGATCCCCCCGGAAGATGCGTATGCTGACCCCGTATAGGTGTTTCCCGAGACTGTGTTGTCCCTCACCTGAGCGGACGCCCCTCGTGAGACCTGAATACCGTTTTGGGCGACAATCGGTGAAAATAAAGTGTCCCTGTCCGAGCCAGTTACCTTGTTCCCGCGCACGACAGCATTGCTGCCGGGGCCGTCGATCACGATACCGCCTTTCATATACCCAGAAACCTCGGTTCCGGTCATGGTGCCGTAGCCGACGAAATTTACAACCAGAAAGTTGCTGTAGTCTGCGTTCGGCCAGTATTCCCGGCCAATTAGCACCCCAACACCAGTTTGGCAGCCGTAGAGGGATGAATTCTCATCGGCGATGTTCAGGATTTCATCGCTGATCAGGGATACTTTCGCGCCGGCAATCACCACTACTCCAAATTCCTGGCTCGCACAACCTCCGTTACCGGGAAGGGGGCCGGTGATTATCAAATTCGTGATGGTGGCGTTTGCACCCGCGCCCCAGACGATGACAATGGCTTGCGGAATAAACAGGTCGTCAGTGGTGAATTGAGGAGGTAGTTTCGAGAGGTCGGTGGTGGGAAACGGGCTGGGCGCCTGGATGGTTGCCCCGTCGTCTCCGGTTAAGGTCAGCACCTTGGTGATGATGACCTGCTCGGCAAAGGGTACGGTTCCACAGAGATAAACTGTGTCGCCCGGTGCGGCCGCATCCACCGCTGCCTGCACGGAGGTGAACCCAGTCGATGTACAACCCGTGTTTGAACCGAAGGTTGGGCCCACAAACAATGTGGTTGCTTGGGCCGCCGCACCAAACCACAAGACGCATGCGAGGCCTCCGGCAAGCGAGGACAGCAGCCTGTCGGTTGACCTGATTGAAGAAGTCTTTCTGTACCGAAGATGTTCGATCATCAGTCTTAGTTTCATAGCCAAAAACTCCTTAAGCGAAAATTGTGAGGCCGGGGAATTACAGGCCATCGCCGTGATTTCGTATTGAGGCAGGGATTGCACCACAGACATGTTGAGGGTGTCAGTGACGGTCATCACACCCCATTACGAAGTCTTTAGAAGCTTGACCGACAGTTTAGATCATAACCATTGTGCAGCTAGCCGCGGCAGGATTCCCATCCCGGAAAGCCTGGTGCAAGTGGGGGTCCGGGTGGAGGGACAAGAGTTGAGATTGGCCTTTGCCCAGACCCAGGCCACTCACCACGCCGGGCAAACACTGGAGACCATCAAATGAATTTTAGAGCGGAATATTGCCATGCTTCTTGGGCGGATTGTTATCGCGCTTGGTCTCGAGCATCTTCAAGGCGGCGATGAGTTTGGGGCGGGTGTCGCGGGGCACGATCACGGCATCCACGTAGCCGCGTTCGGCGGCCACGTATGGATTGGCAAATCGGTGGCGGAATTCGTCGATCTTTTCGCGGCGCAACTTTTCAGGGTCCCCGGCGTTCAGGAGTTCGCGCCGATAGACGATGTTAACGGCGCCCTCGGGCCCCATCACGGCAATTTCGGCGGTCGGGTAGGCAAAATTGATGTCGGTGCGAATGTGTTTGGATGCCATGACGCAGTAAGCTCCCCCGTAGGCCTTGCGGGTGATCACGGTGATCTTGGGCACCGTGGCCTCAGCATAGGCGTAGAGCAGCTTGGCGCCCTGGCGAATGACACCGCCAAATTCCTGCTTCGTGCCGGGAAGGAATCCGGGAACGTCTTCGAAAGTGATGAGGGGGATATTGAAAGCGTCACAGAAGCGAACGAAGCGCGCGCCCTTGACCGAGGCATTGATGTCCAGACAACCGGCCAGGATGGCGGGCTGATTGGCGACGACCCCCACGCTCTGCCCGCCGAGCCGGGCGAAGCCCACCACCAGGTTTTTGGCGAAGTGCTCGTGCACCTCGAGAAAATAGCCGTCATCAACGACCCGATGCAAAATTTCCTTAATGTCGTAAGGCTGGTCGGACTCCGCGGGCACCAGAGTGTCGAGCGCTTCGTCGCGGCGGTCGGAAGGATCGGAGGATTCAATTGACGGCGCGTCCTCCCGGTTATTTTGCGGCATGAACGAGAGCAGCTCGCGGACGAGGGCCAGGCAGTCGGCATCGTCGCGGGTGAGGAAATGCGCGACGCCGCTCACCGAATTGTGGGTCATGGGCCCGCCTAACTCTTCCTTGGTGACGTCCTCATGCATCACGGTTTTGATCACGTCGGGACCGGTCACAAACATATAACTCGATTTTTCCACCATCAAAGTGAAGTCGGTGATGGCGGGGGAATAGACCGCGCCTCCGGCGCAGGGTCCCATGATGGCGGAGATTTGCGGGATCACGCCGCTCGCCAGGGTGTTGCGAAGGAAAATATCCGCGTAGCCGGCCAACGAGGCCACGCCCTCCTGAATGCGCGCGCCTCCGGAATCGTTCAGTCCCACCAGGGGCGCGCCTACCTTCATGGCCAGGTCCATGATCTTGCAAATTTTGGCGGCGTTGGATTCGCTCAGCGACCCGCCGAATACGGTGAAGTCCTGGGCAAAAGCGTAAGTCAGGCGGCCCTCGATGCGGCCGAATCCCGCCACCACACCGTCGCCCGGAACGTGCTGCTCTGCCATGCCGAAATCCTGGCAGCGGTGCTCCACCAGCTTGTCGATCTCCTCGAAGGTGCCTTCGTCGAAAAGGAGCTCCAGCCGCTGGCGCGCGGGAATTTTGCCTTCGGACCTCTGCCGGGCGCGCCGCTCTTCGCCTCCGCCATTTTCCGCGCGCGCGTTGCGCTGGCGTAATTCGTCGAGTTTTTCCTGGTAGGTCATATTAAAACAGGGATTAGGAACCAGGGGTTAGGGAGGGAAGCAAAACTGGCCCAATGATGAACGCTGATTAATGAATGATGAATATGATTTCGAGAGTTTGTTCTTGTTCATCATTCTGCGTTCATCATTCATCGTTTCTCTTCCTGACTCCCTAATTCCCAAGCCCTATCGTTACGCTTCCGACTTCAGGCCGGACTTTGCGCTCACGACTTTTGCGGGCGAATACTGAAGGAAGCCCGACCACTCTTCGCAGGCGATAATGGAATTGCCCGGACGGTCGACGTCGTATTTCAATCTCGCCTGTTGCCCAATCGATTCCCTGACCTGGACCACGACGGTGGGGAGCGCGGATACATCCTGGGCCGCATCATATTTCACGCCCGCGACTTCGTATTTGAATACAACCAGGCGCGCGCCCTTCTTGCCCGGCGGCGGCTCGATCCAGTCCACAATTTGGCCATACGTCACACGTCCGGTGCGATTGAGGGCAAGCCGCCGCAGGCGCTCGATTTCTTCGGGCGTCTTGCGACGCCAGCGCGCCATCACGATCAAGCCCAGGGCGCCAGTTAATACCACCGCGGCCGCGCCCATCAGGATGTAAGGGAAATCCGGCGAAGAACTCAGGTTTGAAAGAACCTCATGGGCCAAACCTTTCATGGCAGGGATTATAGCACTACGATCGTACGTGTAAGAAGGAACGAGCCGCACGCAGGCCGTTTACGGCGTTTCCGCCGTGACCTCTTCCGAGGGTAAACTCTCATTGTGGGTTAAATCAACCGACGTCACGCGGTAGAAATACTGGTGGCCCGCTTGAACGGTCCGGTCTTCAAAAGTGGGAGTTCGCAACATTTCCGAATTGATTTTGTGCGCCACGCCGTCTTTTTCGCGCCGGTAGACGTTGTATCCGGCAAGGTCGGGCTCGGTGTTGGCGGTCCACACCAACTGAATCGCCCCCGCGGAAAACAGGGCGGATACATTGGAGGGCGGGGCAGGCGGGAACGTGTCGTGCGGAGTGATGGCGACCGGGGCAGGGTCGTCACTCTCTGCAACTTGATTGCCTTGCTTGAAGATGGCGCGTATCCGGTAAAAATAGGTGTGCTCAAATGCAAAGTCCGGATCGGAAAAAGCGGATGTGGTGGTCTCGCCCCGCTTCTGGAAGGTGCCGGGCTTGCCCGTCGGACTCCAATAAACCTGATAGCTTGAGGGCGCGGCCATGGTCTGCCCGGTTATGCTGCGGCTGGGCGGCGTCCAACTCAAAACCAGCGCCTTCTCTGTGGTTTTAATCTGGAGGTTCCCGACCGGTGCGGAAACATCAAGGAGCACGGGTCTAACGATGTTCGAGTATTCACCCTCCAGACGCCGGCCGCGAAAGCCCCGCGTGAGCCCGCGCACCGCAAAGGTAAAAGTCGAGCCCAGCGATTGGCGGAATTCCTGGTCGGAAAGTTTGGTGGAGTAAATAATTTTTCCTCCTTCGGTATATTTTTGCAAGTCGTCCGTGGACAACGTTCGCCAGGGTGCGGATCCTGCTTCGGGTTCCGCGGGCGTGGCCCCGGGCCCGGTGATGGCACGGAATATTTCGATTTCCAGTGGCTTCGTCAACCTCCCGCCGTCTGTGGCCAAAAGGGGGGCGGTGAAACTCAGCTCAAAGGACGGGCCTTTCTGGACCAGGGTTAGATCCGGAACCTTTTCTGGCTTTTCGACGCGAGGCGGACGGGGCGGTCCCTGAATGCCGCATCCCAAGCACAAAGCGCACAGCAACATTAAGGGGTAAGGGATGAAGTACGAATTAGGAATGGTACTTTGTGAATGATGAACGCGTCTTGGTGGCAGGGGGTGTGTCTGATCCATCCTAATGTTAGTCGAATCGCACGCGCTCATGCGTGAAAAAGGCGGGGAAAAGAAGTGATCATGCACCTTCCTATAAAATGTATCGGCTCAGGTCCTGGTTCTTGACGATCTCCGCCAGTTGTTTCTGGACGTACGCGTTGTCAATGCGTACGGTCTTCTTTTTCAAGTCCGGGCCTTCAAACGAAATTTCGTCCAGCAGCTTTTCCATAATGGTGTGCAGGCGTCGGGCGCCAATATTCTCCGTTTGTTCGTTGACGCGGGCGGCAAAGTCAGCGATTCCCTCCAGCGCGTCATCGGTGAAAGACAATTTAATGCCTTCCGTTTCCAGCAGCGCGATGTATTGCTTTACCAGCGCGCTTTTGGGTTCCTTCAGGATGCGGATGAAATCCTGCACGGTGAGAGTGTGCAATTCCACGCGGATGGGGAATCGCCCTTGAAGCTCGGGAATGAGGTCGGAAGGCTTGCTGACGTGAAAGGCGCCGGCGGCAATGAACAGGATGTGGTCGGTGCGAATCATCCCGTAGCGCGTGTTGACCGTGGTTCCTTCCACGATGGGCAGGATGTCGCGCTGGACGCCCTCGCGGCTGACCTCGGGACCGTGCCCGTGCTCGCGGCCGGCGATCTTGTCGATTTCGTCGATGAAGATAATGCCGGACTGCTCCGTGCGCTCGACGGCTGCGCGGGTGACCTGGTCCATATCGATCAGTTTGTTTTCCTCTTCCTGAATCAGATACTCCATCGCTTCGGTCACGCGCATCTTGCGCTTCTTGGTTTTCGGGCCGAAGAGCCCGGGCAGCATGTCCTTGATATTGATGTCCATCTCCTCGATGCCCTGGGAGGAGATAATTTCAAAGGCGGGAAAATTCCGCTCGCGAACCTCCACTTCCACCTGGCGCTCATCCAATTTGCCTTCGCGAAGCTGGGCGCGCAATTTTTCACGGGTACGCTGAAATTGCTCCGCCGCCTGGGCGGCCTGGGAGTCATCGCCAGCCGCCTTCTCCGAGCGGCTAAGGGGCAGGGGAGGAAGCAGCAGGTCCAGCAAACGCTCTTCCGCGTTCTGCTCCGCCTTTTCCGACACTTCATCCAGCTTTTCTTCACGCACCATTTCAATGGAGATTTCCACCAGGTCGCGGATCATGGATTCCACGTCGCGCCCCACGTAGCCCACCTCCGTAAATCGCGAGGCTTCCACTTTCAGGAACGGAGAATTGGCCAGGCGGGCCAGACGGCGCGCGATCTCAGTTTTACCCACGCCGGTGGGGCCAATCATAATGATGTTTTTGGGCAGGATTTCTTCCGCCAGTTCTTCCGGGAGCTTTTGGCGGCGCATCCGGTTGCGCAATGCGACCGCGACCGAGCGCTTGGCCTCCGGCTGGCCCACCACGTGTTTGTCCAACTCGGCCACAATCTGGCGCGGCGTCATTTCGTCCAGCGCCGTCGGAGTCTCAGCAGTCTCGGGAAGATAGAAAACCATCGAAAGATTATCCTTTGTGTTGCGTCATTGGATTCCTACAACTCTTCGATTACCACTTGATCGTTGGTGAAGATGCAGATCTCGCCCGCCAGGTGCATGGCTTCCTGGACGATTTCCCGTGCGCCCATTTGAGTATGCTTGGCCAGGGCGCGCGCAGCCGCCAAAGCATAAGGACCGCCGGAACCGATGGCCACAATGCCGTCATCGGGCTCTATCACGTCGCCATTGCCGCTCACCAGGTAGGTGCTCTTATCGTCGCCCACCAGCAGCAGCGCCTCAAGGTGGCGCAGGGCGCGGTCAGTGCGCCAGTCTTTCGCCAATTCCACCACGGAGCGGCTCAGGTTGCCGTGATATTCCTCCAACTTCTGCTCAAAGCGAGAGAAGAGTGAGAGCGCGTCGGCGGTCGAGCCGGCGAAACCAGCCACAATTTTGTCGTTATACAAGCGCCGGATCTTTTTCGCTTTGGTCTTGACGATGCTTTCGCCCATTGTCACTTGACCGTCGCCCCCCATGGCCAGATGGCCTCCGCGGCGCACGCTCAGAATGGTGGTGCTGCGAATAGCTGTTTTGCTTTTCATCGAGTCTCTAGTCTATCACCAGAACTAAATTTATGGGGTTACTTCTCCTCCTCCGCCGGGCCTTGCCCGGGCCTGCTTATAATCTGCCCCAAAACGCGAACCCCACCGCGCCCAGGATGCAAATGAAAGAAAGGACGTAATTCCAGCGCGGCGGTTCGCCCAGGTAGAAATAAGCAAACACGGCAAATACGATCAGCGTGATGATCTCCTGAATGATTTTAAGCTGGTAGCCGGAGAACATTCCATAGCCGATTCGGTTTGCCGGCACTTGAAAGCAATACTCGGCCAGGGCGATCAGCCAACTCACCAGGATGGCGGCGATCAGAGGGGTGTTTCTGTATTTTAAATGGCCGTACCATGCCATGGTCATAAATGTGTTGGAAACGATCAAAAGCAGAATTGTAATCACTTATGGCTCCGTTGGATTTTAGGTTGGTCCAGAGGCCGGCCGGTGCCAGCGTAGTTTGCCCGCGGACTTCCGCCCCTTTATGGGTTAACGTTTAGGAGCTTCAAAATATCCTGCCGGATATGTCTCATCGTATTTAGCCGAATTGCGGTAAATTTCTGCCACGCGCTCGTCGTTCAGAAACCGGGTGATGTGCATGGGTGATTCGATGCCCTGGATTTTCTGGTAATCGCCGTAGACATCGGCACGATCATCCCAATCCTTGGTTACCGCATTCCACGTGTGGTAGGTGATACGGACGGGCAGGAAGGTTGAGCTGTGCAGGTACAACTTAATCTCCGTCTGCTGAGCATCCACCATGGTTACGATGCGCACCGGAGCCTCGTCCACAAAGTCAGCCCCGCCTTCCTGCACCAGCATTCCCGGCTCGTGGATTCGCAGGCGCAACAGGTTTTCAAGGCTATAGCGATTCACCAGTTGCCAGTCGCGTAAATCCTCACGCTTTTGGCTCATCACGCCGTACCGATCGATTTCCCAGCCCTGCTTGCCGTTATTGATCAGGATGACCGGGGGCTTTTTGCCATAGGACGCACGTCGTTTGTCCGGATACTCCACGGCGCTCTCAAACGGTGAGAGTCCGGCGGTGCTCTCGTCCGAAATGGCGAAGGCCCTGCCCTTTGTGGTCAGCCGCTTGAAGGAAAGGAAGGACGCGCCTCCCAGCGCCTGGATGGCTTTATCAAGCATGACTTGGGCTTTGGGATTGATGACCGGGGGGCGCCGGGAGAGATCAGGATGATTTTGCGCCGGGTTGGGCCCAGGCCGCTTAAAAATATCCGGTTGCTCTTGAGCACGGCTGGGCGGCTGTCCGGCCAGGCACAGCAGGATCAGCACGAAGGATATTGTACCCCGGCGTAAAGTATTAAAACCGAGTCTATTCTCAGCCACAGAGAACGTTTCCTCCGTTGATATTCAAGATTTCTCCCGTAATGTATGATGCCATTTCCGAGGCTAAAAACAGGATGGGTTGAGCGATTTCTTCCGGGCGCGCGAAGCGGCGCAGCGGAATGGGGGCCAGGGCATCCCGATATTCCCGCCGGTCGCGCATGACCGGCGCTGCCATGTCCGTCTCCACCCAACCTGGGGCGACGCAATTCACCAGGATATGGTGCGGGGCGAGTTCGGTGGACAACCCTTTCACCAGGCTGATCACGCCACCCTTGCTCGCGCCATAGTGAGCGTGAAACGCCTCGCCTCGCTGCCCGGCCGTGGAGGATACGACGATGATGCGGCCTGCTTTGCGGCGAATCATGTGCGGGACGGCGCAGTGAATCGCGGCGTAAACGCCCTTCAGATTGACGGCCATCATTTCGTCCCACTGTTTTTCGGTCAAAGTCTCGATGGGAGCCGGGGTTGCGTTCCAGATACCGGCATTGGCCACCAGAACATCCAGACGGCCAAAGCGTCGAATGGCGGCATCGATCAATCTTTTCGTCTCGGCCATTCTCGCCACCTCGGCGCGAATGGGAATTACCGGCCCGCCGTATTTTCCGCAACGGCGCGCCACCGCCTGCGCCTGGCGCGCTGCCTTCCGGTAGCTGAAAATTATGCTGGCGCCAGCCTTGGCGAAGGCTTCCACGGTGGCCGCGCCGATGCCGCGCGAGCCGCCCGTAATCACAGCTATTTGGTCTTTAAGGGATATGTGCATGGAGAACGCCCGATTCTATATCATTCAATTTTTCTCCGGTGGCCAGAGTTTTGAGACGATTTGTTTGCGAACGCGTTCTGATAACACCTCCACATCGTTCAGGGTCAACCCCGCAGTCGATATCGCCGGGTGAATAATCAACTGAGTTTGGCCGGGGCGGACGTGATAAGTATCCGGCAATAGAACGTTGCGTGTTCCATTGAGCGTGATGGGAACAATGGGCACGCCGGCGCGAATGGCCAGATAAAAACTTCCGCTCTTGAAAGGGAGCATTTCCGAGGTCCGGCTGCGGCGGCCTTCGGGAAACATGACAACCGAGCTGCCTTCGCGAATTCTTTTGGCGGCCTGGTCAAAACCTTTTAGCGCTTGGCGCGGACGCTGACGGTCAATGGGAATATGGCCGGAGCGCGCGAGGTGCCAACCCAGAAAGGGCAGGCGAAAGAGCGAGCGCTTGGCCAGGAAGCGGAACTGGACGGGAAGGTTGACGAAGACAATCGGAATGTCCATGGCGCTGGGGTGGTTGGAGCAATAGATCACCGTTTCGCCCGGGTTCACATTTTCAAGGCCCAGAACATCCACCCGGATGCCACTGGTTTTCAAGATTAGCCAGGACCACGTGCGCGCGCACTTGTGCTGCCACCGGCCCCCGCTATCGATGAAGGAACCACAAAGTGAGAATGTTCCACAAATGACGGTGTACAAATAAATCAGCGGGTTGGTAAAAACCAGCGAGCGCAGGTAGCTGAGGTAATATCGGACACCCTCGTTGGGAAGGGACTTTTTGGCGGGGACTGTGGAAACGGTTTCCATGCTTCATCAGAGTAGCGGCGAGCCGACTGCGTGGCCCGCCAGGGATTCGAGGTCGAGCTGCTTTTCCGCCAGCGCCCGCTTGATGGAACCCACCAGGAACAGCGATCCCGCCACCAGAACAACATCGCTGGCTGAGCTTTCACGGCAGGCGCGTTCGAGCGCGCGCACGGGGTTGGGTTCAATGACTATTCGTTGTAGACGATACTTCGTCGCGGCCAGAATTTCCTCCGGCGCGGCGGCGCGCTCCTGTTCCGGTTGGGTGACATAAACGTCACGCGCCAGCGGAAAAAGAATTTCACTGATTTCTCCAATGGCTTTGTCGCGCATGGAGGCATAAACAAGCCGCAAGGGCCGCCGCGGCCATAGGGCGCGGGCCGCCGCTGCGATCTCGCGGGCCGCCGCCGGATTGTGAGCGCCGTCCAGCACGACCAGCGGATGCTCGCAAATAACTTCCATACGTCCGGGCCAGGAAGTTGTTCTTAGTCCTTCCTCGACAGCGGCGCGGGAAATATTGAAGCCTTCGTGGTTCAAGCGCATGGCCGCCGCCACCGCCGCACTTGTGTTTTTTATTTGAAAACTTCCCATCAAGGGCGTAAGGAGAGCAGGGAAATGCTGGCCGTCCACGGCGAGGTCAAAGGCATAGTGCCTGTCGAGATTTTTAATATTTGAGACTCGCGCAGCATACGTCAACTCAATGAGTGGCGCGTTCAGTTCTGCTGCCCGCTTGCGGATCACCTCCGCTGCCGCGGGATTCTCACAGGCCGATATCACCGGCCGGCCCGCCTTGATGACGCCCGCTTTTTCCCAGGCGATGGCGGCATGAGTGTTTCCCAGAAAGGGCTGGTGGTCCAGGTCAATGTTGGTAATCACGGCCAGGCGGGGTTCGGTGATGTTGGTGGCGTCCAGGCGGCCACCCATCCCCACTTCGAGCACGGCAAAATCGATGCCCGCGCGCGCGAAGTGCAGAAAGGCCGCGGCGGTGAGCAACTCAAAAAAACTCGGGCGACGCGCCAGTTCCTCCTTTGCAAGAAGGCCATCCACGGTCCGCCAGACTTGGGAGAAAGAATCGGCAAAATCGGCATCCGCGATTTCAAAGCCGTTGACGCGGATTCTTTCATTCACGCGAACAAGGTGAGGTGAAGAATAAAGTCCGGTCCGGTAACCGGCAGCGGTAAGGATGCCCGCCAGCATGGCGGAGGTTGACCCCTTGCCGTTGGTCCCGGCAACAATGGCGGTGGAGTATTTGGACTGGGGGTTGCCGAGGGCCCGGGTGATTTTCTGGATGGACTCGAGATCAAATTTCGTCTGGTGTAACTCGTGGCCGAGGTCGTTGAGGCTTTGCAAACATTGCGTGTAGTTCATTCAAATCTAATCCAACGGGATTATTTTTCAAGATGACATCTCAAGACTCATACGCTCTCAACAAAGTGAACGTTCGGGCCAGGTAGGCTTTAAGGTCTTTGCGCGAAACAATCGCGTCAATCATGCCGTGCTCGAGAAGGAACTCCGCCCGTTGAAATCCCTCGGGCAGCTTCTGTTTGATGGTTTGCTCAATCACGCGCGGTCCGGCAAACCCAATCAGCGCCCCGGGTTCGGCGATGTTCAGATCCCCGAGCATGGCGTAACTTGCCGTCACGCCGCCCGTGGTGGGGTCAGTGAGCACAGAGATGTAGGGCTTGGGGACTTCGTCCAGGCGCGCCAGCGCGGCGCTGATTTTGGCCATTTGCATCAGGCTGATGGCGCCTTCCATCATGCGGGCGCCGCCGGAGCAGGAAACGATGACCAACGGAAATTTCCGGTCGATACACCGATCGATGGCGCGGGTAATTTTCTCGCCCACCACTGCGCCCATGCTTCCCCCGACAAACTGGAATTCCATGGCGCAGATGATCACGGGTTTGCCTTCCAGCCCACCCTCGCCGGTGATGAGGGCGTCTTTCAATCCTGTTTGCTTCTCGGCCTTCTTCAGGCGGTCGCGGTAGGTCTTGGTGTCCCTGAACCCCAGCGGGTCGGTGGAGGCCAGGCCCGCGTCGTGCTCCAGGTACTGGCCATCGTCGAAAAGCATTTCGAGCCGCGCGCGCGCGCTCATCTTAAAATGGTGGTTGCACTTGGGGCAGGCTTGGAAATTGGTTTCCAGATCTTTCTTCCAAAGAATCTGTTTGCACCCGTCACACTTCACCCAGAGCCCCTCGGTCTGAACGCGCTTTTCCTGAGGATTTTCAAGCGGCTTTTTCTGTTTGCGAAACCAAGGCATAAGAAAAAAGTATTTCAGGTGGTCAGTGCGTCCGTTTGTCAGTCAACCCCTGCTGGGTGCGATTCTGAACTGAAAAGCTGACCCACCGGAATCCTGACTAACTAATATTCTATCCCACGCTGCGCCATAATGCCCTTCTGATAAGGGTGTTTGACCTCGCGCATTTCGGTTACGAGGTCGGCGCACTCCATGATCGAAGGGTGGGCATTCCGTCCGGTCAGAATCACGTGGACCATTTCCGGCTTTTTCCGCAACGCTTCGACCACCGCTTCGGGGTCCAGCATTTTGTAGCTGATAGCGTAATTGATTTCATCCAGGATGACTATATCGTAGTCGCCGCTCTGGATCCTGCCTGCCGCAAACCGCCAAGCTTCTTCCACCAAACGGACATCTTCGGGGTCCGGCTTTTCCGAGCCGATTTTCACGAACCCGCGGCCCATGGGCTGAATCTCGAATCTCGCCTCCCCGAGCATCCTGGCCGCCTCCAATTCCCCGTAGTGCCACGAACCCTTGATGAATTGTACCATCAAGACCTTCAGGCCCTGCCCGACGGCCCGAAACGCGGTGCCGAGCGCCGCCGTGGTCTTGCCCTTTCCCGGTCCGGTGTGAACGATAATCAATCCGCGTTTGGTTTCCGGCAATCTCACCTCATAATCAAGTCAGCAGCGGACTATCGCGCGTAGGGAAACCCCCGCAGGATGGTGAATCCGCGATAAATCTGTTCCAGGAGCAGGGCGCGGGCCCAATCGCGAGTCAGGGTCATCCGCGAAAGGGCCAGAAGATGGTTGGCTTGTTTGCGGAAAGCCTCGGAAAATCCGTCCGGGCCTCCCACCACGAAAGCCACTTCCCGGGTTCCCCGCAGCGCATGCTCGCCCATCCATTCGGCGAATTCCTCCGACGTCCATTCCCGGCCCCTTCCATCCAGAAAGACTTTGTAGCTTCCTCGTAGTTTTTCAAGCAGTTGCTTTTCCGGTGCGGTAAGACCTTTCCCTATTCCTTGATTCGCATTCTTGCCGGGTTGGATTTCTTCCACCACAATTTCGCTGAAATGGGCGATGCGGCTCCGGAACTCGGTTTGCACGGCGCGCAAATTCGGATCTTTAATCTTGCCTTGGCAAATAACACGGATGCGCATGAGGAGGCCTAATCCAGGTGATATCGTTTCCTTTTCTCGAGCAAGGTCTTTCGGCTGATCCCGAGAATTGCCGCAGCCTCGGATTTTCGACCTCGCGTCAATTTCAAGATCTGGCGAATATGTTCGCTTTCCACTTCCGCCAGGGTGGCTCTTCGCGCTCCCGCACCCACATCAGATTGGGTAATGGAAGCGGGGAGGTGTTCCCGCTCTATTTTATCTTTTTGCGCTTGCACCAGCGCGCGTTCAATCGTATTCCTCAGTTCGCGAACATTCCCGGGGAAATCGTAAGTTTCGATGGCGCGCAACGCCTCGGACGCGAATCCGCGCACCGAGGAGCGGTGGAGGGTGGCGAGGCGGTCCAAAAAATGCTCAGCCAGCGGACGAATGTCGCCCCTCCGGTCGCGCAACGGCGGAATAGTCACAGGAATCACACTCAGGCGAAAGTAAAGGTCCTCGCGAAATGATCCTTCCTCGACTCCGCGCCCAAGGTCGGTGGAAGTCAACGCCATCAAGCGCGCTTCCATTCTCTGCGTCATCGTCCCGCCCAAGCGTTCAAATGTCCGCTGATCAACCACGCGCAAGAGCTTGGCTTGCATTCCGAGCGTCAATGCCGCCACCTCATCCAACACCACCGTCCCCTGGCCCGCCAATTCCAATCGGCCCGCTTTGGCCGAGGATGCTCCGGTAAATGCCCCTTTTTCATGGCCGAATAGCTCACTCTCGATCAAAGCCTCGGGCAAAGTGGCACAATCGATCTTCAGCAAAGGTTCGGCACAATTGGGACCCAGGTAATGAATCACCGCGGCCAGCAGTTCCTTGCCTGTCCCACTTTCCCCGACAATCAGCAGGGTGGAAGAGGTACCGGCCAGCTTGAAAGCAAATTTGCGAATGCTTTCGCTGGCCGGGTCATCGCCTACCCAGACGGGCGCGGTGATCTGGTTTCTAACACCCTGAGCTGAATCCATTTGAAGTTCGCCGGGAGGCGCTGGGATGGCACGCCGCTGCCCCCGTTTGGGATTCCCGCCAGAAAAGCAATGCGCCGCCAGGTAATTAGGGGGCCACGTCCTCCGGCGCCTTTTCGCGTGACCCGATCTTCCAAAGGCGGGTCAGGTCATAAAAATCCCGGGCGCGCCGGGAGAAAATGTGGACTACAAATTCCAGGTAATCGAGCAAAATCCATTCGGCCTGCGAATAGCCTTCCACGTGGGTGGGTGCCACACCCGATTTCTTCAGGTCCTCCATGATGCCGTCGCAGATAGCCTGGGTGTGCCGCGTCGATGTCCCGCTGCAAACCAGAAAATAGTCGGTGAAGGCGCAGTAGCCTTCCAGGTTCAAAATATCCAGGTCCAATGCCTTCTTGTCCTGAGCTGCACGAACGGCTTTCCGCAGGCGTGGAGTCATCATCGGTTTTTTCCAATTCCGACCGGGCGGTACAACCCCTCCTTCAGTATGTATTCTTCCACAAGCGGAGGAACAAGGCCAGCCACCTGGCGGCGGGCGCGAAAGGCGGTCCGAATCTGGGAGGACGCGACCGGAACATCCACTCCGCGCAGGATGTGCAGTGTGCTTTTGCGGAGGGGGATTATCTCATGGTCGGGACCAACTTCACCGGACCTGATCTGGCTCCGCCGCACCATTTCGGCGATGTCACTGGGCGAAAATCCCGGGCGCGAGACGACGATGAAATCGGCAAGATCCAGCAATCGCCGGTACTCTTTCCAATGCGGCAGGTCGAGAAAGGCGTCAACCCCAATCAGGAAATAGAGATGATCTTTCGCTCCGAGCGACCGCTTTACCTTTCTTGTGGTGAAAACTGAATAATGGTGCCGCCCCTCCGAGGTCGGCGCTTCGAGAAGTGATGGGACAAACCGGGGTTCGCCCGCGCAAGCCAGCGTAACCATTGAATAACGATGATAAAACGGCGTGAGGTGGTTGGTCAGTTTGTGGGGTGGATTGCCCGATGGAATAAAGAGGATCTGGTCCAGGCGGAATTTTCGCGCGGCGGCCTGCGCGGCCCGAAGGTGCCCCGCATGGATAGGATCAAAAGTTCCTCCGAAAAGTGCGATGTTCAATAGCAGTTCAGTCCTGTGACAGGTGTACGGGGGCCGGGTTCGGCGCCTGGGCGGGCCGGGGGATTTGTTCCAGCCTCGCCCAGACCGCGTTCTTTAGATTTTCCAATCCTTCGCCGGTGACGGCGGAAATTTCGTAAAGTTCCATTGAGTGTTTGCGGCAAAACTTCCGCAGCAATTTCAACCGGTCGCCGTGGCCTGTCGCGTCCACTCGAGAGGCTACCACCATCATCGGCTTTTGGGCTAGAGCGGGGGAAAAACTTTCGAGTTCGGTCAGAATCACACGGTAATCTTCCACCGGGTCGCGCTCGGAATCTTCCGCCACGTCAATCAAGTGAAGCAACAGGCGCGTCCGCTCAATGTGTTTCAGAAACCGGATGCCCAAACCCCGACCTTCGTGCGCGCCCTCAATCAAGCCGGGGATGTCCGCCATAACAAATGAACGTTCCTGGTCCAGGCCCACGACGCCCAAATGGGGTTCGAGGGTCGTGAAAGGGTAGTCGGCGATTTTGGGCCGCGCCGAGCTGAGCCGCGAAATTAAAGTTGATTTTCCAACGTTGGGAAACCCCACCAGCCCCACGTCGGCCAGGAGTTTTAGCTCGAGCTTTAGCGAGCGGGCCTCACCGCTTTCGCCGGGTTGCGCTTTGCGCGGCGCTTGGTGCGTGGAAGTTACAAAATGTGCGTTGCCTTTGCCCCCACGCCCGCCTTTAGCGGCCATAACTTTTTGGCCGGGCGCATCAAAATCCCACAATTTTTCCCCGGATTCTTCGTCGAAGACCACGGTTCCGACTGGTACCGGGATCACCATGTCCTCGCCGGCGCCCCCGTGGCAGTTGGAGCCCTCGCCGTGACGGCCGCGCTCGGCGGAAAATTCGCGCTGGTAGCGAAACTTCAGCAGAGTGTTCAACCCTTCGGTGCTTTCGAAATAAATGCTTCCGCCCCGGCCGCCATCGCCGCCGCTGGGGCCGCCACGCGGAACAAATTTTTCCCGCCGGAAGGCCACGCAACCGTTCCCTCCATCACCACCTGCGATACGGATTTTGGACTCGTCGATGAACACGATGAATCAGGGATCAGGAATTTGGGTGGGGAAAAGAACCTGGAGTTGAACCTGCGTTCCTTTTCAAGGAGTAGCCCTTGGGTAGCGCCGAAATCCACGGATATCTGCACGGGCTCTCTAATCCGCCAGTCTCTAGCTTGCGGACGGAACCAGGATGTGGACAAAGCGTCCCCGGTTGCCTTTGTCCTCAAACTTTACCACGCCCGTAACTTTGGCAAAGAGAGTGTCGTCCTTACCCAAGCCGACGTTATCGCCCGCCTTCAATTTAGTCCCGCGCTGTCGCACCAAGATGGAGCCGCCGGGAACCAACTGCCCGTCAAATCGCTTCACGCCCAATCGCTGGGCGTTGGAGTCGCGGCCATTGCGCGAACTTCCCAAACCTTTTTTGTGTGCCATAACAAAATCCTCTTTACCTTTTGGGTTCTCACCCTGTTTCTTCTAGGCGGTCACGATGTCGTGGATTTGGACTTCACTGTAATTCTGCCGATGCCCCGCCGTCCGGCGGTATTGCTTCTTGCGCTTGTACTTGAGCACGCGCACTTTCGCCGCGCGGTCGTTGTGCAGGATGGTTCCCGTCACTTTCGCGTTCTCGACCAGAGGCGAGCCGACGTTCAAGTTTTCCTTGCGCACGGCGAACACGTGATTGAATTCCACCCGCGAGCCCTCAGGCCCGGGAAGCCTTTCCACCCGGATAATGTCTCCGGGAGATACTTTGTACTGTTTGCCGCCCGATTGGAAGATTGCGTACATTGTTTGACCTTTTCCTTTGTGTCGTTGAAGTATTGATTATACAAGGGGTTTCGCGGTTGTGTCAACGGTCTGCGCGCGGATGTGCGCGCGGAAGGAGGGTTCGCATTTCCCGTCAATGCACAGAGGCCAATCCTCGCTTCCAGGCGATGGCTATCAAAATCAACATCGGGAGACCAGGAAACACCGCTGCGTAGCCGTCGCGGAGGATGAAGACGTGGACGAAAACCGCTCCAGCCATGTTGCAAGCTAACACCACAGCAGCTATCGCGGTGGTTCGGGGTATCAGCAATAAGACCGCGCCTATTACTTCGAGGCCCCCCGTAAAATAGCGGAACCACTGGCCGATCCCGACCTTTACAAACAATTCGATCCAGTAAGCACCACGGGAATTGAACTTAGTCGCGCCAAAATACAGAAACACCAGGGCCATCACGACTTGCAGAACCCAAATCGTGAGGTTCAAAACCCGGTCCCACGCGACCTTCACGACGACCTCTTCACCTGGGTGCGATCAGCTATCGCATAGAACCCGGATTACAGCTCAGGCCCAATGAAAACTCCAACCACGTGACGAGCCAGCCGATGGCCCCTTACCATCTTTCTTAATCTGCGAATCTCTCACCGCCGTGCGGAGCGTATTTGTTCAGCGCGGCATCCAGCTCATGGGCGGCGGCAGGGGCGCCGACTTTCGACCCGAACAGAATGTCCTTTGCATCAACCTTGTGGCCATACAGGCGCTCGTTGGCGCCGTTGTCCTGTTTGATTACCTGCCCTTCAAGAGAAACTCCGGCGAACAAACCTCGCGATCGCGAGTAGGTCAAAATCTCTGCATGGAGCTGAAGATCGGTAGCGCCTTCAGCCGTGCGCCCCACCGGCCCGCCGGCCACAGAGGCATCCGAGCCGAGCTTGGTTTTGCTTTGAAGCAGTTTCTTGGCCCCTTTGGCGTTCATCACGATCAGAACGAAATCCGTGGCTTGGCCGCCCAATTGAAAGCCGACGTTCGCTCCGCCCACAGTGAACATGGAAGGGCCGCCCCAAGAACCGGTTCCTCCGCGGCGGCACACCAGCGCTCCGCCGCCATAACTGCCGCCAAAACCCAGCGCCAGCTTCTTCTCTGATGGGATGACGGCGACACAGACGGCCTTGCGCAGCAGGTCGGAGGGAATGCCTTTCTCCGGCGTCCCCATGACCGCGTTGATGACCTCGGCAGCCTTCTTGAGCCGTTCCACTTCTTTGTCCGCCGCTGCGGCCTTGCGAGTTGCCGCGCTGAATGAAATTGCGAGAATGAGAATTCCTGAGATGTATTTCATTGAGTTCTCCTTTTGCCCGACCAAGAAATTTCGAAGGCGGATTGGCCGCCCAATCTAATTGTGTGCATGCGTATTTTGCCACAAGTCCAATCGGCGGGAGAGAAGAAATTATTTTCTGGAAACGGAGTATAATCGTCATCACGCATGGCCTTAACTTCCGGGACGAAGCTTGGACCTTACGAAATCCTTTCGCCGCTGGGCGCGGGCGGGATGGGCGAGGTCTACCGCGCGCGCGACACCAAGCTGAACCGCGAGGTGGCGTTGAAAGTTTTGCCCGCCGCCATGGCCAACGATGCCGAGCGCATGGCGCGATTCGAGCGCGAGGCGCAGGTGCTGGCTTCGCTCAATCATCCCAACATTGCTTCGATCTACGGCCTGGAAGAATCAGGCGGCGTGCGCGCGTTGGTGATGGAATTGGTGGAAGGACCGACGCTGGCGGAGCGACTGGCGCGAGGGCTCGTAGGGCCGGGGCTTGCCCCGGCCTTGACCGATGACGCCACAAGGCCGCCCCAAGGGGCGGCCCTACAACTCGATGAGGCGCTGGGCGTCGCCAAGCAAATCGCAGAAGCGCTGGAATTCGCCCACGAGCGCGGCATCATTCATCGCGACTTGAAACCTGCCAATATCAAGATCACGCCCGAGGGCACTGTGAAAGTTCTGGATTTCGGCCTGGCCAAAGCACTCGCGCCTGAAATGTCGGCCACCAATCTTGCCAACTCGCCCACGATTAGCATTGCGGCCACCCAAGCCGGAGTAATTCTTGGCACAGCCGCTTATATGAGCCCGGAGCAGGCGAAAGGGAAGGCGGTGGACCGCCGCACGGATATCTGGGCGTTCGGCTGCGTCCTCTACGAAATGGTGACGGGAAAGCAGACGTTCGAGGGTGAGACAGTTTCGGACGTTCTGGCCGCGGTGATCATGAAAGACCCGGAGTGGAGCGCAGTGCCCACTTCGACTCCGGCCTCCATTAGCAGATTGCTTCGGCGCTGCCTTGAGAAAGATTCCAAGCGCCGCC
>DASYZE010000040.1:0-161153 GCA_035946625.1 Terriglobia bacterium | reverse complement strand
GCTGCGCCCCATCGGTTCGAGAACATCTTTCAAGAAGTGTTGCAAACGATGATCCAGGCTTTTCAGCCTCTGCGGTGTCATGACCAAACTGTACCAGACGCCGCAAAAGCTGTCAACAGATACTTAACCTAGTAATGTTAGTTTCTAATTTTCATTCTCCGCCAGGCTGGTCCGGCTATAATGAAACGTGGGCGTACGGAAAGGGATTTAAAACATGAAGAAGCTGGAAGTGGGCATTCTGGGCGCCACCGGAATGGTGGGCCAACGATTTGTGAGTCTGCTCGAACACCACCCGTGGTTTGAGGTGGCGTGGGTGGGTGCGTCGGAGAAATCCTCCGGCAAGAAATACGGCGAGGCTTGCAACTGGCGCTTGCGCGACCCCATGCCGGAAAAAGCTCGCGCGCTGCAAGTGAACGATTGCGACCCGGGCGCGCACCCGGGAAAACTCCCCCAACTGATGTTCGCCTCACTCGATTCCAAGGTGGCCTCGGAAGTTGAAGGTGCGTTTGCCCGCGCCGGCCACGTGGTGGTTTCAAATTCCGGCAACTACCGCATGGAAGCCGACGTGCCTCTGGTGATTCCCGAGGTCAATCCCGACCACCTGGCGCTGGTGCGCACGCAGCGCCACAGCCGCAAATGGAAAGGCATGATTGTCACCAATCCCAACTGCACCGTCATTGGCCTGGCCATGTCCCTGGCGCCGCTCGAGCACGCTTTCGGCCTGGACAAAGTGATGATGACCAGCATGCAGGCGGTCTCCGGCGCCGGCTATCCCGGCGTGCCCACGCTCGACATCATGGGCAACGTAATTCCCTACATTGCCAACGAAGAAGAGAAAGTGGAGCGCGAGGCGCGCAAGCTGCTGGGCAAGTTGATCGACGGCCATGTTATTCCCGGGGAGTTTGCCGTGAGCGCGCACTGCAACCGGGTGCAGGTGGAAGACGGCCACACGGAGTCCATTTCGGTCTCGCTCAAATCGAAAGCGACGGTCGAGGATTTGGTCCGCGTGTGGCGGGCGTTTCGCGCCGTGCCGCAGGAGCGAGATTTGCCCTCGGCGCCCAAGCACGCCATTGTGGTTCGCGACGAGAAAGACCGCCCGCAGCCGAAGTTTGATTTGATGACCGAAAAGGGGATGGCTACGGTGGTGGGCCGGGTGCGCTCCTGCCCCGTGCTCCAGTTCAAGTACACCGCGCTCAGCCACAACACCATTCGCGGCGCCGCCGGAGCGGCTTTGCTCAACGCGGAACTGATGAAGTCGGAAGGGTACTTGGACTGAATGGACAACTCTGAGCGCAAGTTGTGAGAATTAAGAAATTATGAATTATAAATTAAGGCAGATTTCAAACTCCCTTTCTGGGTTCCTTCTTAATTCATAATTTATAACTAAAGCAAACCCATATCCTGATGAGCGAACTCTCGATCAACCCGACCCATCCAGCGATTGAACGAAATTTGAACTTGGCCTTGCTCGGCTACGGAAAAATGGGCCGGACCATCGCCCAACTGGCCCCGCAGCGTGGATTCCAGGTGCGGCTGGTGATGGATATTGACGTCAACCCGCACGGCCAGGGCATCACGCGCGAAAAATTCGAGGGCATCGATGTCTGCGTGGACTTCACCTCGCCCGACGCGGTGACGGAAAATGTGCGCCGCGTGGCAGAGGCAGGATGCAACCTGGTGATTGGGACCACGGGCTGGAGCGAGCGCTTGGCGGAAGTTGGCGAGATCGTGGAGAAGAATGGGATTGGGCTGGTGCATGCGGCGAATTTTTCCATTGGCGTTAATCTCTTTTATCGCGCCGCCCAGGCGGCGGCGGAAATTTTCGGCAGATTTCCCATGTATGAACCCTACATCACCGAAGCCCACCATCGAACGAAGAAGGACGCGCCCTCGGGCACGGCCAAAGAGATGCAACGCCAGGTCGCCCCACTTCTCCCCGGCCGCGAAATTCCCGTAGCCAGCTTTCGCGCCGGATTCATTCCCGGCACCCACGAGCTGGGCTTTGATTCGGAAGCCGACACCATCATCCTGCGCCACACCGCGCGCGGCCGCCAGGGATTTGCGGAGGGCGCGCTGCTCGCCGCTCGTTGGGTGGTGGGGAAGAAGGGACTATTCACTTTCGCCGACGTTTTGCAAGGGGAGGGGAAAAAAGGCTAAAGGTTGAAGGGTAAAGGGTAAAGTATGAATTGTGAATTATGAAGGCTGAGGTATGAAAGAAACAAGTTAGCCTCGTCTCTTAGTTTTTAATTCACCGCTCCTGTTTCATCTTTCCGGCTTTACCCTTTGCCCTTTAACCTTTATCCTTAACCTCTGTTGGAGGTTTGCCATGAAGACTTTTTCAGCCTTTGTCGAGTGGGACCCGGAATCGAAATTGTACGTTGGAATAGTGCCGGGAATCCCCGGCGCACATACGCAGGCGGCCACACTGGACGAACTGCAAACCAACCTCCGGGAGGTCTTGCAGCTCTGCATCGAGGAATTCAAAGGCTCGCTGGACGATCTGCCGCGCTTCGTCGGTTTACAGCAAATTGAGGTGGCCGTGTAAGCCGGCTGGCGGCGATGCGGTTCCGCGAAATGGAGAGAATCTTTCTCCCTCTCGGGTTCGAATCGGTGCGACAAAAAGGCAGTCACGTTTCTTATCACCATCCGGATGGCCGTACCACAACTGTTCCCCATCATCCTGGGCGTGACCTGCAACGCCCACTCGTTCGGGAGATTCTTAGGGAAATCGAGATGACGCAGGAAAAATTTCTCGAACAAATGAAGCAGCTCTGAGTTGAAAGGAACCACCATGAACCTCGACATTCGCGGTTGCGGCACGGCGCTGGTCACACCGTTTGCCAAGGACGGCTCGCTGGACGTGGAAGCGCTCCGGCGGCTGGTGCAATTCCAGCTCAAAGATGGGATCGATTTTCTGGTGCCCTGCGGCACCACGGGTGAGACGCCCACGCTCGAGCATGAGGAATATCTCGGCGTCATCCGCGTGGTGGTGGAAGAGGTGGCGGGCAAAATCCCGGTGATCGCCGGCGTGGGCGGGAACAGCACCAAAAAAGTGGTTTCGCTGGCCTGTGAGGTGGAGTCGCTCGGGGTTCAGGGCATCCTTTCCGTCACTCCCTATTACAACAAGCCCACACAGGAGGGCCTTTACCAGCACTTTCTCGCTCTCGCCGAATCGACAAAACTTCCGGTGCTCTTGTATAACGTGCCCAGCCGCACGTCCGCCAACATCGAGCCCGCCACCGTGGCCAGGCTTTCCAAAATAAGCAACATCATAGGTATTAAGGAAGCCTGTGGCAGTATTACCCAGCAGATGGAGGTCTTGAGCCTGGTTGAACCTGGCTTCCGCGTGCTGTCAGGCGACGACTCATTCACTTTACCGCTCATGGCGTTGGGCGGCCACGGCATTATCTCTGTTATCTCCAACGAAATTCCCGGACCCATGACGCGCCTGGCCCATCTGCTCCTCGACGGCAAGCTTGAGGAAGCGCGTAAGCTCCACTTTCAGCTCCTGCCGCTGATGCAGGTCAATTTCATCGAGACCAATCCCATCCCCGTCAAAGCCGCGCTCGCTATGATGGGCATGGTAGAAGAGGTTTATCGCCTGCCAATGTGCCCGATGAGACCCGAGAACCGCGCCAAGCTCGAAAAGGCGCTCGTCGCGCAGGGATTGCTCCAGGCACAGAAGGTTTAAGTGCGGGTTTATTTCGCCGAGGCATGTGGCCGCACACACAAACAACAACTGGCATGCCCCTTGCACGATGAGGCACGATGATGGATCAACGGATCCTTTCCGTCCTTTGTGACTCAGTCACCCACGAAGAACTTCAGTTGGGGCGCGAGATGGATCCCCGGGGTGTCGAAAAGGTCTTCCTTGTAAACCCGGACTCGGGTCGGAAGTTCCCAATTCGTGACGGTATTCCCTGCTTCATCGAGCCCGCGGACGTCTCCGGCCCCAACAAGCGATACCAGGAATTCTACGACCGCATCGCTCCTGGCTATGACCTAGCCGCAAAGCTCTACGGGTTTTTTACACGCGAGGATCTTCGGAAGGTGCGCCGCGGTTATCTGGAAGAATTGGAAGTTAGCGAGCAACACCGAGTTCTCGAAGTCTCCGTGGGTACAGGATTGAACATTTCCTTCTTCCCGAAAACTGTGGACTTTTATGGACTTGACATCTCCTGAGGGATGCTGAAGAAGTGCCAGCGCAATCTCGCGAACTGGAAGCGACAAGCCCATCTGTTTCTGGGAATCGCAGAGCAGCTTCCCTTCCACAACGAAACCTTCGATGTGGTCTTCCATTTTGGCGGCATCAACTTCTTCAGCGACCGCGCGGCAGCGATCCGTGAAATGATTCGCGTCGCGAAAGCTGGCACGAAGATCGTTATTTCTGACGAAACAGAAAGCCACGTGAAATCCCAATACGAGAAAGTGCCATTCGTCGGGAAGTACTTCAAAGGCCGGAAGGAAGAGGTGCTACCACCCGTCGATTTGGTTCCCAAGGAGATGCTTGACCTCCGGCTGAAAGAATTCCGCGAAGGCACGCTGTATTGCCTCAGCTTCCGAAAGCCCGACGTGTAACACCATTCTGGCTTTTTGGCGGTGTGGGTGTTTAAATCCTGAGGCGCGTGGTCGCCGGGGAAAAACCGGAGGGTGAAAAAACGGACCTTGCACTGAGCTGGATTTATGCATCTTCAAACTCGTATCGAAGAACTTTATTCGCGCGAGACCACTGAATTCGACGAGGAATACTTGCGCGCCTTTGACGAACTCAAGGCGGCGCTGAATGAAGGTCGCATTCGCGCCGCGGACCCCGATGGCAGCTCACTTTCAGTGTGGCGAGTGAACGCTTGGGTGAAGAAGGGAATCCTCCTGGGGTTCAGAATTGGGCGCGTCGTGGAGATGTTGCCGAACGAGTTTCAGTTCCGCGACAAGCACACTTTCCCCGTCAAGCAAATCCCCGCCAGCCAAAATGTGCGTGTGGTTCCGGGCGGGTGATCCATTCGCGCCGGCTGCTGAATTGCGCTTGCAACTCGGTATAACCCGGGTTATACTGATGGTATGAAAACAGCCATTTCTATTCCCGATCCATTGTTCAAGGCAGCCGAACGGGCAGCAAAGCGCCAGAAGGTTTCGCGAAGCCGCTTCTACGCCAAAGCTGTCGCGGCCTATCTGAAGTCGCACCGCGACAAAGACATTAAGGAAAGGCTGAACGCCATTTATGCCACCGAGCCCTCCGAACTGCCCCCCGACTTAGCCGCCGCGGCAGATCATCTGCTTTTCAAGGAGAAATGGTGATGCGGCGTGGGGAAATCTGGTGGGCGAACATACCGCGGTCGCGCGGTTCGGAGCCGGGTTATCGCCGTCCCGTCCTCATCGTCCAATCCGATTCCTTTAATGCCAGCGGCATACAGACCGTTGTCGCGGTCGCCTTCACCTCCAACCTGCGACTGGCTGATGCTCCCGGCAACGTGCTCTGTCGGAAGCAAGACACTGACTTGAGCGAGGACTCGGTCGCCAATATTTCACAGCTTACGGCGCTCGACAAGGAATGGCTGGACGAGCGAGTCTCGAAACTTCCTCCCCACCTTTTTGATCGAGTGGAGAAGGGCCTGCGTTTAGTGCTCGGTTTGGGGAATTGATTCTGGCAGATGATGGAACTTCATTATAAAATCGAAGATCTTTTCGCGCGCAAGGCTGACGCTTACGGCGACGAATACTTCCGTGCCTTTGACGAATTCAAGGCCGCGATGAATGAAGGGCGTATTCGTTCAGCGGAACCTGACTCCAATTCGCCGAGCGGCTGGAAAGCCAATGCCTGGGTGAAGAAAGGCATTCTGCTCGGCTTCCGCATCGGGCGGATTGTGGAGATGCCAGATGCATCGAGTGGGGTCGGTCCACGAACCGCCCCGGCGGAAACCGTCATTCAATTTCGCGACAAGCACACCTATCCGCTCAAACAAATTCCCGCCCGCCAAAATGTGCGCGTGGTGCCCGGCGGCTCGTCAATTCGCGACGGTTGTTACATCGGCAAAGACGTGGTCTGCATGCCACCCATGTTTGTGAACGTGGGCGCCTATGTGGATGACGGCACCATGATCGATTCGCACGCGCTGGTCGGCTCTTGCGCCCAAGTGGGCAAGAAGTGCCACATCTCCGCCGCCGCCCAGATTGGCGGCGTGCTGGAACCCGTGGGCGCGCTGCCGGTGATTATCGAGGACGAAGTTCTGGTGGGCGGAAACTGCGGCGTGTATGAGGGCGCGATTGTAGGCCGCGGCGCCGTGCTCGCTTCCGGAACCATTCTTACCGGCTCCACTCCCGTGTACGACCTGGTGCGCGATGCGGTTTACCGGCGCGAGGTCGGAGCCACGCCGGAAGCAACCCGGCCACTGATGATTCCCCATGGCGCCGTGGTGGTTCCCGGGTCGCGCGCCATCACCCAGGGGCGCGGCAAGGAAATGGGAATTTCTTTGTACACCCCTGTCATCATCAAATATCGCGACGAAAAAACCGACCAGGCAGTGCGGCTGGAAGAATTGTTGCGGTAGAAAATAGCAGGTGGTCAGTCGTTCCTGGCCAATTGTTTCGACGGGCGGAACCAATCTAGGGAGAAGCTGGAAATTAGAAATTGGAAACAGGCGGGGAGTTGTGAAGAGCTTGCGCGCCGGCTGCCAGCCGCATTATTCCTCGGCAACCTCGATGGCATTGATGCAGGCGTAGTTTGCGATGGGCACGAACGAGATAATCAACTTGCCTTCGGCGTTGGGCTCGAGTCCGTGAAAAACCTTGACCAGAGCGCGGTTGGGGCCCCCGGCTTCCTTGGAAATATCAAAATTGCGCAGCAGCGCCACTCCATTGCAGAAAACCTCAAAAACCCGGCTGCCCACGCCGCCCCCGCCCGGGTTAAGTGGGCCAAAATAGGTTTCTGAGAAATGTAACTTTACTGCGTATTTTCCCTTGGCCACGGGGATGGAGTAATCGAAATTGCCAAACCTCTCCCCGTCGTAGAGGTCCGGATCCTGGGTGAATTGAACCGGGCCTTTGTGAACCACGGCTCGCCCACCCCTGAAATAACAGTCGGGACTCCACAATTGGCCTGTGTGGTCGGTAAAAGAATTATCCTGCGCCACGATTCTCAACGGCTTGGTCTTGCCCGGAATACCCGGAATGATTTCGATGGCGGTGATGATGGGTTCATCCCGTGCACGTCGAAAGGCAAGATGAATGTATCCGTCGGGCGCGGGCGTAACGTCTTTGAAAACTCGTTCATCCGCGGTATTATTAGCGCCCGCGTCACTTATGGGGTCGAAAGCCGTAAGCAGGGGCTGGCCGTTCAGGAGCACATTGAAAATTCGGCTGGATTCTCCTCCGCCGGGTATGGTTCCCGGTCCGAAAATGCTTTCCACAAAGTAAAGGTGCAGCTCATACACTCCCGCCTTGCGTGGAATGTCGTAAGAAAATTCGCCTGAGCGGGAGGACTGAAAAAGGCCTGGATCCAGAGTGCGAGCGATAAACTGCCGCGCAATGCTGGTAGCGGTGCCCCCTTTAAAATACCGATCTCCTTCCCAGACCCGGCCGTACCTGTCTATGTAGGCGTTTTTTGAATAGCCGGCGAGAATCCGGACTTCCTCACCCGGGGCGGATATTACAACCGGACCCGGGGTTTCGGCCGCAGAGACAGCCGGGGCAGGGGCCTCAAGCTTTATGTATCCCATCTTCCATGCCACCACCATACCCGCCAAAACCACGAGGATGATCGCAAGTACGGTCATTCGCAATCCGAACCCGCTCAACGGACGCACTCTGTCGGGCAACGCGGGGACTCGCTCCCGTAGCGGGCCAACTTCCAAAGGGGCAATTGCCAATTGGCCCCCCTCCGCCCTCTCTATAAGCGGGCGTTCCAGGCTGGCCTGGGGAAGGGCGGTCCCATCGCGGGCAGAATCCATTTGAATTTCCAGCGCGGGTACGAATTGCGGCGCGTAGCTGCCCGGCTCAAGGAGTATGGTGATCGCGTCGTTCCTGCCTTCGGTTTCATAATATTTCTTCAGCTTCTCACGGAGCCGATAGAATTCGACGCGAACGATTGAGCTATTGGTGGGATCGAACTCGGGAGGACGCCCGAGAGCCTCAACTCCTATGTTGTATTCTTTCAGGTCGCCGGCGCGACCTTCAAAGGACTTGTTGCATACGTACTGGAGGAGCCTGGCTAGATTCGGTGTTTTTGTGAAAGTCTTGGAACTTAATACCGACTGAAGTTCAAATTCTCTTTGCTGTGGTTGCACTGAACT
The DNA here is from genome assembly GCA_035946625.1 of Terriglobia bacterium. GTDB lineage: Bacteria > Acidobacteriota > Terriglobia > UBA7540 > UBA7540 > DASYXZ01. The sequence continues at coordinate 152,868 of DASYZE010000040.1, read as the reverse complement.
TGACATACGTTTGCCCTGGCTAGTGCCATCAGTTTACCATCGGCATCGATCTACGGCAACAAAACCTGAAGTTTGGAACTGATCGCTCTATCTAAAACTACTTCTGGAGCTTGTTTTTGTCAATTTAAAATTATGTAACGTAGTACAATCCAGCTACCAAAAACGTGTAACGTCGAAGAAATTTAAGGACTTAAAGGCCGATTAACGGTTCCTTAACTGACTTAGCGTTGACAATACATTACGAAAGGCCAAGAATCCCCGCAGACGAGGGGTATTTTGTCTACTATCCCGCTTTATTTTACAGCGGCTGTTGCGTTTGCGTCGTTTCGGTTTGGTGGTCTGAAAAGGGTTGGACATCCAAATTAAGTCTTTTAGTTGAAGAACTCTAAGCCTTTGAATTCAAATGGCGTAAAGAGTTGACTAATTTGAATTGAGGTTCAATCCTTGGCAATCGCTGGACATGTGTTTTGGCAGAAGTCAAACTCCATAACAGTTGCCTCAAATCACTTCGGTAATTCGGAAGCTTCGAATTACTGTTCTAAAGAGTTTTGCGTCGGGAAAGCATATTAGGGTCACTTGGAAATTCAGACTACATTTACAGACGATAAAAGGAGTCGCACCGTGACTAAATCCAGATTCGCGTTTTTGACGATTGTGGCTGGACTACTGCTTGGGCTTTGGAGCACAGCGCCACTTCGGGCACAGTCAATATATGGGACCATTACGGGAACCGTTTCCGACCAATCCGGCGCCGTCGTGCCCGGAGCCGCCGTGCAGCTTAAGAATGGAGCGACGGGGGAAGTTCGGAAGTCGGAAACCAACAACGAAGGATACTTCTCGTACTCGTCGGTACCCGCGGGAACTTACAGCCTCTCGGTAAGCCTCGCCGGCTTCCAGACGGCCGTCACCGAGGGCATCCAAGTCACGGGCGCCTCCGCCCAGGCCTTTCCCTTCAAGCTCAGCGTCGAGTCGGCAGCGACCAAGGTCGAAGTGACGACCAGCGCTGACCAGATCATTCCCACCGACTCCGGGCAGAAGACCGTGGAGTTGTCCCAGAAGCAGTTGCAAGACTTCACCATCGTTGGGGCAGATGCGGCTGAATTTATCAAGATTTTGCCCGGCTTCGCCCAGATCAACAAGCAGGATAGCTTAAGGACGGGCACGGACTTTAACGGCACGGTCATCGGCATTAACGGCAACGGAGACGGCGGCAGCCAGAGCCCGCTGAATGGCGCCTTTGCGGCCAACGGCGAAGGGCCCGGAAATATTGACATCACGGCGGACGGCGCCCACGTTTCCGACCCGGGCTGCAACTGCGCTACTCCGGTGAATCCGAACTCAGACATGATTCAGGAATTTCAGGTTCTCACCTCGAACTTCGGCGCGGAAAACTCCAAAGGCCCCATCGTCATCAACTCGGTCGCCAAGGGAGGCGGACACGATTACCATGGCATGGCCTCGATGGACTTCCGCGACTACCCCTTGAACTCCAACACCTGGATTAACAACGACCTGGGAATTGCCAAGCCCCAAAGCAAATTCATTTACCCCCAATTTCAACTGGGCGGCCCGGTCCTGATTCCGGGCACAGACTTCAACAAGAACCGCGACAAACTTTTCTTCTTTAGCGCTTTTGAGTACTACTTCCAGAAGCTCGACACGGGTACGGTAGGTGGCAATGTCCCAACGGCAGCGATGCGGGGTGGAGACTTCAGCGCGGCCTCTCTTGCCGCCGCGGGTGGCACGGCCGGGAGCACGCTCAATAGCAGTCTGACGAGTTGCACCGTGTCGACCGTGGCTTGCCCCTTTCCAGGTGGAGTAATTCCCAGCCAATATATTGACAAAAGCGGATTGGGTTACCTCAACTTGTTTCCTCTGCCGGCGAACCCTGGTGGCGGCAATAACTACAACGTAGACGAGGCCTTCAATCAGAATTCCTGGCAGTGGATGACGCGGGTGGACTACAGCATTAGCGACAACACCAAGCTGTACGTCCGCTATAACCTGCAAAGGGAAACACAACAGTTTCCCGTGGGATTGTGGTGGAGAAACGGGCAGCAGGTCCCCTATCCCACGCCAATCCTCGGCAAAAACGAGTCCTCATCCGTTTCGGCGAGCTTGACCCACGTTTTCAGCCCGACGATTTCAAACGAATTTGTGTTTGCTTACACTTACATCAACTTCCCCAACGTGTTCCAGGATCCGAAGAAGGTCAGCCAAAACGCTCTCGGCATTCCATTTAACGGTATTTCTAATGCCAAGATTGACCAGATCCCGTCCATTACGGACTGGGGCGGCTCAATGGCAACCTTGCTTAACCCGAGCGGCTTCCAATTGGGCGGAAGCCAGGGGCTTTTCGCCCGGAAGAACCTTCCCACGGTCAGCGATAACCTCTCGATGGTGCGAGGAACCCACACTCTCAAGTTCGGCGCCTACTACGAATTCGTGATCAACGATCAGCCGAGCAACAATAATGCCAACGGAGAGATCATCGAAGCGCCCTGGATCAGTGGAAGCACCGGTAACTCCTGGGCTGACCTCTTGACCGGGTTTGCCGGTCAATACATTCAATCCAACAAAGACGTTTTCTACAACGAGGGGTATAACACCCTTGAGTTCTTTGCCCAGGACAGTTGGAAAGCCACCCGGCGCCTGACCATCAGCCCAGGGATACGCGTGTCGCATTTCGGCCCCTGGTACGACCGGCTTGGCAATGGCTTTGCCATTTTCAATCCGGCGCTTTATAGCTCGACAGCAAGCGCGCAATCAGGCACGGGGTTCGACTGGCACGGTAAGGACCCGAAGGTTCCGCTCTCCGGCTTCCCGAGTCGGTCCCTCTTCTATGCTCCTCGATTAGGAGCGGCCTACGACCTGTTTGGAAACGGCAGGACCGTCCTGCGCGGCGGCTGGGGCATGTTCTACTATCATAACGCCCAGTTCACCAACGGCTTGGGCACTCCGCTGGGCGTCCAGAGTCCGCAACTCAACAGCAGTTCGTTCAATAGTAATGATTGGTACTCACTCGCCAACCCATCTGTTACCCCTATTCAAAACGTCACGTTTGGGGCTGCTCCCTTCTCTGCGGCAGGTGTCAACCGCACAGACGATACGAGTCCGCTGACGGACAGCTACTCGTTCACCATCGACCAGAAGATCCCATTTTCTTCACTTCTGGAAGTCTCCTACGTGGGAAACAGGAACAGCAACCAGTTGAACGTGAACGGGATAGGGACCCAGCTCAATACTGTCCCGTATGGCACGTTATTCAACGTCGGTAAGAATCCCAACGTCACCTCGGGCGAATTTGCCTACGGGCCCTACCCGCAGTACCAGGGAATTAACATTTCGAACCACAACTTATATTCAAACTATAACTCCTTGCAGATAAGCTTGGTCAGGCAAAAGGGACGCTACGACCTCAGCGTGAACTACACTTACAGCAAGGCGCTCGGTCTTGTGGGCCTAAATCAACTCGACCTGAGCCAGGATTACGGCGCCGAGTCTTTCGACCGCCGCCATATCTTCAATGCGGCGTATTCGGTCGAGTTGCCGAATTTTATTCGTAACAACAAGGCCGGCGAAGGCATCGTCAACGGTTGGCAGTTGTCCGGCATCACGCAATTTCAAAGCGGCGTAAACCTGACGGGGAACGCCAATGGCAGCAATCCCGGCTTCAACACCGCGGGCAACATTTCAAATATATTCGCCAGCGGCTATCCCACTTCATACGGAAACGTCAATATCACCAACCAATCCATCAACGGTACGGACATGATTCCGCTGAACCCGATCATTACCTGCAATCCCACGGCGAATCTCGGCCCGCACCAATTCCTGAACGGAGCATGCTTCTCTCTGCCGACGGCACAGGGACAAAAAAGTCCGGGCGTATTGCCCGAATACTTTGGCCCAAGTTTCATCAACAGCGACTTGGCGCTTTTCAAGAACTTCCAGATCAGCGAGTCCAGGAAGTTGCAACTCCGCTTCCAGGCCTACAACTTCTTGAACCACCCGGTCTGGTCGTTTGTGAACGGCGGTCCAGGTGCAGATAACCTATATCTTCACTTCAACGGTAGCGCGACGAATACCAACTCGAACTTTGGAATTGCCCCGGTCAAATTGGGCAATCGCATCATCGAACTCTCGGCGAAGTTCTTCTTCTAGTCTCCCATGGCTGAACACCCGGCTACCCAAGTGCCGGGCGTTCGGATATACTCAGTAAGGGCCAAGCCATGGGGAGCCGCACAGCAGCGCGAATGTCAGTTTCTTTGATTTCGCGGGTGCTATGCGGCTTCGCCGTTTTTGGCCTCTCCACGGCGCTCCTGAGGGGGCAGGACAACCGGACTCCCCAGGAACTGTTGAAAGAAGCGGAGGCGTTGCGGGCGGCGGGCAAACTCGATCAGGCGATTGCGGATTACAAGCTCATCCTGGAAAAATACCCCGATGTGCCCCAAGTCAGGTCGAACCTTGGCGCTGCACTCGCCGCTGCTGGGCGTTATGAGGAAGCCGTAGCGGAATATCAGCGTGCGCTCCAATTAGCCCCTCTTCCGGAAATTCAACTGAACCTGGCACTGGCCTATTACAAGATGGGCAGACTCGGGCCGGCGGTGGAAATTCTTAAGAAAATCCACGAGCAGAAACCGGACGACCTGCGGCCAGTGATGCTTTTGGGGGACTGCCACCTGCGCCTGGGACAGAACAAAGAGGTGATTAGCCTGCTGACGCCGATTCAGCAAAGCCATCCGGACGATCTGGGCCTGGTCTACATGCTGGGGACAGCTTTGGTTCGCGACGGGCAAGTGGCCAAAGGGCAGGTGCTGATCAACGAAATCCTAAAAAACGGCGATTCGGCGGAGGCACGGCTGTTGCTCGGCACCACCAAATTCCAGGCCAATGATTTTGCGGGAGCGCTGGTGGATTTGCAAAAAGCCGTGGAATTGAACCCGAGTCTTCCGGACTTGTACGCTTATTACGGCCAGGCCCTGATGGCGACCGGCGACCCGGAGGGAGCGCAAAAGGCGTTTAAACAGGCTTTGCAGGACGATCCAAACAGTTTCGATGCCAATCTCCGAATGGGCGTCCTCTCCAAGGAGAATCAGAATTACGACGAGGCGCTTGGATACTTGCACCACGCCCTCGACGTCCGGCCCGGCGATATGGGAGTCCGCTACCAGATCGCCGCCATTGAACTCGAGCAGGGACAAACCGAAAAGGCGCGCCTGGATTTGGAGAGCATCGTAAAGGAGGCGCCAAATTTTACCGAGGCCCACGTGTCGCTGGCCACCGCGTTGTACCGGGAAAAGAGAAAGGCCGAGGGCGATCGTGAACGGGCCATTGTGGCCAAGCTTCAAGCGGAAAAGCAGGCCAACGAGCCGGGGGTCAAGGTGGCGCAATGAAGACGATTGGACTCACACTCCTGGCCGCTCTCTTGACGTTCCCTTTTTCGGCCTCCGGCCAGAATCCTGCGCCGCAGAAGGCGGCCTCACGAAAGGCTTCGCGTGAAGGGGACTTCAAGGCGTTGGTTGCGCAGGCGGAGGCCGCAAAAGCCAAGGATCAGGTGGAAATGGCCACGGGCCTGTACCGCCAGGCATTAGAAATAAAACCGGATTATGTCGAGGGCTGGTGGTATCTCGGCATGTTGTATTACGAGTCAGACCAATATGCGGACGGCGCGGACGCATTCGGTCATGTCACTCGCATGAAGCCTGATGTGGCCTTGGGCTGGGCCATGCTTGGATTATGCCAATTCGAAATGGAGAAGTACGGAAGAGCCTTGGTGCATTTGGAACACGCAGACCAACTGGGCATACCGCGCACCGAGGACTTCTATGACGTGGCCATGTATCATTTGGCGCAGCTAGACACCAGGTCCGGGGATTTCGACTCGGCCATCCGCATAGCGGCTGACTTTGCCCATAGGGGCAAAGATGGTCCCGACGTCGCCGAAGCCATGGGAATTGCCGCCCTTCGCAAGCCGTTGCTCCCGAGGGAACTTCCACCCCTCGAGCGCGAAATGGTGATGGACGTGGGCCGTGCCATGTGTGATACGGCGGGACGCCGCGCCTCCAAAATCGGGCCGGATATCAGTCTCCTTTTCAGCAAGTATCCCAAGACGCCGGAAATTCACTTCTTGGCTGGCACGATGGAGCTGAGCGGCAATACTGACCAGGCTTTGGCTGACTTTAAAGCGGAGTTGGAGATTAACCCTGACCACGCCCGCGCCCTTTCCAGCATCGCCAGCGAGTATGTCCGGCGAAAGGATTACAAAACCGCCTTACCCTTTGCGGAAAAAGCTGCCGCGGCCGATCCTCGGAGTTTCGTCTCGCACGCCGTTCTGGGAGAGGTGCTCACTGAGGGCGATATCGATCTGCCGAGAGGGATCCATGAACTGGAAACCGCCATCCAGATTACTCCTTCCCAGCCGCAGGTGCACTTTGTGCTTGCGGCAGCCTACGCCAAAGCCGGGCGCAAGGAAGACGCAGCCAGGGAACGCGCCGAATTCCTTAAGTTAAGGAGCCAAGGAGAGGTGGCTCTTTCCAACCCGAAATGAAATGGCGATTGAAACTCGTTTTTGCGCTGATGCCCGTCATGGCTTCCGCGCAACAGGTTTCGCGCCCGCCGTCGCCCTGCGCCAGTTGTCACGAGGAAGCCCTGGCTCAGCCGGCCACCTCCATGGGGCACGCGCTTGAAAGCGTAGAGGAGTGTCAGGTTCTTGCCCGCCATCCTCTCCTTACATTCAAGAAGGGCGCGTTTTCCTACCGCATTGAACGGAAAGGGGACCAGAGCCTCTATACGGTCACCGATGGAACAGAGACGCTGACCCTGCCCATTCGCTGGGCCATGGGCGCCAGTTCCGCCATCGGCCAGACCTATATTCTGGAGAAGGAGGGGCAACTTTACGAAAGCCGTGTGAGTTATTTTGCTGAATTGAAGGGGCTCGGCCTGACCATGGGCGCCGCCAATGTTGAACCCACAAACATTGTGGATGCGGCAGGAAGGCTGATGGGGCTCGAGGACAAGTTACAGTGTTTCGGATGTCACGCTACAAATGCCACGGCGGGAAGAAAGCCAACCTTGGACTTGCTGACTGCGGGCGTTCAATGCGAGCGCTGCCACGGTCCGTCGAAGGAGCATCTGGCAAGTATGACCGGCGGCAACGCGACGCCGGTAAAAATGAAAGATCTCTCCGTTTTTTCCACCGAGCAGATGTCAAATTTCTGCGGACAATGCCACCGGACTTGGGAAGACGTCGTGTTGGCGGGAAGGCTGGACATTACCGACGTTCGCTTTCAGCCTTACCGACTGGCCAGTAGCAGTTGCTACGACGCGGATGACAAGCGCATCAGTTGCATGGCTTGCCACAATCCGCATCATAATGTGGATACGCGCAGTGTGGATTACGATTCCAAATGCCAGGCGTGCCACGGCGGGGGCAAAGCCGGAGCCAAGGTTTGCGTGGTGGCTAAAAAGAACTGCGTCACATGCCATATGCCGAAGATTGTGTTGCCAGGGGCTTATCACAGGTTTTCCGACCACCGCATTCGAGTTGTGAAACCCAGTGAGCCCTTCCCCGGCTGAGCCAGGTTGGAAACGGCTGGGCGTTGGCGCGGCTTTGGGTCCCATTGGCGACAGATGGGTATTATTGAACTGAATCATAACTTGCATAAAATAGGAAGGAAGCCATGAAAAAACTAATGACGATCACTTCGCTTTGCGTTGCCGCTTGCATGGTGGCCGCAGTTCCCGCCGCCGTCCCGGCGCAACAATCCCCGGTGCCGGCATCCGCGGGCGCCACCATCAAGTCGCACGCCAATGAGGTTATTCTGGACGTTGTGGTTCGCGACAAGAAAGGACGAGCCGTTGATGACCTGAAAGCCGACGATTTTCATGTTACCGATAACGGAGATCCGGAAGCGATTACTTCATTTCGATTAGTCCAGGGAAGTGAAGCGATTGGCGCCGGCGGCAAGCGGATGCAGCTCGATCCCCTTCGGCAGATTCGCCTTGTCACGATGATTTTCCATTGCTCTAGCAATGATGCCCGGCGGCTGGCTCGCGACGCGGCGCTGGACCTCCTCAAGGGCCAGTTGCCGCAGAACGTTTACATGTCAGTGATGACCATCGACCATAAGATCGAGGTCATTCAGGCATTCACCAACGATCTGACTCTTCTCCGGCAGGGGATCGATCGCGCCACCGGCAGTGAGATTTCGGATTACTCGAAAGATACCGAGGCCGTGCGGATGCAGCTCCAGGCGATGCTGGGCCCCGCCAACGGTAACCAGACCCAGCAGGGACAAATCAACGATCAATCTGCCGCCGTCAACGCCGCCGCCCAGGCCCAGAATCCGAATGGTTCATCGTTTGCCAACCTGGCCATGGCTCAGATGCTGCTGACCATGATTAATACGGCGCAATCCAATGGCATGACGGAAGCGGGACGAGCGGAAGTCTATGCCCTATTGGACGCCGTCAAGGAACAGTACCGGCTTCCCGGTAGAAAGACCATTCTATACTTTTCCGAGGGCGGGTTTACCGTCCCCATCGGGATGGAGGGACCCTTCCATTCGGTCATCAGCATTGCCAATCGCTCCAATGTCAGCTTTTACGCCTTGGACACCCAGGGCTTGTCCACCCAAGGCTCCAACAAGTCCACCATTGACGCGTTGAATAGGGTGGCTCAAACTTCCAAAGACCAGCAGACACAAGGAACAAGCGAGGCAGTGCGGCCTGACGAGGCCCAACTCTTCGATACGGCCGTCCAAACCACTCGATCGAATACTCAAAACACCCTGGCGGACCTTTCCGAGTCTACCGGTGGCTTCCTGATTGCCAACGTCAACGATTTCCGTACTCCGCTACGCAAGCTGGCCGAGGACATCCAAACCTATTACGAGATTACTTATAATCCGAATATTAAGAAGTATGATGGGTCGTTCCGCAAGATTGCCATCAACATGAGTTCCAGCGACCTGCGCGTTCAATCGCGGTCCGGATACATTGCCCTGCCGCCCTCCATGATGGCCAATGGGACTGTTCTCCACGCCTATGAGGTCCCCCTGCTCACCGCGCTGGACTCGCCCGAACTTCCCAAGGCTTTCGGCTTTGAGTCGGCGGCCTTACACTTCCGCGGCGAGCAAAACCAATCCGTGTGCGATCTGGTGGTGGACGTTCCTCTTTCCGACGTCACCTTGCAAAAGAACGCGGCCGGCCAGCTTGAAGGCCGCCTGTCCTACGTTGCCCTGCTGAAGGACAGCCGCGGAGAAGTGGTCAAGAAATTCCAGAATGAAATTCCACTCACCGTGCCGGAGGAGAAGGTCACAGCCCTCCAGACCAGCCACTTCATCTATACGGAGCACTTCGATTTGGCCCCGGGCAACTACACGCTGGAAGCCGCCGTGCTGGACGGGCAAGGCAAAAGGATCAGCGCGCGCAAGAGCGTGGTGGTGATGCCCGCGCCTTCCCAGACCTTGGGGATCAGCGGCGTCTGCATCGTACGCTCCATGAAAGACAAGGACAAATCAATCGAAGACTCTGATCCACTGGTGATCGCGAGCAAAGTGGTATCGCCTACCATCGCGCCGGTTGTGATCAAGGCATCCACCACCCAGCTGCCCTTTTACGTTGTGATCTACGCCGATAAGAGCGTCGCGGCGCCTCCCCAATTGGTGATGGAATTCAGCCGGAACGGCCAGGTGCTGGGAAGCGGCGTGGCGCCGCTCGGTCCCCCGGACAAGGACGGCCGCATCCAGTACATCGCCATGGCTCCGGTGGCGCAACTCCAACCAGGAGATTTCACCATCCGTTTTATCGCCAAACAAGGCTCTGAATCGGCGGTGGAATCCGCTTCGTTTACTCTTCAATAGGACCCGGGATGATTCTTTCCAGGCGGGAAATGTTATGGTTTTCCATCGCTCTCGGCGCCTCCAGGGGGATGCGCGCCCTCGGCCAGGCGCTTCCATCCCCGCCTCTCTTCCAGGAGATTCCGCCCTCCGCCAGCGGCATTACATGGGTGCATGACAACGCCCACTCCGAGGAACATTACCTGCCCGAAACGCTGGGCCCCGGCGTGGCCTTCCTGGACTTCGACAATGATGGCTGGATGGATATATTTCTGGTAAACAGCGGGCCCTGTGACTTTTGGACCCCGCCCAAGCCCATCCGCAACGCCCTTTACAAGAACAATCGCGACGGCACTTTCACGGACGTTACCGAAAAGGCGGGGGTGAGCGGGGGAACGTTCGGCATGGGGGTGGCCGTGGGTGACTATGACAACGATGGCTGGCCCGACATTTTTGTGACCGCCTACGGGCGCTGCACCCTTTACAAGAACAACCACGATGGCACCTTTACCGACGTCACGGGGAGGTCCGGCCTGGCCTCGCCGGGCTGGACCACCAGCGCCGTGTGGTTTGACTATGACAATGACGGCCGGCTTGACCTGTTTGCCTGCAGTTTTGTGGACTATGGCGCCAAGCACAAGTTCGAGTGCGGCAACAACAAGCTGGGCAAGCGCTATTACTGCATTCCCCGCGTGTTCAAAGGAACACCGAGCTTTCTTTATCACAACAACGGGGATGGAACGTTTATCGAAGTAAGCGCCGGCACTGAAATTGGCAAAACCATGGGCAAGGGCTTGGGCGTGGTGGCCACCGACGTCAATAATGACGGCCGCATGGACTTGTTTGTCGCCAACGACACCGTCCCCAATTTCCTCTATATGAATCGCGGCCCCGACGCTTCCGGAAAAATCCGCTGGGAAGAGATTGGCTTGCAGGCATCCGTGGCCTTCAGTGACAACGGGCAGGCGCGCTCGGGCATGGGCGTGGACGCGGGGGATTTGCGCAATGATGGCTGGCAGGATTTGTTCGTCGCTAACGTGGACCAGGAAATGTTTTCACTCTACCAAAACAATCACGACGAGTCCTTTACCGATACGGCCTACGTCAACGGGGTGGCGCAGGCCACCCGGCTGCTGAGCGGGTGGGGGCTCAAGTTCTTCGACTACGACAATGATGGCGCGCTGGATCTGATTCTGGCCAACGGCCATCCCGATGACATGATCGACACTTTTTCGCGCCAGGTCCACTACAAGGAGCCCCCCTTGCTCTTCCATCAGGGTCCGGACGGAAAACTCACCAACGTGACCTCAAAGGCGGGTCCGACCTTTGAAGAGGCTTTCCCTTCCCGCGGCCTGGCCGTCGGAGATTACAATAATGACGGCGCGCTCGATGTCATAATCGCCAACAACGGCGGGCCGCCCGTCCTGCTTAGAAATAATGCGGCGCAAGGCAACAACTGGCTGGGCGTGATGCTCGAAGGCGTCACGTGCAATCGTGATGCCATCGGCGCGCGCCTCCTCTGGAAAGCGGGCGGCACATTGCGCCACCGCTTGAAGAACAGTGGAGGAAGCTACCTCTCTTCCCACGACCCGCGCCAAGTGCTCGGTATCGGCGCCGCTGCCAAAATTGATGAACTGGAGATCCACTGGCCTTTGCCCAGCCAGCGGGTGGACAAATTCACCGATTTGTCCCCCAACCGCTATGTTCGAATTGTCGAAGGCAAAGGCATCGTTTCCTGAGAACCGTTCTTGCATTGGAGCGGTGGCCTCTGACCGCACCTTTTTTCGGAGCTTAAGCATCCCCGCTCCACGGAACGCATTTCACCAAAAAGCGCCATCTCCAGGAGGCGTGGATATGATCGTCCTCATCTCGCTTCTCCGCGGCGTCAATGTTGGCGGCCACCAGAAAATTAAGATGGATGCGCTGCGGGCGCTGTATGAATCGCTCGGGCTGCGGGATGCACGCACCTACGTCCAGAGCGGGAACGTCATCTTCAAAACCCGGGAGCGCGACATCGCCCGGCTTACCCAAAAGATCGAGAGCGCCATTGAACGCCAATTCGTCTTTCGCCCCGATGTCCTGATTCGCACCGCTTCCGAACTGCGGGACGTGGTCAGAAGAAATCCCTTCGCCCAACGCCGCGGCATCGACCCCAGCAAGCTGCTGGTCACTTTCCTCGCGCGCATTCCCAAAGCGGAGGATTGTGTCAAGGTGAGCCAAATCAAGGCCGACCCCGAGGAATTGCGCATCGTCGGCCGCGAGGTCTACATCTATTATCCCAAAGGCATGGCACGCCCCAAACTCTCCTGGACCCAGTTGGCAAAAACCCTGAAGACCACCGGGACGGGAAGAAATTGGAACACCGTAACCCAGTTGCTCGCCATGGCGGAAGAGTTGGAAGCCACTCCACCGGAGTAGAGCCTTTCTTGTTCGGCCTCATCGTCCCGCCCCATGGTGGTCCCAGGCTTCAGCGCGGCCGAGGGAGGCTCTTCACCATCTGTCGACGCTCCCATCAAGAGGGCTAAGAGTTCGCTCTAATCAATGTACACTTCCGGATTCACCACGTCGGCGGGGCGGCGGCCGCCGAGCACGGCAATTAAGTTCTCCGCGGCGCGCATGGCCATCTTCAATCTGGTTTCGCCGGTTGCACTGCCTACGTGCGGCATCAGGACCACATTCGGCATGGAGACGAGTCCCGGGTGGACTTTCGGCTCCTGCTCGAATACATCCAGTCCTGCTCCGGCAATTGTTTTGGCCTCGAGCGCCTGCACCAGCGCGGGTTCGTCCACCACACTTCCGCGCGCGGTATTGATGAGGAACGCGGAGAGCTTCATAAGCCCCAGCTCGCGTGCGCCAATGGTGTGCGTGGTCTCGGGCGTTTTGGGGATGTGCAGGCTCAGGAAATCCGACTGGCGAAGCAAAGTTTCGCGGTCCACGTATTGCGCGTCGATCTCGCGCTCGAGGGATTCCGCCACGCGATGTCGCGCGTAATAAAGTATGCGCATGGAGAATCCGCGCCCGCGCCGCGCCACCGCCTGGCCGATGCGGCCGAAGCCGTAAAGCCCGAGCGCCTTGTGGTGAATGTCCGCGGCGTGCAGCATTCCCCACTTCCACTCGCGCCAAAGGCCGTCACGGACGAACCGGTCGCCCTCCACTACTCGCCGCGCCACGGCCAGAAGCAACGCGAATGCCAGGTCGGCGGTCGTTTCTTCCAGCACGCCCACCGTGTTGGTGACCGGAATGCGGCGCGCCGTGCAAGCCGCGACATCAATGTTGTCATAGCCCACAGAGGCGGTGGAGACCGCGCGCAGCTTGGGCGCCGCGTTCAAAATCTCCGCGGTCACGCGCGTGCCCGCCACCACCAGACCTTCGATCTCGCCACAAGCTTCGGCGAGCTTTTCAGGCGCGATGGGCGAATCATGCGGGTGGAACGCAATGTCAAAATGCTCCGCCAAGAGATCAAGCGCGGGCGAAGGTAACGGCCGGGTGACAAAAACTTTTGGTTTCATGGTTTGAAAATCCCGCCAATCAGTCCGCGGCAATAGATAGCATGGGTCGGAAAGGCGCGTCAACCAAATCGATTTATGTGTTAGGGTAATTTCATAAGAATGTCCGCAAGCGCAGGGCTTGCATTCTCGCCGTGCATGCCCGGGATGCCATGAAGAAATGTATGCATCGCTCCTCTTCTTTTGGTATCAAGTGAACGTTTTGCCCCTCTCAAGCGAATAACAAACAAGGAGCTATGGATCAGAGCTCGGACGAAAGCAGATTGGGGAACAACTTGGGGGAAGGAATGCTCCCGGACTTCGAGAGCTTCTATCAATTCAATTTCAAGAAGCTTCGAAACTTCCTTCGTCGTTACCTCGGCGACTCCAAAGCAGCGGAGGACATTGCCCAGGATGCCTTCCTCCAGCTCTGGAAAAATCCCAATGGGTACCGGCCTGAGCGTGGGACGCTGAAAGCTTATCTTTTCGGCATCGCCACGAAACGCGCCGCGGATTGGGCGCGACATCATTCGCGGACTGAGACGTGCTCCCTCGAGCAGCCGGTTGGCGTGCAGAAATCGATGAGCATCGCCATGGCGGATGCCCTCGACCAACTGGAGCCTGATATGCGCGCCCTGATGTGGTTGAGGGAGGTTGAAGGCTACCGCCACGCCGAATTGGCCGCGATATTCGAAATCCCGGAGGGGACAGTGAAGTCACGGTTGTACGCCGGGCGCGAGCAGTTGCGTCGCATTTGGGAAAGCGGAGCCTGGTAGGAGGCCATTATGGAATGCGTGGAAGCGCAACCTTTTGTTTCAGAACTTCACGACGGTGAGACCATTCCCAGACGGGCGGCGGACCACATTGCCGCCTGCCCGACTTGCCGGGAGCGCCTGCGCGCCTACGCGGAAATTGGGGTTGGCCTGCGCCTGCTTGCGAGTTCGACCCATGATGAGGGTTCGTCCTCGCTCCCCACCCCCGCACCAAGCCGGTCATCTTTGTTTCGGCCCCGGTCTTTGTCTGCGCGGATCTTGGTTCCTCGCTTCGCAGTTGCTTTGGGCATCGTCGCATTTCTGGGACTCCCCATCGGACTGGGGCTGATGTGGGCCCAGACCGCAGGGTCCTGGTTTCAATTCCAGGTAATATCTCCGGAAGGCCAGGCCAGTTGGGGAGCGCAGGTTCAAGCCGGGACGCCCCTTCCCCCCATATCGGCGCGGGGCGGGTCGGGAGTGCGAATCGTGACTCAAGTCCGCGTTCTGGAAATCCGCAATGACCGCGTGCGCCTGATCGTAAAGGCGCGCCGCGTTCAGGATCAAGCCTTCAACAACGCCAACCCTTCGCGGGCAAATTCGGTGGAAGCTTTGAACCAAATCATCTCGTCCGCGCCTTCGATTGAATTCTCATATCGCCCGGGACAAGTCCTTGAAATCCCCGTGGCAGGCGGAGGCAAAATTAATCTGAGTGGCCGTGTGCTCGCGCACGCGGCGGGCTTTTTGCCCACTGACTACCCCTTAGCGCCCAAGCCCGATCAAATGGTAGTTACTAACGTAGCCATAGTCCGAGACGAAGAACTTCTCGGCTCCATGCTCGGCTCGGGATCAGTGCAGGCTGAAGATCCGGGCGTTGAAGTATATGTTCCCAAGGTCGGGCTTCTCGTTTTCATGCTTCATCCCATGACTGGCGCCGTAGAAGCCCAAGCCGAGTTTGGGCAGGTCCGCTTCGCACTCGGTGGCCACGACTTCTTCCTCTTTTCAGCCACGCCGGTGACGGGCGGTGATCAGCCCAGGACAATATGGGTATATCGGAATCCTGATTACCGTCCACCTGGGTTCGCAAAGCCGCCGGATTTCCCGGTCTTTCTCGGTGTGGGAAAAGTTTCCACCATTCTTCAGGTGGGAAAATGAGAATGTGAAGCAGGGCAGGGAATTGCCACTTTTCCAGCTCATAATTGATCATTCATGAATCAAAACCTCTTCTCTACCACCCAATCTGCGTTCCCTGGCTAATCACGCTTAGCTATTTTTTTGAGCCGCGAATAAATGCGGCTTGAGTGATGGCCGGGATGCCGGGCTCAATGCTCCGCCGCTGATCGTGTCTGCGCCACCGATCCGATGATTGGGTAGTGTCCCAGTGTGAATTTCTGAGCACAGTCCGTCGAGCGCGTCGCGAGATTAAGCAGGAACGTAGGTCAACCGAATCAAGTCATCGGCGATTAAATCGCTGGCCACCAGGTGGAGCGGCGGCCGGGGGCCGGCGAAGAATGGCTGGCCACCACCCAGCACGACGGGGCGGAGGTAGAGTCGATACTCATCGATAAGACCGGCCTCGGTCAGGCTTTGCGCCAGGACTGGTCCGCCCACTTGAATCTCGCCAGCCAGCTCAGCCTTCAGCCTGCGGATCACCGTCTCGAAGTCATCCGCGACCAGCGTGGCGTTGGGGCCAACTGACTTGAGGGAACGCGACACGACCCACTTCGGCTGGCTCCGCCACACCGCCGCGAATTCGCGATCCTCCGCGTCCCAATCAGGAAGATCTTCGTCCCAATAACGCATGATCTCGTACAGGCGGCGACCGTAGATGTGGCCCGTCAGGCCGCGCGCCAGCTCGATGAAGTGACGGAAGGCCTCGGGTACAGGCGGCCCAAGCTTCATATGGTCGACGTAGCCATCGAGGGACTGGCTCAATCCGTAGACAAGTTTTGCCATGTTGCAAACCTCCCTTCCACGTTCTTCAGAATACCTTGAGCCGACGTCGCGCGGAGGTGACGTTGAATCCTACCTGCGCGCCGTATTATCGGTGTGACCATTAACCAGAGTTTATTCTCCCAATTCCGAGATTCAAACTGAGATACTACCGATGATGGCGGAGAGATCTTTGTCGCCGCGCCCGGAATCAATTGCGTGTTGGAACACCACGAGTGCGGAGGCAGCCGTCTGCATGGGCACTCCGCGCTCGGCTCCCTCCGCCATGGCGTAAGTAATATCTTTGGCCATCAGGCGCAGGAAAAAGTTTATGGTGGGGTCGCCTGAAGTCGCGCGGGACGAAGCCGACTTCACCAGCGGGCTCCCCGGAGCGCCACTTGTGAGGACTGCCAGCGCTTTGTCCCGGTCGAGTCCTCCGGCGCCGATTAGCGCCACACCCTCCGCCAGAGATGCCAATTGCGCGCCGCACATAAAATTATTGATCAATTTCATTAGCGCCCCACTGCCGGTGGGACCGAGATGGACGATGTCGTTACCGAGCGCCGTCAGAACCGGCCGCGCCTTCTCCAGCGCCGCGGCCGCTCCGCCAACGAGAAATCGCAATTCACCCGACGCCGCGTGGGGTTTGGTTCCGGTAACAGGCGCATCCAGTAATTCACACCCGCGCTGGGCGGCGGCCGCGGCCAGCTCCTTGATCCAGCCAACGGTGAGCGTGCCCGATTCAATCACGACCGTGCCGGGGGCCGCGCCCGCCAGCGCGCCTTTTTCACCCAGCCACACACTGCGCGAGGCCGCATCATCCGCCACCATGCTGATGACCACGTCCGAATTAGCCGCAGCCTGGCGCGGCGACCCGACAACTTTGGCCCCAGCCTTTGCGAATGGCGCAGCTTTTTCCGCACTGCGATTGTAGACGGTGAGTGGGAACCCTGCGGAGAGCAAACGTCCCGCCATCCCTGCGCCCATCAGCCCGAGCCCCATCATGGCCACACGTTGTTTTGCCATAGCCCGATCTCCCTTTCTGGAACGAACGTAGGGCCGGGGCTTGCCCCGGCCTTCTTCGTCGCTCCAGGCCGGGGCAACCCCCGGCCCTACAACATTAACTGCCGTTACTCAGTCACCTCGAATTTCTTTAGCGCCTTCTCATAGATCTTCAGCCCCAGGCCGGGAACGTTTTCATCCAGGTCCACGAACCCGCCTTTGGCCTTGGGCTCACCTTCAAAGATATACCAGAATAATTCGTTGCCCACTTCCACGTCCACGACCGGGAAATACTCGGCCATGGGCGAATTCAGGCTGGCCATCACCAGGTGAAAGTTGTGCATTTGACCGGCGTGAGGGATCACGGGCACCGAATGCGCCTCCGCCAGAGCCGCGATTTTGCGCGCCTGGGTAAGGCCGCCCACGCGGTTGGTGTCAAACTGTATAATATCCACGGCGCGCGCTTCCAGCAGCTCGCGAAAACCGTAAAGCGTAAACTCGTGCTCGCCTCCGGCGATGGGCATCAGGCCGTAGGACTTCAATTCCGCGTACCCGTGAATGTCGTCCGGGATCACTGGCTCTTCCAGCCAGCGCAAATTGAAAGGTTCGAGCAGCGGCAACATGCGTTTGGCATAGTCGAGCGTCCAGCCCATGTAGGCGTCCGCCATCACGTCGATGCCATCGCCCACGGCCTCGCGCACGGTGCGCACCAGGTTGATGTTGTGCTGCATGCCCGCGGCGCCGTCCGTCGGCCCCCAACCAAAACGCAGTTTCATGGCCTGGTAGCCTTCATCCTTGTAGCGCTTCGCCTCCGCGGCCAGCTCGCTCAGCTCAACGCTATAGAGCCGGCTGGCGTAGACAGGAATGCGCGACTTGGTTCGCCCGCCGAGCAGGCGGTAGACCGGCTGCTGGGCCGATTTGCCGAGAATGTCCCAAAGCGCGATGTCCACCGCGCTGATGGCCACCATGCCGATTCCCTTGCGTCCAAACGCCATCGTCTTGCGGAACATGTGCTGCCAAAGGAATTCGATGTCCCAGGGATCGGCGCCCATCACCAGCGGCTTCAGATACTGATCGATCACCTGCTTGGTGACGTGCGGCGTGAGTGCGGCATCGCCGATGCCCACCAGGCCGTTGTCCGTAAAAACTTCCACCACCAACCAGTTGTGAAAAGTGAACGTCGCCATGGAGGCTTGGGGAAGAGCGAGGATGTCCATGGGATTGGTGCAGAAATGCGGCGGCAACGGCACCGTTTTGCCACGCCAGGTGACGACTCGAGTGCGAATTTCCTTAATTTTCATAAAAGTCCTTCCTGTAGCGTCGATCTCTGATCGACGGTAATGCCGACCTTTAGGTCGGCATGTGGCTGAAGAAATAAATATTGCCGACCTAAAGGTCGGCGCTACAAATGAAGAGCAACAAGTTCGACCTTCACGCCGGATCCAATTGCCGAAATTTCGGAACGGCGATGAGGATTACCAGGAAAGCCAGCACGTGAAAAGATCCGGCCAGGAAAAATACGGGCCCGTATCCCGATCCGTGGTCCAACATGTACCCGACCACTTCACCGAAGACAATTCCGCCCATGGCTCCGCCAAATCCCACCAGCCCGGCGACGGCGCCCACCACATGGCGGGGGTAGAGGTCCGTGGGCAACACCATCACCAGAGTGGACCATGACTGCTGCCCGAAATACGCCAGGCTGAAAATCGCCAGTGCCCATGATACCTCCACCCGAGGCACCAGAAGAATGGACGGCATCACCACGGCGCTTAATCCAAGCGCCAATTTGCGCGCCACGCCCAAAGAAAATTGGCGCCGCACCAGCCAGCTTGAAAACCAACCCCCGGCCAGGCAGCCGACGCCGGATGCCGCATAAGGAATCCAGGCTAACTTGCCCACGGTTTTAATGTCAAAACCGCGAGCGTCATAAAGATATTTCGGCAGCCAAAAAAGATAGAAATACCATGCCGCGTCGCTCAGGAATTTCGCTGTCACCAGGCCCCATGTTTCTCGAAACCGCAATAGATCCAACCAGCGGCCATTTTCCCCGGAAACAGAAACTTGCAAGATCGATCGAATTTCCTCTCGTTCCCGGCTGCTTAGGCCAGAATGTTCCCCGGGAGGATAGTAAGCCAGCCTCCACCAGACAGTCCAGAGCAACCCGAAAGTTCCGGTGATGATAAAAACCCATCGCCAGCTCGCGTAAATCAGAACCAGGGCGATCAGCGGCGGAGCGAGCACCGCGCCGACGGCAGTTCCGGCGTTGATGATCCCCATCGCCGTTGCCCGTTCTTTCTCCGGGAACCATTCCGCCACCGCGCGCGTGGCGGCCGGAAAGCCGCCCCCCTCGCCCATGCCGAGCAGGAAGCGGCTCGCCGCCAACATGCTGAAACTCAATGCCCACGCGTGGCTGGCGCAGGCCAGCGACCAGAAAGCCATGATCAATGTGAAGCCCCGCCGCGTGCCCAGGGCGTCCGCCAACTTGCCACCGCCGGCATACATGAGCGCGTAGGAAAAAAGGAATGCGGATTGCAGGTCGGAAAATTGTTGGTTGGTAAGCGGGATTTCTTTCCCGATTGCCTGGATGGCAACGGGCAGCGTCTGGCGGTCCAAATAACTGATGGCGATGGCAGAGCTGATGAGGATGGCGATTTGCCAGCGGCGCAATTATTTCTCCGGAGCCGGGAAGGTCACCATGCGGATATTGGCGCCCCGCGGGTCAAGTATTTTGGCTTTGGACCAGTTGCCGGGCGCGCTCGGCCGCGCGGACCACGGCTTTGATGAGCGTGACGCGCAGCCCGCCTTCCTCGAGTTCGAGCAGACCGTCAATGGTGCAGCCGGCCGGAGTGGTGACCATGTCCTTCAATTTTGCAGGATGCTCGCCGGTGTGCAGCACCAGAGACGCAGCGCCGAGCAGGGTCTGGGCGGAAAGTTCGGTGGAAAGTTCGCGTGGCAATCCAAGTTTCACCCCGCCTTCGGCCAGCGACTCGATAATCAGGTAAACGTAAGCAGGCCCCGAGGCGGAAAGCCCGGTGATGGCATCCATGTGTTTTTCATCCACCACCACCGTGCGCCCCATGGAGCCGAAGATGGCCTGGGCGATTTTCACATCTTCGTCGGTGGCATGTTTTCCCTTGGCGATGGCGATCATGCCCAGCCGGATCAGGCAGGGCGTGTTAGGCATGGCGCGCACCACGCGGGCATTGTGGCCAAGTTCGCGTTCAATGAGCGTGGTGGTCACGCTGGCGGCGGCGGAAATAATCAGGGCGTTCTTACCCAAATTCCGTTTGACCTCGCGCACGAATCCCTTCACCTGCTGAGGCTTCAGGCAAATCAAAACAAGATCAGCACCCTTCACTGCGGCGCTGTTGTTGGTTCCCGCCTTGACGCCGTGCTTTTCCGCAAGCTCATCCGCGTGCGGCTGGTGGGCCACCGTCACCTGCACCCGCCCCGCCGGCACCAGTTGCGAGCTGAGCAGGCCGGAGAGCAAGCCTTCGCCCAGCTTACCCGCGCCAATCAGCGCCAGCTTTTTGACGCTGACGCCCGCCATTTTTTCTTCGTGATGAGTTTTCGACAATATTCCAATTCCTTTCGATCTGGAAAAAGTGGCATGCGGATGGTAGCAGGAGGGCAGTGGGTGGCATCGCCAACGTCGGCCGACCTACCACCTGCAATCTATCCCATGCTTATTCCCGGCTTGCCAGGTGGCACTCACCACCACACTGAATTCACCACTCATAATTCAAAATTCAGGATTTATCTTCTCGCTTGCGCCTGGGCGGCGGTGGCTTCCTGTTCCGCCGGACGATTCCACGCCATCATCTTTCTCAGCTCGATACCCACCTTTTCGATGGGGTGATTCTCCGCTTTGGCGCGCATATCGAGAAAACGGGCGCGGCCCTGGACATTTTCGTCCATCCACTCTTTGGCAAAGGCGCCGCTTTGAATATCGGCGAGGATTTTCTTCATGGTCTGGCGGACGTGCGCGTCAATCACCACCGGACCGCGGGTGTAATCGCCATACTCGGCCGTATCGCTCACCGAATAGCGCATATACTTGATGCCACCCTGATAGATGAGGTCCACTATCAGCTTCAACTCATGCAGGCACTCAAAGTAGGCAATCTCGGGTTGATAGCCCGCTTCCACCAGCGTCTCAAAAGCATTGGTGATGAGCGCGGAAACGCCGCCACATAGCGTGGTCTGTTCTCCAAATAAATCCGTCTCCGTCTCTTCTTTGAAGGTGGTGCGAATCACGCCCGCCTTGAGGCTGCCCACGCCCTTCGCGTAGGCGAGGGCGGTTTGTTCGGCGTGGCCGGAAGCGTCCTGCTCCACGGCCAGCAGCGCGGGCACACCCACGCCCTCGGTAAAAAGTTCCCGCATGCGGTGTCCGGGAGACTTGGGCGCGATCATCACCACGTCCACGGATGGCGGTGGCACCACAAATTTGAAATGGATATTGAACCCATGGGCAAACAGCAGCGTTTTGCCGGGCCCAAGGTGCGGCGCAATCGCGTCCTTGTAAACCTGACCCTGCGTGTGGTCGGGAATCAGCACCACAATCACGTCACCGCGTTGGGCTGCTTCCGCCGGCTCGAAAACTTCGAGTTTTTGGGCCGCCACTTTCACTCGCGATTTGCTGGATGCCGGCAGACCCACAATCACTTTCAGCCCGCTATCGCGCAAGTTCAGCGCGTGCGCGTGTCCCTGGCTGCCGTAACCGATCACCGCAATGGTTTTTCCGGCGAGATGCTTCATGTCCCCGTCTGATTCATAGTAAACCTTGGCCATGTGTTCTCCTTAAATGATGCTAGGTAGTAGGTAGCATGTAGTAGGTGGCGTCTTGGGGAAAAGGTTCACCCCACATGCTACCTACTACCTGCCACCTACTTTTTCCTATTGTGCCGATGCGCCAACCAGCTCCGTCCGCGAATGCGGGTGGGTTGTCTTGACGCGGGCAAAGGGCAGGAATCCCGCCTTGTCAAAATCAGGAACAAACTTGGCGGCCCCTTTCTCCCGCAGAACCTCAAACAAATACTTTCCGTTGCCCGCAAAAACGATTTTCGATTCGGGAAATGATTGCGTGAATCGAGCCACCACGGAAGAGTCGGCGCTCGAGTCGATAAAGACAAAGCTGGCTTCTTCGGACTGGAGGTGGCGGTAATAAGTCACATGCCGGATGCCCTCCCCGCGCCGCAAAAAATTAAAGATGTGATCCACGTCCGCTTCCGGCGTATCGACCACCGCCATCACGGAAAATCCATGCGCGCCTGCCGCCAAATTAAACGTCCCGATCTTCACCCCTTTGCGGCGGAAGATGTTCAGCAGCCGGCAGGCGGGGATGGGATCGTTTTCCGTTTCAAGCGAAATCAACCACTGCATAACGTACTCCTTGTGGCTACTTATAAATAAAATGCCACAAACTTCTGACTCCTCGAAGCGGGCGGGGACAAGCGCCGCCCCTCCATCACACCGCCCACAAATCGTCCAGGGATTCTTCCTCCACCAGCACGCGCGGCGGCTCCACTACCATTTCTGCCAGCGACGCACCCGGGGGAACAATCGGATAAACGTTTTCCGCCGGGTCCACCCAGAAATCGATCAGGCGCGGCTCGCGGTCGCTCAAGAAATCGCGCACCGCGTCCACCACGTCGGTGCGATGTTCCACGCGCGAGGCGCGGATGCCGTACGATTCCGCCAGCTTCACAAA
Organism: Terriglobia bacterium; assembly: GCA_035946625.1. Lineage (GTDB taxonomy): Bacteria > Acidobacteriota > Terriglobia > UBA7540 > UBA7540 > DASYXZ01. The sequence continues at coordinate 130,145 of DASYZE010000040.1, read as the reverse complement.
GTCGGGGGCAAAATTCAGGTCAATGTCGCAATAGCGTTTCTCGAAAAAGATTTCCTGCCACTGGCGGACCATGCCCAGCGAACGGTTATTGATAATGGCAATTTTGACCGGCACGTGATATTGCACCACGGTGGCCAGGTCGTTCAACGTCATCTGGAAGCCGCCGTCACCCACGATGGCGATCACCTGCCGGTTAGGAAACGCCATCTGCGCACCCATCGCCGCCGGGAAGCCGTAGCCCATGGCACCCAGGCCGCTCGAGGAGAGCCAGGTGCGCGGATGAGTAAAGCTGCAAAATTGGGCTGCCCACATCTGGTGCTGGCCCACATCCACGGAAATGATGGCGTGCTCCTCGGTGCACTTCGAGATTGTTTCCAAAACGAATTCCGGCTTGACCGCAGCGGAATATTTGTCATAGGTCAGAGGATGCTCCGCCCGCCAGGCTTCGATGCGCAACAGCCACTCCTGCCGGGCGGAAGGCGCGGAAGAGTTCCCTTGCTGCGCCTGCCGTTTGAGCTCGGCGATGAGAGCCTGAAGGATTTCGCGCGCGTCGCCCACCAGGGCATGATCCACGCGGACGTTTTTGTTGATTTCGGACGGGTCCACGTCAATCTGAATTTTCTTGGCCAGCGTGCAGAAATCTTTCACGCGGCCGGTAATGCGATCGTCAAAGCGCGCCCCCACGGCCACCAGCAAGTCGGAATGGCAGAGTGACTGGTTGGTGGCGTAGGAACCGTGCATCCCGAGCATCCCGAGTGACAGCGGATGGCGCGAAGGAAAAGCGCCCAGAGCCATCAGCGTGGTGGTGACGGGAATGTGGGTGAGTTCCGCCAGCTCGCGAATTTCCCGGGAAGCCTCGGAGGCAATCACGCCGCCGCCGACGTAGAGCACGGCGTTGCGGCTCTCCAAAATCATTTCCGCCGCGCGCGCAATATCGTCATGGTTCCACTCGCGGGGACGCTCCGGGCGTTCGTCGATCGGCCGGGAGGGGAAAATCGGCTCGGCTTTTTCCATCAGCACGCTTTTGGGAAGGTCCACCAGCACCGGACCCGGCCGACCGGAAACCGCGGCGCGAAAGGCGCGATGTATAATCTCCGGCAATTCCGCCGCCGAATTAGCCATAAAGGATTGCTTGGTGCAGGGCAGGGTGATACCGATGGTATCCGCTTCCTGGAATGCATCTTTGCCGATCACGGAGGCGGGCACCTGGCCGGTGAGGACGACGATGGGAATGGAGTCCATCATGGCCGAAGTAAGAGCGGTGATCACGTTGGTGGCGCCGGGCCCGGAAGTGACCAGGCACACGCCGGGTTTCCCCGTGGCGCGCGCGTAACCGTCGGCGGCAAAGCCCGCCGCCTGCTCGTGGCGCACCAGCAGGTGTCGAATGCCAGCGCTGTACATCGCGTCGTAAAGCGGCAGAACCGCGCCGCCGGGAAGACCAAACATCACCTCCACCTTTTCCCGGCGGAGACTCTCGAGCAGGATTTCCGAACCATTCAGCCACTTCACCATGAACCTCACTATGCTTTCGTGATAGCTCGATCTACGCCAATTGCTTCAACTTGCCGGGCCGCCCGGGCTGGCAACTGTTACCGACCGGTCGGTAGGTATCTAATCTAGCTTAATGGTCCGCCCACAGTCAAGCTTTTTTTCGCCGAGCGCTACCCTGAAAGCGCTCCAAAGGCTTCTTCGATCAACTCCCACACATACTTTGTACTCTGCCCGGAACGGAGACTTTTTAATTTGCCGTGGCGATGACCGCGAATTATTCGCAAGCGCCTGGATTTATAAGAGGGTGGCTCGGGACCGGCAACAGGCCCGGAGTAAGTGGGAGGAAAGGCCATTCATTTCAACGATCTTGGTCAAGGCAGGAAGGAGAATCGCTTGGACCCGCTCTCGCTGCTTCTGCTCCTCCGCCGTACAGGCACGAATGACGTACCCCCAGAAGGAACCTGCCGCGTCCGGGAAGATCTCAATTACCGGGCCGCGCTCTGAGCAATGCAGCCGAAACTTCGGATTTTGCTCACATCGACCCTTCGAGCAAATGCAGCCGTCGCAAGGTATGGGTTGCCACGGCGCGACTGTCTCGGAGCGCCCGCACCCTTCGCAGCGGATGATCCTCAGCGGTGTGTTGGCGTCGATCGGCCGCGATTCTTTCTCTGCGCGCAAAAAGGCCTCGCCGTCCGCTAGTGCCGTGTTTGAGAAATCTCTTTACTTATGGGGCAGCGCTGGAAGTGCGGCGGCTTGCTGCCGTTTTTGTACCAGGCGGCCTTGCCGCCATACCAAAGCTTATATTTTCGCCCCAGCGAGCCGCAGCTGGTGAAAGCGGCGGCAAGCCACCGCACTCCAAAGGCTTCCGCAAAGGTTAAGAAGCGTTGGACACACGACACCCGATCGGGCCGGAGAACCATTTCATCTTGTGCTGCGCCCCTTCGCTGTCATCCCGATCCCGCCCCGGCGAGAGAGGGTTCTCGCTCCGGTCGCCGGCGCTGAATCGGAACGAGCGTGGAAACTTCTCCACCTTGGGTAGAAGCCAGAGCAGAAAGTCGTAGGTCTTTTCCACCACCACCGCCGTTTCTCGGTGACTCCCTTCAGGCATCTTTCCCCCAAAAATTTTTCGTGCGGGGCAAAGCCCCGAACCCCTTTGCAAAGACCTTAAAACAAAGAATAGAAGAAAAGGGAAAAGGAAAAAGCATCAAGGGATACCCACTTCCCGCACACAACGGAACCCACTGCCGACGTCCCTGTCGCCTGGGCTGAACCAGACGCGGTACGATACGCGAACATCCTTGGAATCGCTGTCCCAGGATCCGCCACGAAGAACTCTGTCCTGGCCGCTCGATGGCCCCGGAGGATCCTGAGAGGGGCTGCTCTGGTAATAGTTCGCGTCGTACCAGTCATCCACCCACTGCCGCACGTTCCCCAACATATCATAAAGGCCGAAGGCGTTCGCCTGCTTCTCGCCCACATTGTGCGTCCTGAGGCCGCTGTTGTTGCGGTCCCAGGCGATGGCGTCTAGATCCCCGTACCGAGCTTCCGTGCTTCCTGCCCGCGCCGCGTATTCCCACTCTGCTTCGGTGGGCAGCCGCCCCCCGCTCCAACCGCAGTACGCTGTCGCGTCGTCCCAAGTTACGTCCACAATAGGCATATTCTCATTTGACCAGCCACTGTTGAAGCTTGGCTCATCCGGCATTGGCCGCCCCGCGCTCGCCGCAAAGCGCTTGTACGCCCCCACCGTCACCGGCGTTTGCCCTATCCAAAAACCTTTGCTGAACGTGACCCGATGAGACGGTTTTTCTTCATCGTCGCACTCGCTATCTCCCGGCGAGCAACCCATCATGAACGTCCCAGGCGGAATCCACACGTACTTCAATCCATCTTTCGGGTTTATCTCTGTCGCCCCGGCGGCGAGATCGGCGAGCTTTGCGTCTACCGTCACTGTCTCGCCAGCGGTAGGAATGACGTCCTGCATGTAGTCCTTTTTCCCGGCAAGCGACACTCGGAGCTTGTGCGGCCCTGTCCTTGGGTTGGCAATTACGAGGCGCCCTTCCGTGCTTGCCCGGCCCGAATACTGGTCGTCGAGAAAGACCTCTGCTCCAGGTGAGGTTTGGACAATGATTTGCGCAGGCTTGGGCGCCAGCGAGCGGAGCGTCGCCAGCAGCGCATCTGTGGCTCCGGCCTGGCGCACCTCGCTTTCAACCTGGGGTGTGATCTCGAAATCGATACCGCGCTGCCGCGCCAGCACCGCCACGCGCTGGGGGGCCACTTCGCCTTTCAACATGCCCAGGATTTGCTCTTTGGTGTAAGGCTTGCGCGCCTGAGCGTTGAGATGGACGGCTCCGAGCCCAAGAACCAGGGCGACAAGCAGGGCGCTACATCTTCGGAATGTTATCGGCATATCGGGATTCTGCCTCTCCATCAAAAATCAAGAAAGGAAAGACTCACCACAGAGAACACCGAGAAAAAGCAATGAAGGCGAAGGGAAAATCTTTGCGCGCTATTTGTGTTCTGTGCCGAATCCTTTATCTTCCTGACCTCTGTGTCTCTGTGGTGAATCTTTTACTGATTGAATTTCTCCTCCGCCGCCTTGGCAGTTTGCGCGCGTTGCAGGGCCTTCAGAAGTCCGGCGTTGGACGGCGCCAGTTTCAATCCCTTCTGATATTCATCGATCGCTTTGTTGTAGTCACCATTGTCATAATAAGTGTCACCTTGTTTTTTGGCGGCCACAATCAGCTGGCTATGGTCCGCCGCGTTCGTTTCATGCGCCGCAGAGCTCTCCCCGGCAGAGTTCCCAGAGGGACTTTGTACGGTTGCCCCTTGCTTTCCTGCGCCGGGCTGCGTCGTCGAATTGCCCTGCGGTTTCGTGACCGGAGGATTTTCCGGCGGCGTTTTGGTCTCGGTGGGAAAACGACTAATCCAAGCGTAGCCCATAACCACCACCAACACAAAAACAACAACCGTAACCCAGACTGCCCCTCTTGATTTTCTAGGTGCAGGGCTCGGCTTCGACCTCGCAAACCCGGGAACGGCGGGCAGCGGTTGGGAACTGACAGAGGGGGCTGTGCGCCTCCCGTCTTCGATTCGTGGTGCTGCAACATTGGACGGGGGCGTGGGGGGCGGTTCTCGAACTGCCCCTACTTCGGGACGCACGCTTCTGGTGGATGGCAGGGGTGCATTGCTCGAAGTCTCTTGGGACATCTGCGCTGCTTCGCCGAACTGGCGGGCAAAGTCGAGCACCGAGGCGTAGCGCGTGTCGCGGTTCTTCGCCAGGGCTCTCATGACAGCCTGCTCAAGCTGCGGCGTGGCTGGAAGACCCGGTTTTACTGCCCGGAAGGGTGGCGGCTGTTCCGAGAGATGCTTGCTGACAAAGCCGAGCGGCGTATCGGAATGGAACGGCACGCGGCCGGTGAGCATCTCGTACGCGACCACACCGAGCGAATAAATGTCGGAGCGCGCGTCCAAATCTTGGCTGCGCATCCCGGAAGCCTGCTCAAAGGACATGTAGGCGGGCGTGCCGAGCACCATACCCGTCATGGTGTGGGTGGCGGACTCGCGTAGCTTGGCAATGCCGAAGTCCACAACTTTCACCACTAGCTCGTCCTCGAGCCCTCGAGTGAGAAAGATATTGTCAGGCTTTAAGTCACGGTGGATGATGCCGAGCTTGTGGGCGGCGCCCAACCCTCGCGCCACTTGCTGGAGAATCACCGCGCATTCCGGGACCGGAAGCGCTCCGCGCGATTTCAGTGCCTGGCGCAGGCTCTCGCCCTCCAGGTACTCCATGGCGATGTAAGGCGAGCCGTCATCGGATTGCCCGGACTCATAGATGGTCACCACGTTGGGATGACGAATGCGGCCCGTGGATCCTGCTTCGTTCTGAAAGCGCAGGAGAAATTCCGGGTCATCCAGCAACTTGCGGAGGAGGACTTTGAGCGCTACGGGCCGGTTGCCCACTGCAATCTGTTCCGCCAGGAACACCGTGCCCATGCCGCCCGCACCCAGCCGCCGAACGATGCGGAATCGTTGCGAGAGTGTGGCCTCAAGCTCCGCCTGCGTGGCGGTCGCGGCGGACACCAATTCGGCTGCGTCCCGGGGACAATAGGCCATGTCTTCGGGGTAGGTTCGCTGGCATTTGGGACAGGTACGCATGGCTGCGCGAAGACCTGGTCGGAAGGGATATTATCACGGAAATAGCGGGGGAAATTCCTTTAAAGTTTATAACCTTGTTAAGCTGGTGAAACGTTGTGGCCCGCTGGCTGGCAAGATTAACACACGTGTTTATCTATCGTGTTGGTCGATCAGGAGGAGGGCACATGATGAGGCCAGGCGGTCGCGAGCGACTCGGATTTTATCCATTGCCTTTGGCCGATGCTCAGCGCATTCGAAAATTCTTGCAGTTCCCCGCGACGCCGTTTGCCGCGGTGGATCCGTGCATCGGCGACGGCGCGGCACTTACTGCCATTACTGCGGACGCGACTGGGCAACGAAACGGGATCGAGTTGGATTCTTATCGCGCTGCGCAAGCTTTGGCGATTTCGGGCCGGATTGCGCAGGCGAACTGCCTGGAAAAATCGCCCAATTGTCATTTCGAGGAGTCCGTCTGGTGACGGGCGACGAGGAATCTCGCGTTGTTTGCTCAGGATGAAATTCCTCGCGGAGTTTGCCCTGAGCGGCCGGAGCGGGATTCCTCGCTTCCCTCTGCGGAAAGTCGATGCGTAACTCTTTTGGATTCAACAAAGCGTCTCTGGGCAGGAGCGACGACTTTCTGCTCATCATGGGCAGCCCTGCGGCTGTCAATGCTCGGAATGACAGCGATGGGCTCGCAATGAAAAGTTCCGAGAAACTCGTTTTTGCCGCCTGAGCGGGCTGGTAGCGCAAACCGCCGCCTCTGCGGTCCGCGTGACTTCGGTTGGGCGTGGATCATGGAGGTGACCGCTTAAATCCGTGTTCGTGAATCCGCGGGCAAGTTGAGGCGGCCAATCATCAAGCACAAGCGCCGCTTTGGCTCTTCCGCGCTCGTGCCCGAATACTCATTGCAGCTTGACCACCTCCAGTCTTGCCGGTCACGCACTTGTCCGGCTTTCACCGGATTCAGGTGAAGTTATTCGATCTTCTCATTGTGTGCTTTGACGGTGCGCAGGGCACGGTCGAAAAACCGATGCTGCCAAAGCTCGCCCGGCGCGCCCCGGCGGCGGTTGATGGCGCTCATCGAGCTCTGCTTCACCGATTTCATGGCCAGAGAGATCGTCACCGGATATACGGGTTCGCAGATCGCACGCCAGTGATCGGGAAGAAAGACCCCGGCAGTCAAATAAAAGTTATGCCATGCCCGAGCCCGGTCGAAAACGCGCGCCAGCAGCATGAAATCGGGTTCGGTCAATTTCCTGCGCCGGGGTAGCAGCCGCACGGTGATAAAGAAATATCGGTCGGAAAGAAGGGGACGCCGCAGTTTCGATCCGTCGGCTGACGGACAGTAGAATATGACGCTGTGACCATGGTGGCGAGGGAAAAGACGCGCACCACAGAGGCGGTGGTCCGTGCTACTTGCTTTTCTCCTTGACCTGAGCCTGGAATGCAATTAAATTCTCAAGTCTCGCTGATGCGGTGCGGAAGCACCGACCCACGTCGGAAATGGCCGGGGGGCCAAAAAACTTCTAGGAGCAGACAATGAAACCAATAGGGTATTCACTCTTTTGTTGCACTCTCTTGTGGCTCGCCGGAGCCGTGCCGCTGCATGCCCAGGACGCCAAAGGCTGCAAGGATTCCCCGCTGATCACGCGCTTTCCGGGGAGCACCATCTATGCGTGTAAGGACGTGGATTTTAGTCAGGCCGACTTTCCTCTGCCCGCCAGCAAGCAGAAGCACGTCGAAGGCGAGTACCACTTTCTACAGTACACTGCCAAGCCGGGTGTGCCCAGCATCCAACTATTTCGCAATATGGAGACCGCGCTCAAAGCGGCCGGCTTCACCATGGATTTTGAAAACTCTCCCCGTATAATTACTGCCCATCACGCCACAACCTGGTACAACCTGGTCGTGCACGGTATGGGGGGGCCCGTAGACCCGGTCTTTATCTACGATCAGACGATCATCACCGAACAGCAAATGACGCAGGAGGTTACGGCCAACGCCGCCGCGATGTCCGGCTCGCTGACCAGTAGCGGTCACGCCGTGGTCCCAGGCATCTACTTTGACACAGGGAAATCCGATGTGAAGCCGGAGTCCGATGCCTCGCTCAAGGAAGTTGCCAAGCTCCTCGGGCAAGATGCAACGCTCAAGGTCTATGTGGTGGGGCACACGGACAACGTGGGAACTCTGGCGTCGAATATGACTCTGTCCAGCCAACGCGCCGCCGCCGTGTTGAATGCGCTCACCACCAAGTACGGCGTCGCGCCCAGCCGGCTCAAGGCATTCGGCAACGGGCCTTACGCGCCAGTGACTTCGAATGATAGCGAAGACGGCCGCGCCCTCAATCGCCGCGTCGAATTGGTGAAGCAGTAGGCCATAGCCCGGATTCGCTGGCGCGCGGTAACAGCGTCCCCTACATGGCAGCGAGCGTCAACGGTTTGGTGCGGTCAGCCTCTTTCCGGAGTGGCCTGCAGGCGGCCCCAGAAGAAGTACGAGTGCCCCCAGAGTACACTGGTGGGCGCCGGACAAGGGTGTTTTCACCCTGTTCCGGTTTTCCAAAGGTAGTATAATGGTAGTATGAAAACGAAAATGAAAACCTCGCTCACTCTATCCCGCGAAGTCCTTCGAGGCATCGACCGCGTGGCGGGGAAAAAGCGTTCTCGGTCGGCGGTGGTTGACGATGTGCTGCGCGGGTATCTTTCCTACCGCGAACGCGCCGCCGCCAACGCCCGCGACGCGGAGAAAATCAACCGCTTCGCCGACGAGCTGAACGCCGAGATGCACGATGTACTTGCCTATCAGTCACTCGACCACCTCTGGGAGGAGCGATGAAGCGCGGAGATATGTATCTGCTGCGCCATCCCGGAGGCGGAGACCCCAAGAAACAACGGGTAATGACCGTGGTCAGCCGCCAAACCCTCGTTGATTCGCGTTTCCCCACGGTCGTCTGCGCTCCGGTGTTCACACGGGGTCACGGACTTGAAACGGAAGTCTCCGTAGGACCCGAACATGGATTGAAACATCAGAGCTGGATTGGCTGCGACGGCCTGGTCAGCATCCCCAAGAGCCGGCTTACCGACTTCGTCGGTAGCCTCCCGCCCGAGAAGCTCTCGCGCCTCTCGCACGCATTAAGAATCGCTCTGGACATATAAGGGCGGTCGGCTGCCCGTTCAGTTGGTGCTTCGCCCGCTGCCCCACCCGGCGGCATACGGCAGCACGAACAAATACAGACCGGTGAGCAGTTGCAAAGCGAGCGGGAGCGCCGCCAGCAGGCCCACCCAGACCGTATCCTTCTTCAGTGCCACGGCGACAAAGTTGAGGATGACGCCTACCGCAAAGGCAATGGACAGCCAGCGGTGGGTCTGCCGGACCCATTTGCTCCAGTTCAATGGAACCTCTTCTGAAGACCAGCCCGAAGCTGTAGCGCCAGTATCCCCACCGGCGATTTTTCGGCGCTGAGGACAGCGCCGCTACAATCCAGCCCATCACTTTATTTTGCCAATCTCAATAGGCGGCCAGTTAGGCGGTTCATTACCGAACTGCTTGCCATACTCGGGGTTCAATCGCTGCCAGCCGGCGAACTTCATGGCTTTGGGGCCGAGGACGCGCGGTTTGTCTAGGAGACCGCAACCACCAGGACAGTGGCGTCGTCCTCAAACTCGCCGCCGCAGAAATCGGTGACGCGGTCCAGCAAGCAACGGTGCAGCCCCGCCGCCGACAGTTGACGGTTCGAGCGCGAGGCCTCGGCCAAGCGCGGGTCGCCAAACTCCTCGCCATTTCCGTCCACCGCCTCGCTCAGGCCATCCGTAAACATCACCAGGCGGTCTCCGGGCCGCAGGTCGATCTCGCCCTGATCGTAAACACTCTCCTGGAAAGCACCCACGATCAGGCCGCCTTGCGCCAAGCGTACCTGAACCCCGTCTTCCCGGGTCAGAACGGGCGCGTTGTGTCCGGCATTGGCGTATTGGAGGGTTTTGAGCTCGACATCCAGCAGGCCATAAAACAGCGTGATGAACTTGGCCTCCGTGGTGTTGCGCGACATCACGCGGTTGACCGCCTCCACCAGTTCCTTGGGCGACTTGTTCTCGGTCGCCACCGCCTTGACAACTGCCTGGAGGTTGGACATCAGCAGAGCGGCTGGCATTCCCTTGCCGGACACGTCGGCGATGCAGAGCCCCAGCCGGCGGGCGCCCAATTTGAAGACATCATAATAGTCGCCTCCGACGATGCGCGCCGGCCGCCAACTGCCCGATATCTCGAGACCGGGCATCTGCGGAATTTCCTTGGGCATGAGCGCCTGCTGGATTTCCCTGGCCTCCTCGTACTCCTGCGCCTGTTTGCGAAGACGGATAGTTGGCGTTTCAATGCCGAACTGCCTGGCGTACTCGGAGTTGAGCCGAGGCCAATCGAACTTCATCGCCTCGCCAGCTACGATGCGGCCGATGGGAGTTCCGCTGAGAAGGCGATCCATAACATCGAAACAAATGTGCCACCCGGCCGCACCCATGGAGATGAAGGGGCGAGCGATGTTGATCCACAGCGTCAGGCGCGTGCCGCCACCCACGGCTTCGAGTTCCCACCGCATGTTGAAGCCGCCCCACTTGTACTCCAGCGCCTTGCCCGCGTCGGCGCGCGTCACGGTGGTTTCGGTAACGCGCGGCGCGGGCGCTCCCACCGTGGTGAGATTTACCGTGGCGCCAACCGTCCCCAGGTTTCCATCGGCGTCGAAAGGAGCCCACTGGCGCAGTTGCGCGGGGTCGGTTAGCGCCTGCCAGACCTTTGTGGGCGGGTGGCGCAGTTCTCTCGTGAGAACGAGCGTCCACTTCTCTCCATCCTTCTCTACCCGCGCCCCGCTGGCCGGACCCGGTGTGTACTGCTCGCGTTCGGTCATCTATCTTCTCCTGACATCAGCGTGGATATGGGTGTCCGCCCAGCCTGGTTACCCGCGTGCGGCATCGACCTGGGGTCGGCGCTGGACCTGTTGCCGCCTTGGCTGGCGGACCCTCCATGCGCGCGCCGCGGGATGAATGGCGCGCCGCAGCAAATAAGTCAACCCTGGGGCCAGCTCCAGGAGAGGTCTCGGCGCGAAGGTGGGCGCAGCGCCCACGAGACAATAGTAAGTCCGGTCATCACAATCAGGAGCACCAGTTCGCCGGCAGGGAAGTCGCCAACCGACAGGTGGGAGGCGACTGCTCCCGTGTAAGCGAAGAACGCTCCCGCGTAGGCCCACTCCTTCAGCCTCGGAAAGCGCGGGATAAGCAGCGCCACCGCACCGAGTAGCTTCCAGACGCCCAAGATAACGAGGAAATAGGTAGGGTACCCCAGGCGATCGATAACAACCCCGCGCACAACGGGAATTCGGGACACGTCCCACGCGCCCCCCAACCCCAGCTCGGCGGCGACGAGTATGGTAGAGGCCCAGTAGACGGCCACATGGCTTCGCGAAAATGCAACTCCGGAGCTGGCGAGATTCGTCATGCCATCACCTCTTCCAACCGGGCTGAGCGGCCGAAGCCAGGTGGATTGCGTCTGCCGGATTAACGCGAAGGGTTCCGCGGATTCGCGCGTAATGGTCCGCAGTTTCGACCGTAAAAGGGATTATTTCCGCCGCAATGCTCCGCAACAGGCGACGCACATCATCCAATCTCAGTACAGCAGCCTTTCGGTATGGCCCGGCAAGCACCTCGCCCAAGGTAAAGGCGCCGGTAATCAACTGGTCGCGCCGAACCTGCATTCGATGGTGAATCTCGCCGACTCATTCTGGCGGTTTGAGCATAGAATAGAATGCAATGAAATACCAAAGTTTTCGCGATAGGGCGCACCCTCACCCGGTTTCGAGACAGAACGTACATCCGCGTCCAGTCTGTCGCGCCGGGTCAGTAAGCGCCTGCGGGACCTTTGCCGGCGGGTGGCGCAGTTCTCTGACTGGTGTGCTGTCCCGCGTAATTACTTACAACGAGGGCGTCATTCCGAGGGCCGACGTATTTATGTCGGCCCGAGGAATCTCGCTCTGAAAACCATGCCAGAGCGAGATTCCTCTCCCGCGGCTGCGGGATCGGAATGACAACTTCCGCGCCTTACCGTAAAGATTTATGCGGGGCACCACACTTGGATGAGCGTCCACTTCTCTCCGTCCTTTCGTACCTGCGCCCCGCTGGTCCGTCGGCTGACGGATGTGTATTGCTCGCGATCGGTCATCTATCCTCTCCTTGTCTACCTTTTTGTTGGTGTTGATTCATCCATTCGCGCCAGTCCCCGTGGCAATGAGACTTTGCATTCATTGAGCGACGGGCAAAAGCTGGCGCACGCCTTCCGAAGATGCGTGCCGGTCTGAGACGATTCTTAATGCTTCGTCAAATCGTGCTTGCCGCATGTTCTGTAAGAGCTGTTCCCAATGAACCCTGCCATAGACGATCCTCAGACCGTTGTCCGCGAGGTTGACCTCGCCGGCCCAGATCCGCTGATGAAAGTCTCTGAATGAGGGCAGCTTCTCGCTCTGGTTTACCGGCTTGCCCGCTGAACCCAGCAACAGGAAAACCGTGGCGGAGAACATGTGCATCACCTGACACATGAGGAAGAATCTCGCCCGTTGGTACTCATTCGGCGGTTGGCCAAAATACTGCCCGAGATAGGTCTTTTCGTCTGCAACGTTGGTGACTACGAAGTTGGCAACGATCGCGAGGTCGAAGTAGCGGTCGTTTACGAAAGCAGCTTGCCAGCCCGCCAGCCAGACGCGTTGTCCGTCGAAAACGATGTTTTCCGGCCTCAGGTCGTTGTGACACGACACCATGTCCGAATCGAGGCGCGGGTAAACGGAGCACACTTGCTCGTACCGGTTGAAGATTTCCTCGACTTCGTTTCCGGGGAGGAGGTTCGCCGCCCGAAACCTCCAGATAAATCCCTTGTGCGCGGTGAGGTAATTGAATGCTTTGGGAAATGGCGGGAGTGCATGGAGCCGCCGTAGCGTTCCCGGAATCCGAACCAGCGCCTCCGTTATGGGAAATGGCACCGCCTCCACATCATCAGTGATGGAAATTCCATCTTCGATGCTGGCGTACCAGACATGGGGCGCCAGACCGGCTTCAGCCGCCGCCTGAAGGCATGTGAAGACCCGTGCAGGGTCGGTCTGCTCGTTGACACGCATGATGATTCGCAACACATACGGAGATCCTTTGGCGACGATGCGAAAGACGAGGTCAGAGCTCAGACCTTTGGTCATCCTGCGGATGTCTTCGAGCTCTGTAGTCCCGAAAGCCTCGCGCAGGGCGCGAGTCACTGCCGCCCTCTTCTCTTCCGGAATCATGGGGTCCTCCATTGGGTTTCGGAATGGAAAGGCTGAGCCGGTGGGGCATCTATAACGGCGGAGGCTCGGTGCCGAGCGACGGCAGCGCTCCCGGAATGCTGGCCTACACGGGCGTGCAATCTGTCCAACCGGGCGCCCACCGGCGGCTGTTGCCAAACGTCAGCCCTGCCAGGCCATCAACTGCGTCACCTGAAACAGGTTGCCGCAGGTGTCATTCAGCATTTCGATTCCATGTCAATGGAATAGAAAATCGTCCGCGGGGCGGGATTAGAGTACGAACGTTGCGCTACCGGTTCAGCGCCTCCGCAGCAGGCCAAAACCTGTCTGGAGATTCACCTGATTATAGGCCCGCATTTTGTCAATCCGCGCAATGTGTTTGAAGTTCCATGAAACAATGGCATCGGCGCGAGCCACGGTGGCGGCGGCCACATGGGTCGCGTCGTCGGTCGATTCCGGATCGAGGATCCCCGCCGACAGCCGCCCGAATGCCGGAAGTCCCGGATTTTTCCCTCAGCGTGTTGCGTGGCGGCGCGCGGAATCACGCTGGCGGTCGCGGACGATGTGGCCCAGAGCCCTCAGGGCAGTATTCACCGAGTTCCGGTCAGGAAATATCGCGGCCACGTCCGGGTCAAGAACCACCATGATGGAATCCTTGGCAAACCGGGTGGCATATTTCCCGCGAACCCCGCCGGAAAAGTCGTACTGCGGCAGCATCTCTTCGGAATTCCGATTAGCGCGTGCCTTCCTCATAGTTCCTCCGTTCACTCGGTGTGGCAGTTCTGGCGCTTATGATTCGAATCTCGTCGCCGACTTCCAAGTGTACCACGACCAAAGTTTTGTTCCCGGCAGACTGCCCAATGGTCACCAATCGATCCTCCTCGTCCGAGTGCAGCGGGTCGGTGATGGTAAGGGAGAGGGCATCCCGAAAAACCGAGGCGGCCTCTTCAAACGTGACACCGTGCTTGCGTAGATTTGAGCGTTCTTTCTTGGGATGCCAACGAAAAACAGTTTCCTTGTCCATGGCCCCGCCTTCCCGCCTGAGGTTTCGCATTTTTCCTGAGCCGGCCATGCACCCACCTGCTGAACTGGCTCTGGCTTCAGTCGGTAGTCACGGCGCTGTGCCTCCATCGAGCACGATCTCGGGGACCCGCGCGCCCTCAGCTCGCGACTATGCGCACGACGGCGGCAATGTTGCCAAACGTCAGCCCTTCCAAGCCATCAATTGCGTGACCTGAATGAGATTGCCGCAAGTGTCCTTCAGCATGGCGATCTTGGAGGCGGTCACGTCCTTGGGCGGCATGGTGAACTCGGCGCCGCGCGCTTTCATGCGCTCGTAATCGGCCTGCACGTTGTCGGTGAAGAACATGGCGGCGGGCTGGTTTTGCTGGAACAGGGCCTGCTGGTAGGCTTTGGCCGCGGGGTTGTTGTTGAGCGCCAGTTGCAGCTCCGTGCCGTCCGGATCCTCGGGTGAGGCCACGGTCAGCCAGCGATAGGGGCCGTTACTGAAGTCCGCCTTCTTCACGAAGCCCAGCACTTCGGTATAAAAACGCAGGGCCTTCTCCTGGTCATCCACGTACACGCTGCTCAGTTTGATTTTCATTTCGTTTCTCCTTTGTCAAGTTCGCGGTTGGAGCCGCGTCACAACTTTTTTCCTTTTCGTTCGTGTTGCCTTTTTCGTCCGTGTTATTCGTTCCATACGGTCGAGGTGGCGTTCGAGAGCATCCACGTGGGCGGACCAGAACCGACGGAACTGAGCCAGCCAGGCATCCACCTCGTGAAGCGGTTCAGGGTTCAGCCGGTAGAGGCGGCGCTGTGCGTCCACCATGGATTCCACGAAGCCGGCCTCGCGCAGCACGCGCAGGTGCTTGGAGACGGTCGGCTGCGGCATATGAAGCTGCCGCTCGATCTCTCCCACCGACCGTTGTGACGAGACCAGCAGGCTCAAGATCGCGCGGCGATTCGGCTCCGCAATAATTTCGAACACCGATTCCACTCCCTTAATATACTCTACCGGGCATATACGTGTCAAGGCATATTTTGGCAGGGGAGCCCGGCGCGTCCCGGAAACGGCGCCTGACAGCGTTCCTTTTCCCTGTTCCGGTTTTCCAAAGGTAGTAGAGAGGGAGTATGAAAACGAAAATGAAAACCTCACTCACTCCATCCCGCGAAGTTGTTCGAGCGGGTACGGCGGGCCGGCACTCGTAGCGCAGGACAGCCGCTGCTGCGGTCTGCGGCATTCCCGTCCCGCGCCTGCGGGAGGAATCCAGTCCTTCGTCGGGGCATTTCCAATGGGTTACGGGCGTGGATTCACCCTTTCGCGGGCATGTCCGCACCCTGAACTGGTCCATGGGCGGGATAATGGCGGCAAAGTTTTTCCAAACTCTATACGGGAAGGGAAATAGTTTTGGGAAGTGAGCGGCTCAGACCGCGGCCCGAGGACAAGGCCATATCTCCGTAGGGGCTGTTCCAATCGAGCGCGCCCGTGTTGGTGGGGCGGAACTCAAAGCACCGGGAGGCAACTTTGTGTCGCGCGAAGGCCTCGCGGACGGCCTCCACGGCCTGGTCCGTATTTTCCCCGCCGAACACGCCCACGGCCGGCCCCGATCCGCATAAAAACACGGAGAGCAATCCGGGGGTGCGCACCTGGAGAGCCTCCTCGATCCCCGCCACCTTTTTTTCGCAGGTGGGCGGAAGTGTTGTTTCAAGATCAAACGGAATGGCGCCGCCCTGATGGGCGAAAAACTCGGAGAGCGCCGCGGCGCGGTGCAGTTGGATTACGTTTTCTTTGCCTTCGGCGTCAACCGCCGCGGATCGCGAATTGCGACCCGCAGTTTTGCCGGGCGCGCGCGGCGCGGAGCGCGCCGGTTTTCGTCCGTCGGCGCGCCGAAGGCCCGAAACCATTGAAGTCATTGGGACGACTACGCTCAAGACAAGATTTGCAGGAACCACGGTCCTTTGATACACAGCCGGGTCGCGGCCTTCCGCGCTCTGGCCGCGCTTGGAGCCGTCTTCCAAGCTGGCCACAAAACCGCCCAGCCACGCCGCGCGCAGATTGCCGGCGCGATGCTCGAATAAATCGGCCAGCTCGAAAATGGATTTCTCATCCAGTCCCAGCCGGTATAAAAGGTTGGCGGAAATCAATCCGGCCAGCACCGCCGCCGTGCTCGATCCCAGGCCTACCGCCACCGGGACGGAGCTGTAAATCTCCAGGTCGGCGCCGGTGAACTCCACTTTCTTCAAATGGAGGGCCGCTTCCATCGCGCGCACCACCAGGTTGGTCCGGTCGCGCGGCACTCGCTCGCCATTCTCGCCAAAATAGCGGACGCCCACTTGCCCATCACGCCGCCGGATCACCTTCACATTCAGCGAGGCGTCCAGCGCCAGGGTGCCGAAGTCCGCCGTGCCGCCGAAATTGCCCACCGTGGCCGGAATCCGCACTGAAATCGTTTGTTTTTCCATCGCGTACCTCCCGCCCATCGCCCCCTGCCGGCGATTCCGCCTGACTCCGGAAATTCGAGGCCAACCTCATCCCGCCCGCAAAGAAAATCTGCCGGCCCGGATTCGGGGACACTCCCACCCGGCGATACCTTGGCTCAGTATGAAGACTACTCCCCGCTCTCCGTTCTGTACAATTTGAAATTTTTATGGGTGGCATAGAACGGATTTATCCTGGAGAGGTAGAGCTGCCCTTCAGGGCGGCATCCCGGGCCACAGTAAGGCGAAGATTTTTGAAAGAAACAACGTCAGGCCCTGGATCCAACCCCGGAATAAAATCTGCTCTGGCATCCCTGAACTCGTGTAAGCTGTGGAGAAAACGGGCTTCAAAAATAATTACGTTCAGTTGTCTTTCTTTGAGTGGGCGTGAATAACTATTCGGAGGTGACGCGATGAATTCTGTCAGCCGTTCCATACTGGTTGTCAGTGTATTTTGGCTGTTTGCAGTTGGTGGGTTTGGCCAAACTCGACGGCCAACCCCCATTCGCCCGGCTGATGCTTCCCCATCCGCATCCTTCGCGGTGCAACCGGAGGGGCCGGGGGCCGGCTCAAATGTTATGGTCGGCACCCCGACGGCGGTGCCTCGCTTGATGAAGTTCAGCGGGGTGCTGCATGATTCTCTCGGCCAGCCCTTGACGGGAGTGATCGACGTCACCTTCTCGCTTTACAACATAGAATCCGGCGGCAGCCCGCTCTGGTTTGAAACCCAAACCGTGCAGGCCGATGAACTGGGCCGCTACACCGCCCTGCTGGGCGCCATGCACACCGAGGGACTGCCAGTAGATCTGTTCACGTCCGGCGAAGTGCGCTGGCTCGGCATTCAGGTGGGATCGGAAGCCGAACAGCAACCGCGCGTGCTCCTGGTGAGCGTGCCCTACGCGCTCAAAGCCGGCGATGCGGAGACGTTGGGCGGCAAGCCCGCCTCCGCTTACATGCTCTCCGACACGCACAAGGGCACGACCTCAACGACTGCTGCCTCGGCGACCGGGACCAACACAGCGCAAGACGGTTCGAGCGGCAAAACCCGGATAAGCCAGACCTCCAACCAGTCGCCCATGACGGCGTGCAGTAGCGTGACCAGCGACGGCAACGCCACAGCCAATTCCATCGCGCTGTTCACCACCGCGTGCAACCTCGAGAGTGCAAATCTGGTTCAATTCAATGGCAACCTGGGTTTCGGAACCACCACGCCGCAGGCCCGGCTGCACATCTTTGGGCCCACGTCATCGGATTCCGACGCCCGGTTCAATTTTATTTTAGGCGACAGCACTCCGGCCGCGGCGGGCACGGGCGGCGGAATACTTTTCTCCGGATATTATAGTGGGACGAGCCTTAAGGCGGGCTTCGCCAACATCCGGGGGGTCAAGGAAAATAACACGCAGGGTGATTACGCCACCGCCATGATCTTTGACACGCGCGCCAACGGCGGCAACCAGACCGAGAGGATGAGAATCACTTCCACTGGCAGCGTGGGCATCGGGGTCACCAACCCCGGAGCCAGCTTGGAAGTTATGGGCGCGGACACGCAGGATCAAGATGCCCGCTATAATATTTTTTCGTTTGATAGTACATCGGCCGGGGCGGGCACCGGCGGCGGAATAGGATTTGCCGGATACTTCAACGGAACGTCGCAGGCGGCGGGATTCGCCGGCATCCGGGGAGTGAAGGAAAATAGCACCCAGGGCGACTATGGGTCGGCATTGATCTTTGATACGCGGGCCAACGGCCTGGGCCAGGCCGAGCGAATGCGCATTTCCTCCACCGGCAACGTCGGCATCGGGACCACCACGCCCGCGGCAAAGCTCGATGTGGCGGGCAACATCAACGCCAGTGGGAACATCACCATCGCGGGCACGCTTTCCGGCAACGGATCGGGTCTCACCAGCCTGACCGGCGCCAATGTGACCGGTGTGGTGAGCAGCGCTACCAACGCTCTCACCCTGGGCGGAGTCACAGCGGCGAATTACGCGCGGTTGGACATTGGCAACAGCCTGAACGGCAATCAGAGTGTGACAGGAAATGTGAGCGTCGCTTCTTCGGCCAGCGGAGCCACGGCGCTCAGCGGTCAAGCCACGGACGCGACCTCGGCCAATATCGGCCTCAGCGGGCTGGCTGACGGCGCGGAGGGCACCGGCGTTTATGGCGAAGCGGAAAATGGCAGCACGGCTTTCGGGATCTGGGGGCGAAGCACCTCCGGATATGCCGGGCACTTTGACGGCAACGTTCAGATTGTGGGCAACCTTTCAAAGTCGGGCGGCTCGTTTAAAATCGATCATCCCCTGGACCCGGCTCGCAAATTCCTCTATCACTCGTTTGTCGAGTCCCCCGACATGAAAAATATCTATGATGGCGTGGTCACTCTGGACGACCACGGCGAGGCCGTGGTGCAATTGCCGGACTGGTTTGAGGCGCTGAACCGAGACTTCCGTTATCAACTCACCTGCATCGGAGGCTATGCGCCCGTCTACATAGCCGACGAAGTTGCGCACCATCAATTCAGGATTGCCGGGGGCAAGCCGGGCCTGAAAATTTCCTGGCAAGTCACCGGAATTCGCCAGGACGCCTGGGCCAACGCCCATCGCATCCCGGTGGAGACGGAAAAACCCGCGCGCGAACAGGGCTATTACCTGCATCCCGAACTTTTTGGCGCGCCACCGGAAAAGAGTATTGTTCGGGTGGAGCACGAGGTTTCCACCCAGGCCGCGCGCTAGATGAACCAACACGCTTCCGCAACTTGATGCGCGGTCCCGAGCACCCGGTGGTGACGCATTTTGACGTAGCGCCGCCCTTCAGGGCGGCACATGCCGGGCTTAAGCCCGGCTCTACTAAATCAAAATGAGTCGCCACCGAGCGCCCATCGCCATTGACGGGCGTGTTCGTTCCACGTGAAAATAGTGGCCCGGGGAGGCGAATAACCACGCCGGCCCTTCCGCTCATCCATGGCCGTTGCTTATGCCGGACCACCCAGACGACCCATCTCGGGCTTCGAAGCGCCCCGGCGCCCCGGAGGATGAGGGCGGCAGCGCGGATTCCCCTTCTCCGCCGGTCGAGTCCACCAAACCGCTTTCCCAATCCCCCCTTTCACCCGGCGGCACCATCACTCCACCCTCCGCCGCAAAGACCAACAGCCTCGCCCCGTCGCTAAGCGCCGGAGTCCATGCCGGCATCCCTACTTTTGCGCCGGAAGAGTTGGTGGCCGCGCGCTATCAGGTTGTTCGTTTCATAGGCCAGGGGGGCATGGGCGAGGTTTATGAAGCGCAGGATGTTGAATTGCGGCAGCGGGTGGCGCTGAAAACCGTTCGCCCGGAGATTGCCCGCGACCAGCAGGCCATCGAACGTTTCAAGCGTGAGATCCGCATCGCCAGAGAAGTGACCCACCCCAATGTGTCGCGCGTATTCGACCTGGGCTATCACCGGTCACCGGCCGGACCGGAGATCATGTTCCTGACCATGGAATTACTTTCCGGCGAATCGCTCGCCGCGCGGCTGAAGCGGGTTGGCCGCATGACGGAGAAAGAGGCGCTGCCTCTGGTCCGCCAGTTGGCGGCGGGCCTTTCCGCCGTGCACAAGCTGGGCATCGTTCACCGTGACTTCAAAAGCGCCAACGTGGTTCTGGTTCCATCGAGCGAAGAGGAAGGAGGCCTGCGGGCGGTGGTGGCCGACTTTGGCCTGGCGCGCCGCACCACCGCCGGCGAGGCCGGAGTCTCCATGCTTTCCTCTTCCGGAGAAATTCTCGGCACCCCGGCTTACATGGCGCCCGAACAAGTGCGAGGCGCGGAAACCACCGCCGCCGCGGATATCTACGCTCTGGGCGTGGTGATGTACGAAATGGTTTGCGGAATCCAGCCCTTCATTGCCGATACGCCGTTTGCCACAGCCGTCAAAAGGCTGGAGGAAGCGCCCCCTTCCCCGCTTTCCCATGTTCCCGGCCTCGATCCCAAGTGGGAGGCGACCATTCTTCGCTGCCTCGAGCGCGACCCGACGGAGCGCTTCGCCCATCCCAACGATATCGTGAAGGCCCTGCAAGGCGAACCGACAACCGTGGGAAGAAGGGCGCTGGAAAAAAGGAAAACCCAAAGGCTCCGCGTGGCGGGGGCGGCGCTTGCGGGTATTTTCCTGGTTGTCGCCCTGCTCGGCTATCGCCTCTATGTCGGCCGGCACGCGGAGGAAAAAGGAGCTTCCGGCGCGCCCGGCCTTTCCGCCCATCCCCGTCAGCATCGCGCCACCGTCGCAGTGCTGGGCTTCAGGAATTCTTCGGGCCAGCCGGAAAAAGATTACCTCTCCACCGCTCTTGCGGAGATGTTGACGGCTGAATTGCAGGTGGGGGGCGAACTGCGCGCCATTCCCCAGGACCGCGTGAGCCGCATGAAACAGGATATTTCTTTAACCGATGTGGCCACTCTGCCCAGAGCCACGCTGGTGCGCGTGCAGGACAATCTGGGAGCAGACTCGCTGGTGTTCGGCTCGTACACTGTCCAAGGCAGCGGCGCCGGCGCCAAGGTACACGTCGAACTCCAATTGGAAAATGCGTCCGGGCGCAATACCCCATTTTCAATTGCCGACGACGGCGATGAAGCGAATCTTTTCCCGCTGGTCTCCCATATGGGCAAGCAACTGCGGGAGAAACTCGCCACTACCCCCATCACCCAGGACCAGGAAGCGGGGGTCAAGGCCTCCCTGCCCGCCAGCCCCGGGGCCACGCGCCTTTATTCCGAGGCGCTGGACAAGCTTCGCGCCCTGGACCTCACCTCGGCGAGGGACGGCCTGGAGCGGGCCGTAAACCTCGATCCCACCTTCGCGCTGGCCCACTCCGCCCTGGCGGAGACTCTGCAAAATCTGGGCTACGACGAGAAAGCCCAGACGGAGGCCAGGACCGCCTCCGACCTCTCCTACCAACTAATTCCTGAGCAGCGCAATTTGGTGGAGGCTCGCTACCGGGCGATTTTCTCCGAGTGGGATCAAGCGATCGAAATCTATCACTCGCTTTGGACGGTTACCGACAACATCGAATACGGCTTGCTCCTGGCGCAAACGCAAACCTCCGCCGGCAGGGGAACCGACGCTTTGGCAACCATCGACAGCCTGCGCAAACTTCCGCCGCCCTCCGGGCAGGATCCCCGCATCGACTACGCGGAGGCCCTGGCCGATGATTCCCTTTCTGACTTCAAACACGACGTAGCCGCCACCGAAAAGGCCGTGCAAAAAGCGGATCAGGAAGGGGCGCGGTATCTGGCCGCCCAGGCCCTGCTCGAACAATGTTGGGCCTATGGAAACCTCAGTGAAGCGGCCCAGGCCACCACGGCCTGCAAGAAAGCTTTGGACGCCTTCACCGCCGTCTCTGACCTGATGGGGAAAGCGCGAAGCCTCACCCGAATTTCTCTGATTGCGGAGGCTCAAGGGGACATCAACCAGGCGCTTGATCTGCGCAATCAAGCGCTGGCCCTTGCCCGCCAGGTGGGGTCAAAGAAAGACATCGCCGACGCCCTGCTGAACATTGGCAACCTTCAGTCGAGTCTCGACAACCTGGATGGCGCCCAAAAAAGTTATCAGGAGTCCCTGGCGGTGGCCACAGAAATTAACAATAGCAAGGAAATTCTGGACGCGGAGAACAATTTGGGCACTCTCTTTCAGAGCCGATGCGATTTTGAGAAGGCCAAAGAAACCTACGAGAAATCACGAGTGACCGCCGAAGCCTCGGGAGACAAGGCCGCGGTCGCCAAAGCGGTCTACAACATTGGAGGCGTTCTCTTTCAACTGGGCGACCTGCCATCCGCCCTGGCCGATATCCAGAAGGCCATTGCCGCGGGCAGGGAGGTGGGGGATAAAAGCGATGTCGCCGACTGGCTTTTTACCCAGGGCGATGTCTTGATGGCCAAGGATGATCTGGCCGGCGCCGAAAAGTCCTACGTCGAGGCGCGGGAATTCCTGGCCCCGGATGAAAAGCACGGACTGGCGGTGAGCAGCCTGGAGATGGCTTTCTTGAACCTCGAGCGCGGCCAGGCCGCGGCGGCGGAGAAACTGGCACGCCCGGCGGCCGATGAATTCCAGGCGGAAAAAGATGTGGGCGACGAGGCCGCATCGCGCGATATGCTCGGCCGCGCCTGTCTCGCCCAAGGTAAATTGGATGAAGCGCAAAAAGAAATTGACCGCGCCAATAAACTCGCTCCCAAAGATTGTGGCAACCGCCTGCCCCTGGCCATCACCACCACCCGCCTGCTGGCCTATACCCACCAACCCGCCGCCGCCCAAAGGGCTATCGAAAGTGTGTTGGGCGAGAGCAAGGCCGGCAAGCTGGATGGGATTGAGCTCGACGCCCGATTGGCTCAGGGAGAAATTGAGTTTCTGGCCGGAGATGCGCCGCTGGCGCGCGCCCGCTTGAAGGCGTTGCAGACGCTCGCCACCCAGAGGCATTTTCTGCTGGCAGCACGCAAGGCGCGCGCCCTGGCCCAGTCTGGCAAAACCTTGACCGCCCGCGCCAGAAAGTAGCGCCGGTGCGGAAGGCGCTGTGCGGATATTGCTTGCTGGTGCGGCGATCGCCGACCGCCGATTCTTTATTGGGCGAATCCCGCGGTCCCGCCATCGCCGGGACCGGCATCTTGTTTTCGGCCATTGACCAAGGGCGGCGCACCAGTGACCGCAGTTTCAAAATGCAGCCCTGACTACCAGTTCCTCTCCAGCCGCCAACAATCCCGAAATCAAATCACCTTGCCGATGGGGTTGATTTTTGCAGGCGCCGCACGTAACATGGCAACATAAGAACGGGCAAATCATCGGCCGATTCAGTTCTGCGAGGTCAGTGAAAATGAACACGGGATTTTCCCGCCGCGCGTGGGTCTTCATCGCGCTGGTTTTGTGTTTCGCGCCCGCGGCCCTCGCTCGAACCATCAGCAGCAAGTCCACCGGGGGATTTGGACAGGATACGAACGTCTGCAATTGGTTGTTAAGTCCCAATTGCAGTGCGACTCCGAAATACAATGTGGTGACTACCAACGGGATCACCGTGAACGAGCAGGTGATTTGCAACAATCAGGATTTGAGTGTGAATCTCTGTACCTCCGGGGCCTATTCATTCCTATACCAGGTGGAGTCTTCCGGACCCTTCGTAGCCACTTTCAGCCGTTTGAGCGGGTTCGCTTTTGATAATACTACTCCCACATTTGGTTTGATGGCTTGCGATACATCCGGCAATAACACGATCGCGGTGTGCGGATACGATTCGGCCATAGCGTCCCAGGTCTCCTTTGATTCGCCCAATGCCACCCTGAGTGTCTCCACCCCGACAGCGGGCTCGCTGACCTACGTAACTTTTGTCCTTCAGGAAACGCAACCCACCGGTCTCCCCCCCATCCCGCCGATGCTCAACCTTAATGGAGTGAGCCTAACCCCCACTTCTCTCACCTTCGGCAGCCAGGCAGTGGGCATCGCGGGCCCCCCGCAGACACTGACGCTCACTAATCCCTTCGGGGCCAGTGTGAGTCTGACTCCGGGGGCTCTTTCCTCGGGCTTTGCCGGAGGCAACACTTGTGGAGTCACTGCCCTGGCCGGCGCCACCTGCGCGTTCAGCGTTTGGTCCGCTCCGGCAGCCGCCTCCTTTTTCTCCGGCACTCAAAGCCTATCCGCCGGGGCTGATAGCGCTTCGTTGAACGCTTACGGCAGTCCCCCCGGAGTCAGCTTGTTTCCCGCCACTCTCACTTTTGGGACTCAGACTGCCGGAGGAACCGCCACCGCCGTGCAGCGGGCGACTCTTACCAACAACTCCGGAACCTCTTTTACTATTGGCACTATATCCCCGGCCACCGCCGATCCAAACACCAACAATATTGAATTTGCCCTTCAGTCCACCTCGACCTGCGCCCCCAGCCTGGTTCTGGTGAATGGCGCTGCCTGCACCCTGGATGTCGGCTTCCCCAACGGAATAAACCTCACCACCACCCTGGGCGACACCGGCACGTTGACAGGCACGATCACGGTGACCGACAAAAATAGCAGCAACACCTACACGCTGGCCTTGCAGGGTTTTGCCGGAGCGTTCTCCGCCATCACCGGGAATTCCCTAATCCCCACCAACCTGAATTTTGGCAATCAGGCGCTGGGAACCGCCAGCGCCCCCCAAACGCTCACTTTCACCAACACCACCGCCAGCGCCTTGAATATTGTCAACGTTAATTCGAGCGCTGACTTTAGCGCGGCAACCGGCACCTGCGTGGATCCGGTCAATTCGGTGAATTTGCCCGCAGGATCCAGTTGCACCGTGGATGTCGCCTTCAGCCCCACCGCCTACGGCACCAGCACCGGCGCCATCACCATTGCAGATGACAGGACGGATGGAACACAGATCATCGCCGTGAGCGGCGTTGGAGGCCCATCTGCCCTTTCTCCGGCATTTCTCGATTTCCCGCCCCAGGCCGTGGGCACCACCAGCCAGTCGCAGACGGTCGGTCTTTTTAACAATGGCAAGGTCCCGCTCACCATTTCGGCCATCATGGCGGGAACCGCTGACTTCACGGTGCAGAACGATTCCTGCCCGATTTCTTCCAGCACGCTGGCGGTGGGCCTGAGCTGTTCTGTCGTCGTTTCCTTTGTTCCCACCGCGACGGGTCCGCGCAAGTCCTCGCTGGTAATCACCGATGACGCAACCTACAGACCCCACACCGTCACCTTGACCGGTGTGGGCATGGCGGCCAGCTTGACGCCGCCCAGCCTAACGTTCCCAAGCCAGTCGGTGGGCGTGGCCGGCGCGCCTCAGGTCATCAAATTGGCCAACCTGGGCAGTGCCACTTTGAACATTTGGGAAGTGGCCTTCCTGGGAACCAACGCCTCGGACTTTTCCAGGACCAGCACCTGCGGCAGCACGCTGGCCGCAGGGAACAGTTGCACCATCAGCGTGACCTTCACTCCCGCCGCCACCGGCGCGCGAACCGCGTCGTTGGTAGTCAGCGACGACGGAGGCGGCAGCCCCCAGTCGGTATTACTTGCCGGGAGCGGCGTGGTAGCCGGGCCGGTGGTCAGTCTTTCCTCCACCTCACTAAGCTTCCCCAATCAGGTTGTGTCCACCACCAGCCCCACCCAAACCGTTGTACTGGGCAACCAGGGCAGCGGTCCGCTGACGATTTCGAGCATTGCGGTCGCCGGTGCTGATTCCGGCGACTTTGCCATTCCATCGGATACCTGCCCGCTCTCGCCCAGCACGCTGGCCGCGGGGAACTCTTGCGCCATCAGCGTCACTTTTACCCCCCTGACTACAGGGCCGCTCAAGTCTTCCGTCTCCATCACGGACAACGCCGCCGGGAGCCCGCAAATCGTCATTCTGACGGGTGTGGGTGCGGCAGCACTCACCGGGACGGGCGCGGCCGCATCTTCCGGCGTTCCGCCTCCGGGAAGTAATGTTCCAGGCGCGGCGGCCAGCCTCTCCCCTTCCATCGTCTCATTTGGAAATCAGGCGGTGGGCGCGCCGGCTTTGGCGCGGACGGTGATATTCAAAAACGTGGGTAGGACCAGGGTATGGATCCGCGCCATCACCTTTTCGGCGCGGAGCCACAGCGATTTTGCCGAGACCAATGACTGCGGGCCCAGCCTGGCGGCAGGAACCAGTTGTACCCTGCAAATCACCTTCAAGCCCCGCCGGGCGGGCTCCCAATCCGCCGTCATCAGTATTGTGGACCACGCGCCCGGCCGCCCCCACCAGGTGCGCGTGAAGGGCGTCGGCGTCAGGGCCGCTAAGCTGGGCAGTGGGCAGGCAGCCCGGCAGGAACCGGAAAGAACCGCTCGCAGGTTTTAGGACGCCGGCAGCGGCACGTAGGCTTGCGCCAGCGTTGGCCCGGTCATCTGCGCCAGGCGGTGGCCGGTGGGATCGTAAACCACCTCCACCGAGCTCGACCCCTGATCCCGCTCCACCATCCGCCCCAAGGCATCGTAGGTCGCCGTCGCCGTGGCCGATCCGTTCACCGTGTCCGTGATCATGTGCCCGTCCGCATCCCAATTATAGCTCGCCGTGCCCGTGCCCGTCCCGGTGCTGGTCAAGTTGCTGTTCGGGTCATAGTGGGCGATTTGCGAGCCCTTTCTGGTCCCATCGCTCGTCACCCGGCCATCTTAGCGGATTATTGGGCAGATTGCGCGGTGGGGCGGGACCGCATGGTACGCGGCATGTGCCCTGGTAGGGCCGACCCTTGGGTCGGCCTCAGGCCGGGGCAAGCCCCGGCCCTACAACGGATCGCCCCCCGGGTGTGTCACGCGTCCCGCACGCGGCGTCCGTCAGCCGACGGATTTCTTAAAATCAGCTTGATCCGTCAGCCGACGGACATCGCGTTTTCAGAAATGGCTACCGGCCCTGTCATACCAAATCCGAGCATCATCACCGCAATGATAAGGTTGGAAAGTATTCTCACACGTGGAGTCCAAGAGATAATGTAGCAGCACAAAAGCGACAATGTGCCATCAAGCGCGAGGTCCGGGAATGCGAAATGTAGCGACGATTTTGTTGAAAAGCGGCATGAGGACGGGCAGGTCGTCTGGGGAGCAGCGGAGCCCCAGATGATAAGCGGTCCCGTCGTCTCGGGTGTGAATCAGAATCTCGTTGTCTAACCAAACACCCCCCGAAGCATTCCTGTATCGAACCGAACTGACGATCGCGGGCAGTCCCAGTGGCCCCGTCCGCTTTTTGCTCAGCACGACGAGGTTCTGGGCCGGGTCTGGCCCTTGCCTCATGGCCTCCAGGATGGACTGGAAGTCCTCTTCGAGCGTCTCGCAGCATTTTCCTTTGCCGTTCGGTTGCCCGACCGCCCCGCCTGCCCCAATTTCGGGGGGCAGCCGGAACAGGGTCGCGTCTTTCGGCGTGAGGCGCATGCCGTTCCCGTCCTCTCCCACGTATAGCGTCCAATCTTGCGCAGGAAACCGCAGGGAGAAGCTGTAGTTGCCGTTGCGATAGGTGGTCCACCAACGGACTTGCCCGCCGCTTCCCGACCGGCGGCTGTCGAGGGCTGGCTCCGCTGCCTGACAATCCAAGGCAAGGGTCTTCACCATCTTCTCATGGATAGCCTCCAGGCGCGGCATCTCGGCCGGAGGACATCTTAGCTCGACCGTGTAGACTGCTTCCTTCTTCATGATCCACAGCGTCTCCTCAAACCACCTTAGCCCCCTTGTGGGGTCCGTCCAGCGCATGGCGGTCGTCAGCGCCAGAAGGCCTGAGAAGCTGATCCGACGCTCCAGAAGGACCTGAACGTCTCTATCGCCGGACTCTCGATGCGCCCGCAAGTCTATTTCGAAGTTTTGCTCGAGTGTTCTTGGAGGCCCGGACGTCATGCCCAGCAGTTGATTCGGGAGAGCCCCGGCAGAGATCCTGGTTCCCTTCGTCACACCCGTTTGCTGGGGCGGCGTGGCTGACATCCCCGCGCCATCAAAGCCCTCGAGCAGCGACCAGCCCGAGGGGTACGCGACACAGAATCCCCATCGCTCGTTCCGATAAATTTTCCACTTGCCCTCTGTGTGCCCAGGCGACCCCTGATTGTCGAGCCCTGCCTCGCGACCATGGTCACGCCCGCATGGTGCCGCGATCATTCCGGTCAGACCAAACCCAAACAGAAACACAAAGGAGATGCGGACGGCTCGAGACCTGATCCTCACACAGCCCCCTAATCACATAGTCCAAGGAACCTAGCGAATTTCCGAAACCACGAATTCACGTTGTTGCTCCAAATCGACTGCTGGGTAGCGGGTAGCCACGGTCAGCGAATTTCTGACCGTGGGTACTTTCAACATATCACCCATAGTGATACTCTGCGCGGGTGTCCCACGTTCACCGCTTGCTCCTTTCCGACCGGTTCTTCTTCGTCAACGTCAACCTGCGCCCCAGAATCAAATCCTTCCGGCCCGATGAATACCCTTTGCTTATCGAGGTCATCCAAGGAGCCCGCGAACGCCTGAAGTTTCTCTTGTGCGGTTATATGCTGATGCCCCATCATGGGCATGCCCTCATCTATCCTGCCTATCCGCTGACCATTTCCAAAGTCTTGCACGACACCAAAAAGATTGCAACGCTGCGCCTTCACGCGGCGCGACGCACCCACGGCCCGTTTTGGCAGCATCAATTTTGGGACCGCGTGGTGCGCAACGCGAAAGAATTTCGAGAGCACTTGGACTGTATGCACCAGAACCCCGTCCAAGCAGGACTCGTGAAACGTCCGGAGGAATGGCGATGGTCGAGTTATAATAATTTTGCCTTGGACAGGACCACGGCGGCCGCCGGTCCGATTCAGATTGATCACGTCCACCTGCCCGAATCGTATCGAGGATAGGAAAACCCCACGGTCAGAACTTCACTGACCGTGGCTACCATTGACCGGGGCCCGCCGGGGTGCTGCGACTCCCTGTGACCGGGCGGTCCCAAGTTTGAACAGATTAAAATAAGCGGTGCCCCCCGCTGAAGGCCCCGCCCCCCATCAGCAGAAAAACCCGCGGCTCTACGCGCCTCTCGGCCATGAAATCGTAAGTAGGAAGGTGCTGTCTTCCATGGCTTCCACGTCATGGGGCAGGCCGCGCGCAAGCGTAAGAAGGCGCCCGGCAGGGAGTTCCACGGTTTGGTTGGGCAGGTGAAGTCGCAGACTCCCGCCAAGGCCCTGAATCGAAATACTCCCATCGGCTTTGTGGCCCTCCATTCGTGTTCCCGACTTCATTACAATTAATACGATACGGAGATCCGCATACTTCACAAGAGTCTTTGCATTGCGCGAGGTAGTGTTCCATGGGTCTTCCTGGCGCAGTTGGTTGGTTTCCATTGCCAAGTCGAACTGAAGCAAAGAACCTACAAGACCAGGCACTGGATGGCTCGGTCGCCGTGGGCTCCCCTTGCTCGTTGAACGCCTCTTCTGGGTTCGAGTCTTCGGCATGTTGTTGCTCCTCGGTTAGCTTTGTCCTCTATCCGATCTCGGAACTTAAGTCATAACCTCCGCTCAATGTGCCAGTGAACCTCCGACTTTTTAAGAACGGTCCAGGCTTGTACTGGTCATTGGCGCAATAGAACGCTGCACCAGTGGCGGCATTCCCGTCGATCTGCATCGGGCATGGGTGCATATTCTCTTTGTCAGCCACAATGTTATCAGCCTGTCTGGCTCCCCGCCACGGCATCAACCGTCGAGAGATCTGCCGAGGGCGGGGCCGATTCGGGTGGACTGTTCTCTGAAATATGTCCTGGCCAGGCGCGAACCGATGCCTCCAATCGGCACCAGCAGAACCGCGGGCAGAAGCAATTCTTCAAGACGATTGTGGCGAACCATCGCAATGACAAGAATCAAGACGGCCAGAAAAATCAAGGCCAGGGAAATGCCGCGATGGAAACGCTGAAGCTCGGAATCAAGCCACGCATCCAGGTGGCGATCAATCTCGCGGCCGGTGTCCGAGTCAGTGCAAATCGGCTTGAACGAACATTGGTTGCAAATATGCGCCGGCGCCTGGTAGCGCACCACTCGCTGGTGGCGGTCAATCTCCTTGCGCTTCAGATGCTGGCCGGCGGGACATTCCCAGTGATCGGGCTCCAGGTGATATTTGAACCCTGCCACCTGAAATTGCTCGGAGCGTTGGTGGGAGTGGCGGGCCAGCCGCTCGAGCGCGATGGCTACGACGACCAGAAAAACCGCATAGCCCGCAGCCAGCAGCACCTCGATGGGAATGGTCTGGATCATTTCGCCGCCTCGTTCATTTCCACAACTTCGCTGAATAGAATTTCGCGCTCGCCTTCGGCCGCCACACGCGGAACCATGGTGTGGACGCCGAGCCAGGTCAAGTAGAGAACCGGCAACACTCCGCCTACGATAAAAACGGTGTCTCCGGGAAGCCGCAACCATTCGAGCACGTCGTTGGTTCGCCCGGTGACAAACTCAAGCGTTCTGGCGTCGAAGTAGCCGTAGCTGACGGAGTGATAAAGTTGCAGGATTCCCAAGGGGAAAAGCGTGGCAAATACCATCCACAGGAGCCCCAGATTCAGAGACCAAAAGCTGATCTTGGCGGCCCGGTCCGACCAGCGCTCCTCCGGAATCATGTAGCGCAGGCAGAAAAGCGCCAGTCCCACCGCCAGCATTCCGTAGACCCCCATCATGGCCGCGTGTCCGTGGTTGGCGGTGAGCGCCGTGCCGATCTCGTAATAGGAAATGATGGGCAGGTTGATCAAAAAACCGAAAATCCCGGCGCCGAGGAAATTCCAGAATCCCACCGCGGCGAGAAACATCACCGCCCAAAAATGCGGGAAAGGGGTGCGCGAGCGCGAGCCCTGATGGGCCCCGAGTTGGACAAAACTCCAGGCCTCGAGCGTCAACAGGGTGAGCGGAATAACTTCGGCAGCGGAAAAGAATGCGCCCAGAGCCATGTGCACGGAGGGTTCGCCCGAAAAATACAAGTGATGCATGGTGCCAATGATGCCGCCCGCCGAATAAAGCAGGAGATCGAGATAAATCATGGTGAGCGCGACGCGCTCGCGCACCACGCCCATCAACACAAAAATATAAGCCACCATCACGGTGGTGAACAGTTCCAGGAAGTCTTCCACCCAGAGATGGACGACCCAGAATCGCCAGAAGTCAGTAGTGGTGAAGTGCGAAGCGGGCCGGGCCAGCAGTCCAACCGCGTAGAATGCCGGAATCGACAACGCGGAGAAGAAGAATAACCACGGCATGTTGCCCATATGATCTTTGCCCAGCGTTCCTCGCAAACCACGGAAGAGGATTACGGCCCAGAAAACCAGACCCACGGTCAGCAAAATCTGCCAAAAGCGCCCCAAGTCCAGATACTCGAAGCCCTGAGCGCCAAACCATTCCCAGGAGTGGCGCATCCAGCCATGAATGCCGGCGAACTCTCCCGCCAGGCTTCCGAACACCACAAGTGCCAACGCCCCGAGGAGGCCATAGGCGAGCCAGTGCTGGCCCCGTGGCTCGCGCCCGGCGATCATCGGGGCGAGGAAAATACCCGCGGCGAGAAAGGACGTTGCCACCCAGAAGATTGCGAGCTGGACGTGCCACGTGCGGGCAATGTTAAATGGCAAGATGCTTCCCAAGTCGATGCCAAAGAAGTTCGATAAGTCGGCCCGGTAGTGTTGGGTGGCGCCGCCGGTGAGGGTTTGGAGCAGGAACAGCAGGGCCATGACAAAGAAAAACCAGGCGCAGGCCCGTTGCGCAGGCGTCAGCACGACCTCTCGAGGAGGGCGAAAAGAAATGGCATTTTGTTCGCGTCCGTGCCAGCCGAGGAAATTCCACCTTCCGAAGGCCGCCAGCAGCAGGCCAATACCGCCTAACAGGGCGATCAGGGAGAGCACACTCCAAACGACTGTGTCCGCCGTGGCATGGTTGCCAACCAGCGGCTCCGGGGGCCAGTTGTTGGTGTAGGAATACCCCAGTCCCGGCCGCAACGCGGAAGCTGCCCATGCGGACCAACTGAAGAACGCTGTGAGCTGGTGAATCTCCTCCGGATCGCTGATGGCCTTCGGGCGGAGACCAAACTTGGTGCTCGGCTCGCCGAAGACTTGGCCATAGTAGCTCGTCAGATCGTTGAATGCCCGGGCCTGGGCAGCGCTATAGGTGAGCGTCTGAGTAATGCCGTTATACCGGTTGGTCTTAAAATCCTCGATGGTTTGAGTCTTGGCCCGGTCGGACCCGCCTCCGGCGTATTGGTCAATGGCAATCAGGGCGGCTCGATGCAAGTAATCGGCGGTGTAATCGGGGCCAAGGTACGCGCCGTGCCCGAAGATCGAACCGTATTCCATCAAACCATTGCGCAGGAATACCTCTTGACCGTGAGTGACGTCGCTTCCGGTGAAGAGAATGGAGCCATCCGGCCCAACCACTTTGGCGGGGATCGGCGGCTCCCCGGTGTAAGTCCGGTAAGCCAACAACCCCATTACGAAGAATCCGCACATCAGGACAAAAATGGACGCCTGAAACCAGCTCCTGGAAACCAACAACCCGCGCCTTGCGCCCGCCATGCGCTGCCTCCTCAGACTTGCACGAACAAATTTCGCCCTCTACGGGTGGATTATCTCTCCTATCTTTCCGGGTGGCGGCCTTCCGATCAAGTCGGGACAGGTTCCGCCGCCTAGACCGAGAGTCATGCTGGCACAACTTGCGGCCGGCGCGCAAAGGTAATAGAAAGATTCAGGGCGTAAACTGTGATAGCGGTCATCTCCGCATAGGCGGAAATCGGCAGCCAGGACCAGGCGGAGGAAACCAAACCCCCGTAAGCAAGAATCTCCGAGCCTACTCGCAACAGGCAGCCCACCGAGAGCACCAACAAAGCCACGAACATCAGCTTGGAGCTGAATAGCAGGTGCATCCCGGAGAACGCCGGCAGCACGCGCTGGCCCACGGCAAACACCATCATGGCCAGAAATCCGACGGTGAGCCCATGCCGCGATGCGCCCCAAATGCCGGGGGGATTTCCTGAATACGCGGCCCAGATGGCCAGCAGGGCCGAGACGATTCCCCAGGCATACGCGAGGCGAACAAAAACAGGGAAGCTGGCGTGGACGCCTCTGGTCTTCGCCGGACGATCCGTCGGCTCAAACAGCCGCAGCGCGTAAACGGCGAAGGACATGCCGCCGAGCAAGAGAAAAACCGCAATCCCAATCCAACCCTGCAAGGCGGCCAAAGTGCCGGCCGAGTTTAGCGCAACTGCGGACAAGAGCGCGCGGCCTCGCGTCGGGCGCAACCCCAGGAAAACCGGCATCCACTTGGCACTGAAACCCCAGACGAACGGGACCAAAAATCCCCAAGTTTGTAATACCAGAAAACGCTGGTCGAAACTGTGCGGCAATTCGGGCGATTTGCCGTAAATGGCCAGCGAGAGAACGGAGGCGAGATTTACGACCAGCGTGAGAAGCAGGCCCACGGTGCCTGCCATGACGACGATCACCCATTCCTCCAGCCGGTCCTTGCCGGAGTCTTGCGGCCGGTGGGCGGAGACGGCGCGAAGGAAAATGAGAAAGGCAGCGAGCTCGAGAGCGGCCGAAAGCGGGAGTGCCGCGCGCCAGTGCCATTCATAAACGCCTGCCAGCCAGCGCAGACTCACGCCCGACGTCCACAGCCCCCAAGTGATCAATCCGGTTGACAACGCCAGCGGATCCATCCGGCGCAGCTTGGGAAGGGAGTAAAAGCCAATGCCGAGGATGAAAGTTCCGATCCACCCGTAGATTTGTGCGTGTCCGTGCGCCTGAATCCACGCGTTAGAGACTGCGCTCAAGGTTCGATGGCTGCTGATGGAGAGCAGATTCCACACCCCCAGAAACGTGCCGGGCAGGAGCATGAAGACGAGGCCGGTGGAAATGTAGAGGGTGAGCAGGCGGGATAATCCGGCTTCGCGCGATGCGGAGATCTTGAAAATCTCCGAAGGCGAAAGCGATCGTCCCGCCTGAGCTTCGATTCGTGTGGGGAGCGCGGACACCTTTCCTCCAATCGTTTTTGCTGAGTCCGGGATCGCCAGCCGCCGATTGCAGCGGCGGTTTCCGGCCACCCATTTCCCGGCGCTGCCGCCGCAGCGAGCAGGCCGCGCGCGCCGTTAGGCCTGCCTTTTCTCCAACTCGATAGCGCGGGGAAAGAGAATATTGTTTTCCAGGTGGATGTGCTGGTGCAAATCGGCCTCAAACTCCGACAGGGCGTTGAAGAGCGTTTTGAAGCTGAGGCAGGCATCTTGGGGCGGAGCGTAACTTCGGCTCGCCTGCCGCAGGGCCCGCAGCGCTTCGCCGGCGGAGTCATGCTCGTGAACCAT
The DNA here is from genome assembly GCA_035946625.1 of Terriglobia bacterium. Classification (GTDB taxonomy): domain Bacteria; phylum Acidobacteriota; class Terriglobia; order UBA7540; family UBA7540; genus DASYXZ01. Next base: position 95,983 of record DASYZE010000040.1, on the reverse strand, counting down.
CATGGCCACCGGATTCTTCACCGTGCCGAAGGGCGCGAAGGGGACGGGTTCGTTTCGTGTGCCAGCGTTTTCCAGGCGTATCACGTACGGAAACAAGACCATTTCTTCTTTCATCATGTGCATGGTCAATTCCCCGGCCAGACCGTGAAAGATCTCAAGCATCTTTGGCAATTCCGGATGGTTCATCCCGTGGACCGAGCAGACCTTATCGAATAGCGGATTCAGGCGGGCGATTTCCTCGCGCGTATACTTGTGATGACGGTTCTGGATGTAAACAATCAAGTCTGCCAGCGGCTCGCATTGCCAGCGGCGATCTTCCAAAGATGTTGGCATCGAACGCCCCGCCGCTTCGATCGACTTCATCACTTCGTCCACCCGCACGTTGGCAGCGCGGCAGGCCTGCTCGATCGACTGGCTGCCCCCACAGCAGTAATCTATTCCCAGCTTTTCAAATACCCGAGTTGCAGCAAAATTCTCCATAGCCAATTCTCGTACGGTCTTCTCGGCAGTCACGCTCATTATAATTCTCCTTGCGGCTCGCCGTTTTGGCCTGCCGCCCCCGACGCTTACGAGGTTAGCGGGTCAGGGATTGCTTGCCGATGACTTTAGTCACAGTAGCCACGAAAAAAAGCCCAGCCCGCCACAGAGCGGAGCGGAAGGTTGCCGGAGTTGTGGTAACCCACTGATGCACTGTGAGTCAGACGGTCGACTCGATTTCGGCTTCGAGGTCTTTCAGGTCGCGAATGATCACCGTGCGGCCCTCAAGCTTAAGCAGGCCCTCCGCCTGAAATCGCGAGAGGTTCCGCGACACCAGTTCACGCACGGTTCCGACCTGTGATGCCAGTTCCTGGTTGTTGGCGGGCAGTTTCACTTCCACGCCTGCGGCCGTCCTATGGCCTTCTTTGTGGGCGAGGCGTAACAGGAAAGACACAAGCCGGTGTCGAACGGTCGTGAACGAGAGCTCCTCGATGATGCCCACCAGCCGGCGAAGCCGTGCTCCAACCACTCGAAGCACCTTCAAAGCCACTTGCGGATGGGCCAGGCAAAGCGCATGAAAGTCCTGCTTGCTGATGAATAAGAGGGCAACAGGATCAACGGCCGCGGCGGAAGCCGGGTAGTTTCCGCCATCAAAAACGGGCAATTCGGCGATGGAACTGCCTGGCCCTTCGATGCTCAACACTTGTTCGCGCCCAGCGGTTGAACTTTTGTAAATACGCACGCGCCCCGAGGCCACCACATACAGTCCCGAACATGGGTCGCCCTCGCTAAAAATGAGTTCACCGGCCGAGAAGTGACGTTGAACCGTATGGTGGAGGAGAAAAGCAAGTTCGTCTTCCGCGAGTCCGGAGAATATTTGAACTCTGGCCAGCGTCAGGGCATGATTGGTAGCTGTATCCGACATCCGGCTATTCTATCCGATGTGCCGAACCTACAGACATCGATTCCCGGGGTGGGATTGCTTGGGAGCATCATCGCTAATTCGACGGATCTCCCCAAATCCCCTTCGAGGGGGCGCAGGCAATGCTTCGCCCAGCTCGGCGCAGACCTTCTGGGAGTCAAAGAGCCGTTCGCCCCGCTCCGCGTGGGGCGTAGATGGAGTGTCCGCCTAATGCCAGTCTTCGAGATTCCGACTCTAAAATATTTGCGCGTGATTGACCCCGCTACATCCATCGCCAACACAAGATTTGCCCACGAGCTCTGAAAGGCCTCTTGCGTTTAATCCGCCTCTCTCCAATAATAAGCCCGTGCTGACGCGCAACAACCCCCGACTGACTCTGGAAGGCGCACGCGCCATCCTGTCTGGGGCGGAAAAGAAAGCGCGCACGATTTCCGTACCCATGAATATCGCGGTGGTGGATGACGGCGGACACCTGCTGGTGTTCGCGCGCATGGATGGCGCCAAACTTTCCTCCATCGAGGTCGCCCTCACCAAAGCGAAAGCGGCGGCGTTGCGCCGCGCGCCCACCGGACCCGCACTCGCCGGGGGCGAGACGGGTGTGATTCTCTCGCTGGGCCTTTCTCTGGCGACTGACGGAAAACTTACCGCCATTCGCGGGGGCCTGCCTCTGGTGGTGGGCGGGCAATGCGTGGGCGGAATCGGAGTTAGCGCCGGCTCCGAGGACGAAGACGTTCAAGTGGCTCAGGCAGGCGCGGATGCCCTGGCCCAATTTTCCTGATGCCCACCCACACTGGATCACCCCGCACCCCCGTGCCCCTTTATGCCCATGGCAAGGAAGTTGCCAAGCAGATTTTTCTGGAAGTGATGAAATCCATTGATGTCCGTCACGCCATGCGCGCCAAACTCCTTCGGCATGACGATGCGCTGGTGGTGGGCGGCGTTCAAGTTCCACTGCTGCGTCCGCCGTGCGTGGTCGCCATGGGAAAAGCGGCCAATCAGATGGCCATCGGACTTCACGAGATCCTGGGTGGAGCGGTGGAGTCGGGCGTGATCGTGGCGCCCGCAGAGCCCGCGAAAAAAATGGACCGCTTCCAATATTTTGTCGGCGGCCATCCCTATCCGACTGCCGGCAGTATGCAGGGCGCGAGCGCGGCGCTGGAATTGGTTTCCGCTCTTACGCCCGACCATCTGGTGATTTTTCTGGTGTCGGGCGGCGGCTCCAGCCTCTTCGAGCAGCCCATCGATCCCGCGATTACCCTGGATGATCTTCTGAAATTCAACCAGGTGCTGGTGACCGGCGGACTTCCCATCGAGCAGATCAACATTCTCCGCAAACATCTTTCGGCGGTGAAGGGCGGCCGATTGGCCACGCGCGCTTTCCCCGCCCATCAACTCACGTTGTATATTTCCGATGTGCCGGAACAGTTCCCCTCCATGGTGGCTTCCGGCCCGACCATGCCGGACGAATCGACCACCGGAGAATGTTATGCGCTGGCGGAAAAGCATCAGTTGACGGCAAAATTTCCGGCGAGCATTCGCCGCTATTTTGAGGAGCGCTCGCTGGAAGAAACACCCAAGCCGGGCGACGAACATTTTTCCCGCTCGAATTATTCCTGTCTGCTCTCGAATCGTGATGCGGTGGGGGCGGCGAAATCCGCCGCCGAAAAAGCGGGCTTCTATTGCGAAATGGACCCAAACCTCTGGGACGCCGACTTCAAACAAGTGGCGGACGCGAATCTGGCTTCGCTCAATGCTTTGAAGCGGCAACACCCCGAGGGTGCGGTGGCCCTGGTGGTGGGCGGCGAAGTGATTTGTCCGGTCACCGGACCGGGCGCGGGCGGTCGCAACCAGGCTTATGTTTTGTACGCGGCGCAGCGCATTGCCGGAAAAAAGCAGGTGGTGCTGAGCGCCGGGACCGATGGGCGCGACGGCAACAGCCCCGCCAGCGGAGCCGTTGCCGACGGCCAAACGATTCCCCGCGCCCGCGACCGCGGCTTTGACCCGGCACAATACGCCGCGCTGAGCGATTCCTATCATTTCTTTCGCTCCCTCGGCGATACACTGGACACGGGCTTCACGGACAATAATGTTCGCGACGTCCGACTGTGGATGGATTTTGAATAAACAAAACGTCGTTTGTCCCTTGTCATTTGCTGGCCAGATTCCAAAGTCTGCGTGTCGATTTAACTCCTCGTGAGTTGGAGGCAAGGGGCAAATGACCAAGGGCACTCGACCAATCGAATGAGGAGACCTCTTATGCCCAACAAAATTGCTTTCATAGGCCTTGGAATCATGGGCCAACCCATGGCTTTGAATTTGATTAAAACGGGGCACCACGTGACCGTTTACAACCGGACTCCGGATAAGACCACCGCACTCGCGCAAGCGGGAGCACGGGTGGCGGCGAGCCCTGCCGAAGCCGCGCGTGAAGCCGAGATTATCTGGACTATTGTGAGTGACACAGCTGCGATGGAAGAGGTGGTGCTTGGTCCCGCTGGAATTTTGAGCGGCGTTCGCGCGGGCGCGGTGCTGATCGATTCGAGCACCATCAGCCCCATAGCGAGCCGCAAATTCGCCTGCCACCTGGCGGGCAAAAGCGCAAAAATGCTGGACGCGCCGGTGACGGGCAGCAAACACGGCGCGGAAAAAGGTGAGTTGACTTTCATGATTGGCGGCGACCGCGAAGTCTTCGATCAAATGATGCCGGTCCTGAAAGTGCTGGGGAAAAAGCATATTTATTGCGGTGCGCACGGCGCCGGGCTATCCGCCAAACTCGCCCAGAACGCCATCCAGGCCACCATGGTGGAGGTGTTTTGCGAAGGCTTCGTGCTGGCGACCAAGGCCGGAGTTCATCCGGAGACCATGATGGAAATTATTCAGTCAAGTTTGGCGCGCGCCGCTCTAACAGACTTTAAGGCGCCCTTTATTTTCAAGGGCGATTTTACTCCCTACTTCCCCCTGAAGCTCATGCACAAGGATTTGGAACTGGCCATGGAGGCTGCTTACGCGCAAAACGTGCCCATGCCCACCACCGCGGCAGTAAAGGAAACTTATGGCGCCGCCAAAGCGCAGGGCAAAGGGAATATGGATTACGCGGCCGTGGTCACATTCCTGGAAGAATTGGCGGGCGTGAAAGTACGAACAGTGGCCGCGGAAAACGGCGGCAAAAGTTAAGGGTTCGCGTCTTGGCGGACCATGCTGGTCTGCATCAGTAAATCCCCTTCACGAACCCGCCGTCCACGGCGATGGAAGCACTGGTGATGTAGCTGGCGCGTTCGGAGGCGAGAAACACGACCAGTGCGGCAAACTCTTCCGGCTGGCCACTCGTTTTACCCGCCCAGGAAAAAGTCAGATGGGGCGAGTTCGTGGCGGTCCGGCGACTGCGGGGCCCCCAAGATCTCAATATTTATGGCCAAAGTTGGCGGCATAAAGCCGCCCCTACGGATTAATTCATCACCCTGTGTGAGGCCAATTGTGCAGCAACCTCTTGCACGATTACCTTTTGGCAAAGCTCGCGGGATGATGCATGCAATCGTGGCAACTTGGTGAGAGGAGTCTATTTCGCCCCCGACTCCTCAAGGCTTGCTTCCAGGTCTTCGATGCTGGGCAGACTGGCTCGAAGGTGTTTGGGCAGCGCCGAAGTAAGCCGATATTCCGAGACCCCCACAGGTTTCCCAATGTTCCTCAAAGCGTATTCGGCAACCACCCTATTCTTAGACTTGCACAAGACTATTCCGATGCTGGGCTGATCGTCGGCGTGCCGCAAAAGATCATCAACCGCGGAGAGATAAAAATTCATCTTCCCTGCAAATTCCGGCTGGAATTCCCCAAGCTTTAAATCAATCACCACAAAACATCGGATTCTTAAATGATAAAAAAGCAGGTCAATGCGGAACTCGTGTCCGCCGACTTCGACGGGAAATTGACTTCCCAGGAACGAGAAACCCACCCCAAGTTCCAACAGGAAATCGCGAAGATGCTCTGTCAGACCTCGTTCGAGATCGCGCTCTTGAGCATCTAGCTCGAGCGTAAGGAAATCGAAGTTGTAAGGATCCTTGATGATTTGCTGGGACAGTTCAGACTGCGAAGCGGGAAGAGTTCGCTTGAAGTTGGTCAGGGCTTTTCCCTGGCGTTTGAAAAGTCCGCTCTCAATTTGGTGAATGAGCACGCTGCGGCTCCACCCATTCTGGACGGTTTGCCGAGCATACCAAAGACGTTCGAGCGAAGTTTTCAGCTTTTCGAGAAGGGCGATGTTGTGGTACCAGGTGATTTGTGCAAGCGGCGCTTGCACAATCTGATTCTCGGGCCAAGCCTCGGCGAAGGCGCGCATGTATTTCAGGTTCCTGGGAGACAACCCCTTCATTTCTGGGAAGTCATGTCGAAGGTCTGTTGACAGCTTGTCAATAATCTTCGCCCCCCAGCCCTGTTCATTTTGCCGAACCAGGATGTCTCGCCCAATGCTCCAATAGAGGAGAACAAGTTCCCGATTGACCGCAAGTGACGCACTAATCCGCGCGGCCCGGATTCGATCCTTCAGATCTTTGAGAAGGGCCGCATAGCCTTGCCGAAATTCGAGCTTGCCGCTTTTCATGGCAGTCACCCTTCAAGGCGCGTACCCATTCTTGTTCTAGTAAATGCCCTTCACGAACCCGCCGTCCACGGCGATGGAAGCACCGGTGATGTAGCTGGAGTGTTCGGAGGCGAGGAATACAACCAGCGCGGCAAACTCTTCCGGCTGGCCCAGGCGTTTCAGGGGAATCTGGGAAGCCCATCGCTGGCGGATTTGATCGGGCGCGGTGCCTTCCGCCTTTGCAATTTTCTCGGCCAATTGATCCAAGCGCGCCGTTTGCGTATAGCCCGGGCAGGCGTTGGTCACCAGCACGTTGTCCTGCGCGTATTCGTTGGCCAGGCTCTTCACCAGGCCGCTCACCGCCGCGCGCACGGAGTTGGAGAGAATCAGATTATCAACCGGCTGCTTGACGGACATGGAGGTGATGGTGATGAACCGCCCCCATTTTCGCTTTTGCATCAGGGGCAGAACTTCGCGGGCAAAATAGAGCGTGCTCATCAGGTTCAAATTAACGCCAGCCTGCCAGTCCTCCATCGTGGTCTGGGAAAATGGCTTGGCGGGCGGCCCGCCGGCATTGGCCACGCAGATATCCACGCGGCCAAAGTGTTCAAGAGTCCCGGCAACAAAGTCGCGTACCTGGTCGTAGACGGTCACATCAAGCGCGCGTGACAGAACTTCAACCCCGGTCGCATCGTGGATTTCAGCGGCGGTCGCTTTCAGCACTGCTTCGGTGCGCGCGCACAGCGCGAGTTTGGCGCCTTCGCGAGCCAATCCCATCGCAACGGCCTTGCCCAATCCCGTGCTCGACGCCGCGACAATCGCCACCCGATCTTTTAGTCCCATGTCCATGAAAAAAGGTTAAAGGATAAAAGTTAAAGGGTAAAGGGTAAAGACAAACCGTCGAGGTTAAAGAAAACACCTGGGCCAGATGTTTTTGTTTTACCCTTTACCCTTTACCCTTTCCCTTTAACCTCGTCTTTTCACCCTTTTCTCAAGTAATCGTCCTGCCCGGTCAGCCAGTCTTTGCGGATGGGGCTGAAGATGTCGAGGTCCAGCGTATCTTCGAGCGCCACGGCACTATGGGGGACGTTTGAGGGAATGTGCAGCACTTCGCCCGAGCTCACCACCACATCTTTGCCTTCCACGGTTAGCTGTAGCGCCCCGTCAATGATATAGGTGAGCTGCTCGCTCTCGTGATGGTGCAAGGGCACCACACCGCCCTTGGCAATAAAAACCTGAGCCACCATGGCTTTTTCGCCGGTGATGACTTTGCGCCAGATTTTCGGGTTCATCACTTCTTTCTTCACCGTCTCCCAGGTAAAGTGCTGCATCTTGTTGCCTCCCCGGCGCCGGCCATTCAAGATCCGCGGCGCGCCCGCCCATTCTACACGCTCCGCCTGCCCATGGAGGTAAAACACCGATGTTTCAGCGTGAATTTTTTCCACTGGAAATTCTCCCCCACATGATGTATCTAATGTTCGCCCCGCTCTCGAATTCACCGCCTGGCGGAATGACTCAACACGCTTCCAGAGCGGTTTCATGGGCGGAGATCGAACCTTGCCCATGCCCAGGAGGTCGCCATGCGCAAACTTTTCACATCGGTCATGCTGGCAGGTTGGTGGCTCTACGCACTGCCCTCGGCCGCGCAACTGGATTGCACGGTCGTGGTGAACACGCCTGAGGACCAGCTCATGCTGGCCGTAAACGGTGCGGATGGTCCGCAGGACCAGGTGACGGCCTTGGACCAATACGCCGCCGCCCATGCCGACTCCAAGTTCATGCCCTGCGTCAACAACTTTTATACGACGGCCTATTTGAAGCTCAACAACTTCGACAAGGCAGTTGAATATGGCGAGAAGGACATTGCCGCCAACGCGATGGACGTGAACCTGATGCTGAACCTCCTGAAATCCTACGTGGGCGCCGGGAAGGCGAGTGATACGGCCTTTGATGTGATCAATAAAATTCCGAAGCAAGTGAAAGTTGAAACCTCCACGGGCCGCCCCGCAAAGATGAGCGATGCGGATTGGGCCAAAGCCCAGCAGGATACGGCCACACAGGTGAAAGACGACCGCGCCTATGCGGAGTACGCCTTCTTCCAACTGCTGCCGCGGGTCACCGAACCCGCCAAGCGCGTGCAAGACCTGGATGCTTTTATGCAAGCCTATCCGGATACGACCAACGTCGGGCAGGTGAATTATCAATATTTTGTCGCCTATGAGTATGCCGGCAATCCTGCCAAAGCCGATGAATACGGCGAGAAAGCCATCGCCGCCGACCCGAACAACGTGGAGTATCTGGACGCGGTGGCCAATGACTATGCCAACCGCCAGACCAATTTGGATAAGGCCTCAGAGTATGCCAAAAAAGTTTTGGAGCTCGCCCCGGCCGCGAAAAAGCCCGATGGTGCCACCGACGAACAATTCAAGACCACCCAGAATAATATTCTGGGACTGGCGCACGTGACGCTGGGGTATGTGGAATACCAGGGAGCCACTAAAACTCGTAAAGTGGCGGGCGCGATTCAGGAATTAAAAGCCGCGGCCGAACTTCTGGACGCGAATCCCGAACTGCAGGCGAAGGCATTATACCTTCTGGGAAACGCCTGCGAGTTTGAATACCCCCCGAATCATAAAGCAGCGGTCGAAGCACTGACCCGCGCTGCCAGTCTTCAATCCAGTTTTAAGGCGCCGTCGGCGGAGTTACTGGCCAAGGTAAAAAAGGCCGCGCACATGAAATAAAGAATCGATCCATTCGAGGGCCCCGGATCTTGTTGCCCATTCGTTGCACCCTGTTTACCGGGCCTGTAACTTGCGCTTCCAAAGGTGATAAACTGGAACGCCCAGCGCGATGATCAATGCGCCGTATCCTGCCTCGACCGGTTTTTCCCTGAGCAGGTTCAATACGAAGACCGCCGCCGTGACCACAAAGATGATGGGCACCCACGGATATCCGATCACGCGGTAGGGCCGCGGCAAGTCGGGCCGTTTGCGGCGCAGCACGATCACGCCCAAGCCGGTGAGAGCGTAAAATATCCACGCCGCAAAAATCGTGTAGGTGAACAACTCCTCGTATCCAGCCAGGAATACCAGGAACACGGACCATACGCCCTGCACCACCAGCGCCAGATACGGTGTGCGAAAGCGCGGGTGTACCGCCGCACACCATCGAAAAAAAAGTTTGTCCTCGGCCATGGCGTAATAAACGCGCGCCCCTGCCAGGATGGAGCCGTTGGTGCTTCCAAAAACGGAGATGATGATGGCCAGCGCCACCAGTTGCGAGCCGTTGGGCCCGAATATTCTCGCGGCAGCGTCGGAGCCCACACGTTGCGATTGCACAATCTCCGGCAGTGTCAGCACATGGTAATAGACCATGTTTAATCCGGCGTAGACCAGGATCACGGCGCCGGTCCCGAGAATCAGGGCCAAAGGAAGGTTGCGCTCCGGGCGCTTTACTTCTCCGGCGGCAAAAGTCACGTTGTTCCAGCCTTCATAGGCCCACAGCGCCGCCACCATGGCCACCCCAAACGACGCCCAGTAACGGGTCCCTTGCGGCGCCGGCAATGAATGGGGGCCGCCCGCTGAACCGTGCACCAGCAGGTAACCGAGCGCAATCAGCGAAACCACAATGCCCACATTCATCCCCGTCAGGACAGACTGCACCCATCCGCCTTCGCGAACGCCACGGTAATTGATGGCGGTCAGGACTACAATGATCATGGCCGCCGCTAACCGCTGCTGCCAAAGCGAGAAAGGAAAGAATTTTGCCAGGTATTGAGTGAGGCCCACGGCCAGGGTGGCGATGCCTCCGGATTGTTGCACCAGGAAAAACATCCAGCCGCATAGGAAACTTACCAGGGGCCCGTAGGCTTCGCGGAGGTAGACATATTGTCCACCCGCCTGGGGCATCATGGCGGCCAACTCGGCAAAGGAAAGCGCGCCGAACAGACTGAGCACTCCGGTAACAATCCAAACCGCCAGGCCCGCGCGCCCACTTCCAACTTCCCGAGTGATTTCTGCCGGAACAATGAAAATGGCGGAGCCGATCATGATCCCTACCACAATGGCAGTGGCCTGCCACAACCCGAGCGCGCGCAGGAGTTGCGGCTTGGCTTCGGCGGAGGTGCTCGAGGGAAGCGAGGCGGTTTCTGGGGTCATGAGAACCAGTGGAATGACCGAGGTCGAATTGCGCGGGCCATCATAAGCTGGGCTATGGAGCAGGGTCAATCAATGGAATTCCCGTCATCGCTCCGGACGGGAATGCCCCCGTTATTTTGTTTCGGGTGAACGTATACGGTTTTGACTTGCCACGATTGGCCTGGCTTATCTCGGTCCCGCCGCGCAAGCAAAATTGGCGGCATCGTTCGTATCACCGCTGCCTTTGTACTTTGCAATTTGCGGATATGGGCAAAGCGGACGGGTCATCTGCACGCCTTGGCTGCGATTGTCCTGCACGTATTTGGTGGCAATCACGCTTGACGGCGCCGAGCCCTTCTCCACCCACTGTTCGAGGGCAATGTAGATGTTGTGCTCAGCATCACTTGCCGGATCGCCGGGATCTTGTCCAAAAATACTCGGGCCCGGACCGCCGCCGCAGTGTTGCATGCCCGGCGCCATAAACAGGCGCGTGAAGGAGGCTGTGCTTCTTCGCCCCATCTTCGTCTGCACGCTTTGGTAATAATCAATGGTGTAGAGCGGGGAAATGGCGGCATCACTCCAGCCGTGATAGAGGATCAGCTTGCCGCCGCGCTTCATGAAAGGTGTGAGGTCGGGATTGGTGGAGTTCAGAGCGTCGGCGGTTTTTGCATCGGCCAGCCTGGTGGCCTGGTCGATGTCAAAGGTCTTGAAATCCCAGCCCGCCTTTGCGTAGACCATATTGGTAAAGTAGCCTTCGCTGAAAAACGCTATCAGGCTGCGCCCCGGCGCGTTGCCGGTAATCCAAAGCGGCCAGCCTCCGCCCCCCTCTTCCCCGCCCGGCACATATCCGGGAAAAAGCAATCGGCCCGCCGAGTCGTGAGGCCCCGCATAAATCTTCTTCAACGCCGCCACCTGGGGCGCGGTCAGGCAAGTGTTGGAATCGTCATGGGTGCAGAGCATCGTTTCCGGATCGAAGTGGCATTGGCGTGGGTCGTTCAATATTCCGTCTCGCAAGCCATCGCGGGCGTCGCAGGCGGTGAGCACGGCTTGGCCGAGGGCGGGAATTTTGGACGCTGGAATGTAGCTGGCTGGATCCAGAGTGGTCGCTCTCACGTCCCACATTGCGCCCACCAGCAGGTGGGTCCAATAATTCGCCGGAGCGCCAGCCAGAATTCCATCGTAGTCAGCCGGGAAGCGTTGAGCTTCCATCAGCGCCTCGCGGCCGCCATCCGAGCAACTGGCGAAATAAGAGTGTTGCGGTTCGTGGCCGTAAAAAGCGGCGGTGATCGCTTTGGCCTGCGCGGTCATTTCGTGGACGCCGCGATATCCGAAGTCAATCACCTTCTCCGGGTGCCCCAGGGCCCACGCGGCGTCGGGGGTGGTGTGCCCGGTGTCGGTTCCGCCGGCGGCGTAGCCGCGTTTCACGTCGGCGGCCATGCCGTCGTAGTCGATTATTCCGGCAAAGCCGCCGTTGCCCTGGCCGCGAAATTTCCCGTTCCAATGTTCGAGCGGCATCCAGACTTCAATCTTGATGTCGGAGTCTAAAGTGGGAGCAACGTCCGCCGTAACTCTGCAAAAGGCCGGGACATCTTTGTAGCTCGGCGGAGTTGGCGTGGGAAATGGAGGAGGCGGCGCCACGAAGGTTCCGGCTGGGACCAGTTGCGCCAGGGTAATTTTTGTGTTGGGCAAGGCCAGTTTGGCCAGGCTTTCACACGACGCTTCTTCGGCCGCGACCCGTGGGGCGCCAACAGCCCCAATCAATAAAACTAAGAGGCTTGAAATAACAACCGGTTTTCGCATGACGAGCTCCCTCGGTTTTGACTTTAATTCCTTCCCGCTGCCAACCAACTCACGCTTCAAATACCCAGCGCCCACCAACCATGGTGCGCTCCACGGGAATGTGGATGAGCGCCCCGGGCTCTACGCGGGTGGGGTCCTGGCCGAGCACCACCAGGTCGGCGAGCTTTCCGGCTTCAAGCGAACCTTTCCGATGCTCCTCGAAAGACGCATAGGCGCCGTTTATAGTTCCGGCGCGAATCGCTTCGTCCACGGTGATGCGCTGATTGGCGCCCCAGGTGTGTCCAAGATAATCGGTGCGCGTCACCTGCGATTGCAGCCACATCATGGGCTCGGAGGGGCTGGCGGTGTAGTCGGAAGAGTCGGGCGGATTCAGCCCCGCATCGATCAGGTCGCGCATGGCGAACATGTGCTTCAGGCGCTCTTCGCCGTAGAAGTGCATGACGTCGCCATGGAAGTACACGTAGCAGGAGAAAGTCACCGGAATCACTTTCAAGGCGCGCATGCGCTCGATGAGCGACTGATTCAGCAGGGTGCAGTGCTCGATGCGGAAACGCGGGTCGGGCCGTGGCAATTCCTTTTGCACGCGTTCGTAAACGCTCAGGATGGTGTCAATGGCCACGTCCCCGTTGGCGTGGGTGGCGAGCTGCCAGTCGGCAGCGTGCGCCTTACGCGCGTTCTGGTAAAGCTCCTCCGGGGATTCAAGCACCAGGCCGAAGTATCCGGGCATGCCCTCATAGGGCTGCGAAAGTCGGGCGGTGCGCTCGGAGATGGAGCCGTCGGCGAATTGCTTCAACGCGCCCACGCGCACCCAATCATCGCCGAATCCGGTGTGGATGCCGGCGGCAATCATACGATCCAGAGTGGAAAGCTGCATCAGGCAATAAACGCGGGTGCCGAGCTCGCCGGCGTCGCGCGCGTCCTGGTAAGCCTGCAAGTCCGCAGTGCTGGTGGTGGCGTCGCCCACGGAGGTTACGCCGTGGCGCGCAAACATTTTCGAGATCAGCTTGACCCCGGCACGGTAATCGTCGCGCGAATAGTTGAGCTTGAACAACCGGTCGAAGACTCCTGTCGCATGGTCGGCAACGTACCCGTTGTGACGCCCGGAAGCATCGCGGGCAAATCGGCCGCCGCTCGGGACCGGCGTGCTCTCGTTCACGCCCGCCAGCGCCAGGGCGCGCGAATTGACAAAAACTGTGTGCCCGCCCCGGTGGCGCACCAGCACAGGATGGTCAGGCACGGCGGCGTCCAGCTCCGCGCGGGTGAGCGGGTGCGGCGTCTTGCCGTCATCGTAGAGAAAGCCGAGAACCCAACCGTTGGCCAGGGTCTGCGCAGCGCGCTGGCGGAGGGCCGCCTGAATGGCTTCGATGGAATCAGAGTCGCAGGCCACCATGCGCAAATGCTCACGGCCGGATGCGGCCGGATGGGCGTGCGCGTCAATAAAACCGGGCAGAACGGTCTTGCCCTCGAGGTCCAATTTCGGGCTCCCACCGGAGGCGAGCGCTTTGACCTCATCATTGGACCCCACCGCCAGAATCCGCCCGTCAGCAATGGCCAAGGCCTGGGCGCGCGGCTGGCGGGCGTTCACCGTGATGATGTTTGCGTTATATAAAATAAGTGAAGGGGTAACGCGACTGAGGTCCAGCGGCCTGAGCGCCAAAGCGCCGAGGGCGCCGAGAAATTGACGCCGCGAAGGTGTGAGTCCCACGAGTACTCCCCTAATAATGAGGTAGCGGCGCTGAGTGCGCCACGGAGCGTGGAGATTGCCAAAATAAAAACGGCCCCCCAAACTTGATTTCCGGACGACGGGTAACATACACCGGGGCGCACCCAGACACAATATGCTTGTCCCCCCTTCCTTGCCCATTCCAGAAGCAGGTGTTATCTTCGGTAGTATGAGTGGCCCGAAACCGGCATTCCCCGAGTTTCATTCTGAGAGCCCAGAAGTGTTTGAAAAGCTCTTTGAATCTTCTCCTGACGGCATCGTGGTGACGGCGCAGGACGGGGAAATTGTGCGTGTCAACGCGCAAGTGGAGCGCATGTTTGGGTACACTCGCGCCGGGTTGCTGGGGCAAGCAGTAGAAATTCTGATCCCGACGCGGTTCCACGCCCGGCATCCCGGGCAGCGCAGAGCTTACGCCGCGCAGCCGCGCACGCGGCCCATGGGCGCGGGCCTGGAGCTCTTTGGCCGGCGGAAAGATGGCACGGAATTTCCCGTGGACATCATGCTGAGTCCGGTCGAGACATCGGCCGGAACGTTTGTGCTGGGAGTTGTCCGGGACATCACGGACCGGAAACTAGCCTCGGAGGCGATGCGTGAAAGTGAGCACAGGCTGCAAGGAATCATCGACAATTCCACCGCAATCATCTATCTGAAAGATACTCAGGGACGGTTCCTGAAGATCAACCGGCAATTCGAATATTTGTTCGGGATCAAGAGAGGCGACGCCATTGGGAAGACCGATTACGATCTGTTCCCGCGGGAAATGGCGGATAAATTTCGGGCCAACGACCAGAAAGTCTTCGAAGGAGGCGTGCCTTTGGAATTCGAAGAGGTGGCGCCACAAGGTGGAGGGCTGCGCACCTACATTTCGGCGAAATTTCCTCTCTTCGATTCGGAGGGACGTCCGAACGCGGTGGCTGGAATTTCGACCGATATCACCGAGCGTAAGCAGGCGGAGGAGTCGTTGTTGCTTGAAGTCACCAACGTTCTCATGTCCAATCTCGATTTTCGAAATCTTTTCACCGCCATTGCCGCCAGTATCCGCAAGGTCAAGCCCCACTTTTATTCGACCCTCGCCCTCCACGATCCGCTCTCCAAAATGTTGCGCCTGCATGTTCTGACCGCCCCCAATCCTGTGGCGCTCGCGCAGGATGAAGTGCTGGTCCCCGTCGAAACTTCTCCCGCCGGCCGCGCTTTTACCACGCGGGAACCGCTGGTGATGAACCGGATGGAAGAGGAGCGCTTTGATCCGGCCGTTATGCACCGCTTGGACGAGATGGGGGTGAAATCGGGGTGCTGGCTGCCCCTTTCGAGCCGCGACCGGATGCTGGGCACCCTGGTGGTGACCAGCGAACGCATTGATGACTTCAGCGAAAAGGACGTACGCCTTTTGAGCCAGGTTGCCAATCAGGTGGCCGTGACGGTTGAAAACGCTCTGTCCTTCCGGCAAATCGCCGATATGAAGCAGAGGCTGGCCGAAGAGAAGCTTTATCTCGAAGAAGAATTGCGCACCGAATACAACTTCGAGGAAATTGTGGGAGAGAGCCCGGACCTCAAGCGCGTCTTGAAACAAGTGGAAACCGTCGCGCCCACGGATGCTACTGTCCTCATCCTGGGAGAAACGGGGACGGGCAAGGAACTGGTGGCCCGCGCCATTCACCACTTGAGCGCGCGGCGCGAGCGGACTTTTGTGAAAGTCAATTGTGCCGCCATTCCCGGCGGGCTGCTGGAGAGCGAATTGTTCGGGCACGAAAGGGGTGCATTCACCGGCGCCATATCACAGAAGATTGGCCGCCTGGAATTGGCCCACCAGGGAACTCTCTTCCTGGATGAAGTGGGAGACATTCCCCTCGATTTGCAACCCAAACTGCTGCGCGCCCTTCAGGAAAAGGAATTTGAAAGACTGGGAAGCACCCGTACCATACCGATAGACGTGAGACTGATCGCGGCCACCAACCGTGACTTGGCGCAACTTATGGAGGACCGCCAATTTCGCAGCGACCTATATTATCGCCTCCGGGTTTTCCCCGTCACAGTGCCTCCTTTGCGCGAGCGCACTGGAGATGTGGAGATCCTTGTCCGCTACTTCACCCAGAAGCATGCCCAGCGCATGAGCAAGCGAATTGAGGTCATCCCTCCCGAAACCATCAATGCGCTCTCACGATGGACTTGGCCGGGAAACGTTCGCGAGTTGGAGAATTTTATCGAGAGGGGTGTAATACTTACCCAAGGACCCGTGCTCCGCTTGCCGCTCGGCGAATTGCAATTGTCCGAATCCGAACCGGCCACTTCCGGCACGCTCGAAGCCCAGGAGCGCGAGCACATCATTCGCGTCCTGCGTGAAACTAATGGCGTGATTGCGGGCCCGAAAGGCGCCGCCGCCCGCCTGGGACTTAAGCGAACCACTTTGAATTCAAAGATGCTGAAGCTCGGGATTAACCGCAGAGACTTGTGACGGCCCGTCGTCATATGACGTTATTTCGTCACATAATCCTTCGTCACAACTCATTGTGACGCCGGTCACAAGCCCACCAAAATTAATTCAAGCCATTTATATTTAATAAGTTAGATAAACTTTAGGCTGATATGAAAAGTTTGGCCTCTCAAATGCCATTCAAGCGAGTGGCTGCTGGCGCCACCAATACCAATCAGATTTTAAGAATTGGTGACCAGGCTCGGCGGTGAACGCGGGGGTTATAGGGAATCATATGATGAAAATAACGTTTTGCAATAGTAGCGAATCGACGGTTCTGAAACTTGAAGGCAGGCTCGCGGGACCATGGGTGAATGAGTTGGAAAAAACATGGCGCTCGGTCACTCCCGCTGCCATGGCAAGTCAGCTTGTTCTGGACTTATGCGAAGTGACTTTTGTTGATGCCGAAGGCAGACAGCTTCTGGCCGAGATGCACGAGGCAGGAGTCGAACTCATGGGCGACGGAATAATGACACAGTACATGATCGAAGGAATCAAACACGGGCAAAACGGGAACAAGAGTAAAGGGCGGCATGGGGACGGGCACAAAACAAGCGATACCAAAGTAACCACGGCATAGAGGAGAAATCAGATGAAGACACCACAAAGTTTGGGGCTCACAGAAAGCTGTTTGGAATGCAAGCTGCGGTCGGCAAATTTCTTCTGCGGCTTGCCCGCAGCAAATCTGAAAGCCCTGGAAGCCGTCAAATACACTTCGGGGTATCCGGAGGGTGCGGTCCTGTTTATGGAGGGACAGGCTCCGCGCGGCATTATGGTGCTCTGCAAAGGGCGGGTGAAACTTTCCATGACCTCGGCGGAGGGTCGGGCCGTGATCCTTCGAATCGTCAAGGCCGGGGAAGTGTTGGGCTTGCATGGGGCGATATCCGGCGAGCCCTACCAATCGACCGCCGAAACGCTCGAACCGTGCCAGGTGAGTTTCATCCGGCGTGAAGATTTCCTGACCTTCCTGCGCCAGAATGGTGAGGCGTCCATCCGCGCGGCGCAACAGTTGAGCAGCGACTATCACGTGGCCTGCGAACAGGTTCGCTCGCTGGGACTCGCCCACTCGGTTCCCGAAAAATTGGCCAGGTTCCTTCTGGATTGGGCCACCAACGGCCAAGAACCGAAATCGGGAACTCGAATGAAGCTCACCCTGACGCACGAGGAGATCGGGCAAATGATCGGCACTTCGCGCGAAACCGTTACGCGCACGTTGAGTGAATTCAAGGGGAAACAACTGGCTGCCCTGCGTGGCTCAACGCTGATCATCCAGAACAAAGAAGCACTGGAAAATCTGGCCAATGAATAACCATGGGCTTCACAGATTTCCTGCCCGGTCCAGGAACGGAGCCCCCAACGGAGAGGAACGAGATGCTTCGCGGAAAAATATTAGTGGTGAACGATGATCCTGGTGATATTCCAGCTTACGCTGGGATGATTGCAGCTCTTGGCTACGATGTTGAGACTTGCGATTCTTATGAAGAAGGCGCCGGCAGAATCGCAACGCAGAATTTTGATTTCGTCATCGTGGCCCAGGGAAGCGCCGCATTTGAGGGACGGTGCGTATTGGAGCGGGCCGCGAAATTACATCGCAATGTACCCATCCTGGTAGTGGCAAGGTCCCTTAATCTTCACAATTATCTGGAGGCGATGGGCCTGGGCGCAGTGGACTATCTGGAACGGCCGGAGCCGGAGGATGTTGGATTGGTGCTGGAATCTCAATTGAACCAGCCCCACAATTTGCTCGCCCGCCAGGGGGCGAATTAATTTGATGGGATCCTATACGTCCCGGCTGCCTGTCCCGCAAACTCTTCAGGGCGCAGAGAATGTTAGGTTTTGGAGTGCGCAATCGCTAATCCATGCCTGGTTGGGTTAAGCGTTTGTACCTGCCGGCTTTGAACCCGCTTCGCGATGAGTCCACTCCCCCTGCTGGTTTTGCCAGGGATTGTCCACAATCAGGTCGGGATGCACGCGCCGGAAGGTTTCTATCATGTGGCAACTCCAGCAAACGGGCAGCGCGGTGAGGAATACCTGGGGCAGTTTTTCCGGCCGGATTTCACCCCACTCCATTGTCTTCTGGTCCGCACCCATCAAGGCCGGTTGGTGGTGAAAGATATCATCGGCCGATTCAAATTGCTTGTGACAGTATGCGCATTTCTTTTCCGCATACCACTTTCCGACGATGTTCCTCACCAGGCAATCTTCCGGAGCTTTTTCGATCTGCCCCAGGCACTCCTGCCCGCAGTCTTTGCGTTCAGGCCACCGGGAGCATGCGCTTAGCCGGAAATGCGGAGTTCCCACAACCGATTCTCTGGCAGCCCCTGGGGCGTCGAGTGAGACTGCCGCCGCCTGCCTCGTTTCCGGGCACGTCACCAGCCGCGTCCCATAAAAGCGCAAATAGGCCCGGAACGCCACAAAAATAACGTAGCCGAGTCCGCCCGCAACAAATATCCCGATCATGTAAACCAAGTTGATTTTCATCGGAATCCCCCTCCGACGGTGACTCTCCCGCGTCCCCCTTAACTTTAGCCACCTTACCGAATATCTTCCGTGATAAGGGTCACCGCTGTCTGTGATGCTCCTCACTGCGCCGCTTGGCCCTCCGGGGTAGGCTTGACACGGTGATGGCAGATGCCATCGAGATGTTTGACTGCGATCGGATGCACGTTATCGGAGAGCGGTTTTGCGTACCTGAATTTGGAGGATTCAAATGGTCGAAGCCAAAGTGACTTTAACGCAACCCCATCAACCGTTGCGCCAGTTCGTGGCACAAACCGGCAGCGGGCATCATATGATTCTGGATGATTCCGTGGGCGGCACGGGCCCCAAGCCCGTCGAGCTGGTGGCCGTGGCGCTGGCGGGCTGCACCGCTTTTGACGTCATCACCTATCTTCGTTTTAAGAAACATCAGAAGGTCACGGGGTACGAAGTTCACGTTGAAGCTGATCAGGCCGAGCGGGCTCCTCAGGTTTTTACCTCCATCCGCATCCATCACCTGGTGAGGGGGGCGGAGATCGATGCGACGGCGGTGGAGGAAGCGATCAAGCTCTCCGAAGACAAGTATTGCTCGGTCGGAGCCATGCTCCGCAACTCGGCTGAAATCATCACCACTTTTGAGATTACCACGGAGAACATTCCTGCCTCTGTGGCGGCTTGAGTGGAGCCGTTTAACGACATTAACTCTTCGCGGATTATTCGAGGATCGCAATTCGGCGATGAAACAATCTGGTTTTCAAATGTTAGCAGCCCCGCTTCTAACTGATTCACATTGCCCGAGACGAGGTTTCTTTCACAGGCACTTTGTCACGCGCCGCATCAGAGGGAGACGAAAATGACAGGTCAACAGACAATACCGGTCGCTTTGGGAGAGGAAAGAATCCGCATGAAAAAATCACCCCGAAGGAGCTTCAAGTTCAGTTTTGGGCACGATCATCTCTTCGGCACTCTGAAGCCTGAAATGCTTGAAGCCTTCCGAAAGAACCAAGTCACGCAATTTTTTCCCGCCAATGCCCTCGTCCTTGGCGCCGGCGAAACCCCCAAGGGAATATACGTGATCCGTTCCGGCAAGATAAAACTGTCCTTGCCGGGCAGGGGAAGCGGCGGGCCCACCTCCCGGGTGGCGGGCCGGGGAGAAATTCTCGGACTCAGCGCCATGGTTTCTGGAAAACCCTGCGAAGTGGCGTCGCAAACCCTGACCGCGGCGGAATTAACCTTCATTCCCAGAAACGCCATCATCCGGCTGATGGATGAAGATTCTGACTTTGCTTTCCGGGTGCTCCAATACCTGTGCAATGACCTGGGCGACGCGTTTGAGAACGTTCGCGCTCACTTGCGGCCACACCGCCGCAACCCCAAGGGCACGTAATTCGTAATTTACGGGGCGCCCTCCCCATTGGTCATCTTACTGCAATTCAGCTTCCAACACTCCCGCGCGAGGGCCCAATCCTCCTGCGTTCGCTCCCCGGCTGGCGCAGACCCTGGCATTTGAGGGTCTGCGATCTCCCGCAGGGACTCGCTTGTGAACATCGTTTTGCCGGCGCATACTTCCCCATGTCATGCCACTCTACCACCGCCTTTACAGTCCGGGGCAAATGCAATTCATTAATAGCAGCACCTACCGGCGCGCTCCACTGTTCCTCTCCGAGCGCTTCCAGCGCACCTTTGTCTCGACGCTGGCCAGCCTCCGTGCTGAAATGGGATTTCTGATCATCGGCTGGGTGCTGATGCCCGAACACTTTCATTTGCTTCTCAAGCCCGAGCCCGCGGATTCCACCAGCTTGATCATGAAGGGTCTGAAGGAAGAAACGGCCACGCGGATTCTCAGAACACTCCGCGAACAGCGGCAGTATCCCTGGTGCCGAAAGATGCTGGAGCGGCTACGCCTGCCGTCCACGGTGCACGACGAGTCCCATTACCGCCTGTGGCAGCGGAGGTTTTATCCGTTCAATGTGTACAGCGAGAAGAAGCGGCTGGAAAAGCTGGACTACATGCACAATAATCCCGTCAGGCGCGGGTTGGTGAAAGAACCGGGCGATTGGCCGTGGTCGAGCTGGAGGTTCTACTACAGGCATGATGCATCGATCTTGGAAATGGACCGCTGCGGATGAGGGGATATCGCAGACCCCGAAAATCAGGGGTCTGCGCCAGCCGGCGCGATGGCCCAATCCTCACGGGCTTGCACCACCAAGACTCGGGCGGATGAATCCCCGGCAGCGATGTCCTGATCGATGGGGGAAGCTGCGATCTTCTCCGCGTCGAGCTTCAGGGGGAGAAGCTCGAATGCCGCGCCCCTGGCCTGCTGAGGTGGAGAATTGCATAGTCTCAACTAAGTTAAATATTCTCCTTGACAAAGGTCCTCTAAGGATATATAACTTTCGCCTTAGGGCACAATCCAATCAATAACTGCAGTTCGCGGAGGGACGCGATGAAGCAAGCAGGGATTTCCTTTGCGCTAACGCTTCTGTTGGTTCTCGCTGCATACCTCGCGGTTCAGACCCCCCATTCCACCCGGGCCCTGCCCGCCCAGGACGATTCGAGTGCTTGTTGCGGACAGACGCGCCCGACCGCGCCGCGCGAGCTCGATTTCCCGTACTACTCACTCCAAAATGGATTCCGCTCCACGCTGAACCTGGTTAGCGATTCCCCCGCGCCGCTCGACTTCACCCTTTCAGTGCACAGTTCCTCGGGCTAGACGGTGGTCGCGCCGAAGATGACCATTGCGTCTCAGGCCAAGCTGGCGATTGACATCGCGGGCCAACTGAAAAGCCTCAATGTTGACAGCGGCGGAGATTTTTCCGAGGGCAGTGTCTCAGTGAATTTTGTCGGCACTGTTATGCCGCTGGTCGGACAAATGACGATGACGAACCCTGCGCTCGGTTTGATCCATGAGACGGTGATGGTCGAAAATGACCCCGGTCACACCGACATTCCCCAGGAACTTGACGGGCTCTGGTGGAACATTTCCGGCGGACGCGACGCCAAGGTTATGGTCACTAACACTTCGGCTTTTCCCGCCAGCGCCGACGTTTTCCTGGACTTCGATGGCGAGCGCCATCCAAGCGACTACGTTCTATTCAAACCATATGAGACCCGAACGCTTTCCGTCACCCAACTCCTGGGTGAATTGAAAATGAGCCCGGCCAACGTTCCCGAGGGCGGAATCACTATCATTCAGCGTGAGTTGAAACGGACTTTGATCGCACAGGGCAAAGTTCTGGATCCGGTGACGGGATTCTCAACCACATTGAATTTCCCCGACCCGGAGGTGCAACTCGCCAGCGCCCTGCACGCTAGCGGCGTACCCATCGGAAAACCAACTCCGGATTCGCTTTTTGCGGGGATCGGAACTTTTGTCCCTCACGTAGTAGTGCGCAATCTGACCGGCTCTCCCCAAGTCGCGACCATTACGATAGAGTATCCAAGCGGCATGGGCTGGGATTCGACCACAGGCCCCTATAGCGCCGGCGCTCAAGCCGGAACATCGCTAACTGGCCAAAATGAAAACCTCAAAGGTGGCGTTACAACGGGCCATTTCACCTTGCCGCCGTTCAGCGTTGGCCCATACAGCACGGTGGACCTCCCGCTTGGCGCAGCACTCAATCAGCTCCCGACGCCCCTTCCTTTTTGCTCGATCCGCATCCAATATAGTGGCAGGCCGGGCTCAGCGATCGCGGAGGTCTCGAGCGTGGAATTGAAAAGCGATATGGTGATTGACGCGCCCCTGGCGAACGAGGGCAACGGCTGGGCGGGCTCGGGCGCCAATCCCTGGCATCTTGACAAGGATACCGAGTCGATACTTTTCTTGACAGACGAAGGCGACCAACCCGTTCGGATCGCATTTTCAGTCACCACTGCCGGTTTGCACTATTACCTGACTGATCTCAAGCTGGCGCCTCACGAGACTCGAGCAATTAATATGCGCAAGCTCCGCGACGCTCAACAGGCCGACTTCCGGGGAACCCTCATCCCTGCCGATGCCACGGATGGCGGCGTAACCTGGCAGCGCGCCGAGGATGTCCCGGTGGCAGGGCGGCTGCTTGTGATCAAACGCCACAGCGGGATGGCCAGCAACTATGACTGCAACATCTGCACTTGCCCAGTGGGCTTCAACGGAGGAATCAATCTTCAAAATGGAGCTAGCAGCGTTAGCGTCTTGGATGGTAGCTCCATGGGCTTAACACTGCAGGGCTCGTATACCAATCCTTGCAACGGCACAGAATCATGGATGACTCCGCAGAGCGGAGTGACCTGGAGTTCTGGAACCCCGAGCGTGGCCACCGTAAATAGCTCCGGCACTGTGTCTGGCGTAAGCGGGGGAAGCAGCACGATCTCCGTACATGTTTCTGAGCAGGGATGCTACTGGAATGGCCAGGGCGGGTCGGGGAGTTGCCACTACTTCACTGCGCAGGGGGGCGCTGGCCTTTCCGCGAATGTGCAAATCCCGTACCAGCTTAACGCGGTCAACACGCCAACGACCACTGTGTGCTCCGGGAATAGCTGCCAACTCGCCATAAAGTACCAGGTATTGGACGTCAATGGGGTGGCAGTACAGGTCGCAGGAATGACGATTGCCGAGAGTACCAACTTCACTTCTGGTAGCCAGTGCACTGGAAACTTCAACGACGCGAAGACGTGGCTGACCGACAGCACAGGTACGATGACCACACCGGACTATTGGTGGTGGTGCTGCACCAACGGGAGTTGCACTTTTACGTTTACTCAAACTTTTAGCGTAAACGGACACACAATTTATGTGATCAGGTACAATGGATTTTCTGGAACACATAACATCACAACCATCCAGTGCAACGGCTCCAACGTATCTCCATGCCCGGTGGTCACCCCGACCCCCTGACGGACAGAGGCCGGACGATGAGAGGAGGGCACGTTGAAAACAAAATTTATCGCGGTTGCATTAGTGGTTGCGGCGGTGCTCCTCTGCGCGGGGGCAGCTGCAGTTCTGTCACAGGAATCACCGGCGAACAGGCCCAATCCCGCACAGGCCCTCGGGGCCAAACTCCAGATCACGGTGCCGGACTTCGACGCTGGAAAGCGATCGATGGTCGATCTATTGCTGATGTTAGCCTACCGCTATAAGCTCCCTATGGACTTCGAGTATATAACCAATGATGCGCTTCGACGGCCCTTGCGATTCCGTACCGGGTCCCGGACGGTCCGAGGCTTGATTGCGGCCCTGGCCGCGTTAGCACCCGGCTACAGTGCGGACTTCTCTCACGGCTTGGTTGAGATATACTCCCCCGAAGCCCGCTTGGATTCATCGAACCCCTTCAACATGGTCGTTGGCGAATATCGCGTGCATGGGGTAGACACGGAAACGGCAGACAACACGTTGCTCTGCACGCTTGGCCAGCAGCTTCATCCTGGCTCGGGCTGCGGGGGCAGCACTTCAGGGGGGCAGTGGGGGAGCACGAAGATTTCGTTGGAGATGCATAACGCGAAAGTTTTCGAAATCCTCAATGCGATCGTTGCCCAAAACGGTCGCGCCGTGTGGACGCCGATTCGGTCAACTACAACTTCAGCCGAGCGCGGCCGAAGGTACTTAACAAACTTTTGGGACATCTACCCCCTGGACCCGGCCTTTGAGAAGTCGGCTGCCGAGCGCCTAAAAGCACTCTTCCCGCCAGCCCCGCAAGCGGAAAGGCACTAACCAACGAATGACGGGGGCGTTTTGCCCAAGGAGCGGCACCAACCGTCGTCGCGCCGAGGGGATGGCGGGCCGGGCCTTTCTAATGAAGACACGCCAACCGCCTCACCAGAACCAAGATGCGATTCAAGGCGAACACGGGTCTGCACAATTGCCGTTCTCGCGGCCAGCGCATGAATTCTGGCGAAAAGCGAGCTGCGGTGTTAACGATGCGCCTCCGCGATAATGGCACAGCGCTTCCAGCAATCGTGCCCTGTTCGGCGGCGCGCAGGAGGACTATCATGAGACGGAAATTTCGGCGGAAGATCGGGCGGTTGATTCTGGTGGTTGCCTGCTTAAGCGATTCAACCGTTCTCCTTAATGCCAACCAGGAAGTCGCGGAACGCAAACGTCCATCCTTTGAGAGGAGGGTCGAATCTAGAGTGGCTCAGTTTGACGCGAAGGGACGCCCTTTGATACGAGCCATTCTCGATCTCGCCAATGAGTATGAACTCCCGCTGGGCATCGAGTACATCGACCGCGAGGCGGTGTGGCAGCCGTTAAATCTCAAGCTGAGCAACAAGTCAGTCTGCGAGATTCTGGAGGCTCTGGTCGCGCAACTGCCCCAGTACAAGATGAGGGTCTCTGCTGGCGCGGTCGAGATCTATTCGCCAAAGGCGCGGGCAGACGCCTCGAATCTGCTGAACACCGTCGTCGAAAACTTTGCGGTCACGGACAAGAGTCCCCGAATGGCGAGCGCGGCAATCTATGCCGCGATGATGTCCGAGCACCACGAAATGTGTTGTCTGGCGGGTAGTGTTTTGGAGTCCGTGGGTGAACCCAAGACAACTATCAATTTGAAGAACCGCAAGGTTTACGAAATTCTCGATGCTCTTGTTGCTCAAAATGGAGAAAGTCTCTGGGTACCTCTCGTCCCACCC
Source organism: Terriglobia bacterium (assembly GCA_035946625.1). Taxonomy (GTDB): domain Bacteria; phylum Acidobacteriota; class Terriglobia; order UBA7540; family UBA7540; genus DASYXZ01. Next base: position 70,801 of record DASYZE010000040.1, on the reverse strand, counting down.
CAGAGGCTTTCCGCGCCCGACCCCAAGCTCTGGGAAGTTTATCAACTTGGGTGGCAGGACCTCGTGATGAGCGATCTAAAGCGAGCCTTCCCGCCGGAAAGGTAAAGGCGAAGAGTATAGTTTAAGTGGAGCGTTATTTCAAAACCGAACTGAGCAAGCGAAGAATTTCGCGGGCTGCGCATACGTTCCGCATTTTGGAATGTATGCGGCTTTTCATGATGGTAGTATTGCCGGGTGCTCTGCCAGAGACATTATGACGGACTGAACTATCTCCACAACCTGACCCGCAGCATCCCGCAGGCGAGGGATGCGCGCCCGCCTCATCGATTCGGAGCGGTTCAAGCCCCCGGCTCTCTCAATGCCTATGCGACCTTTCCATCGCTGATAGTAATGACAGGGGAGGCTTGCTCGGGCGGCACCCCGGTTTGCTCAACGGGAGTACCTGCGCGCGCACCGTCGCACCCACAAAAGCGCGTGACCATACATTCAGGGGGAGTCCTCTACATACGCCCTCTTATTGCGAGCCAGCTTCCAACATTCCCGCGCGATGGCCCAATCTTCCCGGGCTTGCACCACCAACACTCGCGCAGATGAATCCGCCGCGGCGATGTCCTGATCGACTGGGGAAGCGGCGTTTTTCTCCGCGTCGATTTTGAGGCTGAGAAACTCGAATGCATCGCAGGCCGCCGCGCGAACCTCGGGCGAATTTTCTCCAATTCCACCCGTAAACACGAGGGCATCGAGGCCGCCGAGTGATGCCACCATCGTGCCGATGCAAGACCGCAGGCGGTGGGTGAAAATATCAAACGCCAACCGGGCCCGCGCGTTTGTCTTCATGGCGGGCAGGATTTGGCGCATGTCATTCGAGATGCCCGAAATTCCCAGCAGGCCCGACTTTTGATTGAGCACCTGTTCCAATTCCTCGGCGGAATATTTTTCCTCACGCAAAAGATGGATCAGGATACCCGGGTCCACGGAGCCGGACCGCGTGCCCATCATCAACCCATCGAGCGGGGTGAATCCCATGGTGGTGTCCACGCTCCTGCCGTCCCGAATGGCCGCAAGCGAGCACCCATTGCCCAGATGGCAGGTGACCAACTTCAATTGCGCCAAGTCCCGTCCCAGAATTTCAGCGCTTCGCTGGGCGCAATATTGGTGGCTGATTCCGTGAAACCCATAGCGACGGATTCCCCGAGCAAGCCATTCATAAGGGCCAGGGTAAGCCGCCGCGGGCAGAGGCATCTGGCTGTGAAAGGCGGTGTCAAACACGGCAACCTGGGGAATCGTTCCCAGGATTCGGTCAATCGCCTCCATGCCATCAAGGTCAGCGCGGTTGTGAAGCGGAGCGAAGACCGCCAAAGCCGCGATCTCGGCTCTCACTTCCGGTGTAACCATCATCGCCTGCTGATAATTGTGTCCACCGTGTACCACGCGATGGCCGACTACATCAATGCCTGACCGCTGGCCGATGCCTCGCGTCGGGCCACTCCAAAGCGTGTCCAGCATTGTTTTGATCGCCTCACCTCGCGCATCAACTTTCAATTTTTCGTCAAGGGTTGGGCCAGCGGAATTCTTCACTGTCATTTCTGCGTTCTCCGACCCGCCGCTCCAATCAATGTGCGCTTTCCACAACGGTTCAGGCGGAGATTTGGGGAGTGAATCGCCAATATCATAAAGACAGCTTTTCTGGCTGCTCGAACCGGCGTTGAGAACAAATACTTTCATTTGGAGAAGTATTTCAGTTGGTCAGTATTTCAGTATGTCAGTCACGGCCCGCAGACTGAAAAACTGACCCACTGACTCACTGCTCTCAGTACGCCCACTTCCAGTCGCGAATCTCTGGCATATCGTCGCCGTGCTGTTGAATATAAAGCTTGTGCGCCACCAGCTTGTTGCGCAGGAACTGTTTGAAGTGGGCGCCCACCCGCGCCAGGCGGGGCACGCGGTCCACCACATCACCCGCCAGGTGGAAACGGTCCAGATCATTCATCACCGTCATGTCAAAAGGCGTGGTGGTGGTCCCTTCTTCTTTGTACCCGCGCACGTGCATGTTGTGATGGTTGGTCCGCCGGTAGGTCAGACGGTGAATGAGCCAGGGGTAGCCGTGGTAGGCAAACACCACCGGCCGGTCCGTGGTGAACATGGAATCGAATTCGTGGTCGGGAAGTCCGTGGGGATGTTCGGTGGAAGGTTGGAGGGTCATCAGGTCCACCACATTCACCACTCGAAGTTTGAGATCGGGAAAATGCTGGCGGAGCAAGTCCACGGCGGCGAGGGTCTCGAGGGTGGGCACGTCGCCGGCGCAAGCCATCACGGCGTCGGGATCAGTTCCCTCGTCGGTCGAAGCCCAACTCCAAATGCCAAGGCCCGACGTGCAGTGCTCGATAGCCTGTTCCATGTTCAGCCACTGGAGAGCGGGCTGCTTGCCAGCCACAATCACGTTCACGTAGTGACGGCTGCGCAGGCAATGGTCGGCCACGGAAAGGAGCGTGTTGGCGTCGGGCGGCAGATAGACGCGCACCACGTCGGCCTTCTTGTTCACCACATGATCGATGAAGCCGGGATCCTGGTGGCTGAATCCGTTGTGATCCTGCCGCCAGACGTGGGAACTCAAAAGATAATTGAGCGAGGCGATGGGCCGCCGCCAGGGGATGTGCCGGGTAACGTTCAACCACTTGGCGTGCTGGTTGAACATCGAGTCCACGATGTGAATGAACGCCTCGTAACAGGAAAAGAAACCGTGGCGGCCGGTAAGCAGGTAGCCCTCCAGCCACCCCTGGCACATGTGTTCGCTCAACACTTCCATCACCCGGCCATCGGGGGAGAGGTGCTCGTCCGTGGGTAGAATAGCTTCGGTGAATTCCTTGCCGGTCACTTCATAAAGCGCGTCCAGGCGGTTGGAAGCGGTTTCGTCGGGGCCCATGACGCGGAAATTTTTCGACCCGGCGTTCAGCTTCATCACGTCGCGCAGAAATTTGCCCAACTCGCGTGTGGCCTCGGCCATCACCGTGCCCGGCTTGGGCACGTCCACGGCGTACCGGGCAAAATCGGGCATGGAGAGATCGCGCAGCAGCAAGCCGCCGTTGGCGTGCGGATTGGCGCCCATGCGCCGCTCGCCACCGGGCGCTAACTCCGATAATTCCGCAATGAGCTTGCCGTCAGCGTCAAAGAGTTCTTCGGGTTTGTAACTCTTCATCCAATCTTCGAGCGAATGCAAGTGCTTCGGCTTGTGGGCGAGGTCAGCGAGGGGCACCTGGTGTGCGCGCCATGTCCCTTCCATCGGTTTGCCGTCCACCACTTTGGGCCCCGTCCAGCCTTTGGGAGTGCGCAAGATGATCATGGGCCACGCGGGGCGTTGCGAAAATCCGCGGCTGCGCGCCTTATTCTGAATCGCGTGAATGTCGGCCAGCACGGTGTCCAGGGTGTGTGCCATAAGCTGGTGCATGGCTTCGGGCGCGTGGCCCTCCACGAAAAAGGGTTGGTAGCCGTACCCGTTGAAGAGAGATGTGAGTTCGCCGTCGCTCAATCTTCCCAGCACGGTGGGGTTGGCGATTTTGTAACCGTTCAAATGGAGGATGGGCAGCACGGCGCCATCGCGCGCCGGGTTCAGGAATTTATTCGAGTGCCAACTGGTGGCCAGGGGGCCGGTTTCCGCTTCACCGTCGCCCACCACACAGCAGACCAGGAGATCCGGATTGTCAAACGCGGCGCCATAGGCGTGCACCAGGGCGTAGCCGAGCTCGCCGCCTTCGTGAATCGAACCCGGCGTTTCCGGCGCCACGTGGCTGGGAATGCCACCGGGAAATGAAAACTGTTTAAACAGCCGCTTGATTCCCTGCGCGTTCTGCGCGATGTTGGGATAAAACTCGCTGTAAGTGCCCTCGAGATAAGTGTGGGCCACCAGGCCCGGCCCGCCGTGGCCCGGCCCCGTGACGTAGATCACGTTCAAATCGTGCTTCTTGATCAGCCGGTTGAAATGAACGTAGATGAAATTAAGGCCGGGCGTGGTGCCCCAATGGCCGAGCAAGCGCGGCTTCACGTGCTCGATCTTCAGAGGCTCGCGCAGCAGTGGATTGTCGAGCAAATAAATTTGTCCCACCGACAAATAATTGGCGGCGCGCCAATAGGCATTCATCCTCCGCAGTTCGTCGGGCTCCAGAGTTTTCACGGAAACTTTATTGGTGACCTGGGCGGGCTGCTTTGCTTCAGTCCTTCGAGAATTGTTGGATTTGGCCATGGCGTGTATACCTTCCCGGCGGCTTCAGTTCTGAGTCAAAAAGTGGAAACTGGGGTTGCAAAACTTTGCGATTTACACTCGCGCGGCCAGGCGCCTTATTTCGCAGGGCGTTGGGCTTGCTCTTCTTCCAAGCGTTTGATAGTGTCGCGCAGCCATTTCTTGATAGCGTCTTCCATGTCTTCCTGGGTTTCCATCCGTTCGAGTGCGTGTACCGTTTCTCCCGATGGCCCGATGGGGATGTGATGGCAGGGCACGTTTGCCTTGCGCTGCTCGGGCGGCACAAATTGCATCAAGATGCACTCCTCACAGGGACGGGTCCGTTCGGGGTCGCCGAAATTGAGGCAGCTCAGGGAATCTTGAAATGTGGATGTGGGAAGCCAGGGCGTTCGGACGGAGCGCCCGTAGCCTCCTTTCTCAATAAAGTCGAGTTCAGCTTTGAGAACTTCCAGGGCATTTCGATCATCTTTGGGCATCAGGATGCCTCCGTTGGATCCGCGATGGGATGAGTTCACACCGCAGTCTAGCAGGTTGAGGCCCGCGTTGTCTGTCCAATTCTCGATAAAGTTCGCGATGCGGCCCGCGAAGCGCCACCGCACTCCAAGCACGCGAGCGGTTTGACTGCTCGGCAACTGATTTTTTCATTTTTGAAATGATATTATTTGGGGTGCGCCCACGAGACAGAAATACCATGGGCGCGATGCATTATTAGAATTATGAAAGGAGCGAGACTATGAAACTGCTGAACTTGGATATCACCCGCATAGCGCATGACACGTTTCGGATTGCCGGAACCAAAGTGGTTTATACCGACCCGTTCAAAATCACGAAGAACGACGAAGCGCACGTGGTGACCATCAGCCACGAGCACTTTGACCACATGAGCATCGAAGACCTGAAAAAAGTGATTCACCCGGGGACGACAATCGTCGCCAGCCCGTTGTGTAAGGACGCGCTGAGCGAGATCAAGGTGCGCGAAAAGCGCTTTCTCGACCCCATCGCCAGGATCACGGTGGGCACGCCGAAGACCGGCGAAGTGATCATCGAGACTCTGCCCGCCTACAACATCAATAAATTCCGCGAGCCGGGCAAGGCGTTTCATCCCCAGGGCGAAAAGCGCCTGGGCTTTATCATCCACATGGATGGGACCGCCGTTTATTTCGCCGGAGACACGGACCTCACTCCGGAAATGCGGGCGGTGAAATGCGATATCGCCTTGCTGCCCGTTTCCGGGACTTACGTGATGACGGCGGAAGAGGCGGCGGAAGCCGCGGCGACCATCCATCCCAAAATCGCCGTGCCCATGCACTATGGCGCGATTGTGGGCTCCGAGGAAGACGCCAAGAAATTCAAGTCGCTGGCAAAGAATTGCCAGGTGGAAATCCTTTAAGAATTGAGTGGTCAGGTGATTTAGCGATTGGGCGAATGAAGGGTCCACGGAAAGTGGAAACTGGAAAATCGAAACTGGCGTTTATTTCCCAGGTGCTAATCTCCAGTTACGAACTTCCCGAACGCAATGGCGGATTTCCGTGCCGGCTTCGGCCCCAAGTCTCAAAGCTCTCGTGGAATAGTCGCGTATTGATAGGCTAACAACCTGATGTTAGACTCTGTTCAACATCGGGTTGGCTTCCATGGAACTTATCAGATCGGGTGGCATTATTCGCTTTGGCGCGTTTGAGCTGGATCGCAACTCGGGCGAGTTGCGCAAGTCTGGAATGAAGATTCATTTGCGTGAGCAACCCTTCCGCATCCTCGCCATGCTGCTCGAGCGACCGGGCGAAATCATTACCCGCGAAGAAATCCAAAAGATCCTTTGGCCGAACGACACGGTGGTGGAATTCGAGCACAGCATCAACGCCGCCATCAAGGCGCTGCGCCAGGCGCTCGGCGACGATGCGGATAATCCGCGTTTTGTCGAAACGCTTCCGCGCCGGGGTTATCGCTTCATCGCGCCGGTGGACGGCGTTGTAGCGCCGGGCGGGGCCCCAAGCGTGGGCGACCCAACGGCGGTCGTAGGGGCGGTTCGCGAACCGCCCCTGCAAGTATCCTGCGCGCGTTATCGGCTGCTGGAGAAACTCGGTGCGGGCGGCATGGGCGAGGTCTTTCGTGCGCGAGACACTAAGCTCAATCGTGACCTCGCGCTGAAATTCCTTCCCGAAGATTTTACGCGCGACCCGAAAGCGCTCGAACGATTCAAACGCGAGGCGCATCTGGCCTCGTCGTTGAATCATCCGCACATCTGCCACATCTACGACACGGGCGAACTCGATGGGCGGCAGTTCATCTCCATGGAATTGGTGGAGGGCGAAACGCTGGCCGCGCGCCTCGCGGGCACGGGTCATGCGGCCGCGCACGCCGTCATTCCCGCCCCCTGGTCATTCCCGCGCAAGCGGGAATCCAGAGGGCAGGCTCCAACGGGAATCCAGCCCATGCCCGCACTGGACCCCCGCTTTCGCGGGGGTGACGACACGGGACGAAGCGCGTTGCCACTCAACACCGTGCTTGATTACGGCATCGAAATTGCCGGAGCGCTGGCCGCCGCGCATCGGCTGGGAATCATCCACCGCGACCTCAAACCGCAAAACATCATGCTGACCAAATCGGGCGCCAAGCTACTCGATTTCGGATTGGCGAAATTGACGCGTAGCACGGGCGTCCCGCCCATGGCCTTCGAAAAGCACGGGCAGGCCCCAACGCAGAGCCTGGGGTCCCCGTCCCGTGCTACGGTTGACACCGACTTGCTCACGGCACAAGGCGCGATCATGGGGACGCTTCATTACATGGCCCCAGAACAGCTCGAAGGCAAGCCCGCCGATGCGCGCTCGGACATCTTTGCTTTCGGTTGCGTGCTTTACGAAATGGCGACAGGAAAGAGAGCTTTTGAAGGCGAAAGTTCAGGCCAGGTGCTGGCGGCGATTATGAAGAACGACCCGGCGCCCATAACCGCTGTAGGGCCGAACGGCGTTCGGCCTTCGACCAAAGGCGAACGATTGCTGGAACAGAGTGAACAGTCACCGCAAGAGGCCGAACGCCGTTCGGCCCTACAACGCGTGGTGAAGAAATGCCTGGCGAAAGATCCGGACGACCGTTGGCAATCCGCCGCCGATTTGCGCGACGAATTAAAGTGGATCAAAGAAGGCGAAGTTGTAGCGGCGATCTCCGATCGCCGACCGGACCAAAAAATCGGCGGGACCGCAACGGCGGGACCGCCGCTACAACGCGCCCTGCCGTGGGTGGCAGGAATCGTTTTGGGCTCGATTCTGACAGGGCTGATCGTAGGGCGCATTCTCAGCCCAAAGGCTACGACTCCTCGGCCTGTGACGCGGTTCGCGATCACGCTTCCGAGTGGCGACCAATTGGCGAACATGGCGTTTCCCGCCCTCGCCCTCTCGCCCGATGGCAGCGAGCTCGTCTATGCCGCTGGTCACGGCGATGTTAACCAACTCTACCCTCCTTCGTTAAACCAAATGGAGGCAAAGCCCATTGCGGATACCGAGGGCGCATCCAATCCCTTCTTTTCCCCGGACGGTCAATGGGTAGGGTTCTTCGCGGGCGGGAATTTGAAAAAAGTTTCCATCCAGGGCGGCCCACCTATAACAATTTGCTCCATCCCGTTTTTCAACGGGGGAGCGAGCTGGGGAGCGGATAACACAATCGTGTTTGCCTCGACGGCCAACAGCAGGCTGTTTCAAGTATCCGGTGCCGGGGGCACACCCCGCCCGGTTACGACCGTCAACTTCCACCAAGGCGAGTTTGCGCATCACTGGCCCCAAGTCCTGCCTGGCGGGGAAGTGCTCTCCAGCGTCAGCTTGGGCGGGTCGTGGGACCATGCCCGGGTCGAAATCGCTTCTCTGAAAACGGGGGAGCGCCGGGTGCTGGTGGAAGGAGGGACGTGCCCTCGATATATTGCCCCAGGCTACGTCGTATATTCGCATGGCGGGGAACTGGTGGCCGTGCCTTTCGATTTGAAACAACTTAAAGTGACCGGCCCGCCCGCGCCGGTTCTTGAAAGTGTTCGCGTGGACCCGACGAGCGGCGCAGCGCAGTTCACCCTCTCGGAAAATGGTTCGCTGGCCTTTGTTCCGGGCGGCGCCTTCTTGCCGCTGACGACACTCGTGTGGGTGGACCGAAACGGGAAGGAAGAGCCGCTTGCCGCGCCTCCTCGCCCTTACACGTCGACGCATCTTTCACCCGACGGCCGGCGAGTCGCGATCTGGATTGGACATTACGGCGCAAACTCGGACGTCTGGGTGTACGACCTGACTCGCCGAACATTTACCCGCCTGACCACGGATGGAGATAGTAGCAATCCCGCCTGGCCTCCTGATGGAAAGCGGGTGGTCTATAGTTCCGTGCGAGAACAGGGCCGTGCCAATTTGTTTTGGGCAAACCCGGACGGGAGCGGTGAAGAACGACTGACTTCGAGCGAGTCGGCGCAGGTTCGACCCTCCTTTTCGCCCGATGGTCGCTTCCTTGCCTTTATAGGAGTTCAACGGCTGACGGGGCACCATGACATCCAGATTTTACCGCTCGAGGGCAACCGGAAACCGCAGCCGTTCCACCAGACTCAATTTCATGAAGACAATCCTATGTTTTCGCCAGACGGCCACTGGATCGCTTATGTCTCCAACGAAACCGGGCGTAACGAGGTTTACCTACGGCCGTATCCCGGTCCGGGCGAAAAACTGCAAGTCTCGACCCAGGGCGGCGAAATGCCCGTGTGGTCGCGCGACGGCCGCGAGCTGTTTTATAGAAGCGGCAACAAGATGATGGCGGTAGCGGTCTCGACCGGCCCGGCGCTCAAGCTAGGCGAGCCACATGTGCTCTTCGAAGGAGACTTCTCCAATTGGTACGATGTCGCCCCCGATGGCAGGAGATTCCTAATGATCAAGCCCCAACCGTCGTCGCCGGTCACGCAAATAAACGTCGTTGAGAATTGGATTGAAGACTTGAAGCACGCCACTTCGGAAAACGTCAAACCATGATCACTCGCAGCAGAAGTGCGCCGCCGAAGCGACACTGAAGCTACCAGACTTCCATCTGAAATTTCCGGTAAGCGCTGATCAATTCAAAATCGGCGTGGTCAGATGTGATCAGCAAGGCGCCGTGAGAACGGGCGGTGAGCGCGATCAGCACGTCGAAATGCAGATCGCGCAGCTTGGTAGGCAAGAAACCCTTATCCGCGTAGATTTGTCCCAAAATGCGCCCTGACTCCAGCCAATTCTTTTCCGTGGGTGTCAAGATGGGATGGTTCCGCTCGAGGGCTTGCAAGAATTCGTGTTCGGCCGGCTTGGTCGAGCTGCGCCACAACTCCGCCAGAACCACAGAAGATGTCCGGATGAGGCCGGTGAGAGACTCGATTCGCTGCTGGTGACATCCGGTGCGCAGATGATCGATAAAAACCGAGGTGTCGAAAATGAGGAGGTTACTCACCGTGACCTGTGAAGCCGAGCTTCCCCGCGTGCTTCGCCATCAGTTTCTTAAATCGCTTTAGGGCCACAATCTCCCTGAGGGCCACGTGCACCGCCTCAGTCCGGGATTTCGCCCCGAGGACCTTCACGGCCTCATCCGCCAGATGGGTATCCAGCCTTATCGACGTAAGTGTCACAGCCATCCGTCTCACCTCAATTTTATCGTATATATATGATGTCTGAAACGTATGTACAAGTCAAGGCGGTCGGCGCGGCCAAGTGTCAAAGAAAGGCCTCGTTCATTTCAGCGGCGAGAACCCAGCGGCCACTGGCATTGACGCGCGGGTTAGGGACAGAGGACTCCTTTCAATCGTCCGATCTCTCAAACACCAATGCACTCAATCCTTCACCGCCCACGCCAACCCGTCGGCGCCGTGGCCCACTTCAATCAGTTTATCCACTTTCCAGGTTTTTAAATTAATGACGGCAATCTTTCCACTCGAGTCGCAGGAAACGTAAGCCACCGAATTATCAGGGCGGATCAGCACTTCCTGGGGCGATTTGGGCACGTCAATAGTGCGCGCCAATTTCAGCGTTTTCAAATCGATCAGGCCCACCTTGTGGGGCCCAATCATCGCCACCACCAGCCAGCGGCCATCGAGGGTCGGCGCTGTTCCATAGGCGCTGGCAGGCAGGTCCACCCAGGTTTTGATTGTGTTCGTGGCCGTATCGATCACCGCCAGCCTGGGCGCGGTTTGGTCCGCGGTAAATGCGTATCTGCCGTCCACAGAAAGTGAGATGCGCTGCGTCTCTTTTGAAATCGGGATGATGGCCAGCACTTTCTTTGCCGCCAGATCAATCACGCTCACCGTGCCAGGTCCCACGTTGGCGGTGTAGGCGCGCTTCCCATCGCGCGTAAGGGCAAACATATGAGACTCGGGCTGGCCGGTGGGGACGAAACCCACCAGCCTCTGCGTGCCGGGGTCGAACACGCTAATCGAATCATTCATCTCTGTGGAGATGTAGAGCATGCCGTTCTTGGGGCCGAAATGTGCGCAGTGGGGGCGCGCCGGCCATCCAAAGTCAATGGTGTGAGTAAGTTTTTGCGAAGCGACATCAAACACCGCGAGCGTTTGCCCGTCCGTGCCCGGCTGGCCCACGCCGGAATTGCCGTAGATGGGGACGTAGGCCGTGCGCCCGTCAGGCGAGGCAATCACTTCATGGCCGGTAATGCCAGGCTCGGAGACGGCGGCGATTTGGCGGCCCGCGTCCGGGTCAACAATCCCCAGCGTATGGTCGCCCTTGTTGGCGACGAGCAGCAGGCCTTTGCCTGAAGCCGATGGCAGTTCGCCCGCAACCGCCAAGGACATGAAAATCCCCAAACTGAAAACCAAAGGGACCCCGCCGGCAAAACGCATCATAAAGCCCTCCGTTAAATTCATTTTTCCGCCAGAACTTCCCCGTCCCCTTGCTGCGCCGCGCACTCGGCGCACGGGCAAAGCCCACGAAGATGATCGAACGCATAGATTCCGGACGAGTGCCCGTCATTCCAAAAAACCTGCAACGCGTAACGCCCTACCAGCTCGGCGCGAATCGGTTTGAGCCTGTTCACCCCAAACATAGGAAATGGGCTGGGAGGCGCATGAGGAGCCGGAGCCTTTCCGGCGCACGAGGCGCACGGGCAGCGGTCACGCAGGTATTGATAGGGAAACGAGCTGTAATGGCCGTCCGTCCATTGCACGCCGAGCGTGCCGTTGCCCGCGTCCAGCTTGATGGATTTAGGTGCGATCTGTGTGGAGGTGGACATTTCTTTTACTTCGCCGGTTGTCCGCATCCTGGAACTTAAGTGATTGGGCGATTTAGCGATTGAGGGATTTGATGATTAGGAAGACGCGCGTCGCCGACCCATCCTCACAACAATCGCTCAATCGCCCGATCTCTCAATCATTCAATGCCCTTCTCACTCAATACTGATTTCGTGGGCCGCCTGGGAACTGGCTGCCGTCGCCTGGTCCATCACAGCACGGGCAATTTCCTTAAACGCCTTGCCTAGCGAAGTCGATTCATCGAGGGCTACAGGTTTGCCGCTATCGCTCGAGGTGCGAATAAACATATCGAGCGGAATTTCACCCAGGAATGGGAAACCCAATTCCCCGGCGGCGGCGCGCGCTCCGCCGTGTCCGAAAATTCCCTCGCGATGTCCGCACTGGGGGCAGATGTAATAACTCATGTTCTCCACCACGCCCAGGATGGGTACGCGCAGCTTTTGAAACATGGCAATCGCCTTGGAAGCCACAGTCAACGCGAGGTCTTGGGGCGTGGAGACAATCACAGCCCCGGTAAGCGGAATAGTTTGCGAGAGGCTCAACTGGATGTCTCCCGTTCCCGGGGGCAAATCCATCAGCAGATAATCGAGCTCGCCCCAGCGCACTTCGCCCAGAAACTGGTTGATCGTCTTGTGCAGCATGGGCCCGCGCCAGATCACCGCTTCGTCCTTGGGCAGAAAATAAGCCATGGAAATTATTTTTATCCCGTATTCCACCGGTGGCTCGAGTTTTCCTTCCACCACGTGTGGCGCTTCGTGCCCGCCCATCAGGATGGGAACGCTGGGGCCATAGACATCGGTATCCATCAATCCAACTTTTGCGCCCGTTAGAGAAAGAGCGACGGCCAGATTGGCGGCCACCGTGGACTTGCCCACTCCGCCCTTGCCGCTGGCCACGGCTACCGTATTCTTAACTTGCGGAATCAGGTTGGACCGGGCGCCCGTCGCCCCGGCCGCGTTTCCCGTTGTCACGCGAACCTGCACGTCAGCCACGCCCAGTGCTTGCACTGCTTGTTTGGCGGTGGCGCCCAATTGCTGCTTCAACGTGCTGACCGCCGTGGGGAAATGGATGGTGAACGATACGCGCTGGTCGCCCACTTCGAGGTCTTTCACGTACCCAAGCGAAACGATGTCGCGGTTAAGGTCCGGGTCTTTCACCAAGCTGAGCGCTTTGATGACCTCTTGCAGTTGAGTCGGCATTCTTCCCGGGAACCCCCGCGCCCACAATCGTTGTTAGGGAAATGAGTTGGGCGAACTTCTATTTTCAGGTTGCGGCAACGCTTTGTCAAACTTTCAGGGCAACGGATGGTACAGTTTGCTGTAGCGATGGTCTATGACCGCCGACCCGGCTGATCAGTCATGCACGGCGGTCATAGACCGCCGCTGCAAAAGCCATACCGCACCACCACCGGGAAACGGTGAATCATAGACTGACGGCCACATTGCTTCCTACTGCGCGCGCTCCATCACTCGTGAGATCGCGTGCAGCAAATCATATTTTGTCAGGATGTCGTAGTGGCTGTCACCAAAATTCACGAACACGGCGGGGCAATCGCGGGTAATGCAAGTAGTGATCTGTTCGAGTGTTGCCGAGGCCTGCACCACCGGGAAGGCAAGACCCATGGCTTCGCGCACCACCAGCTTTTTCAAATCCTTCCCTTCCAGAGCCAGGTTCAGGATGGCGTCTTCGTATAGAGCGCCCACCGGCCGGCCTTCTTCAAACACCGGGAGTTGGGAGAAGTCGTGTTTCTGCATGCGCTCGAGCGCCGCCGCAATGGAATCGGAGGGCGCCACCTGCACCATCTCGCGCGCCTGTTGCAACTCAGGTTTGGCCTGCACAATTTCGCCCGCGGTGAGGGGGACGCTGGCTTCAAAGTAGCGGTTGTCCTTCATCCAATCGTTGTTATAAATCTTACTCAGGTAGCGCGAACCGCTATCGGGAATGAACACCACCAGAAAATCTTTCTCCGAGAGTGTGGCCGCCACTTGCACCGCGGCCGCCAGGGCCGTGCCGGACGAGCCTCCGGCGAAAATCCCCTCCATGCGCGCCAGGCGGCGCGTCCAGATAAACGCGTCGCGATCGCTCACTTGAATCACATCGTCCAGCACGCTGAAGTCAAGCGTGGTAGGAAAGAAATCTTCGCCGATGCCTTCCGTCTTGTAAGGTTCCGCTTTCCCTACCGTGCCGTGGTGGAAGAATTCGTAAAGCAGAGAACCCACGGGATCGGCGCCGATAATCTTCACTTTGGGATGTTTTTCTTTCAAGTACTTTCCGATTCCTGAAATCGTTCCGCCCGTGCCCATGCCCGCCACGAAGTGAGTGATCCTTCCATCGCTGTCCTCCCAGATTTCCGGGCCGGTGGTGCGGTAATGGATCTCCGGGTTGGCCGGATTCGCGTACTGGTTGGGATGGTAGGCGTTGGGAATATCTTTGGTGAGGTTGTTGACCACCGAGTGATAACTGCGCGGATCTTCGGGCGTGACGGCGGTGGGACAAACAAATACCTCCGCCCCCAGCGCTTTCAGGGCGTCCGCTTTTTCCTTCGATTGTTTGTCGGCCATGGTGAAGATCGCTTTGTAGCCTCTCACCACGGCCACCATGGCCAGGCCCATGCCGGTATTCCCTGAAGTGCCCTCCACAATCGTGCCGCCTGGTTTCAGCAGGCCCGCGCGCTCCGCCTGGTCGATCATCTCCACACCGATGCGGTCCTTAACGCTGCCGCCGGGATTCAGGTGATCGCACTTGGCGTAGACCTCGCCCTTCGAGCCGCGCGTGACGCGGTTCAGTTTCACCAGGGGCGTGTGGCCGATGGCTTCCAGAATGTTGTTGTAGCGCATGAAATCTCCCGGGCGCGCGAGCGGCGGGCGCGCGGGTTTGATTATAGCCCAAGGCGGTGCGGCATGGGCCAAAGTACGGCGGGGTTTCGTGACAGGTCGTTGCGCGGGAAATAGCTTGACCCGGGCCAGGGTTAAATGTGACTATGGTCATATATGACCAAAGTCATAGAAGAGCGGCGGGCGCGCCCGGCGCGCCACCTTCGCTTGGCACAGCCCACGCCAACCTCTCTGCGCCAGAAAAAAAAGCTGGCCACGCGCGCCCGCATCATCGAAGTGGCCGTCCGGATTTTCGGCAAGCGCGGCATGGCCGCTCCCACCGTGGAGGAAATCGCGGCTGCCGCCGAGGTGGGCAAGGGGACCATCTACAACTATTTCGCCAGCAAGGAAGAAATTGTGGTGGCCTTCATGGTGCAGGTGGAAGAGCGCCTGCAAGCCCAGGTGGCGCACATATCGCAGTCGCGCGGCCCGGCCGAACGCATCCTGGCGGACTTCATTCGCCATCAACTCCGCCTCAAGGAGCCTTACCGCGATTATGTCCGCGTCTTCATGGCGCAGCTTTACACCCGCGGCTGCGAACTTGCGCCGCACTTTGCCGGAATGCAAAAAGCCATTGACCCGCCGCTGCTTGACCTGTTCGGCACTATGATTCAACGCGGCCTGATTCGCCCGGACGTTCACCTGCCCAGCCTGATTGAGATTTTCAAACTGATTCACATCGGCATAGTGACCATCTGGATCAACGACGCGCCGCCCTACAGCGGCACCCTGCCCTTACTCGAAGAGGAGATGCGATTGTTTTGCCGCGGCCTGGGCACGCCCGATGGCCCCGCAGCGGGGGGCCGAACGGCGTCCGGCCCACCGAGAGATACCCCATGAAACCATCGGCCGTAAAAATCGCTTTGGCCATCACCGGCGCCATGCTCGCGCTGAGGCTGGTCTTTCGTGGTTTGACCTAAATCGCCTCGCTCCTGCCCGTCGCCCGCATGATTCCCGAGCGGCGCCGCGCAGCCATGGCCATCGGTCTTGCCCTCGCCATCCTTGGCGGAGCCGTGCCGCTGCTCCCGGATAATCCCCGGATGCCCGGCAATATTCGCCTGGCGCACACGATTGAAATCGGAGTGTCGAATTTTATCTTCGGCGTGATTCTGGCCTGCCAGTTCTCGCCCCGGTCGTCTCCCACCACCATCCCCGCAATCTGCCCGACCGAGGCGGCGCTGATCAAGGAGTGGGGACCGCCAGTAACGCGGGCAGGTCAGAGTTTGGCGCCGCCGGGCGCCCGGCAGATGCCGGTCGTTTGCCCAAGCTCAAGGGAGCGAAGGCCCGGGAGGTTGAAGCCGCAGGTTGGTGCAAGTTCGCCTCAGCAATTTGCCCGTCTCCTCGTCAACTGACCTGAATCGAACCCCAGCTTGTTCCTGGGTTTTCCAAACCACGTCACACCGGAGCACGAACGGGTTACCCTCCCATTCCGTCTGCAGCTCACATGTCTGACCATTGTCGGGGAGAGGCGAGCCTTGTAAGCTGGCGCCCAAAATGGAGAGGCTGACCACGGTCACATGGGTGGTCGCATCCGTGGCGGGGTTCAAGAGGCAGCCCCTCAACTCGCTCACATAGCGAGGGACCAGCCGACGGCTCCGGTCGGACTCCCGGTGGACGGGGAGAGGCTGTGGTGCTTGCAGCGACGTAGTGGGACGCGCCACCCTTGGTCCTTGTGTGGGGTCCGCCAGGTGATGGGCTGCATGCGCTTCTTTCTGCGGGGGCGCCGAGGGCGCCTGCCTGCTCAGCGTGTCGCAAAGCTCATTCACGCGCCTCTGGCTTTCCTTATCAACCCGGAGAAACTTCAGTCCCGCTCGTCCCTTCGCATCTTTCCAGACAACCTGGGCTTCCAGTCCGACTTGGGCTCCCTGCCAGTCAAAGTACAACTCGCACTTTTCTCCGTTGATTGAACCCTGCGCGTGCTCAAGTTCACAGCCATGTGTGCTGATGTCCCGAACCACCACATTCGCGCCGCCCGATTCACGCGCGTGGTGAAACACCCCCTTGAGTCCAAGCCGGTATCGCTTCGCTTTGCGGTGCTTGACCATTATCAGCGAGTTTAGTTCCAGGGCTGGCGGAATGCAAGACTCCTTCCTTCCCGGGGGCGGGTCAGCTTTGCCTTCACGCAAAGCCGGCCTAACCGGCTGATGAAAAATATGATTCCTGCCCAATTTCGTAGAGCCGGACTTTAGCCCGGCATCTTGTTTTAAGCAACTTGCACTCCAACGTGCCGCCCTAAAGGGCGGCTCTACCCCGTATTTCATCAGCCGGTCTAAAGATCGGCATCTTGAATTTCAGCGGCTTGCCGAGTTGACGGCCGGCGCACCATCAACCCCCACCATCTCCTTCCCTGCTGTGCCCGCTCTCGAAGAGGAGCGGGTTGCATCGACGCAGTGTACGTTTTCAGATTTCCGGCGTACTTACATCGCCGAACTGGACCCTGGCTCCAGCGGCGTGATGCGCAAGCGATTCAGTTGGAGTGGCCCCGCTTATTACGGCCCAGGAAGGCGCTACGGAAAGCAGCCTCTCGCGTGGCGCCTCGCGCCCCTGGATTGTGCTGGTAGGGGTGTCGGCGTCCAGCAGCCGCCATCGGAGTTAACAACTGGACTCAACCACCCTTTACCTTGATTTAAACCAGCTAAATCGCATAACTTCCCAAAGGCAGAACCGATGCCCACCCGCGACCTCGAATGAACCGAACCGATCCAGAAAGCCGGCGCACGAACACATCCCCACAAGGTTCGCGGCGTGATTTTTCCCACGCCTGGCGCGCCCTGACGCACCGGAATTTCCGCCTTTTCTTTGGCGGTCAAAGCATCTCGCTGATCGGCACCTGGATGACGCGGATCGCCACCAGTTGGCTGGTCTACCGCCTCACCGGGTCGGCATTGCTACTGGGGCTGGTCAGCTTCGCGGGGCGGATACCAACCTTCCTGCTCGCCCCCTTCGCCGGCGTGTGGGTGGATCGGCTGAACCGCCAGCGCATTTTGGTGGTCACGCAGGCACTCGCCATGCTGCAATCCCTGGCCCTGGCGGCGCTGACGCTCGCGAAGGTGATCACCGTCCATGAGATTCTCGCGCTCAGTGTGTTTCAGGGACTCATCAACGGTTTTGACATGCCGGGGCGCCAGGCCTTCATGATGCAAATGGTGGAGGGTCGGGAGGACCTGGGCAACGCGATTGCCATCAATTCCTCCATGGTGAACCTGGCACGAATGCTCGGCCCCTCCATTGCCGGAATCGTGATTGCCGCCTTCGGGGAAGGCTACTGCTTCCTGATTGACGGCGCGAGCTACCTGGCCGTGATTGCTTCGCTGCTGCGGATGCGCCTGCCCGCTGCCGCAATCAAAAAACACACCACCACGATGTTCGAGCAGCTTAAAGACGGATGGACCTACGCATGGGGATTCGCCCCGGTTCGAAGCATCCTTCTTTTCTTCGCCATGGTGAGCTTGATGGGCATGCCTTACATCGTCCTGATGCCAATTTTGGCGGGGCGCATTCTAAGGGGTGGTCCGGACACGCTGGGCTTTCTCATGGGCGCGGTGGGCATGGGCGCGCTCGTCAGCGGAGTAACACTGGCCATGCGCAAAAACGTGGTCGGCCTGGAAAAGATGATTCCCCTTGCCGCCACCCTGTTGGGCGCGGGGCTGGTTTTGTCCGCCATTTCACGCGTTTTGTGGCTGGCCATGATGCTGATGGTGATCACCGGGTATGGCATGATGCAGCAAATGGCCGCCAGTAACACCATCATCCAAACCCTGGTGCCCGAGGATAAACGCGGACGGGTGATGAGCTATTACACCATGGCCTTTGTGGGCATGGCGCCCTTCGGGAGCCTGCTCGCCGGGACGCTGGCGCACGCGGTGGGTGTTCCGCTCACCCTGTTGATCAACGGATTTTGTTGCATTGCCGGCGCCATCTGGTTCGCAACCCGGCTGAAGTACATTCGGCCGCTCATCCGCCCCATCTACATTGACTTGGGAATTTTGCCTTCGGACACTTACCCGCTGAAACCTGGTTGAGGGGGAGGAGTCTGGCGCTGGCGGCGGGGACGGAGATGATAATAGGAATAATCCCAAGTTGGTTAATTCGCCGCCTGAGTTTCGACTTGACTGCCGCAGGCATCCGGGCGGAAGGGGGTGCGCGACGCAGGCGGACATCAGTGATTCCTGAGCAGGGCGGTCTTCCCGTTATCGCTGGTGGTGGGGGTGGGGATTTTCCCTTCGACAGCACGAAGGTAATTCACCACGTCCCACCTTTGTCTTTCGTTCAACTGCGAATGCCTGCCGGGCATCTTATCCGTGCCGGCGCCGATGATATAGAACAACTCACCGTCGGTGCGCTGGCTCAGGACGTCAGGGTTGGTGAAGTCGGGCGGATGGACGCCGTAGACGCCCACAAAATCGCCTTTGCCATCCGCGTTCACTCCGTGGCAAAGGACGCATTGGGACTGAAACAGCCGCTTGCCGCGGTCCACGGACACCTCTGTGAAGCGAACCGGATTTTTGCGCAACTTTTCTCCCGGCGGAACGTTGGGCTGGTAGTGCTCCTGGGGTTCCCGGGCAGAGTGGGCGGGAGTTGCCGGAGCCTTGTGATCCGTGGGACGCTGGAGCTGCGCCTGCAAGCTTCCCAACGCCACAGCAAGCACCAAAAGTGTCCACAGAATTTTCGTTTTCATAGGGCGCCTCAGTCTTCCGCTTCTTCCCCAACTTAGTTTTGGCCGATCCGGGGCCAAGGTCTGTGCCGTCCGTCACGCATTTGTGTGAGGCTGGCGGCCACACCCTGGCGGCTTGAAGGGCTGATTCGAAATTACCGCCGGGGGGGGAGAAAAAGAATTCACCCTGGCGGGAACGCGTTTCTTTATGAGTTGCGGGCAAATTTAGGACGCGGGGCCGCCAATTTCGGTTATCACAATGGGGAGTGACTCGGGTCACTGTAACCCCGCCACCGCCGGTTGATACTGCCCGCAACAAGTAAAGGCCCCCGGGGCCGGCGTAATTAGCAGTGCGGCGACGCGGCCGGCTGATAAGAAATAAATCGCCGGGGGCCTTCAACCCGAACCGTCGCCGTCCAGGCACCGATAAGGGTTTGCCAGCGAAGTAGAAGATACGGAGGCTCGCAAAAGATTCGGATCGAAACCCAGGCGGCTTGAACATTTCCATAAGACCGGGAGCAATCACCAACCCGGCGTCCGAAGCAAGAACCTCCTTGATCTGCCTCGCCTGCACGGGACGAGCGTGCAGGCGAGTTTTTTTTGCAAGGCCCGCGACCGTTTCCTCCACCCTGGCGCGACAGTAAACTGCAAGTCCTTTCCGGAAATCACAGTGGCCGGGACGGGGAATTATTGTGACGGCGGTCACAGCTTTATTTGAGCCGGGTGACTAGCCTGAAGCTGTGTCCCAAGCGGGGGGAAAACCGGGTTGAGGAGGTGGGTGATGAGCCAGTCAGCCGTGTTGGAAAAGCAGCCGTGGTCAGGGCTGATTTCACTCAACAACATTTTGTTTACCACCGATTTTTCCGCGTCTTCATTGGCGGCCCTGCCCTTGGCAGCGGCCGTAGCGCGCCGCTACGGGTCAAGAATTTATATTGCCCACGCGGTGGAACCGCACCCCTACCCGCTGGTCTCGGGGGAGACCATAACTTTTCTGGACGAGTTGGTGCAGGCGGCGCAAAAGGAGATCAACGGGCTGGCGGGCTCGGGGCTGCTGAAGGGCATTGAGCACCAGGCGCTGCTGGGCCAGGGGGAGATTACGCTGGTTCTGAAAAAATTTATCCAGGAACACCACATCGATCTGGTGATTACAGGAACGCACGGACGCCGTGGCTTCAGGCGTTTTTTCCTGGGTTCGGTGGCGGAAGAGATATTCCGTACTTCGCCTTGCCCGGTGCTGACGGTGGGGCCGCACGTCTCCCACCAGGCTCCGGAAAGTTTGTCGCTTCACCAGGTGCTCTATCCCACCTGCCTGGGGAGAGAAACTTCCTCCGCGGCCCGGTACGCCCTCTCGTTTGCCCTGGAGTACGGCGCGCGGCTGACCATGCTGCACGTGATGAACACCGCGGTCCCCGGCCCCGCATGGCAATCGGCGAAATCCTGCTACGATCAAATGCAGGCGCAGATTCCAACCGAGGTGAAGGCGTGGTGCGAGGTGGATTGCCAGGTGGAAACCGGTGATCGGGCGGAAATAATATTGAAAGTAGCGGGTGAGCGAAAAGCGGACTTGATCGTGTTAGGGGTAAAGAGGGCTTCCGCGCTGGCCACCCACCGCATGGGAAATCTTGCCTATCGGGTGGTGACGGAGGCGGCGTGCCCGGTGCTCACCACCCGCGGCGATTCGGACCATGAGGGTGGCGGGAAGCGGAATCCGTGACAGTGGTCTTTCAGGCGCTGGGATGCGATGGGCGCCCGTGCGGAGAACGAAAAGGTGATTGGACAGAATGAAGCAATGAGTGGATGCGCCGGCCGGCATGTTGTGATCCGGCCGGATTGGGCGGGGGGAGGTGAGCCATGAAAAAACCCATGAATTGGCTCGGATTTTGTTTGGTATTCGTGACCGCGGGCATGTTTTGGGCGCAGGAACAGAAGCAGCCGGAGAGCAAACCAACGGGGGCAAATCAAACCGCGGGGGCGCCCGCCGCGCCAGGTCCCCACCACTACAACATTACGCCGGAACAGGCAGCGAAGAAGAACCCGGTTCGATTTACGGATTTCTCCGTGGGATTAGGAAAGAAGATTTTCGCCACCCAGTGCACCATGTGCCACGGCAAGGCGGGCGACGGCAAAGGTGATCCAGACCTGTTGGCGGAAATAAAAGCCAGCCCGCCCGACTTCACCAAAGCCGAGACTCTGAAGAAACGGACCGACGGCGAACTTTTTGCCATCATCACCACCGGATCGGATACGATGCCGGGCCAGACCGAGCGGATGGCAGCAAAAACCAGGTGGAATGTGATTAATTACCTGCGCGCACTGGCCGGGAAGGTGCCGGAGAAAGCCACCGAAGAAGAGCGGCAGGAAGGTACCACCGTCATCGCTCCTAAATCAGATCACTGACCCACGGCTGGAGCGGATATAAACCACGGCGGCGGCAGGCAGGCGCCGCCGCGCCCCGGTCCCTCCACACCATAATCCTTCCTTTCTTTTTGGGCCACCCCGCCGAGCCTGCTTTTGTGTGCGCTTGCTTCAACTCATGACATAATGTGCCGCCCGGGGGAGCATCTCGTCCAGGTGCGCCGTCGAGGACAGTCAAAGGATTTGCGCCGTCCAGGCCATCGCGATGCCCCAAGACTCGGTATCAGCACAGGCGGGCGCCCGCGCCACTCCACACCTGCGCCGGGTGCTTACTCTTTGGGATTTGGTTTTCTACGGAATAGTTCTGGTCCAACCCATCGCCCCCATCCCGATATTTGGCGTGGCGCAACAACTTTCCGACGGGCATTTTGTAACCACCATCATGATCGCCATGCTAGCCATGACGATCACGGCGTTCAGTTACGGGCGCATGGCCGCGCTCTATCCTTCGGCGGGATCCGCGTATACGTTCGTCAGCCGGGGCCTGAATGTTTATGCCGGGTTCTTCGTCGGATGGGCCATGATCCTGGATTACCTTCTGGTGCCCCTGGTCAACGCCATCTGGGTGGCGGTGGCCATCCACTCGCGCTATTTGCCTCAAATTCCCTACCCGGTGGCCATGTTCCTGGTGGTCGCCTTCATGACCGGCTTGAACCTGCGCGGCATCAAGTCCACGGCCAGGGCCAACCAGATCCTGCTGATCTGCATGGGCACAGTCACCATCGCTTTTTTCATTCTGGCGATACGATACCTTTTTCACCATCAGGGATGGGGAGGGGTGTTTTCCACGCTGCCTTTTTACGATCCCAAGACTTTCAATGCACACACCGTTTGGACGGCCACCTCTTACGCGGCGCTCACCTACATCGGATTTGAAGGCGTCACCACGCTCTCCGAAGACGCGCAAAATCCACGGCGCAATATCCTGCTGGCCACCGTGCTGGTTTGCGTGTTCACGGGAATATTTGGAGGCTTGCAGGTCTATCTCGGCCAGCGCGTCTGGCCGGACTGGCGCACCTTCCCCAATCTCGAAACCGCATTTATGGACGTTTGCCAGCGGGTGGGCGGCCCGATTTTATTTCAAGCCATGGGGATTACCATTCTTCTCGCCTCGCTGGGCGGAGCGTTTACCGGGGCGGTGGGCGCGGCGCGCCTGTTTTTCGGCATGGGGCGCGATAACGTGCTGCCTCGAGGCGCGTTCACCCATCTGAGCGCCAAAACCCACACCCCCACTTACAGCATTCTGATCATCGGCGCCATTGTTTATGCGGGCGCGATGGGCCTTCAATACATCGGCAACGCCTACGAACATGCCGGCGAGCTCCTGAACTTCGGCGCTTTTTTCGCGTTCATGGGAGTGAACCTCTCCACCTTCTGGCAATTTGCCGTGGTGCGCCGCACGCAGCGGAAAGGGCGCGTGTGGGCCGACATCTTGTTGCCGTTGTTCGGATTTGGCTTCTGCACGTTGATCTGGTGGAATTTGAATATCGTCGCCAAAATAGCCGGAGGCGCCTGGTTCCTGGGCGGAATCCTCTACCTGGCCATCACCACGCGCGGCTTCCGTGTAAAGCCGGTGACCATCCACTTTGACGAATCCTGACCTTGGGAGTAGAGCCGACCTTTAGGTCGGCATTTATCTTTCTCCCCCAAATGCCGACCTGAAGGTCGGCTCTACGTTCCCTCCCCGCAGGTATTCCTGCGTGGGGAGTTTTTCGCGTGACCTTCAGGCGAGAATTAGGGGAGAGGAAGCCCCTGGAAACAGACTCGTGCTTTCTGCGCCGGCGGTTAAAACGGTGGGATGGGGCGGCCAGGGAGTTCGTGGCAGTTGTAGCAGCGCGGCTCGTAAGTCTCCTTGCCACCCACCTGCACCTGCGGAGCGTCATAGGGCGCGGGCTTGCCATTGATAATGCGCTGCGGCAGGGCGGCGGGTTTGCCGCACTGAGCGCAGAGCGGATTCAGCCACATGCAATCGTGGCCGCTCGTACACAGTCCAAAAAGCAGGAGGGTGGAGCCAAAAGGTTCGCGCTTGAAGTCGAGCGCCAGGCCGGCAGCGAGCACGTCATACCCGCGGTCCAGCAGTTCGTCAATGGCAAGAAAAAGATTTGAATCGGTGGGAAAAAACTGCACTTCGTCAAAGGCAATCATGTGGAAGCGGCTGCCCGCCTCCGATTCGCGGTGCCGGACAATCTTCAACGCCTGCCAGGGATCGCGCGCCGGCACTTCTATGGCGTCCATGGTCTTGCCGTGGTAATCCTTGATAAAGCCCTGGTCGCTGCGGGTGTCGATATCCGGCTTAAAGATCAGAATCCGCTTGCGCCCGAATTGGCGCAGCGTCTCAATCTCCAGCATCAGCCGCCCGGTCTTGTTGCCAAACATGTTTCCGATAATGAGCTTGAATTCTCCTCGCGGCATGGCTTCCTCTTCCTTTCGTTGCAGGCGATCTTCGGATTTTGTCGTGGAACGAGGCATGACTTTCCTGGTCACCGTTTTTCCGCCCGGAAATTTGTTCACCGGGCGGTCAGCTTATCCAAATAAGTTTCATGGCTACTGACTTTGAACTGAGGCCGCAGAACTGTCAACTGGGTTCTGCGCGCCAATCCACGCGCCTTGACTAGAATCGGCGGCAAGGTTATTGTATTGGTCTGACCCTAATAACAAATTCAGAGTGGGGAGCAGTGAGATTTGAAACGCACATTTCAACCGAACCGACGGCGTCGGGCTAAGACGCATGGATTCCGCATTCGCATGAGGACCCCGGGAGGACGCAAGACGCTGAAGCGCCGCCGCCAAAAGGGCCGCCATCGTTTGACTCCATGAAAGTTCGTTCTGCGCCGCAGGGTTTTCCCAAAGATTGCAGGCTATTGCGACGGGCCCAGTTCAAGCGGGTTTACGACGAAGGGCAGCGCCGAAGCGCGTCGATATGCACGATTTTCTGCCGATCCAACGGCCTTCCACAAACGCGGCTGGGCGTGACGGCACCCGTCCGCCTGGGGAACGCGGTTTTCCGCAATCGGCTGAAGCGGCGGCTGCGGGAAGTTTTTCGTCTGCACCGGGCCACGATTCCCGGCGGGTGGGACATTGTGCTGAACCCGCGCCCGGCGGTGGCCCAGGTCGAGTTTCCGGTCCTGGAACGGGAAATCTTGAAACTTTTTCCTCCGGCGCCACCGCCCGAAATCGTAGCCAAGGCAACTTCGCAGTGAAGTCGGCCGCGCTGGGCTTCATCCGCTTTTACCAGGCTTGCCTTTCGCCCCTGTTGCCATCCGCCTGCCGGTTTTATCCAACCTGTTCAACTTACGCTTATGAGGCCGTTGAAAAGTGGGGCGTGTGGAAGGGAGCGGGATTGGCATTGCGGCGGCTGCTCCGCTGCCGGCCGTTTGCGGAGCATGGTTATGACCCGGTGCCGTCGGATATGGGCGGCAAGGGCGCTTGAGCAAATGATTGCACAGGTGGTGGTGCGTGTTACGAACCCCCTCACCCCCAAGGGGGCGAGGGGGTCGCAAGCCGACGGACGGGTGTGGGGGCGCTTGAAACCACTTTCGGAATATAACTTTCGTTCCCTTGTTTGCATTAGTTAACCGTATTTAGGATTCTGAGGAATGACGTAGGGCCGGGAGCGATCTTGCAGGACGCTACGTAAGCACCAGCCGCCTGATACCCAGGGCCCGCAATTAAAATGGACCAAGACAAGCGAGTGATCGTGGCCTTCGCGCTTTCCTTTGTGATGCTGGTGGCGTGGCGCGTTCTTTTTGTCAAGCCTGCCCCCCCTGTGATCAAGCCGCCGCTTAGCGCGACCGCCCCCAGGCGATCGCAACCTGGTGCGCCTGCCCCCGTTCCTTCTGAAGGGAAAGGCCTGGTGGCGGCCAGCGGCAAGGACCACGGAAAGTCAGCGATGCAGAGCCAACCCGGCGCGGCCCCGTCCCTTCCCATCCAGCAAGGCAGCAAGGCGGAAGATATTGTGGTGGAGAACGATCTTTACAAGGTGACGCTTTCTTCGCAGGGCGCGGTGGTGAAAAGTTGGGTGCTGAAGAAATACAAGGATGAAAATGGGGACCTGTTGGAGTTGGTAAACCTGCCGGCTTGCGAAACGCTCGGCTATCCCATGAGCCTTGTGGTCTCCGACCCGTCCCAGACGTTGAAGGCCAATTCTGACCTGGGCCACAAAGTAAATACCGCGCTCTTTGTGGGCAAGGCAACGCAGCTTGTTGCGACATCGGTCTCCAAGGAAAAACATCTGCCCCAGGCTCCGGTTTTGGCTTCGCCCTTCACGGCTCCCATCAATCTTGAATTCACTTACAGTGACGGAACCGTTCTGGTTCATAAGAAATTCTCGTTTGGTCACGGGTATCAAGTCCACGTGGAAGTAAGCGTCTCCGATGGCCAGCACGACTATCCGGTGGGCGTGGAGTGGCCGGGAGGATTCGGAGACAATTCCTTGGCGGTCAAAATCAGGGAAGCATCCCGCGAGGCGTTTTATGGCACGGCTCAGGACATAACTGCGGTCGCGCAAGCCAAAGTGAAAGAAGATCAACCCATCCCGGTTCCATTGGGAGTGATGGGTCTGGAAGACAAGTTCTTCGCCGACGTCTTTCTTCCCTATTCGGATAGCGCGCCGTTCACACCGGACGTGGCGTTTCGCTTTGTCCGCCAACCATGGAACCCGCCGGATTGGAAAGAGAAAGAGTTGCCGCAATCTCTTATGGCCACACTATCAAGTTCCGCGCCTCAGCCACTGGCTTTCAGGCTTTTCGTAGGTCCGAAGGCCCTGGATGTTCTCGGCGGGGTCAAACCTTCGCTCGAAGGCATGGTAAGTTTCGGATGGTTCACCATTATCGCCAAACCGTTGTTCCTCGGCTTGCGCTACATCTACGACAACTGGGTGCATAACTACGGCTGGGCGATTGTCCTGCTCACCTGCCTGATCAACTTTGCCATGTTTCCCTTGAAGGTGAAGAGCATCCGTTCGGCGCAGAACATGCAAAAAATCGCGCCCCTCGTCAAAGACATCCAGGACCGCTACAAGCAGTACAAATTCAACGATCCGCGCAAGCAGCGGATGAACGCGGAAGTGATGGAGCTTTACAAAAAGCACGGCGTGAATCCGCTGGGAGGCTGCTTGCCTATGGCGTTGCAGCTTCCTTTTTTATATGGTTTTTACCGCGTCCTGGCCCAGGCCATCGAGTTGCGCCACGCCCCGTGGATCCTCTGGTTGAAAGACCTTTCCGCGCCGGACAACTTTCACGTGATGGGTTATCCGTTGCCCATTCTGCCCATCCTGATGGTGGTCACCATGTTCATCCTGCAAAAGATGACGCCGATGGCCACCGCCGACCCCGGCCAGCAACGGATGATGATGCTGATGCCCTTGATTTTTGGCGTGATGTTCTTTAATTTTCCCAGCGGCCTGGTTCTGTATTATCTGACGGCCAATGTGGTGGGCATCGGCCAGCAGATTTTTATCAATAAAACCATGCCAATCCAACCTATCGTTCCCGGGCCGCGAAAGTCTACTGACGAAAAGGATACTGCATAAATGGGTAATTCACCCACACCGCCGCCGCACCGCTCCCTCGAAAGTTGCCTGGCTGCCGTGGAGGATCTGCTGCGCCAGATCATCAAACACGGCGGCTTCAGTCTAACCTTCGCGGTCAAGAAAGCCGAAGCCACCGCGGGCGCCGCCGACGGGCCGGCCTACGTGGTGGATTTTTCCGGATCGGATCAGGATTTGCTGCTCGAGAAAAACGCCGCCCTTCTTGACGCCCTGGAATCCGTCGTATTCAAAGCCGTCCGCCTGGACGAGGACCTTTTTGGCAAAATCACTCTTGATTGCCGGGGGTGGCGGCAGCTGCGGGTGGAAGAGCTGAAGCTGATGGCCCAAGTGGCGGCAGAGCGGGTGATCGAATCGGGCGAACCCTTTCCCCTGAACCCCATGGGCGCGCGGGAGCGGCGCATCATCCATCTCGCCCTCAAGGATCAGCCCAAAGTGCGCACCCAGAGCGAAGGGTTTGGCCCCGATCGCAGGGTGGTGATTGTTTCTTCCGTAAAGTAATTGCCCTCCATCGCCGTATCAACTATAATCCGGCCTGAATGGGGTCGCCCGAAACACCTGCCAAAACGGATGCACCAGGGGCTGCCGGCCGGCGCAGCACTCGCCTGAATATTTCCGTTCCCATTGTGATATCCGGAAAAGACACCTACGGACAACCGTTCCGGGAAAATTCGCGCGCCACCGTAATGAACCTGCACGGCGCGAAGATCCTGACTTTCCATCACCTGGCTCTGGGATCCGTATTGACGATTGAAAACCGCGCCCTGGCCATCACGGCGCCGGCGACGGTGGTCTGGCTGGGGGAAAGGAAATTTCCCAAGGACCTGGGCGAAGCGGGAATTCAACTGGCGGAGCCGGGTAATATTTGGGGCGTCGATGTCCCGCCCGAAGATTGGGTGGAAGGCGCTTGCGGGAGCGAAGTCGCAAGCTCGCCGGAAGATCTGGCCGCACTCACTGCTCAGCGAAAAGCAGAAACAGACGCCAAAGCCGGAGGGGCAGTTTCGGCGGAGGAGGGACATTTGACTTCAGATCAAATCGGGGCGACGCTGGACGTGGCGCTCGACAAGTTTTCCAAGCGGGTGCAGGACGCGGCCGATATGCAGGCGGCACTGTTTGAGGCGCGAGTGGTCAAGCTCACCAGCCAGATCGGCTCGCGCACGCAGATGAACGCGGAGGCGGCTGCGGCCGGCGCCGAAGAGAAAATGGGTCAGTCGCTGGAAAAACATCTGGGCACTCTCACGGACCGCATGGAATCTACCCGGGCGGAAGCTGAAGGACTCCTGGCCAGGCTGCAGGAACTCCAGCAAAGTTTGCAGGCCGAAGTTGAGAAGGCACGACAAAGCATCCAGGAAGCGAGTGGGCAGGCTGTGCAAACCACCACGCAGGAGTTGGGCGAGAGGCTGCGCAAGGAATCGGACGCCACGGCCGCGCATTTTGTGGAGGAAACCCGCAAGCGGCTGCAGGACGAATCGGCCGCCGCCATCGGGGCCCTGACCAGTGATGCCCACAGCCGTCTGCCTAAAATTACCGCCGACTTTTTCGCTCAATCGGAACCCGAGATTCAGGCCCGTCAACGACAGGCGGTGGAGCAGGCGGCGAACCTGGTGAACCAGGCGGCCCAATCCACGTCAGCGAGCGCGATGGACAGGCTGCAAAAACAGTCGGAAGTCCTGATGAAGGATTTTGAGGCCCATTTGGAAAAAGCGGTTCACCATGCCCGGACAAAAAGCGCCAAAGATATTTCCGAACACATCCACACGACGGCCACGGGCGTTTCTGAAGAATTGTTGGCCTCCTCGGCCAAGGAATTTCATAAGCAGGCGGGCGAATTTAAGGTGGCGATAGGTGAGGATATCAAGGCCACCGTGAAAACCCAGGCCGAAGAGGCCAGGAAACGGCTGACCGCTTTAACCCATAGCACGGTTGAATCGCTGAATAAAGAAGGCAACGCCGGGCTGGACGAATTCCGCAAGCACCTGCACAAGACGCTGAAAGATGTTCAAGATAAGGAAGGGCAGAATCTGGAAAAGCATCTGGAGGCTGCCGGGCTAAAATACCGCGAACATATGCAGCAGGAGCTCCAGAAGGATACGAGCGCGGCCACCGAACGAGCCGTGGCCCATTTCCGAGGCAAGATGGAAGAGAGCGGGAAGATCTCGGTGGAGTCAGCGCAAAACCAGATTTCGGACACGGTTCGGAAGAATGCGGACGTGCTGGTGGAAAATCTCCGCGGCGAATTGGAAAAAGAGGCAGCCACTTTCCAGGAAAAGACGCTGGCCGAAATTCACGCCAAATTGCAAAGCATCGTTGACCAGCAGGTGGTGGACGGCGTGGCGCAAATGTCCAAACAGGCGGAGCGAAACCTGGCGACGGTTTCCATCCAAATGAATGAGAAGAAAATGCAGATGGTGAATGAGGCCGAGGAAGCCTTCCGGGCCAAGCTGGCCGAGGTTTTTGCCTCCATGCTGCAACCCGGCGCCAGGAAGGCGACTTAGCGGGTTCTACCCGCCGGAAGTAATTCGACCATCGTCGCCGCGAATAATTGAGCGTTCAAGCCTCCCCTCCCCAACCGCAAGAGCATGATCATTTATAGAAAAACCACATGAAATGTCGTGCTGAGCCAAGCGAAGAATCTGTGCAGTGATTTGATATTAACTGCCGGGATGCTTCTCCCGTGATTGCGGGATCAGCATGACATCCTTTTGGATGAGCAGGTCTATTGAAAGCACCCGCTGCCGCGCCCCCCGCCTGCGTGTTACGATAAGGTGTGCGCGCAGCCCATCCAATTGAAATTGAAAATGCGGAAGACGTGAAATTCATGCGTCTCGCCTTGCGCGAGGCCCGCCGCGCTTTTGACGAACAGGAAGTGCCGGTGGGCGCGGTCATCGTTCACGGCGGGCGGGCGATCGCCCACGCCCATAATCGGCCTCTGCACCTGAGTGATCCGAGCGCCCACGCGGAAATACTGGCACTGCGGCGCGCGGGGCGGAAGCTCGGGAACTACCGCCTTCCGGAGTGCAGCCTGTATGTTACAATTGAGTCTTGCGCGATGTGCGCCGGGGCGATGGTTCAGGCCCGCCTCCGGCGCGTGGTTTTTGGGGCGCGCGACCCCAAAGCCGGCGCCGCAGGTTCCGTTCTTGCGGTCCTGAATCATCCGCAGCTCAATCATCAGGCCGAAGTTTCTTTCGGAGTCCTGGCAGATGACTGCGCTTCAATCCTGCGCGAATTCTTTCGCGCGCGGAGAAGAAAATAGATTGATTCATTAAATCATTGTTTCATTGAGCCATTGAAGAATCCCCGGCGACTCGGCTGCCGAACGCTCTTTCAATGGATCTATAATTTAATGAAACAATGGCCCAATTGGCTTCGGAGAGGTACCGAAGTGGTCGTAACGGGGGCGCCTCGAAAGCGTCTTGTCCGCAAGGGCACGTGGGTTCGAATCCCACCCTCTCCGCCATGCACCGTATGGTGCATGGCTCCGCCAGCCAACCCTATTTTTTGTCGTTGTAAAAACATGCTGACCTTGCTGAATCTTGGGCCGTTTGATCCCCATCACCTGTCACGGTGAAATTCCAGACCTTCAAGCCCTAGTTTCCGGCCAAATACGATAAAATGCCCTGGTGAATCGAAGAAACTTTCTGAGCGTATCGATGGGAGCAGCGGGGCTACTTATGGGCAAGCAAGCAGAAAATATTCCGGTGATTGACACGCACATCCATTTGTTCGATCCAACCCGTCCGCAGGGCATTCCCTGGCCGGAGAAAGATGACGCTGTGCTTTATCATCCCGCGCTGCCCGACCGATACCGGCAGGTCACAAAAGGTTTGGGCATTGTGGGCGCGATTGAAGTTGAAGCCAGCCCGTGGCTCGAGGACAACCAGTGGGTGCTGGACCTCGCGGCGAAGGACACCCTAATTCTCGGCACGGTGGGCGACCTGGAGCCCGGCAAACCGGAATTCCGCGCGCACTTGGAGCGCTTTCGCAAGAACCCGCTGTTTTTCGGCATCCGGTGCGGGAATATTTGGGGCCGGGATTTAGCCACACAGGTCTACCAGCCGCAATTTGTGGCGGACTTGAAGGCGCTCGCCGATGCTGGCCTCGAAATGGACACGGCCAATCCCGATCCCGCGTTGATCGAAGCCGTGGTGCGGCTCACGGACCGGGTTCCGAACTTACGCGTGGTGATTGACCACCTGCCCCAGCTCGACCCGCCCTCCAAGGCGGAGGCGCGCAAGGCTCTCGAAAACAATTTGCGCGAGCTGGGCAAGCGGCCTCAAGTCTACGTCAAGGTTTCCTCGGTGCTGCGACACGTGGACGGGAAAGTCCCTACCGATCTCGATTTCTATCGAGCGAGGCTGGACGAACTGTGGGAAATCTTCGGCGAGGACCGGCTGATTTACGGAAGCGACTGGCCGCACAGCGATCTCTGGGGACCTTACCCGGAAGTGTTTAAAATTGTCAGGGAATATTTCTCCGGCAAGAGCCGTGAGGCGCAGGAAAAATACTTTTGGAAGAATTCCATGGCGGCCTACCGCTGGAAAAAGCGCGCCGCCAACCAGCCGCGGTTAAGTTAGTCTGAACGGGGATTGATGGGTGTCTGGTTGGGCCCAAGTGCGGTCATTCCCGCGAAAGCGGGAATCCATCCCCGGGAAATTCAGGGGTCAGTGAAGTGGATTCCCGCTTTCGCGGGAATGACTGGCGTTTCGAATAGGATCGGATTCGAAATGGCACCACGACTACCGAGGGGTGGGGCTAATTTTATTGGCGAGGGGCCGAAATTGCCGGTGCGGGCGCGTTCAACATCTGGCCGTTACGAAGGGCTGCCGCGCGAGATCACGTAAATCGCGGCCAGCAGGACGGCAATGCCCGCCCACGAATAGGCGTGAGTGCCACCGCTTGAGCCTTTCCATTCTCCGGTGAATGCTCCCCACAGGTTGGCGGAGATAATAATCATCGCCATAAACAGCGGCCAGCCGATGACCCCGCCGAGAGCTCCCAGGTCAGCCGCGCCCACGCCGTAGACGGCGATGCCCGCAAACCAAAGCAGTCCCATCACGATGGCTCCCAGCCAATACGCGCGCGGCGTGCCGGTCTGAAGCATTTTCCCCCAAGTGTGGTTCTTGCGAAGCAGATAAATGCAATAGGCAGCGTTGGCCAGAAAGCCTGCGCTCAAGGCAAGCGCCCAAACCAGGTTCGAAGCCATGGCGGGCCGGGCCCCGGAATTCAACGTCAATTGCTGGAGACTTTTCCCAAAGACAAAACTGAAATTGAGCATGGGCGAAAAAACTCCGGACAAAACGCAGATCAGAAGCCCGAGCCAGAAGCTCCGCCTTGCCTCCTGCTTCGTGTCTTTCGCCAATTCCTTTTCGCGGCGTGAACCAGCGATGGAGCACAACACGATGCCACCCACCACCAGCGCCAAGCCGAGCATCAGCGCGTGGCCCTGGGGCGTGAAAAGTTGCCGGCGGTCGAGCATCATCATGGGCAGCAGTGATCCGAGCGACGCCGTGATACCGAGAATCACGGCAAACCCCAGGCCCATTCCCACCATGTCAATCCCCACCCCAAACAGAGTGGAGCCCACCCCCCAGCCCAAGCCAAAAACCGCCACTTTGGCCAGCGTGCCCGCGTCGGAGAGATGGAAAACTTCAACCGCGCCCGGCACCGTAGCCGCCACCAGCAGCCAGGGGAAAACAATCATGCCCGCCACCGAGTAGACGAGCCAGGTATTTTCCCAACGCCACCCGGGCATGCGCTTCATGGGAAGGGCAAAGCTGCCCTGCAATAATCCGCCCAGGAGAACGAAAAGTAATCCCGCACCAATGGAGCCTATCAATGGCGCCTCCTGATTTAATCCCGCCACCGCCGGGGGGGGATTTTCATGATTCACCCGCTGCTGTTGTATCACACCAGGCCATGGTTCGCGCGCCGCGATTCAGTCCGGAAAGTTGCGAAGCGAATTTTGGCCAAACAGGATGTTCCCAGGCAATTCCAGCAACCGATTCAAGCCGTGAACGTGTTATGTTTTCCCTGTGGCCGGAGCACTAAGCCGGATTACTTACCGCCTGGAGTTCTAAAAATGAAGCGAAGCGTTCTCTTGATGACCAATGTTTTGATGCTGCTCTTTTCATTTCCCCTTCATCTCCGAGGGCAGGACACGCATTATGCGCCGCAAGGCGAGCAGATTCCGGGGCCTGACAATGCCGCTGAAAATGTGGGCGACTGTTGTTACAACCAATCGCCGCAGGGTGCGTTCCGGCCCAATTTCCAGAATTGGCTGGCGGACATCACCCACTGGCGGCGCGAAGAGCTGATTCGCATGGGCTATGACGGAACGCAGTACGACCGCGCCGAACTGAAGTGGACGCAATCCAGTTTTATCCAACCCCAGATGATGATCGAGGACCGCTATTTCTACGATCCGGCGGGGGGGCGGTACACGGTGGACCGCTATTTGGACGACCTCGAAGCGCGTTACGGCGGAATCGATTCGGTGCTGATCTGGCACACTTACACCAACATCGGCATTGACAATCGCAACCAGTACGATCTTCTTCACGATATGCCGGGCGGGGTGCAGGGGCTGAAGCAGGTGATTGCGGATTTTCACCGGCGCGGCGTGCGCGTGTTGTTTCCAGTGATGTTGTGGGACCAGGGCACGCGCGATGTGGGCGTGCCCAACTGGGTGGCTACGGCGCGGGCCATGGCGGAAATCGGGGCGGACGGCATCAATGGGGACACGCTGGGCGGCGTGCCGCGCGCATTCCGAGCCGCCTCCGACGCCATCGGGCATCCGCTTGCGCTCGAGCCCGAAGGCGGGCCGCCCGGTGAGGCGTTGGCCTGGAACAACCTGACCTGGGGCTACTGGAAATATCCCTTTGTGCCCATGATCAGCAAATATAAATGGCTGGAGCCGCGGCACATGGTCAACGTCTGCGACCGGTGGAATCACTACAAGACCGACAACCTCCAATATGCTTTCTTCAACGGCGTGGGTTACGAAAGCTGGGAAAACGTCTGGGGGATTTGGAATCAGATCACGCCGCGCGATGCCGAGGCCCTGCGGCGGGTGGCGAAAATCGAGCGGGCTTTTGCGGAACTTCTGATCAGCCCGGAGTGGGAACCGCACACCCCCACGCTCCAGTATGGAGTCTTCGCCAGCCAATGGCCGGGCGCCAACGAAACCCTCTGGACCATGGTGAATCGCAATGATTTTGATTTGAAGGGGGCCCAGATCAGCGTGGACTACAAAGAAGGCACTCATTACTACGACTTTTGGAACGGCGTCGAATTGAAACCGGAAGTGAAGGGCGGCAAAGCCACGCTGAGTTTTGCCATGGAGGCGCACGGGTTCGGCGCGCTGCTGGCCACCCCGCAAAGTTTGAGCGAAAAAGAGCAGAAGTTGCTGGGTGAAATGCGCGAGCTGGCCAAGACCCCGCTCGAAAGCCTCTCGCACCAGTGGCAGTTTCTGCCGCAACATTTGGTGGAGATTCCTGCCACCCTGCACGCTCCGGTGGCGCGCGAAGGCATGGTAAGAATTCCCGCCGGGGATTTTACCTTTGAAGTTTCCGGGGTCGAGATTGAAGGCGGGAACGACGTGGGCGTGGACGTGCAATATCCGTGGGAAGATTCGCCCCGCCGCCATCACTTGCACCCAATGCACATCAAAGCGTTTTATATCGACCGCTATCCCGTGACCAACGCTGATTTCAAAATGTTCATGAACGCCACCCACTACCATCCGAAAGATAACCACAACTTCCTCCGCGATTGGAAGAATGGAAGCTTTCCGGATGGGTGGGATAACAAGCCCGTCACCTGGGTTTCACAGGAGGACGCGCGGGCTTACGCGGCCTGGACCGGAAAGCGGCTGCCGCACGAATGGGAATGGCAATACGCCGCACAAGGGAGCGACGGCCGGAAGTATCCGTGGGGAAACGATTGGGACTCGAGCGCGGTGCCCGCTCCGGATAAGAACCGCACGATGCGCGAGCCGACCAACGTGGAAGCTTTTCCAAAGGGCGCGAGTCCGTTCGGCGTGATGGATATGACAGGCAACGTGTGGCAATGGACCGACGAGTACCGGGACCAACACACGCGCGCGGCCATTCTGCGCGGCGGGAGCTACTACCAGCCGCAAGGGTCCATCTGGTATTTTCCGCAAGCCTACCCACTGAACGAGCACGGGAAGTACTTGCTGATGGCGCCCGGCCTTGACCGGTCGGGCACGGTGGGATTCCGCTGCGTGATGGATGCGAAGTAATTCAAGCCAGCCGATCCAGTAAGGGGTGGATAACGGAAAGGGGAAACATGAAAGGTATTCGAATTTATTCCTACGGCGGGCCGGATGTGATGAAGTGGGAAGAGCTACCCATGCCCGTCCCCGGGCCGGGCGAGGCATTGGTGCGGGTGCATGCCGCAAGTGTGAACTTCCTCGACATCCAAAAGCGCCGGGGCGAGTTGGTGGGTCAGGCATTCTACAAGCGTGCCGGCGGCAGCGAACCCGATCTTCCCGCCATTCTGGGAAGCCAGGGGGTGGGCGTGGTGGAGGCGCTCGGCGCCGATGTCAAGAATATGGGAGTGGGAGACCGGGTCAGCTTTGTGGGCGGCTCGTACGCCACCCACGCCGTGGTCCCGGCGGCAAGACTGATGGCCATCCCCGCAGGCATCAGCTTTGAACAGGCAGCGGCGGGGATGAACCAGGGATTTCTTGCCTATGCGTTTACTCATTTTGCCTATCCGGTGAAGCCGGGAGATTGGTGCCTGGTGCAGGCAGCAGCCGGAGGCATCGGGCTCTTAATTTGCCAGATGATAAAGATTCGCGAGGGCCGCTTGATTGGCGTGACTTCAACTGAAGAGAAAGCGAAATTTGTACGGGAGGCGGGCGCGGAAGAGGTGATCATCTCCAAACAGTCCGATATTGCCCAGGAAGCGCGCCGTATCACCGCAGGCCGTGGCGTGAATGTGGTCTATGACGGCGTGGGGAAAGATACTTTTGAGGCGAACCTGGACAGCCTCGCTCCGGGCGGCTACCTGGTGATTTACGGCCAGTCGAGCGGCTACGTGCCTCCGTTGGATTTGATGACTTTGCAGGAAAAAGGATCGGTTTTCATCACGCGCACCAACGGACTCCCCTACCTGAAGGAGTACCCCAGTTATCTGCGTCAGTTTGTAGACTGGATACGTGAGGGAAAGCTTGCCATCAGAATCGATCGCACCTTTCCACTCGTCGATGCCGCCCAGGCTCACGCCGCATGCGAAGGACGCCAAATCTGCGGCAGGGTTTTGCTTATTCCCTGAGTTCAAACCTCATCATGGAAAAATGGGAAAACTCGGGTGTGCTGGCTCCACCTTCCACACAGAGCGAGGTAAGTGGCGCCGCCCTTCACTAAAGCCCGGCGCAACGAGGCTGCCCCCGTCTTATGGATTGTAAAGGTTCTGGAGAAGCACCACACTAGCGCAGGAAGAGGCTGTAAGTAAGAACGGCAAGTACGAATGCGGTGAATAAAGTGTACTTCCAGTTCCTGAGGGCGGCCATGAAATACACCACCGAGGCGGTGACGCGAATGAAGGGGGTGAGCATCAGAACGCCGATGCCCAAATTGACCAGCAGTTGGGGCCGGGCCGCGCCATGCACGGCCAATTGAATTTCTTCAAGCACAAATTGGAACAGATTCATGCCCACGATCTGGTAATCAACCGTGAGGTTGCCGGTGCGGAACCACCTCCAGACCAGTCCGCCGCTGATCAGTCCCAGGCTGAGCAGCACGCCGTATTGCAGGATATAGCCCACCAGGGTGTCCATTTCAAACTGGCGCGTCTCTTGAACGGCCTCAAGTCGGGCGGAAGATTCTGACAAGGTCATCGCTATACACCCCGCACGCCCCTGGCTATCATCTGAACGGCCAGGATGAGCAAAATCACAAGAAAGAAAATTCGCACCGACTGGTTGGTCAGGCGAACCAGCACTCGCGTGCCGATGAAAGCGCCCGCCACAACTCCCAGGATGACCGGCACGGCCAGGCCGGGATTGATGAGCCCGGCGGCCAGGTAGACGCTGGTCCCCGCCAGAGCCGTGACGCCGATAATCAAATTGCTTGTGGTGGTGGAAACCTTGGGAGGAAGCCCCATCACCAGATCGTGGATCAGGACTTTTACAGCGCCGGCGCCAATCCCCAGCAACCCGGCGATGATCCCTGCTCCAAACATTGCCGGCGCGCCAAGATACGCGCGCCGAGCCTTATACTGGACCGTTTCGCCGGTGGCCTTGTCCGGGTAGCTGCCCTCAAGCTCCAGCCAGCGCGTAAACGCGTCCTGTTCCTTCACTTCGTGCCAGGATGGATGCTTTCCCAGAAGCAAGGCAATCCAAGACCCCAGCAGGACCAACCCAAAAATAAGATAGAGAGGGCGCGGTGACGTGGCAAGCGTAATGCGGGCTCCTACCAGAGCGCCCACGATGGTAAACATTTCAAGAAACATCCCCACCTTGAGATTGGTGATGTGGTCCCGAACGTACGCCGAAGCCGATCCGCTGGAGGTGGCAATCACCGAAAGGATGCTGATGGCAATGGCGTGTTTGATGTCAACACCCAGAAGCGTGAGCGCGGGGATGAGAATGACCCCGCCCCCCATGCCGCTCATGGCACCAATAAAGCCGGCTAAAACAGAAAGTGGAAATAAAAGTCCAAAAGAAACCATGGATTTTCAGGTACTTGCGTTCTTATCCTACGCGAGGCACCGAAGCTTGTGGTGTTGCAACCCACCGGACGGCGCGCCGCTGCAAAGCTGTGGGAGATCGGGGATCAGTAAAAAGAAAGCGATGATAGCCCCACAATTCCGCCGCCTCCCAGACCGGTAAGCGCGCCCATCAACCCAGCCAACAACGAGCCGAATGAAGGTGAGGGCGGTTAAATCAAATGTGTTCATGCCTTCGATTTTTACAGCGGGAAGAGTTTAATTCTTTTTTGGGATTTCGCAAACCATTTTGTACGGTTCACGAACCTGCCACCAGTGTTGTGACCAGCGATTTTCCCGCGGATGCATGTATAATCCACCAGCATGGGTATTTCATCACAGCCGGAGCGAAATCCCTGGCTCAGGCACGGTCCATCGCCTGACTCCGGCCAACTTTTCCTGCGGCTCCACCTGGTTCAAATCCCGGTGAGCGATCCTGATCGAAGCTTGCAGTTTTACCGGGACCAACTGGGTTTTCAAGTGGTCATCGACACCACGTTGCCCACGGGCGAGCGATGGATTGTGGTGATTCCGCCGGACGGATCCGCGGCCCTGGCGCTGGCGAAGTTTCCGGAGGATTCACCCGCCCACCAGCGAGTGGGCGGCTGGACGGGGGTCACGTTTATTACCGAAGATATCTCCGCCCAATACGAAGTTTGGTCCCGCCGCAGTATCCCCTTCGGACATCCTCCCTTCGACCCTCCTTGGGGAGACGGGCGAGCCCGATTCGCTCCCTTCCGCGACCCCGATGGCAATGGCTTCGTCCTTATTGAATTTGACGAAATGACCCGTGCACTGGAAGCGGAACGCCGAGCGGTGGCGGAAAAGACAGAAGCCGAGCGCCGTGCCGCTTATGACGTGGCCATCGCCAAGGAGGTGCAAACGAGACTCCTTCCCCAAAGGATGCCGCCGCTCGGGACCCTGACCTATGCCGGGATTTGCATTCCCGCCCGCGGGGTGGGCGGCGATTATTATGATTATCTTGACCTGGGCAGCGGAAGGTTGGGCCTGGTGGTGGGCGATGTGGCGGGCAAAGGCATGGCGGCGGCACTATTGATGGCCAACTTGCAAGCGAACCTGCGCAGCCAATACGCCGTGGCCCTCGATGACCTGGAAGGTTTGCTCAAGTCGGTGAACCGGTTGTTTTACGAAACCACCTCGGATACGAGTTACGCCACGCTTTTCTTCGCCGAGTATCAGGATGACACCGGACGGCTGCGTTACGCCAATTGCGGGCATCTGCCGCCCCTCCTGCTGCACCGTGACGGAACCATCGACCGGCTCACCTCCACCTGCACCGTGCTGGGGATTTTCAATGACTGGCCGTTTGCAATGGCTGACGTTCAGTTGGCGCCCGGCGACTCGCTGGTGCTTTACACCGACGGCGTGACCGAAGCGCAAAGCGACGAAGGAGAAGAATTCGGGGAGGAGCGCCTGGCCAGCCTTATGCGCGAGCACGCCTCGCTGTCCGCGCCCGCACTGCTCCAGGCGATTGTGAATGCCGTGCAAAAGTTCAGCGGCCGCGAGCAGGAGGACGACATCACTCTGGTGGTCGCCCGAAGGCAATCCTCCGCTGGATAACCAGCAACCTCCGACGCGATATTTTGCCGGGGGACAGACGCGATTCGAAGGAGCGAGCTCAATTGAAGCGCCGCCGATTTTTGCAGGGCAGTGTATTTCTTTCGGCTGCGGCCGCCATCGCGCCCCGAAAGGTTTCGGCAGGCACACCCTCTGCTGCCCCCAGCGTTCATGTCTGGGAAAAACAGGAACTAAGTTTTACCTCCAGACGTTCTTTTGCCAATCCTTACACGGACGTCGTTGTGTGGGTTGACCTCACGGGCCCCGGCTTCCACAAACGCGTTTATGGTTTCTGGGACGGCGGGCGGACGTTTCGAGTGCGTCTGCTGGCCACTGCGCCGGGCGAGTGGAAATGGCGAAGCGCTTCCGAGCCCGCCGATTCCAGCCTATCCGGCCAGAGCGGTTCATTTCACGCCATCGAGTGGACAGAAACGGAGAAGGAACAGAATCCCCTGCGCCGCGGATTCCTCCGCCCCACACCCAATCAGCACGCTCTCGAACAGGCCGACGGCACACCCTTCTTTGTCATTGGCGATACCTGGTATTCCGTCGGAACCAATCGATTTCGCTGGTTTGACGATGATCAGCAGCGTCCTCTCGGGCCTCAGGCCGGCTTCAAGGACTACGTTCGCTATCGCAAAGCCCAGGGATTCAACTGGGTGAACGTCATCGCGGCGTTTCCCAACTGGGAAACCGACGGCCTGCCGTGGCACATCGTAATGAACGATCCCGAGCGGACCACCGTGCGGTCAGCGTGGCTCGAATTCGGCACCGGCAGCGCCAAGAATATGGACAACGAAGGCGGGCGGCCCTTCGCATTTCCCGGAAAAGTACCTGGCTATGAAAACGTGTTCCCCGATGTCGACCGCGTCAACCCGGAATACTTCAAATACTTGGATCGCAAGATTGACTACTTGAACGATCAGGGCTTCGTCCCCTTCATCGAAGTTTCCCGGCGCGACGCCAGCGAGTGCTGGAAGAAATATTATGGCTGGCCCGATTCCTACGCGCGCTTTATCCAGTACATCTGGTCGCGATATCAGGCCAACAACACGGTGTTGAGTCCCATTCACCTGGACATCATTCAGGAAAGCATTACCGTTTCCGATTTCATTCAGGCAATCGAAGAGGTCCTGCGCAAATTCGGCCCGCCGCCCTTCGGCACGCTTCTCTCCGCCAACGCCAACCCTTCCACCCTTGTCAATTGGGGCGAAGATTCCTGGGTGACGCTTCACCAGACCGGCAACAAACGTGAACACGAATATTATTGGTACATGACGGAAATTTTCCGTGACCCCCACCCCAAGCCCGCCCTCAACGGCGAACCGTACTATTCCGGATACGTTGATGCCCGCGGGCTGAATGGCGGTTACAAGTACGGCGCCCCGGGCGGAACACCCCTTGATGATCAGTACGTTCGCTCCGCCATGTATGGCAACGTTCTTTCCGGCGGTCTTGCCGGCCATGTGTACGGAGCGGAGGGTATCTGGGGAGCCGACATCGAACCGAGCGCACCCACCAAGATGTGGGACGCGTTTCAGTGGAATTCAGCCTCGCAGATGCGGCACCTGCGAACATTTATTTTCTCTATCGGCAAGCGTTATCAGGAACTCGCTCCGGACGCGGACTTGGTCGCGCCCAGCAAGACGCAAATTCTGAAAGGGTACGAAGGTTGGGCCTACGCTGCCCGCACGCCTGACCAGGAAATCTTTCTAGCCTACTTTGAGAAGGGCTGTCCACGCAGCCTGGTGCGCGGAGCCCGCCTCCTGAGCATCTACCGGGCAAAGTGGTTCGATCCCCGCCAAGGAACCTGGTCCGACGCTGGAGACGGCACGGTAAAATCTGACGTGATTGGGGAAATCAATCTTCCCGACTTTCCCTCGGATCTTGATTGGGGCTTGAGCCTGGTTTACCAGGGCCCCGCACCTTTCCCCAAACCTTTCCAGCGTCCTGTCACGCTTGACGTTTTACAATTGCCCCGCGTTGACACGGCAAGGCGGTAGCTGGCGCTACCGCAGTCCAAGGCGGGCTTCGCCCGTATTTCATGTGAGCGACGCATGCGCCCTGGAGTGCGGGCAGGAGACTGCCGCCGTCTTGACACTGCAAAGAATTGGAAGGCAAAGGACGCCTGGTAATTAGGAACGGGCTTCACGCCACCTCCAGTTCTCCTGAATTCTCCCTGCCCATCGAATCCGTTGTGTTACCAAAAAAAACCAAATCCCTTGTTAACCAACCTTCCTCGCGAACGTTATAGAGAGAGAAGGGTAAAGGACGCGCCCGGAAAGAGAGCGCGTTCGTGGAGGCCGAGGTTATGGAAGCAAGATTTTCTGCGATTCGTCCGGCATGGTTGGTACTGGCGTCGATTTTGATCTTGAGTGGAGGCGCGCCTTTGACGCCGGCATCGCCGCGACCGCAAAAAGCGGAATCCGGAAGCTCCAAGCGGGCACAGGTCAAGGCCGACGTTCCGGCGGCCGCACCGAGTGACGCGCAAATAGATCCTCAGATAATGGAATCCACACGTCGCACGTTCAATGAAGTGTTGGACCGCTACCCACGCCTTAACAACGTCATCTCGCGCGATCCTTCCTTATTGACCAATCAGGAATACATCACCACCAATGCGCCGGGACTTTGGGAGTTTCTGCAAAAGCATCCCGAGATCGCAAGCGACCCGGAATTTTTCCTGGCCGGGCGATTGAGGCGCCCGGGATTCAATGAGCGGGACGACGCCCCTGATCCGGTCTCGATGCGCATCCTGAACGATGTCTGGCCCTTCATGGTGTTTGTGGTCATCGTGGCATCCCTGCTTTGGATTCTGCGGGTGATCACGGAAAACCGCCGCTGGAGCCGGCTGGCCAAAGTCCAGGCCGAGGCGCACACCAAACTGCTGGAGCGATTCGGTTCCAGTCAGGAACTGCTGGCCTACATGGCCACCGAACCGGGCAAGCGGTTCTTGGAATCAGCGCCCATCCCGGTTGACCTTGAACCTCAAACCCGGTTCAGCGCCCCCCTGGGGAGAATTCTTTGGTCGGCGCAGGTGGGCCTGATCCTGGCGCTGGGCGGGGCAGGCCTGCTCTACATTCGCGGCAACGTGCCGGACGCCGACGAACCATTGCTCGTGTTCGGCACCCTGGGCATGACCTTCGGCATCGGATTCATTTTCTCCGCCATCTTTTCCTACGGGCTGTCCCGGCACTTGGGGCTGTTAGAGCGGGCTGAGAATTCGTCCCCCCCCAGGACGGATTTGGGAACCATCAAGGATAGCGGGGCGTAGGTTGTATCAGGCAGGCGGGGAAAAGGTCACCCATGCAATCGGCCGCCGGCAGTATTCGTGAGGTGTTATACTCCGGGAAGCGATGCGGGAAATTATTTTGGCGGAACTCGAACTAGCCCAGGCTACCCCCTGCGAGGCCCAAGAGGCCTTCCACATGGATGAGGAAAGCTTTCGGGATTTCTACGAGCGGACCGCGCGCCCGCTCAGAGCCTACCTTTCGCGCGTTCTGGGTGACGCCTCGCAAGCGGATGACATGATGCAGGAAACTTATTACCGCTTCCTGCGCGCCCGTCTTCCCGACCTGGGGGAAGCGCACCGGAGAAACTATTTATTCCGCATCGCCACCAATCTCCTGCGGGACAGTTGGCGGCAGAAAAAGAGCGAGCCCATGCCCGAAGGGCTTGAAGTGGCCTCCCACGATCGGACGGCGGAAAAAATTCAGCAACGGTCCGTTCTTTCCCGAGCGCTCAGTGGGCTGCGGCCGCGGGAACGCGAAATTCTGTGGCTTGCATACGCGCAGGGTTCGAGCCACAAAGAAATCGCGGAAATGTTGGGGTTGAAATCGGGAAGCATTCGCCTGATGTTGTTTCGTGCCCGAAAGAAATTGGCCGGGCTTTTGCGACGCCAGGATTATTCGCCGTATCCGGCTGCGGCGCGCGAGACCAAGGATTCGGCCTGAGATATGCCCAAGCCAGATTACTTTTGCGAGCAGGAAGCGTCGGTACTGGAAGCGGTTGAATCCGGCCGCTGGCCCCAGGCATGTGACGAGGAGTTGCGAGCGCACGTGGCAGGGTGCTCCATCTGCGCTGATGTGCTCCTTGTGGCACAAACCCTCCAGCAGGAAAACCAGTGGGCGCGGACGGACGTCGCGCTCCCTGCCGCTGGACTCATCTGGTGGAAAGCCCAGATGCGGGCCAAGCGCGAGGCCGCGATGCGGGCGGCGGCGCCCATCGCCATGGTGGAAAAGGCGGCAGGGATATTCGGAGTCTTGTCTCTGGTGGCCCTCGCGATCTGGCGCTGGGACCTGGTGGCGAACTGGCTGGCCTGGCTGGCGGACCTTCCTCACTCCGCCGCGTTCCGCCCCGGCAGCCTTTGGAATTCCGGCATTATCACCGCCGTGCAGAATTTTGGTTTCCTCATGATCCTCAGCGCGGCCGCCTGCCTTCTGCTCGCCTCCGTCGTCCTGTATTTTACCCTCTCCAAGGATTAGGATTTGGTTCGGCCAACGCGGTTGGCGAGTGGACGCCGGCCTCGCAGGGGCATCACTCCGGCACGACGGGCAAAATCAACGCCGAGGGGTGCCTGGCATCGTGCAGGATGGTGTTGGCCGCTTTCACCATCCGCGTTCCTCTGCTCTGTTCCTCACCAGTGTTCAAGTTTCGGTCGAAGCGCGGGAAATTCGAGCTGGAAATTTCCAGGCGCAACTGATGCCCCGCCAGGAACACGTTGCTGGTTGCCCAGAGGTCCACGTCAAATTTGTAGATTTCGCCCGGCACCATCAATTCCGCCTTCTCCTGCGAATTCCGGTAGCGCGCGCGCACAATACCCTCGGTAAGGTTCTGCGCAAACCCATTGGGCCAGACGTCCACCAGCTTGGCGGTGAAATCCGTATCCACGGCAGTGGAACTGGCGTACAACTCAAGACTCACAGGCCCCGTAACTTCAAAGTCGGACTTGAATGCGGGGGTGGTAAACACCAGAACATCCTGGCGGGATTCATCCGGGTGCTGGTCGCGGGGCCCGGCGGGAAGATGGAAAGCGTCACAGCAGAGCGGGCCGCCGAGGGTGGGCACGGGTTCGGCGGGATTGTAAACAAAGTGATCCGACGGCTCATTCAGCGGAGCAGTTGTGCTTAACGAACCTTCCCCAATGAGCCCGTTCGCGGAGCCTTCGGAGTGCAAATAATATTGAGTGTTTTTGGCGCGGGCCAGCGGCCAATCGTCCTCTTCGCGCCAGACGTTCTTGCCCATCACGAAAATCTTCACGGGCTTTTCGCGCTCCTCGCCATTATCGATCCCTTTCAAAACGTGGTCGTACCAGCGCAGCATGATTTCATCTTGGTCGAACTGCGCCTGCGGGCCGAAATCCACATCGCCGATTTTTCGTCCGCCGCCCGCGTGGCCGCCGATCATTACCAACAGCCGCTGGCCGTTGCGCGCGGCGTCGTCGCCGCCGTGCACCTTGATGCCCATGTAGTTTCGCAACGACCCGCCGAGAAAAATGTCGTACCATGCGGC
The DNA here is from genome assembly GCA_035946625.1 of Terriglobia bacterium. Classification (GTDB taxonomy): domain Bacteria; phylum Acidobacteriota; class Terriglobia; order UBA7540; family UBA7540; genus DASYXZ01. The sequence goes on along the minus strand of DASYZE010000040.1, from coordinate 26,020 downwards.
CACGTTGAAAACGGGAACCATTACTTTGTCGTGGTGGTCCTCAATGGATAATTGTTTCCAGTAATCGTCGTAGCTCGGGTGCGCCAGCCAATCCAGAAAGTATGCAGCCAGGTCGTGCGTTTCTCCCGAATTCGCCGCTCCGCCATTAAAGAGCGGGTAACTGGTAAGCGGAAGCTTTTGGATTCCTTGCAGGGCGTTGGTGTTCTTCTGCACCAGGCGATTGAAAGTGTCCTGGGCCAGCCCGGAAGTCCACGACTCATTGAACCACTGCTCGAACGCTCCACCCTGGTAGGTCCAGCCATTGTGGTAATTGCTGGCCGTCACCACGGGGGCGATAGCGGCCAGGTGCGGCGGGGAGGCGATGGCGGTGAGCATTTGCGTTGCGCCCACGTAGGACCCGCCCCACATGCCTACCTTGCCGTTCGAGTACGGCAGCGCGGCGGCCCACTCCACCGAATCGTAGCCGTCGCGGGATTCGTTCTTGAAGGTGTACCACTCACCTTCCGAGGAATAGCGTTCGCGCACGTCCTGGATGATTGCCACATAACCGCGCGCCGCAGCTTTCAGGCCGAACTCGAATTCACCCGCCTTGTTGTATGGCGTGCGCTCGAGAATCACGGGGAATTTTCCCCCGGCCCTGGGGCGATATATGTCTGCGCGCAAAGTCACGCCATCGCGCATTTTTGCCGCCACACCGCGTTCGACCGTGACTTCATATTTTTCCGCGGCCAAACTTGGAGCCGCCAAGAAAAAGATTGTTTCGGCGCACAGCAGGACGCGGAGGTCGGCGCGGAAGAAATGAGCGGATTGCCGTCTCATTGGGATTCCTCCTGAAGGAGATGGGATTATGACCGCGGGGCGCGACGTTATCAAGACCGGACGCCAGATTGCAATCCATATTCGCGGCAAGAGTGTCCTTTGCTTGACGCTCTCGTGTGGGTACTATAAACTTTTTTATGACGCCCAATGGTGCAAGGAAGCAACATGAAAAAAGAAACGATCATTACCGCTTTGGTTTTTCTGGTGGTCGGCTTTTTTATCGGCTACGTCACCGAGGCGGAATTTAACTGGAACGCGCCGGAAAAAATAGTTGCAGCCAGCCCCGCGCCGGCAGACGCAGTGGTGGGCGCCCCTCCCGGCACTCCGGCAAGTGGAAGCGACGGCGCAACGCTACCGCCTGGACACCCACCTCTCGACCTAGCCACGAAAATTAAAGCCCTGGAAAACCAAGCCGAACAAAGTCCCCAAGACCCCCAACCCTTGCTCGATCTGGCCAACCTTTATTACGACCAGAAGCAGTTCGACCACGCGGCTGACTGGTATGAAAAAGCGTTGGCGCTGGATCCGAAAAACGTGAACGCAATCACCGACCTGGGGACGGCTTACTACAACCTTGGCCGGGCGAAGGATGCCCTGAAGGAGTACGAGAAATCATTAAAGGTCGATCCCACCCACGAACCCACCATGTTTAACATCATCATCGTCAACCTGGAAGGGACTCACGACCTCGCCGCCGCGCGGGCCGCGTGGGACCGTTTGCACAAACGAAATCCCAATTATCCGGGGCTTGACGACTTGAAGGATAAATTAAGCCCGGGAAGCGGGGCCACTTCCGCGGCTCCTTCCGGGGGTTAGCAAGAAAAGCCCCCTCCGTGTGTTCGGTGGAATCCGATAAGTCATGCTGCGATTGCTCGCCTATCTGTTCGATTTTGTCATCGTCGTAATTATCGGGCGACTGTTGAACTGGATCTTCCGAACTGCTTTTGGAACTCCTCAGCACCGGCCGGGCGATACCCGGAGCGCGGGAGGCCGGGGTAGTGAAACCATGCCCCAAGGCCAAACGGCGCGGGACCCGGTGTGCGGCATGTTTGTATCGACTGAACTCTCGCACAAACTGGATGAAGGCGGGCAGACCCTCCATTTTTGTTCCCGCGATTGCCTGGAGCGCTACCAGCAGAAACCTGTGGGTGCGTGAGGGCGGCTTCATGCTCTGCCTTGGATTCTCCTTGAAATCAGTATTGACATTGCGACCAGGGGTTCTATAATCCGCACAGTTGGCGGGCAGAGTGGAGAGACGCAAGAACCTTGATGAACCACCCATTGAATCCGCCGGCGATGGTGGCCCTGACCATCGCGGGCTTCGACCCCAGCGGCGGCGCTGGCATTGTCGCTGACCTCAAAACTTTTGCCGCCAACAATTGTTACGGCGTGGCGGCCATCACCTCCCTCACCGTCCAAAATTCGCAGGGCGTAAGCTCGCTCAAGCCGGTGGAAGCAAAAGTTCTGAGGGAGACCATCCTATCTCTGCTGGCGGACGGGCGCGTGCGGGCCATCAAAATCGGAATGGTGGCGAACCGCCAAAACGCCGAGGTGGTTCGCGAAATTCTGGATGCCAACCCCACGTTGCCTTCGGTCCTCGATCCCATCTGCCGTTCCACCAGTGGACTGGAGTTGGTGGATGACAGCGGGCTGGAATATCTGCGCAAGGAGTTGCTGACCCGCGTTACCTTGGTCACGCCCAATATGGAGGAAGCCGCTACGCTCACCGGGCTGAAAGTGGGGAATGTGGAGGAGATGAAGGCGGCGGCGCACAAACTCATCGGGATGGGAGCGCGCAACGTGGTGGTGACCGGTGGTCACCTGGAAAAGGCCGTTGACATTTTTTGTGAAGGGGCCAACTTGCAGACCCTGGCAGGGGACAGAGTGAAGGCGGAAAATCTGCACGGCGCCGGGTGCACGTTTTCATCCGCCGTGGCCGCCAACCTGGCCCTGGGGCGCCAACTTGAAGACGCCGTCGTCCTTGCCAAAGCGTACGTGACCGAAGCCATCCGCAAAGCTTATGCGATCGGCCCCGGCCTGGTCCCCTTAAATCATCTCTACCGCTTGCAGCAGAGTCCGCGCCCGACGGATGATGCGCCGCCTGTGCCCGAACCCGTGCACTGAAAATCTTCAATGCCCCATCCCGCTTTTGGCGGCGGGGCGAAATCCAAAAGGGCTTTTATATAATCCTAAGTTTTTTTCCGACCATCTCAAAAATTTGAAGCGCGCGCGACAGCTCTTCCCGAGTGTGGGTGGCGGTGACGATGGTGCGCAGGCGCGCTTTGCCCAACGGGACAGTGGGGGAGCCGATGCCGAGAGCGAGCACGCCGGCGGCGAAAAGTTCGCGGGAAAATTGGTGGGCCAGCGCGGCGTCGCCCACCATCACCGGAGTGATGGGCGTTTCGCTCATGCCGGTATTGAACCCGGTTTTCTTCAATCCTTCTTTGAAAAACTTGGTGTTGGCCCAGAGCTTGTCTATCAACTGCGGCTCTTCTTCCAACACCTGAAATGCCGCAATGCAAGTGGCGGCCACCGAGGGCGGATGGGAAGTGGAGAACAAGAACGGCCGGGCGCGATGATAGAGGAAATCGACCACATCGCGGGTGGCGCAAACGTATCCGCCCAGCGCTCCGATGGCTTTGGAGAGAGTGCCCACCTGGATGTCCACGCGTCCGTGGAGGTTGAAATGGTCCACCGTCCCGCGGCCGTTTTTGCCCAGCACGCCGGAGGAATGGGCGTCATCAATCATCATGATGCAGCCGTATTTTTCCGCCAGCTCCACCAGCGCGGGCAAGGGCGCGATGTCACCTTCCATGGAAAACACGCCGTCGGTGATGAGAAGCTTGTGACACTTGCGGGCCGCGATTTCCTTCAGGATTTTTTCGCAGGCCTCCACATCCTTGTGCGGAAAGACTTTGATTTCGGCGCGGGAGAGTCGGCAGCCGTCAATGATGGAAGCGTGGTTGAGCTCATCCGAAATAATTATGTCTTCTTTGGTGAGAATCGCGGAGACCGTGCCGGCGTTGGCGGTGAAGCCCGACTGAAACACCACCGAGGCTTCCACATTCTTAAATCGTGCGATTCTTTCCTCGAGCTCCAGGTGGAGCGACATGGTGCCGCAGATGGTGCGCACCGCCCCGGACCCAACGCCGTATTCTTCAATTGCTTCGAGTGCTCGCCGGCGCAACTTGGGATGCGTGGTCAGTCCCAGATAATTGTTGGAGGAGAGGTTGATCACCTCGTGCCCGTCTATCCGCGAAGTGGGAAGCTGCTCGCTCTCCAGAATACGCAGCTTCTGGAAGAGGTGTTGCTCGCGCAGCTTGTTGAGTTCGTCGGTTAAATACTGTAGTTGGGCTTTGGGCATGTCGCTCAAGAATTTAGAATTATAAATTATGAATGAAGATCATAAACATTCCTTGTGCTTTTTTTATAATTCATAATTCACCATTCATAATTTCTTATTTAGGTTTTCCGTTCGGATACATCAGCACCTTTGACGCGTCGCCCGAGAGCAACAAGTCCATTCCTTGATGGAAGTCGGCCATGGCGATGCGATTGGTGATGAGCGGCGAAATGTTGAGGGCGCCGGACTTGAGCAACGCCTGCATTTGGTACCAGGTTTCGAACACGCGGCGCCCGTTGATGCCCTGCACCAGGGCGCCTTTAAAGATGATGTCGTTGGCAAGATCAAGTTCCAGCGGTTTGGAGGGAATGCCGAGCAGGGAAATGCGCCCGCCGCGCCGCAGCATTTGGAACGCCTGCCGCACCGCCGTGGGGTTGCCGGACATTTCGAGCACCACGTCGGCGCCCACGCCGCCGGTCCGGCCAATCACTTCCGCGGCGGGATCGGTCTTGGAAGAATCGATCACCAGGGTCGCGCCCATTTTTTGCGCCAGCTTTTGCCGGTAAGGGTGCGGCTCGGTGGCAAAAATCGGTCCAGCGCCGCAAGCTTTGGCGACGGCGATGGCAAACAATCCAATCGGCCCGCAGCCCGTGATGGCGACGCTGAGGCCGGCGATTTTTCCCGCCAGCACGGTGTGTACGGCGTTGCCCAGCGGGTCGAGCACGGCGGCGTAATCCACGGGAATGGCCGGATCGATTTTCCAGATGTTGGCTTCAGGAATTTTTACGAATTCCGCGAAGCAGCCGTCCAGGTCGATTCCAATAATGCGGACGTTCAGGCAAATGTGCGGTTGCCCGGTCCGGCACTGGTAACAATGCCCGCACGACAAGTGCATTTCCGCCGAAACAAAATCGCCTTCGCGGACGGCCTTCACCTCAGCGCCTACACGTTCCACCCCGCCGCAAAATTCATGGCCAAAGACCAGCGGTGGCTTGATGCGCCGCTGCGACCAGCGGTCCCACTGGTAAATGTGCAAGTCAGTCCCGCAAATGGACGCCGCTTGCACGCGCACCAGGACATCCTTCGACCCGATCTCGGGCACCGGGACTTGACGGAGTTCGGCGCCCGGCTGCGCCTCCGGTTTGACGATGGCTTGCATGGTGGCTATGGGCATGAGAGCAGTCATCTTATCACATGGCAAATGGCGCGTCTAAAAACGGGGTGCATATATTCGTCGTCAGCTTTCAGCCTTCAGTCTGGGAAATGAAAAGGGTTGTGCGCGGAGTTTATTGTAAGTGAAATGAAATAGATCCTTCGCTGCGCCCAGGATGACAACCCAGCCGCTGCGCCCAGGATGACAACCCAGCGCGGCCTTGCCGGTCGTCCAGGCGAGATTGCAACACGCCTCTACCCGCCCAGGCGGGGAGCATGTAGGCGGGAGAATACTTCCCGCTAATTCCCGGAACTCATGGGCGCGTCCGCCAACGTTCGAAACTTTTCCTTACAGAATCTACTGAAGTCTCCGCCGGACTTTTTCCAATGCTTCTTTGGCCAGGGTGTAATCGGGGCTTAGTTTGAGGGCTTGCTCGAAGTGGTGGCGCGCTTTACCGTAGAGCTCTTTGGCCATATAAGCGCGGCCCAGATTGTAATGAGGATAATGATAGGACTCATAGCGTTTGGACTGGAGGGCGCGCTCCAGCCACGACAGGGCTTCGTCGTACTCACCCTTTTCGATCAGGTAAGCGCCGATATCGTTGTAGGGGTTGCCGAATTCGGGATCAATTTGGATGGCCTTTTTGCATTCGGCGATAGCCTCTTCGAGCTTTCCCTGGAAACGGTATGTCCAACCGAGGAAAGTGTAAGCCTCCGCCGTGGGGTGAAGGTCAAGGGAGCGCTTATAGAGCTCCACGGCCATGTCGTACTCGCCACCCACCTGGTACTGGTAGGCTTCCTTCAACAATTCCCACGCGGATTGCAAATTTTCGCCACTCATCCCAGAGATCCCTTGCCATCGATAGTTAGCACACGCCTTCAGCGAAGTCAAATATAACCCGCTTCACTCCTTCGCGCTCCTTGACAGAACATGCGGTGGATGGCAAGATGAAAAATCGCCGTGACAACTGATTTCGCCGCTGTTAGGACGGTGGCGAACTTATTTAGTTCCAGCTTGCCGAAGTGGCGGAATTGGCAGACGCGCTACATTCAGGGTGTAGTTCCCGTCAGGGAGTGGAGGTTCGAGTCCTCTCTTCGGCACCAATGCTTGGATTTCCAGATGTTTGAGGCGAGTGGTCGCGCGGTGCATATGGCCGAGAATCGCCGGCGCCGGTTGCACCCGCGCGGCCTGCCTTGGATCGGGCTTAGGCGCTAATTATTTCCTGTCGGCGGGCGCAGTCCGGACCCTCCCCTGCGCGCCAACTCCAAAACCGCGAGAACGGGCGCAAAGAAAGCCGGAAGGAGATCGACTAAGATTCAGTTGGCATGGTGGTATGATATGCGCGGGGTTGGGAGAATCATCTGGTAAGGTTAAGGGCGGGGCTGGACGACCTTCCGGGACAGCCAATTCATCAGGAAGCAAACGCGGGGAGGGAGTCGTCACCACGGCACAACCCTGCTCAATGAATGGAAATAAAAATCACAAACTTTAAGGGGGACGCCAATGAGCCTGGTCACGACACGTCGGGGATTCCTGGGAGGGGCGGCGGCCGGCCTCACCGCATTGGCCGCGGTGGATGCGGGCGCGGGCGCCGTGATTGAGAATGAGTACGCCGGCTTTAAGTTGGGAGTGGCCAGTTACTCTTTCCGCGAATTTCAACGCGGGCTGGCCATCAAGATGATCAAGGAATTGCAAACGCCCTATGTGAGCGTGAAGGAGTTTCATCTGCCGTATTGCAGCACGCCCCAGGAGCTTGCCCAGGGCCGAAGGAATTTCGAGAGGGCGGGCCTGAAGATTATGAGCGGTGGAAACGTTGGATTGGAGAAAGCCGACGAGACTGAAATGCGCAAATATTTTGACTACGCGAGGGCGTGCGGCATGCCCATGATCGTGTGCGCCCCCGTCCACGAAAACTTGACGTTGCTGGAAAAATTTGTGAAGGAGTATGACATCAAAGCGGCCATCCACAATCACGGGCCGGAAGACAAAAACTTTCCCACTCCACAATCGGTGTTGGAGGCGGTAAAGGACTTGGACCCGCGCGTGGGCTTGTGCATGGACGTCGGACACACCTCGAGGACGGGCGCCAACATTGTGGAAAGCATTGGCGAGGCGGGGGCCCGGCTGCTCGACATGCACATGAAAGATTTGAAGGTGGCCAGCGAAAAAGACAGTCAATGCGACGTGGGCGAGGGTGTTCTGCCCATTCTCGGAATCTTCAAGCAATTACAGAAAATCGGATACCACGGCAGCGTGGACCTTGAATACGAGATCAATGAGGACGCTCCGCTCACCGGAATGCTGAAGTCGTTCGCCTACATGCGCGGGTTGCTGGCCGCTATGGCGGCCTAGTCGACTCGGGCGGACATTCTCGAAACCTGGCAATTAACACGTGGGCCCTGCTCCCTCTTCCCGGTTACATCTTCACGTGCCCCGCACTCTCCACATTACGAATGGCGATTCGGTGCAAATTGGCAGCACCGGCCGGGGCGGAGAAGTCTTATATTGGCGCGATGTGTTGCACGAAGGCCCGGTGCCCGCGGGGTTGCCGCTGGAAAAGTTGACCGCAGTCCGCGCCAAATTCCTAACCGGCTACCGCAACCAGGGGCAGGCCGAGATCTTGGAACAGATGCGGGCAAGAGACCGCACCCTGGCCAACTCCCCCAACTATCATGAAGTGGTTCTTTGGTTTGAGCACGATCTTTGCGACCAGTTGCAGCTCCTGCAAATCCTGGATTGGTTCTCGCGACAATCCTACGGCGAAACCACTCTGAGCTTGCTCCAGACGGACCAATACCTTGGCCCGCTCGCGCCGGACCAACTCGCCGATCTCTATCCCGGCCGCCATCGCGTCACCGAGGCGGAACTCAGTTTGGCCCGGCGCGCGTGGCACCAATTCCGTTCGCCCTCTCCCACAGGGTTGTGCCAATTGATGGAGGAAGACACCGCGGCGTTGCCCTTTCTCCGCGGGGCGATGGCGCGCCATCTCGAACAATTTCCTTCGGTGACCAACGGACTCTCGCGGAGCGAGAGACAGATTCTTGAGATTGTTGAAGGCGGCGTTTCAAAAGTCAGCGAAATTTTCCGCGCCGATCAAACGAAGGAAGAACGGATCTTTATGGGCGATCTGGCGTTCTACTCGCACATTCAAGGTCTGGTGGAAATTTCGGTTCCGCTGCTCGAGATCATGAGGGACGGAGAGCCTTTCAGCAAAACGGACGTGAGAATCACTCCGCGCGGCAGGAAGGTGTTGCACAACGAGGAAGACCACATTCGACTGAATGGAATTGACCGCTGGCTGGGCGGCGTTCGTTTGCAGGGAACCAAAGCCTGGCGCCGGGGACCGTCGGGCGTGACTCCGCCCGCTTGAGGGGAGGTGTTCCAGATTGACTCAGCACTTTTGGCGGAGCGAACGCAGATCTGGCACCGCGCATTCAACCCACCACTCCAATAATAAATCGGGATTATGTTTCCACGGAGACGGCGCGCGCGCGCCCGCGGAGGATGCCAGGGAACGCGTGCCAAAGTTTTCGCAGGGGTGTCTGGAAAAGGGACATAGTGCCGGTGTAGGAATAACCGACGAAGAAGAGCATGAGAAATGGCGAAGTCAGGTAATTCTCGCTTTCAAAAGAATAGACGACGGTAAAAAGAAAGTAGACAGCCATCAACAACTCCAGGGCGGGAATCCAGCCGATGCGCCGATGATATTTCTTGCGCTCCCAGTTGTCGCTTTTCCCCTCCACACGGAACTTCGGAGTGCGGACAAAGGACGACTGAATGCCCAGCAATCCTTCGATCACCGCCTTGGCGTTGGTGATGGCAAGACCGATGCCCACCGACATCAGGAACGGAATATATTTCACGCGGCTCCGCCACTCGCGCGGGTAGAGAACGCGTTGCCCGGTGATATAAAAAGTGGAGACTGAGTTGGTGGAGGCGATGAAAAGTGGCAAATCGAGATATAGCATCTGGAACCAGCCTTGGTAGAAGCGCACAATCATGGCGGGCAGAAGAATGATGGAAAACACAACCATCAGGGGATATGCGAAATTCGCTGTCAGGTGGAGCGTAGCTTCCACCTTGATGAAAAGAGGCTGGTCGCTGCGCCAGATGATGGGCAGCAATTTCTTGGCGGTCTGCGTGAGTCCCTTGGCCCAGCGCGCCTGCTGAGTCTTGAAAGCGTTCATCTCCACTGGCAACTCCGAGGGGCACTCGATGGAGGGATCGTAAATAAATTTCCAGCCGCGTAATTGGGCGCGGTAACTCAAGTCCGTGTCCTCGGTCAATGTGTCGTGCTGCCAGCCGCCCGCGTCGTCAATGGCGGTGCGGCGCCACATGCCCGCCGTGCCGTTGAAATTGAAGAAGCGGCCGGAAGTGCTTCGTCCGCCGTGCTCGATCACAAAATGTCCGTCCAGCAGGATGGCTTCCACCTGCGTCAGGTTCGACATAGTGCGGTTGATCCAGGTCCACCGGCCCTGCACCACGCCCACCTTCGGATCGGTGAAGTAGTGCACCATCTGCCGCAGAACCTGGGGCGGTGGCACGAAGTCAGCGTCGAAGATGGCGATGAATTCCCCGGTCGCTTTCGTCAATCCTTCCGCCAGCGCGCCGGCTTTGAAGCCTTCACGGTGGTCGCGGTGAAGATAGGAAACCGGATGTCCCGCGCTGGCGTACTCGGACACCAGCCGCGAAGCAACCATTTTTGTTTCATCGGTGGAGTCATCGAGAAGCTGGATTTCCAGCAATTCCCGCGGATAGTCCAGGCGGGTGACGGCCTCGAGCAGCCGGTCCACCACGTAGCGCTCGTTGTAAATGGGAAGTTGGACGGTGATGCGCGGAAGCTGGTCAAAATATCGGTTGGGTTTCGGCGCCTTGTGGCGGTTCTTCCGGAACAAATACGTCAGGTGGTAACGGTGGATTCCGAAAACTGAAAGAATAATGAGGATGGTGAAGTAGGGAATCAAAATCGAAAGGTCAAAAGCATTGGGCTGATAAAGGCCTTGAAATGGGTCCTTGTGAAAGAGGTGATTGAAATAGCGAGCCACCGGATTCGCCTGGACAATTAATGCAGTCATGAAAAACTGGGACGCCATTATCAATAAACCTTGTCAACCGGGGTAAAGCCCCTTGGGACGCTCGCGATTGCTGCGGGGCTGACGGCGATCTATTACGAGTTGGAGGGCAGCAATCCTCCAGGAAATATTTGTGCCCCCTGCAAACGAACAAAACCATTTTATCACAAAAATTCCAAAACTCAGGCTGCTTTCTTGCGCCATCCTGGGAGTGCGGTCTAACTCCCAAGAAATAAATATCTTGGCAAGGGGATGGAAAATGCGTCCAAATGTCATTCCGAGCGCAGCGAGGAATCTCACTCTGTTCCGGAATCATTAACATGGTTTCCCCGCTTCGCTCGGATTGACGAGCCGATTCAATTTTCCATCATCCCGTTAGACGGTTAAAAGGCTTAGATATACGGCTGGATCAACATTGCCACCGCTCACCACGCAACACACCGACTGGCCGTGAAACTTTTCTGGACTGGTTATCACCGCAGCCAGGCTGAGCGCGCCGGTGGGCTCCGCCTTCAAGTTTGCAAGTGAAAAAAGATGGCGCACCGCTTTCGCAATGGTGTCTTCGGGAACCTCAACAATGCCGGCAATACCGTCGAGCAAAATCGGCCAGTTGTGCTCGCCCAAACTGAGAGTGCGGGCGCCGTCCGCAATGGTCTGAGGCTCGGCGTCATTGTGGACAATCTTTCCGGCCTTGAGCGACCGCGACGCATCGTTGGCCAAGGCGGGCTCGGCGCCCACCACTTGAATCGTTTGGCCGGGACGGACTGATTGCCGAACCCCGGTGATGATTCCCGAAGTCAATCCGCCGCCACCTACCGGCGCGACGACGCAATCCAGCGGACGGCGAAGGGCGGCGAGTTCCATGCCCAGGCTGCTGTTCCCTTCAATCACCAGGGGATCATCATAGGCGCTGGCCAAGTAAGCTTCCGGATGCTCGCGCGCCAATTCTTTCACCCGCTCAGCCCGGCTCTTGGTTCGCACATCAACCAACTCCACCCGGCCGCCGTATTCGCGTACCGCGTTTACTTTGACCTCCGCCGAAGTGGTGGGCATCACGACAATAGACGATTTCCCGAGCAGCGAGCAGGCGTAGGCCAGCGCCTGCCCGAAGTTGCCCGAAGATGCGGTGATGATCAGCGCGTTGGGGACGCGCGAAGCCACATTGTAAGCGGCGCGAAACTTGAAGCTGCCCGTGTGCTGAAAGGTCTCGCTGGCGATGAAGAGATCAACCCCCAGCCTCTGAGCCAGGCGCGGAGCCTCAATGATGGTCGTGGGGAGGGCCATTTCAATGAGCGGTTTAATGATGTTTGCGTTAGTTTTCATGGCTTTGAGGAAGTTTGACAGATTCGCCAATGTTCATTGGGCTTGCTGGATCCGGCAGGTAGAATTACATCCATCAGGGTTTTCGACTCAGACGTACGGCGCGCACATCTAATCCTCTCACCCTTTGAAACTCCTTATATTTCAATGTCGCGAGAGGCGCACGGTGCACGACCGCAGTTGCCGCGATGATCAGGTCATAGGGGCCGATCATCTCACCCTTTTCGGCCAAACTTGCCCAAATTCGAGCGTGCTCCCGCGCGACTTCGAGATCAAATACCAGGACTCCCATCTCAGAAAGCAGTGCGTCTATGAATCTCGCTCTGGAAAGCCTTCGCGACTCTGGTTGGACGCGATGGTACCCGTGGAATAACTCCGAAACAGTAATCGAAGATATGGCTGGGCGAGCTCCCGATTGAACCTTTGACAACGTGTCGAGTGGCAGGTCGCCGCGCTCACTCGCCACCAGGACACTTGTATCCACCACAAGAAGTCCTGCCATTGAAAGCTACCTTTCCCACGCGGAGCGCGGTAATTCGCGGAACATATTGTGGATTTCTTCCAGGTCGTCGGCAAACTTGTCGTCGGGCCGGGGAAGGCTTTTCCAAAATTCGGCAAAGTCGTCGGTCGTCAGGGGCTTTCGATGGACCACGGGGTCAATCCGGCAAATGGGCTCGCGGTTGCGCTCGACCACAAATGACTCGCCGCGGTATTTGACCCTATTCAAGATTTCGGAGAAGGACCGTGACGCTTTCCCAGCGGAGATTCGTTTTACTCTCATAATCTGATTATCTGATTTTCTGATTCTCAAGTCAACAGTCGGAGGTAAAAAACAATGGTCAACGGAGTGCTGGCCTTAAACCTGAACAGTCGCGGTGGTTTCGGTGCGGGTGACGGGGCGATAGAGCGTGTCGCGCTCGAAAGGCTCTTGGCCGGCCTCGCGAATCAGCCGGGTGATTTCCTGACGGGTCATGGTCTGGGGAGTGGTGGCGCCCGCGTCATGGTAAATTTTTTCTTCCACCACGGTGCCGTCGATATCGTCGGCGCCAAAACGCAGGGCCACCTGCGCCACGCGCGGCGACATCATGATCCAATAGGCCTTGATGTGCGGGAAATTGTCCAGCAGCAGCCTGGCTACCGCCACGTTTTTCAAATCCAAGAAGCCGCTCGTTTCCTGGTGGGGCACCAGCTTGCCCAGCTCAGTATGGGCGGGATGAAAGGCCAGAGGAATATAGGTTTGAAATCCGCGCGTTTCGTCCTGAAGCTTGCGCAATTGTAACAAATGGTCCACACGATCTTCAGACGACTCGATATGCCCGTAAAGCATGGTGGCGTTGGAGTGCATCCCCAGTTCGTGCGCCAGGCGGTGCACCTTCAGCCAGGTGTGGGCGCCGATTTTGTGATCGCAGATCACACGGCGAATCTTGGGGGCAAAAATTTCCGCGCCGCCACCCGGCAATGATCCCAAGCCCGCGTCCTTCAGCCGCGTCAGGATTTCACGGATGGGAAGCCGGGTGATGTGCGCGTAGTAACCGATTTCCACTGCCGTGAAAGCTTTCAGGTGTACGGTGGGAAAGCGGTCCCTCAGGCCGCGAAGCAAATCCAGGTAATAATCAAACGGCAATTCGCCGTGCAGCCCGCCCACAATATGGAATTCAGTGATCGCTTCCGTCCAGCCCTTTCCTGCAACCTGGAAAGCTTCTTCCAGGGCCATGGTGTACGCCCCGGGCGAATCGGGCTTGCGTCCGAAGGCACAGAGCTTGCAACTGGCCACGCAGACATTGGTGGGATTGATGTGCCGATTGACATTAAAATAAGTCCGCTTTCCGTGTAGTTTCTCCCGGACCAGGTTGGCTAGGTAGCCGAGGGCCAGCAGGTCGCTCGACTCAAACAGCGTCACGCCTTCCTCAAAGCTCAGGCGCTCGCCTGCCAGCACCTTGTCGGCAATGGATTGAAGCGCGAAATCTTCCAATCGCAAATTCACGTCGTTCATCTCCAGACAAATCTTGGGAGGCGCTCTATTTCAGAAACCCTATTTTACTTCTCCCAGGCTCGCTTTGTAAACTAGGCGGGCAATTAGCGCCTATGTTAGACTTCTTCACTTAAGTGCGATATTCTCTGGGGCAATAGGAGGCTGGCTGTCCATGCAATTCGTGAAGACGAAAGGTGAGATTGATCCCGATGGGCACTTACGCCTAGACCTTTCTACACAATTGCCCGCCGGGCCTGTCGACTTGACCGTGGTTCTGGAATCTGCAAGCTTTCAAACCAACGGTTCGAAATACGATTTCGCTGACTTTGTCGGGAAATTGTTGTGGCAGGGTGACGCCGTAGAGACTCAGAGGAATTTACGTGATGAGTGGTGAGCGGTACCTGCTCGACACCAAGGCTATTATAGGGCTCTTGCGGGGGGGGGCAGCCCATTATTGGATCGCTTGAAGGTTGCAGAGTGGGTAGGCATCTCAATCCTCAGTCAAATCGAATTTCCGGCTTTTCCGAACCTTGCCACCTCTGACAAATAATACTTCGACCGTTTCCTCGCGCGTGTTGAGGTTGTTGGTATCGATCGGGCCCCAAAGTCGTTAATTGATCGAATTGTGAAAATCCGGCAGCAACATCGTCTAAAGCTTCCGGACGCAATCGTGGTAGCCACTGCGATTGAACCTTCCGCCATCCTCGTAACAGAGGACCAACGTATTCAGAATGTACCCGGCCTCATATCAATCGGATTGAATTAAGATTGCGCGATCACGCGAAACTGAGACTATTGTGAAGCTCCCACATATCACTTGTTCCACCGCTGTTCATCATATAAGATTACGGTTTCGAGCTTACAGGAAGAAACAGCTTTGTGCGCGCCGCTCACGGAGGTAACTCAGTGCCTGATTCGCCGCAATACGATGTTGTAATCATTGGCAGCGGTCCAGGTGGATATGTGGCGGGCATTCGCGCCGGCCAGCTTGGTTTGAAAACCGCTCTGGTGGAGAAGGATAACAAATTCGGCGGGACCTGCCTGCACGTGGGTTGCATCCCCACCAAGGCGCTCCTGATGAATGCGGAGGTTTATGAATACTTCAAGAACTCGAAAGAATTCGGCATCACCTGCAAGGAATATTCCGTCGACTGGGCGACGGTGCAGGAACGCAAGAACAAGATTGTGACCAAGAACGCCAAGGGCGTGGAATTTCTGCTCAAGAAGAACAAGGTGGAAACCTTTCAAGGCTACGCCAGCCTTGCCGGCCCGGGCCGCGTCAGGGTGAAGGATCCGAAGGGCCAAACGCGTGAGATCGCAGCCAAAAATATTGTTCTCGCCACCGGCTCCGAAGCCAAAATGATTCCCGGGCTCGAGCCCGATCCGAAAACAATTTTGACCAACATAGAAATTCTCAGCCTGAAAGAAATTCCCAAATCCATGGTGGTCATCGGCGCCGGGGCGGTGGGGGTGGAGTTTGCGTCCATCTTTCATCGATTCGGCTGCAAAGTGACGGTGCTGGAAATGTTGCCGCATGCCGTGCCGCTCGAGGACGAGGAAATTTCAGTCGAGCTCGAAAAAAGTTTTCGCAAGCAGGGCATCACCATGCACTTGGGGGCTAAAGTCCAAAAAGTCTCGAAAACGGCAAAGGGAGTTTCCGTCGAGTTCACCGGTTCAGACAACAAAGCGCAGACGCTGGATGCGGAAACGGTTCTGGTGGCGGTGGGGCGCACCCCCAATACGCAAAACCTGGGACTTGAAAAAACTCGAGTAAAGCTGGAGCGCGGTTTCGTGAAGACCAATCCCTTCATGCTCACCGAAGAGCCCGGAGTTTACGCCATCGGCGACATTGTGGCCAACAGCCCGCTGCTGGCCCACGTGGGCCAGATGGAAGGCGTGGTGGCCGTCACGCACGCGGCGGGCAAGGCGGTGGAGCCGATTAATTACCAGCAGATTCCCAACTGCACTTACTGCGAGCCGGAAGTGGCCAGCGTCGGCCTCACTGAAAAGCAGGCGCGCGAGGCCGGGCACAAAATCAAAGTAGGCAAGTTTCCTTTCAGCGCCAACAGCAAGGCGGGCATCCTGGGTGTGCGTGAGGGCGAGGTGAAAATGGTGTGCGATGAGAAGTATGGTGAAATTCTGGGCGTCCACATGATCGGCCCGCGCGTGACGGAGATGATCGCCGAGGCCGTGGCCGCCATGCACCTGGAAGGCACGGCCATGGACCTGGCGCACACCATCCACGCTCATCCAACCTTAACCGAGGCTGTCCACGAAGCCGCGCATGCGGTGGAAGATTGGGCGATTCATATTTGAAGAAGCTTTCAGCAATCAGTTTTCAGCCGTCAGCAGCCGGGACTAGTGTGAAACTGAATTGCTGTTTGCTGAGGGCCGACAGATGAATTCTGATTATCCGCCACCATGATTTGCAGCGTCGAACAATTCGGGTTGCTGGCCTACGAAGAGGCGCTACAGTTGCAATGTCAGCGTGTGGCCCAGCGAAAAGCAGGTGAAATTCCGGACACACTGCTTCTTCTCGAACACCCCCACGTTTACACGCTGGGGCGCAACGCCAAGCGCGAGCACCTGCTGGTCCCGCCAGAACACTTGCGCAAGCTCGGCGCCGAAGTCTACGAGACCGACCGCGGCGGAGACATCACTTATCATGGGCCCGGGCAACTGGTGGGCTATCCCATCCTCGATCTTACCCAGCATCGGCGCGACCTTTCGTGGTATATGCGTTCGCTCGAAGAAGTTTTCATCGGCGTGGCCCTAGATTTTGGTGTTCGCGCCGGGCGGCAGGCCGGGGCCGCAGGTGTTTGGGTGGGCGATGAAAAACTGGTGGCCATGGGCGTGCACGTTTCGCACTGGGTCACGTCGCACGGATTTGCTTTTAACGTTTCCACCGATCTTACCTATTTCGATCACATTGTCCCCTGCGGCCTGCGCGACAAAGGCGTGACTTCGCTCGAAAAATGTCTGGGTCATCCCGTCATCTTGGATGAAGTGATCGAGCGCGTGGTCGAATATTTCCGCCGCAGTTTCGCTTTTGAGCGGATTGAAAATCCGGCATCCCAAGCGATGGTGAATACCGCTGCGGAGATGTAGAATACCGGAAGTCTGGTGGCGCATGACAATCGAAGACCTGGAACGCGGCATGAAGATGCTGTTTGACCAGCAGGTGCAATTTGCCCACGACTTCCTAAAAGCGGAACAGAGGCAGGATCGCACCGACCTGCAAATCGCGGCGCTAACGGGCCAGGTTGCAGGGATCAGCAGCACGGTTGCGGAGATCACCGGCTCTCAAACCCTGACCATGAAAGCCATTACCAGTGTAGTGGCGATGATTGGGGAACTCACCGAGTCCCAAAAGCGCACCGAGGCTTCCGTAGCCGAACTCGCTGAGTCACAGAAGCGCACGGACGCCATTGTGGCCGCGCTCGGCCGCCGCATTGATGCCTACATCGCCGCCCAGGGTAACGGGCACCAGAAATCGCCTTGACCCGTCAACGTCATCCCAATATGGCTGACAAACTCGCCCGCGCCCAATTCCACGAACTTTACTACTTCATGCGGCTGAACCGCCGCGTGGATGAACAACTCACCCATCTCTACCGCCAGGGCAAAGTTGTGGGCGGAGTCTATTCGTCCCTCGGGCAGGAAGCGACCTCTGTGGGCACGGCCTACGCGCTCGAGCCCCAGGATTTTATTTCCCCTGTCATCCGCAACGTGGGCACGATGCTGGTGCGCGGGTTTCGCCCGCGCGATCTGTTCCTGCAATACATGGCGCGCCAGGACGGCCCCACGGGCGGACGCGACGCCAACACCCACTTCGGCGACCTCTCCAAGGGCGTCGTCGCGCCCATCAGCATGTTGGGCGAGACTGTGCCGGTAAGCGCCGGCATCGCCCTTGCCTCCCAAATGCGCAAGGAGAATCGCGTGGCCGTCGCCTACGTGGGCGACGGCGCGTGCAGCACCGGGCCGTTCCACGAAGGGTTGAATTTCGCCGCCGTGTTCAAACTTCCGCTCGTGATCATCGCGGAAAATAACGGATGGGCTTACTCGACGCCCTTAAGAAAACAGATGGCCGCGAAGGACATCGCCGCCCGTGCCGCCGGTTACGGAATTTCCGCCACCATTGTGGATGGGAATGACGTACTAAAAGTTTATGAGGCCACGCGGGCCGCCGCCGAGCGCGCTCGCGGTGGCAATGGTCCCGTATTGGTCGAGGCCAAGACCATGCGCATGAAAGGCCATGCCGAGCACGACGACGCCCGCTACGTGCCCAAAGAAGAAATCGAAAAATGGCGCAAGAAAGATCCCATCGCGCGCTTTGAGAAATATCTTTTGGCCAAGAAATTGATGACGGCGAAAGAGAAGACCACGCTCGAGGAACGCATGGAAGAAC
Organism: Terriglobia bacterium; assembly: GCA_035946625.1. Lineage (GTDB taxonomy): Bacteria > Acidobacteriota > Terriglobia > UBA7540 > UBA7540 > DASYXZ01. Next base: position 7,933 of record DASYZE010000040.1, on the reverse strand, counting down.
TCATTCGCGAGGACGTTGAATTCGCGGAAGCAAGTCCCTTACCTCCGCCCGAGGACGCGGCCAGGGCGGTGTGGGCCTAAGATGTTTTTGTCTTTATGGACAATATCCTGTCGCTAGATCCCGCCGTTCGGAAACTCAAAGATTTCGGTTGTTGTTTCATCGAACCGAATGGACAAGGACAAACCCGCGCAAGCTTTCCAGCCCCTTCTAGCCTTGGGATTGAAGATCCTCTGGACGCGCAACAAGCCGCGAAAGCAATAGCGGAATTCTGCAAAACAAATAAAGTTAAGATAGTCTTCATAGATGGACCTCAAGGTTGGAAAGACCCGGCAAGCGAATTGAAATTTTGTCGCCGCGCGGAGAAAATACTTGGTACCCCGGGAAAGACGGGAACGGTCGGCAACGTTTTGCCCCAACCTTTCAAACGATTTACTCAGTTTTCGATTGCCCTTTTCAAAGAGTTGACAAAACTCGGAGGCTCTTTGGTCCGGGAAATGAACGTCCAAGTTCCGCCCAGTGGATTCTTAGTCGTAGAGTCATTTCCGACATCAGCATGGAAAAAATTGGGAATGAAACCCGTTGCTTCCAATCTAATTGGTGGGGATTTACAGAAGCGGGCGGAACGGTTAAAGGCATTATTCGATCTCCATTTGGTTGGAAATCCTGGGATACACGAGCTGGATGCTCTCGTTGCAGGCCTCGCCGGAATTGCCATTCTTGAGGGGCGTTCCGACGGATATGTTGCCGACGGTGCGCCACCTAAAGAATCTCACGGAATCGTATTGGAAGGTTTCATCGTCAATCCAGTTCACTCGCCTGACAGTGGAAAGCCTACTGCCGTAGACTTCCACTCGCCTGGGCAGCCCTCCGCCGCCACCCTCGACCGCATGCTTTATTACCTGAAGCTCACGCGCGCGGCGGAGGACCGCATCGAGCGGGTGCTCTACCGCCAGGGCAAGATTGTCGGCGGGGTCTATACCGGACGGGGGCAGGAAGCCGTAGGCGTGGGCTGCGCCATTCAACTCCGAGCCGGCGACGTGATGCTGCCCAACCATCGCGATTTTTCCGCCTTCCTGATTCGCGGGTTTTCGTTGCGGGAAATTTTCATGAATTGGATGGCGCGGGCCGACGCGCCCAGCCGCGGCAGGGAAAACACTCTCCACCTGGGCAGCATGGAGAGGGGTGTCATTCCCATCATCTCGCACCTCGGTGACACTTGCCCGGTGGCCTGTGGCGTGGCTTTGACGTTCAAGCAGCGCGGCAAAAATAATGTGGTCCTGGTGACTTTTGGCGAGGGCACCACCAGCCGCGGCGACGTTCATGAAGCGATGAACTTAGCCTCGGTCATGTCGCTCCCGGTGATTTTCGTCTGCAACAACAATGCCTTTGCCTACTCGACGCCCACAGAAAAACAATTTGCCGTCAATGACCTTTCCCTCCGAGCTGCAGGCTACGCCATGCCCGGAACCACCGTTGATGGGAATGACGTGCTGGCGGTTTATTCCGCTGTGCGCCAAGCCATTGACCGAGCCCGCGCCGGCCAGGGTCCAAGCTTTATCGAGTGCAAGACCATTCGCATGACGGGCCACTCCGCGCACGACGCGGCCGAATATGTCCCCCCAAGCCTGTTGCAGGCCGGGGCGAAGCGCGATCCGGTCCTGCTGCTCGAAAAGTATATGAGGTCGAAAAGGCTGCTGACGCCGAAGCGTATGCAAGAGATCGAAAGCGCAATTCACAAAGAGATTGATGATGCCGTGGCCTTCGCTGAATCAAAGCCCATGCCCAAAGGCGCGGACGCTCTTCAAGGAGTTTATTGCGAAGGCGAATGTTGGTGGCAGGAAAAACGTCCATAGTCCGTGGCCGTGAATTTGTAGTTGACGGTCAGGTGGGAGTGACAAATGACTAAGGACAAAGGACAGGCCGCAGAATCGAAGTGAGGTCTTGACTATGCCCACGCTAACCTATCTCGACGCCATCCGCCAGGGAATCTGGGAAGAAATGGAGCGCGACTCTTCCGTCTTCCTTCTGGGCGAAGACATCGGCGTTTACGGCGGCGCGTTCAAGGTGACGGCGGGGATGCTGGAAAAATTCGGCGAGGCGCGCGTAATTGACACGCCCATCTCCGAGTCCGCCATCGTGGGCGCCGCCGTGGGCGCGGCTCTGATGGGGATGCGCCCTGTTGCGGAAATGCAGTTTATGGATTTCATCTCCTGCGGCTTTGACCAGGTCGTGAACATGGCGGCGAAGATTCACTACCGCTGGGGCGCGAAGGTCCCGCTGGTGGTCCGCGGCCCCTGTGGAGCCGGAACCCACGGCGGCCCCTACCATTCACAATCGAATGAAATGTGGTTTGTCCACACTCCGGGCCTGAAGGTGGTGGCCCCTGCCACGGCCTATGATGCGAAAGGCTTGATCAAATCCGCCATTCGCGATGACAATCCGGTGATTTTCTTCGAGCACAAGTTTCTTTACCGCCGCATCAAGGAGGAAATTCCGGAAGAAGATTACGTGGTGCCCATCGGCAAGGCGGCGGTTCGGCGCGAAGGGACGGACATTTCCGTAATCACTTATGGCGCCATGGTGTGGGCCGCTCTCGATGCCGCCAAGGAATTGGAGAGGGAAGGAATTTCGCTGGAGGTTGTTGACCTCCGCTCGCTGCTGCCCTACGATGAGGAAACCGTGCTGCGCAGCGTCCACAAATGCAACAAGGTCATCCTGCTGCACGAGGACACCCGCACCGGAGGCATGGCCGGCGAGCTGGCAGCGCTGATTGGCGAAAAAGCTTTCGAGGACTTGGACGGCCCCATCGTCCGCGTCACTGCGCCGGATACCCCCGTACCCTTTGCGCCGCCGCTGGAAGACTATTTCTTGCCCAATGCGAAGAAGGTTGCGGAGGCCGCGAGAAAGTTGGTGGCGTATTGACGGATTGAGTAATCGGCTCATTGGCTGATTTTGCCAATGAAAGCATTCGCGCTGGCAGTTCCGAGGTGTACCATTCAACTGACTCCGGAGCACGGACAATTTTTAACTGACACGATGAGGTAACGATGCCCACTAACGTCATCATGCCCCAGATGGGGGAAAGCATTGCGGAAGGAACGGTGGTGAAGTGGTTGAAGAAGGTGGGCGAGCGCGTGGAGCGCGATGAGCCTCTCTTCGAAATCTCCACGGACAAAGTGGATGCGGAAATTCCCTCACCCGCTGCCGGCGTTCTCACCAGGATCCTGGTGAAAGAAAATGAAACCGTGGAAGTGAATACCGTGGTGGCGGAGCTTGATGGCGAGAGCGCTACGGCGGCTCCCGCGGCCGAAAAAGAAAAGGCGCCCGCGCCGAAATTCGTGCCCGCTGCCGCAGCACCGTCACCCGCGCCGAAAGAGGTCGCACCTCAGATGGCGGAGCCTCGCGAAAGCGGTTCCGCTCCCCCCGTTCATCAAGAGGCGGAAAAAATCCGGTCTTCGCCGCTGGTGCGCCGCATCGCGCGCGAAAGTAACGTGGACCTGGCGCGGGTGGCCGGCACGGGTCTCGGCGGGCGCATCAGCAAGAAAGATATTCTGGCCTACGTGTCTCAATCGCCCGTGGGATCAGGTGGCGCAGGAGCATCCAGGACCACCTCAGGCTCACGAGCGCCAATAGCTCCGCGCATGGTTTTCACCGGCCCCACCGAGGTCGTGCCCATGACGCCCATGCGCCGGCAGATTGCCGAGCACATGCTGGCCAGCCGCAAGACTTCCGCCCACGTGGCCGCGGTGTTTGAGGTTGAGATGACGAAGATTTCCGAGCTGCGCGTCGGGCAGGGCGCTGAATTCGAAAAGCGCAACGGGCTGAAGCTAACCTACACTCCGTTCTTTGTGCGCGCCGCCGTGGAAACTCTCAAAGAGTTTCCTCTCTTCAACTCGTCCGTGGAAGGCACCAACATCGTCTACAAGCGCGACTTCAATATCGGGGTTGCCGTCACCATCGACACCGGTCTGATCGTTCCGGTCATGAAGCGCGCCGAGGAGAAAAACTTTCTCGGCATTGCCCGCGCTCTCCAGGACCTTGCCGAGCGCGCCCGGTCGAAAAAACTAAGCGTGGACGACGTGCAGGGCGGTACTTTCACCATCACCAATCCGGGCTCGTTTGGAAGCCTTTTCGGCATCCCGATCATCAATCAACCGCAGGTGGCGATTCTCGGAGTAGGGGGGATTGAGAAGCGCGCGGTGGTCCGCCACGATGCCATCGCCATCCGGCCCATGGTTTACCTCTCCCTGTCTTTCGACCACCGGATTATCGACGGCGCGCTGGCCAACCAATTTATGGGGCGGCTGAAAGAGTATTTGGAAAATTGGAATGAGGAAGTGATGTGAAGAAGTCCGGCGTCCATTGTCCGGAGTGGGATGAGAACGAAATATCTCTCGCGGGAGTTTTTAACTTATTCCTTTTGACTTTGCCTCTCCCCGCCGAAACGAATCAAGCGTCCATCCATCATCCGTCCGGCTGTGGCGAAGGATGTAAACATTCCCATCATCGGCGCGGACCTTGAAACATTGATAGCCTTCCCCGTACCACTGATCTGCAATCTCAATCACCTGGTAAGCCTGCGTCTTGCGTCCCGCTATCGAGAACCGCAAAGGGCGCTCATCCGCCTTGAATCCCGCGTAGCATTCGACTTGGAGGGGTATGCTTTTCACATCATCAATTCATGGCGCACGATTTGTGCCAACTCGGCTGCGCGCGCGACGGGCCACAGCTTGATATCACCCTCGGTTAGTATTCGTTGTGAAAGGCCGGCGACCTTATCGCCCGCTGCGGCCGGGGCTTCCACCACTGCCGTCAGTTGAGCGCCTTCCTTGCGGCGGACCCGCTCCAGCGAATAAACCAAAACTTTGGCCAGCTCGGCATCGCGCTTCAACGAGAGGGCATGGATAAAGGAAACGTGGCCGTTGGGCTTGCCTTCCACCCGAAGTGGTTTGTAGCCGTAATCAAAAGTAAATGGGTCACCGGAGTGCGTCCAGGGCGCAGCGGGAATGCGTTTTTCCAGCCTTTCCCAAACCCCGGCCTCGGACAGCGCGGCGGTAAGCCTCTGTTTCACTCGCAATCGCGTGTCCCCAGGCAGTGGGCCGGCAGCGCGCGCCCCGACGTAACGGGCGAACAAGGATTGAATTTCATTTTGAGGCTCGGCGAGCAGGCAAGTGCGTGGTTCAGCCAATTGAATCAGATTTGAAAATGAGCTTTGGATGCCCTGGAGATAATTTTCGAGGTCGCTCTCGTGCTCCTCGATCTGCTTTTCAAACTCCGGCTGAAGCTCGCGCAAAAGTTCCAGGTCGGCGCGGGGATGAAATCGTTTCACCCGCCGCCAGTCATCCGTAAACAGGCATCCCAGATACTGTTCCTGCCGACTGTGCAAAAGCAGGCCGATGTTCACGGACTCATTCCGCACCAAGTCTGGAACATAACGCACTAAAAATATCGAGCACTTCTTCAATGGGGAGCCGTCCGCCATCGTCGTTGGTCGCCTGCCTCGCTTTTCACTTCCAATTGGGAAACGGCCTCAGCGAACAATTCTTCGCATCGATAATCGCCTGCCTTAATTGCAATCGGCGCTGGAAAAGTTTTTGCGCCAGCCGCCCGAGCTGCTCGGTTTCCCCGCCGCACCATTCGAGAGGAATCCCGGCGAGACACTCCAGGATTTCATCCTCCTTCAAATTCTCCACCGCCGATAGGAAAGGGTCAAACGATTTGAGGCTGCGGACTTTTTCATACACAATGCGCCGCGGGTAAATGCTGCGGATGGGGCTGTCGGGGAAATTCCATTCCCCGTCGTTAAAACAAAAGCCCTGGTCAATCAGCCAGGCGGAATAGACGGAGCGGTCTTCAGCGGCCGCCCGGGTAAAGATCATCTGGCGCCCGTCGCAGTTGCACGTCCACTTGTCGAACACAAACGCGCCCAAAAACGCGGAGGTGAAGTTGTGGACCTTCTCCAGCAGGCGGTCGGGCAGAAACTCCACCACCAACGTTTCGCCGGGAACGCCCGGAAAGCTCGACCCAAAGTGCAGGCCGGGTGCGCAGGGCTCGCGGCGCACGCCCATCTCCATGGCGAGCTGCGGATTGCCTTCAATAAGGTCGGGCGGGACCTCTACGATCGCGGGCCTGGGCACCGGCAGTCCGATCAGCAGGGCAAGCCGGGCGGCCAGCATTTCGTTGCTCAGCACGCGCACGTGCTGGGGATTGTTCTGGAACTTGACAATGTAGTAGTCGCCGTCATGTCCGCGCAATAATTGCGGTTGCGACGCCCCCCGCATGCGCCGGATAAATTCCACGCTGCGCACGGTGGTGACTGCATTCCGATTGTCCTGGCCTGACGGCGGTTTTGCGCCGCGTGACCCGCTGGTTTCCGCAATCGCTCCCCGCCCCTCGCTCTTCGGCATCGGTCCCGGCCATTCCAACTCGAGCCCGGCCCGCCAGGCGAGCCGCGCCGCAGTTCACGCCCCCGTTAATAATCAGAGGGTGCCGCCCATCTTACGCCAGCGCAGAGACAAAGGGAACATTTGTTTTTCTGAAGCCGGTGCTGACCGTGGCGCAAAGCGCTTACAATGCCGACCGCATGGTGATGGACTACACGTTGAAGTGCTACGTCCCCGCCGCCGGCGGCACTTCCTGCAACATGTGCGCGAGGCTGAAAGGAATTTAGGTATAGCTCCGGCCCGTCGCTTATCTCAAATCTTTTTTTCCCCCCAACATCGCATGCTGGTCATAAGACAAGGCTGTTTGGCGGGAGCCCGATTGATTGAATGAACCTCACGACAACCTCAGCAACTCTGCGGGGTTCACGCTGGAGGATGAGATGAGGTCCCACCATTGCAACCACAGCCATCTGCGGTCTGATCCGCCGAAGTTCTTCGAGACACCAAACACCGACGAGACAATCCTGCTTCCCACGGGTGTACAAGATGGGCGCCGAGATTAGGCCCGCCTCTGCGCGTACGCCACATGTGAGCACGGCCCGGAGCCGGGCGGCCAGCACGCTCGGCCGTACAGCGGAGATCGCAGTCCGCACTGCCGCCAAAAGTGAAGGCGCCGCATCCGGTCCAACAAGCCAGCGATTCATTAGGAAGTTTGGCATCGGGACATAGAAGACGTATGGCGCGAGCAACGAAGCGAGGAAACGCCGCCATCCTCGCGCAGGGCTTGCGGCGAACCCGGCACACAGAACCAATCCCTGAAGGTTCTTTGGATTAGTCGCCGCGTACTTGAGCGCGAGCGGCGTGGAAAAGGATTCTGCTATGAGCATGAACGGCTCAGCGACCGGACAGGCTGTCCGCACCAGGTTTTCCAAATCACGGTATGGAAGATATCGCTCTGTAGGATACCTTACTGCCACGGCCTTGAACGTGTCAGGAAGCTCTGCGACAAACTCTGAGAACAGTTTGCCCGTCCCATCCATACCGGGCAGAAGCACGAGCTTGAATGGACTCTTAAGATATTGAGCATCATCCATGGTTCGCTTACCCTTCAACCCGTCGGGGGCGGTGCATCGTTGCAGGTCGTGGAGATGACTCAGCCCTTACGAGTGGACTCCCGGCTCTGAGGTCCGCGTTTATTCCGCGCGATCATCGCCACCATGACGTATTTTAGGCCAAGCCCTAAATCCGACCGCCTTTTCTTTCCGCTTTATGTTATCCAATTGCGGGTGGGACGCCCGCGCTCCGGGGCGTTTTTTTTGTTGCATTAAGCCCAGGAAAGGTGGTAGCATGGTCCTGCAGTTTGTTGTATGTAACACCGACGTGAATCGCAACAGTTTTAAGGGCGTTTCGATGAAGTTGCTCTGCAACCTGTGTGACCCGCGGTTTTACAGCGGATCGTCGGGTTAGTCCCGCCGCAGCCGTTCCCACAAATTGCCAAATCAATCAAATAAAGGATGTCTATCAGTATGAAGGAACAAGGTACAGTGAAG
>DASYZE010000039.1:0-51461 GCA_035946625.1 Terriglobia bacterium | reverse complement strand
CGAACTCACCGTTGTGGTTGTCGGGGCCGTATTCACCACCTGCGAGATGGCCGCTGGCGTCCCCGGAAGAAAATTGACCCCGCCCACATAGGTGGCCGTGATGGAGTGCGTGCCCACCGCCAACGCCGAAGTGGTCAGGGTTGTGAAGCCCTTGCTGTTCGGTGTGCTGGTAGCCAGCGTCACCGCTCCGTCCTTGAATATGACTGCCGCCAAAGGAGTGCCCGAGCCCGGCGCCAGCACGCTCACCTGCGCCGTAAACGTGACCGACTGCCCCGACAACGATGGATTCAAGGAAGAGGTCAGCGTGGTCGAGACCGACGCCTTATTTACCACCTGCGAGTACACCGGCGATGTGCTGCCGGTAAAGAAGGTGTCCCCACTGTACACCGCTGTGATCGAGTGAGTGGCCACAGACAAGCCCGAAGTGTTGAAGGTTGCGTAGCCGGAAGTATTCAGTGTTCCTTTTCCCAGGATCACAGGCCCATCAAAGAATGCTACCGTGCCGGTGGGCGTTCCGAAATTCGGAGCGACCACGCTCACCGTAGCCGTGAAAGTTATCGGTTGGCCGTAGACGGATGGATTGGCGGAGGATACCAGCGCGGTAGTGGTCGGTTTGGCGGCGCTCACATTTTGTGAAAAAGCTGTGGATGTGCTGGCGTTGAAGTTGGTGTCGCCGCTGTATACCACCGTAATCGGGTGCGTCCCCAAGGTTAATGCGGATGTGCTGATGGTCGCATACCCGGAGGCGTTGATTGCGCCCATGCCGAGCGTCGTCGCGCCGTCCATAAAGGTCACGGTTCCGGTGGGTGTGCCCGTGGCCGGGGAGACCACACTCACGGTTCCGGTAAAAGTAACCGTCTGGCCCACCACCGAGGGATTTGCCGAAGACGAAGCTACCGTGCTGGTCGCGCCTTTGTTGATGTTCTGGAGCAGCGCAGCCGATGCACTTGAGCTCAGACTCGTGTTCCCGCTGTAAACAGCGGTGATTGAGTGGGCGCCCAGGGCCAGCGCGGAGGTGCTTAAAGTAGTGTAACCGAGCGCATTCAATGTACCCGTGCCCAGGGTTGCACTGCCATCCTTAAAAGTCACGGTCCCGGCCGCCATCCCTGTGGCTGGAGCCGTTACCCCCACGGTTGCCGTAAAAGTCACTGGCTGGCCAACCACGGAGGGATTAACCGAAGATGCGAGCACGGTCGATGTTGCGCCCTGGTTTACGGTCTGGGCCAGAGCGGGTGAAGTGCTGGCGGTAAAGAAACTATCGCCTCCGTAAGTTGCGCTAATTGCATGCAAACCAACCGATAAGCCGGAGGTGCTCAGCGTGGCAAAACCGGAAGAATTCACCGTGCCACTGCCCAAGGTTGCTGCCCCATCCTTGAAAGTTACCGTGCCCGTGGGCGTCCCCGTATTAGGGGACACCACGCTCACCGTAGCCGTAAAAGTAACCGGCTGACCAGAGAGGGACGGATTCACCGAAGACGTTACCAGCGTCGTCGTGGGTTTGGCCGCGATCACAGATTGTGTGAGTGCGGCGGAAGTGCTGGGGGCGAAATTGCTGTCTCCGCTGTATACCACCGTAATGGAGTGCGTCGCCAGCGTCAGCGCGGAGGTGCTGTAGGTTGCATAGCCCAAGCCGTTAATGGTGCCCGTGCCCAGCGTTGTCGTCCCATCCTTGAAAGTCATCGTGCCCGTGGGCGTCCCAGTGGCAGGCGAGACAACGCTCACTGTCCCTGTGAAGGTTACGGGCTGGCCGACCACGGAGGGGTTGATGGATGAGGCCACCACCGTGCTCGTCATGCCCTGATTAACAGTTTGCGAAAAAGCCGCCGAAGTGCTGCCCGTCAGATCGGTATCCCCGCTGTATATTGCGGTGATGGAGTGCGAACCGAGCGACAGCGCCGAGGTGCTGAAAGTTGTCCACCCTCCGCCGCTCAGTGTGCCCGTACCAAGAGTGGTTAACCCATCTTTAAACGTTACTGTGCCGGCTACCGTCCCGGTTGCCGGGGCCACCACACTCACCGTGGCCGTGAATGTTACCGGCTGGCCGACCGCCGTTGGGTTCTGCGAGGAGACCAGGGCCGTACTGCTCGAGCCCGCGCTCACCGTCTGCGTCAGTGCCGATGAATTGCTGGCGGAAAGGCTCGCGTTTCCACTGTAGGACGCTGTGATGGAATGTGCGCCGACGCTTAAACTCGAAATGCTAAACGTGGCCACACCCAGGGCGTTCAGCGCGCCGGAGCCCAAAGTGGTTTTGCCATCTGTAAATGTTACTGAGCCCGTCGGCGTTCCGGTAGCCGGAGAAATAATACTCACGGTGGCCGTAAATGTTACGGGCTGCCCCGACGTGGAAGGATTGGGGGCGGAGACCAGCGCCGTCGAGGTGGAACCCAGGTTCACCGTCTGCGTCAATGTTGATGAGGTGCTTCCCGAGAGACTGGTGCTTCCATTGTAGACGGCCGAGATGGAATGCGCGCCGACGGCCAAAGACGACGTGCTCAACGTTGCCACGCCCGCTCCGTTCAAGGCCACCGTGGCCAGCGCCGCCCCACCATCCTTAAAGATTACCGTGCCGGTGGGCGTGCCGGAGGCGGGCGCCACAACGCCCACCGTGGCGGTGAAAGTCACGGGCTGCCCGAATAACGAGGGGTTCAATGAGGAAGCCAGCGTAGTGGTAGACGATGCCTGCGATACCGTCTGTCCGCCCGGCAACGTACCCGAGCTCGAAAGGAAGTTGACGTCACTGCTGTAGTCGGCCTCCACGGTATGCGTGCCCGCAGTCAAAGTAGAAACTGTGAGGGTGGCGCAGGCGCTCTGGCTGGCGCACGGACTTAAACTCACTGGCAATCCAAAATTAACTCCGTCTATTACAAACTGCACGGTCCGGCTCGGCGTTCCGACGCCGCTGGTGTTGCGCGTAACGGTGGCGGTGAAGGTAACTGCCTGTCCGATGGCCGACGGATTGACGCTTGATGTTACCGTGGTGGTGGTTGCAATTTTGTCCGTGAAGGTGCTCTGCGCCTGCGAACTCGATCCCGTGGCCGTCAAATAAAATCGGACGCCGTCGTCGTGGGCGTTGGGAGAGAACTGGGTGGTCAGAATGTTTCCCCCTGCGTCGGCAGCGGCTCTCAATTTGCGGTCGCCATCAAGGGTTGGGACTTCGTGGAGCATCAGGGTGACCACCTCGCCCGCTTCCCAACCTGAACCCGAGATGGTGACCGTTTCGTGTGGAGCGTAATCGGATTTATCGGTCTTGACGGTGGCAAAGCCATAGAGTTCCGCGCTGGAAAGGGGAGTTCCGGAAGCGTTCGCGCCTCCAGCGAGCAGGAGCAATCCATCCTGGCCAAGCGGAGCGCCCGAGGCGTTTGTGCGGGCTGATGCCAGCGCCCCGCTGGAATTAAAGGCGCCCGTCCAGGGGTAGTAAATCTCCGTGGACGATCGCGCAGTTCCGCCGGAAGTTCCGCCAACTATTAATATGGAATTGTTGTGAGGAAGCAGAAAAGCGAGATGGCCGCTGCGCGGCGTAGCCAGGCGGGAGGGCGCTGGCAAAAACGCGCCGGCCGTCGGGTCAAAGATTTCCGCCGTGGCCAGGTCCTTCACGCCATTGTTGCCGCCTGCTACCAAAACGCTGCCATCGAGCTCGGTGGTCGCCGAAAGTCCTTGTCGCGGGGTGGAGAGCAAGGGCCCGGCGCCGATCGTATCTGTCGCGGGGTCATAAATATCGGATGAAGCCAGCGTGTTGGTGCCGTCGGTCCCGCCAACCATCAGCACCCGGCCGTCCTGAAGCACGGCTGAAGCATGAGATTTCCGGGGCGAGGAGAGGACCCCGGTTCCCAGGGAGAAAGTATTTGAGACCGGGTTGAAAATTTCAAAGGTGTTCGTCACTCCGCCGGAGTTTTCACCGCCGGCGATCAGCACCCGGCCATCGGCCAACAAGGTAGCCGAGTGTCCTGAGCGTGGAACCATCAATGGCCCGGCGGAGGTCCAGGCGTTGCTCGCCGGGTCATAAATCTCCGCGGAATCCGTCGCTCGGCCCTCTGCCCCTGTCCCGCCCGCTACCAGCACGCGCCCATCCTGGAGGACAACGGCCACATGGTTGGTGCGCGCAAAGGTCATGGAGGGCGCGGAGGAAAATGATCCGCCCGCCCCAAACAGTTCTGCCGTGGCCAGGGGGCCATAAGCGCCGCCACCCCCCGTCACCAGAATCCGGCCATCGGGCAGCAAAACGGAAGATGCGCCCGCCCGCGCCTCCGCCATATTGACGCTCGAGCCCCACGCGCCGCTCGGCACCTGCGACACAGAGCCCCGTGTATGAACAGCAGCGTAGAGTAGGAAAGCAATTGCGAGTGTGGAGGCTACTGCCTTAATGGACCGTTTCATAATTATCGCACCTGAGGAGGGCCAGGCCTTCCTTCCATGTCAGAGATCAGAACCACTTCCAAAGGGGACACACCTTCATGGTACAAGTTAAAAGAATTCATTTAATATCCTGATCCCAATCCTGAATATTGACAATCGCCCGAAAGGATGGTGGGAATAGCACTAAAGTGGTACGGGAAGCTCGTCCCCGCTTCAGTCATTTCCAATGGCGGGCGCACAAATATACCTCTCCCTTTGCTCACAACCGCCAGAAAATTGAGAATTAATTCGACAGAAACACATTAAGCGTCAAAGGCAGGATTGTCAAGCCACAGCACTTTCAGTTGCGCTTGGCGGCGGTCATGTGTATCTTGGCGGCCGGGCCGGAGATTGATAATGGAGATCCCGGTTCAAAGGTAGAGCCGGTGAGCCCGGCCCAGAGGTTCGGTTTGTTCATTGGCACAAGGCGCGGTAGGTTGGCTTTGGTGCTTCCCTTGTTCGTCTGCGCCGGAGTTCTCCTCCTGGCCGGGCGAATCGAGGCGGCGAGCCTGGCAACGAAGATTGCGAACGCCGGCCCCATCGTGCGCCAGATGTGCGGAAAGAGCATTGCCCTGATTGGCGAATCGCCGATGCACGGTTTTGGAAAGACGCTTGAATTCAAAGTCGAACTGGTCCGCCGACTGATCGATCAGTGCCATTACAACGCGCTGTTCATTGAGAGCGGCATATACGACTACCTGAACATTCAGAAGCAATTGAAATCCGGTCACGCCGTGACCGATTCCATGATTGCGGCTGCCATCGGTGGCCTCTGGGCCAACAAGGAAGTGCAACCGCTCATTCCGTTTCTGCGCCAAAGAGTGAGAAGCGGCAGCCTGTTTCTTGGCGGCCTTGATGATCAGCTTGGGCGGGGAACCTGGGCGCAGAAAGAAATGCCCTCCCATATGGTGGCGTATCTTCCGGGCGACCAAAAAGCTCGCTGCCTTGCGATACTGCAGAGGTACATGCTTTGGCAATACACTCCCGAGGCCCCGTACGGGCCGCACGACAAGGCTCTGATTCTGGGTTGTCTGGACAGCATCCAGGCTCGGTTATCCCAAACGAATACCACTGATGCTCCCTGGCGCGACTATGACGCGGCCATGATCGCCAGCCTGAAGAGATATTTCGAGCGCGATTTCCAGGACGTACCGGCAGGGATGGACGAGAAAACTTTGTGGATGAATAAGCGGGATCGATCGATGTACCAGAATTTCCGCTGGATGCTCTCGCAACTGCCGCCCCACAGCAAGGTGATCGTTTGGGCGGCGACGGTACACGCGGCCAAAGAGTTAACCGCCGTCGCGGGATTCGAGAGCAGGGTCCCGTTTGGCTATTACATCCACCGGGACTTTAAGAGTCGCGCCTTCGCTCTTGGGTTCTCCGCGTATTCCGGCAGCTACGCATTCGTCGGCCAGCCCGTTCGGCAGCTAAGCCCTGCGCCCCCAACCTCACTCGAATCGCAGTCGTTTGCGGGGCGAGACTCCGATACTGTTTATCTTTCCCGGAGCCAGCTTCGAAAGATCGGATCGATCTCAGCTCGGCCGCTGGGCACGAGCTTCACAACAGCACGGTGGGACAACGTGCTGGATGGCCTCGTGATTTTTCGCCACGAACAGGCTCCCGACTATCTCAAGCCTTGAACCTCAAGCATTGAACCTTGCTATAGCCGCTATGCCGCCGATTCGGCTGCGCTATGGAGAGACGACACCGGATATCCCGGCGCCAGGCAGTTCGGTATTGAACCGCCCAACCGGGCTCCCACTGAGGATTACAAGTTATAGTGATGTTTGCGTTTTGTAGCGGCGCTTTATGAGCGCCCCAAAGACGGCAGTCATAGACCGCCGCTACAGCCGCTTCGGGCTCGTCTTCAGAGGAGATCCCATTGAACTGGAGCAAATGGGTTCAGCAGACCCACCGCTGGCTGTCCATTGCCTTTACGGTGGGCGTCATCGTCAACTTCGTCGCCGTGGCACTGAAGAAATATAACGTCTGGGTGGGCCTCTTGGCGGAGCTCCCGCTCGCCTTGCAACTGTTCACCGGTCAGTAATTGTTCGCGCTGCCGTATGTCACCCAGCGGACCGGCGGGCGAAGCACCGATTGAACGGGCGGCCGCACCAAACCGTACACGCTCGCTGCCACGTGCGGGAGGCTGCTATGCGAGGCGCGCGACGCCAGGGTAGCCGTCGAAGTGGGAATCGAAGCTCAGGATGCGGTTGATGCCGTGCTGTTCCATAATCGCGAGGTGGAGGGCATCGCGGGCGTAAAGCCGCTGATTCCCCAGGACAATCATCTTGGCGCGTTCGGCTGCGGCGGCGCTGACGTCCAGCACCTCATCGACAACCCCGAGCAGGGCGTCGAACGCCGGTTGGATGGCTTCCCGGCGGTCGATGGCAACGTAGCGATGGAGGATTTCCTGCAGCACTTCGGCATCGGTCACCAGGCGATGGCGATCACAGAGAAGTTGTTCCAGCAAGCGTTGCGCGTCAGTCTTGTGCGGGTGTGGCGCGCCCACCAGATACATAGGGACGTCGGTGGCCGTTGATGGCGCTCGTGGATCCCGCAAGGCGGGATCACCGGCTTGATGGTCGACGAAATCGTAACCGGAGACACCGGCGCTACAATAAAGGTCGCCACATTGATTTTGTAATGCTCGCTACGCGTGAGAGTTGGAGGTGTACATCAAAAGGCCCGGGGAATCTGCCTCTGCGTTAATCGACGAGAAGATCAGGGAACTTGGGGACTGGCGCGGGAAGACGCTGGCGAAAGTGCGCGCCATCATCCACGGGGCAGACCCTGAGATCGTCGAAGAGTGGAAGTGGGCTAAGCCGAAATCGCCGGGGACTCCGGTCTGGTCCCACGGCGGCATCGTCTGCACGGGAGAGACGTACAAGAACGCCGTCAAGATGACATTTGCCAGGGGCGCTGCGATCGATGACCCTTCCGGTCTATTCAATTCCAGCCTCGAGGGGAATGTCAGGCGCGCCATCGACATCCACGAAGGCGACAAGGTCAATGAGGCGGGCTTGAGGGATCTCATCCGCGCGGCCGTGGCGCTCAACCTGAAGGGCAAGAGCGAGCCCGTCGGCTGACGGACTCGACGGCCTTGGCCGAAGGCACGCGATAAAACTGATGTCAATTTCCGCCTGGTCAAACTCGCGCGCAGGTATGGAAAGAAAATCCTGCGACTTCGCGTTCGCGGGATGAAAACTCCACACCCAGCCTTCTCCCGTCCAATTTGATGTTCCAAGACGAATTCGTCCCTGCGACCTCTGCGGCAGCTTGAAACCATAGCGGGACGGAAGCGCCGGCCGCCACCTTATCGTTCTGGTGTTTCCCGTCTTGAAAATGCGCTTGACATTCGAGCGCCCGAGCCTTATCTGTAGATATTCTAGGTGTTCTTTATGGCTGAAGAAAAGGTTGAGTTCCTCAAGGGAACCCTCGACATGCTGATCCTCAAGGTGGTGGCGCTGGGTCCGATTCACGGCTACGCCCTTGCCCAGCGGATCCAGCAGATCTCCCGAGACTTCTTCCAACTTCAGCAAGGCTCGCTCTACCCCGCCCTTCACCGCCTGGAGGATCGCGGCTGGCTGAAGGCGGAGTGGAAGGCCACGGAGACAGGCCGGGAGGCGAAGTTTTACGCGCTCACTCCCAGGGGCCGGAAGCAGTTGGAGGTCGAGGTCAAGAGTTGGGAGCAACTAACCGATGCGGTTCGGTTGATACTTCGAACCGCAGATTAACGTAGCGCCGGGCTTTAACCCGGCATGCCGCCCTGAAGGGCAGCGCTACTGGGCACAAGGCAGGAGGGCTGGTTCATGCGCTGGTATCAACGGTTTTTCCGAAGAGAGCTCGCTGAGAAACATCTCGACGCTGAGCTTCGATTCCACCTTGAACGTCGGATCGCCGATCTCGTGGCCGGGAGCATGGCTCCGGAAGAAGCGCGCCGCCGCGCCCGGATCGAGTTCGGAGGATTCGACCAGGTGAAAGAGGAATGCCGCGATGTGGGAGGCTCGCACATTATTGAAACGTTCGTCCAGGACCTACGTTATGGCCTGCGCCAGTTGCGCCGCAATCCGGGATTCAGCATCACCGCCGTGCTGACCCTGGCGCTCGGCATTGGCGCGACTACGGCCGTTTTCAGCCTCGTGGACGGAGTCCTATTGAAGCCACTTCCGTATCGGGATCCGGGTCGGCTTGTTTATGTCCAGCTTTCGGCTCGCGGCTTCAGGCACAGTGACTTCTCCTTGTCCCCGTCGGATTACTTCATCTTTCGCGAGAAAAGCCGGACGTTCCAGGACATCGGCCTCTATGACCTGGGAATAAGCGCGACGGGTTACTCGGTGACGGTCACCGGCCTCGGGGATCCCGAGCACGTGCCGGCTCTCAAGGTGACGGACGGCCTGCTTCCGCTTTTGGGAGTTGCTCCTTTGTTGGGACGCTCGTTCACCAGCGCAGACGGAACACCCGGAAGCGCGGACACGGCGATGCTGACTTACGGTTATTGGAGCAGCAAGTTCAGCAGTGACCGCTCAGCGATTGGAAGAACAATTGACGTGGATGGCAAGCCCCGCGAGATCATCGGCGTGTTGCCGCAGAGTTTTCGCTTTTTGGATAAAACCCGCCTGGCCATGATCCTCCCCATCCAGTTGGATCGCGCCAAGGCGACCTTGGGAGATTTCTCTTACGGAGGCATCGCGCGGCTCAAACCGGGAGCCACGCTGGCCGAAGCCAACGCGGACGCGGCTCAATTGCTGCCGATCGTCCTTCGAAGTTTTCCTGTGCCGCCCGGCGTCAGCATCAAGCAACTTGAAGAAACGATCCAAGGGCCGGACGTCCGGCCGCTGAAGCAGGAGGTTGTGGGCGACATCGGGCAGATTTTGTGGATTCTGATGGGGGGAATCGGACTGGTGCTGCTCATCGCTTGCGCGAATGTCATGAACCTTCTGTTAGTCCGGATTGAAGGACGCCGACAGGAACTGGCCGTCCGTGCTGCCCTCGGTGCAACACGGGGGCGCCTCGCTGTGCAAATGATGTTTGAGAGTCTCATTCTGGCGCTTGTCGGCAGCGTTTTCGGCCTCGCCCTCGCCTATCTGTCGCTGCGCCTGCTGGTGGCGACGTCGCCCTCCGGCCTTCCTCGCCTCGGCGAAATCAGCGTTAATCCGGCGGTTGTGCTTTTTACCCTCGCCGTTTCGCTGAGCGCGGCGTTCCTGATCGGCTCCGTCCCTGTCCTCAAATACGCAAGGGTCGACTCCGGAATCGGATTGCGGGAGGGCGGGCGTTCGCTGAGCGAAAGCCGCGAGCGGCATTGGATGCGCGGAATGCTGGTGATCGTTCAGGTGGCGCTGGCGCTGGTCCTGCTCATCAGTTCGGGCCTCATGATTCGAACCTTTCGCACCCTGATCAGCGTCGATCCCGGATTTGTTGCGCCTTCGGAAGTTCAGACCTTCCGGGTCTACCTTCCCGACACACAGGTGAAGAATCCCGAACGTGCGGCTCGCGTTGAGGAGGAAATTTCCCGCAAGCTTGAAGCCATTCCGGGCGTCACGTCGGTGGGCATTTCCAGAAATGTTCCCATGGATGGCAGTTATTGGGCCACTTCAATCCTCACCGAAGACCACGGCAAGGCTGGGGGCGAGGCCAAGCGGGTTTGGCGGTACGCGTTCATCGCGCCCGGCTTTCTCAAGACTATCGGCACGCCGCTGGTCGCCGGCAGGGATTTCACCTGGAGCGACCTCTACGATAAGGTCCCTGCGGCCCTGGTTTCGGAAAGATTCGCGCGCGAGCATTGGGACGACCCCGCAAGCGCCCTGGGAAAACAGGTCCGGTTGAACACGACGGACGAATGGCGCGAGGTGGTTGGCGTTGTCGGCGACATCCACGAGGACAGAATGAATAAGGAGACCATCCTTTCAGTTTATGTGCCGATATTCATGACTCAATTTTTTGGCGATTCGGCGGCCGGAGTGCGCCGCAACGTCGCCTTTGCCATGCGCAGTCCGCGCGCCGGTTCGGAGAGTTTGATGAATGAGGCGCGGCAGGCCGTGTGGTCCGTTGAACCCAATCTTCCACTCTTTGAGGCCCACACTCTGGAATATTACTACACGAGGTCGATGGCACGTACTTCGTTCACGCTGGTGATGCTGGCTGTCTCCGGGGCCATGGCGTTGTTGCTCGGCATTGTGGGCCTTTACGGCGTCATCGCCTATTCGGTTTCACAACGCACTCACGAAATCGGTATTCGCATGGCATTGGGAGCACAAAAAGGCGACGTGCTGAACATGGTCGTGGGACAAGGGCTGAGGTTCGCGCTCGTTGGTGTTGTAGTTGGCATGGCTGGAGCATTCGCGCTCACTCGATTCCTTTCGAGCCTGCTCTACGGCGTGAAGCCCACCGACCCGCTGACCTTCATCGCGGTCACACTAATTCTGACCTTCGTCGCGCTTTGGGCGAGCTACATCCCTGCCCGGCGCGCAACCAAGGTAGACCCGATGGTGGCGCTTAGATACGAATGAGGCAGTGGGGAGTGACAAGTGATGAGTGACGAGCGTGACGGATTGCCGGATGCTGATTTGCGATTGGAACAAGCCGCCAGCCGTCATTCCCGCGAAACTTGTCCTCGCGAAAGCGGGGAGCGGGAATCCAGCCTTCAACCCGCAATGGATGCCTGCCTTCGCGGGCATGACAGAGTGAACGACACGGCTGATATCTTCGGAGCAGAGCAGGAGGCCAAGCCATGCGCTGGTATCAACGGTTTTTCCGAAGAGAGCTCACGGAGAAACATCTCGACGCTGAGCTTCGATTCCACCTTGAACGTCGGATCGCCGATCTCGTGGCCGGGGGCATGGCTCCGGAAGAAGCGCGCCGCCGCGCCCGGATCGAGTTTGGAGGATTCGACCAGGTGAAAGAGGAATGCCGCGATGTGGGAGGCTCGCACATTATTGAAACGTTCGTCCAGGACCTACGTTATGGCCTGCGCCAGTTGCGCCGCAATCCGGGATTCACCATCGTTGCCATTCTGACTCTGGCCCTGGCCATCGGCGCGAACACGGCGATTTTCAGTGTGGTCAACGCAGTCCTGCTCCGCCCACTGCCGTATAAGGACTCCGCTCGCATTGTGGACATCTTTCGTCGGGATGGCACATCAGATTCACTCCCAATGTTCAACTACTTGCGACAGGATAACCCCTGCTTCGACGATCTGGCAGCCTACGGCCTTCAAGCGAGCAGCATCAATCTGCGCGGCGGTGACCGCCCGGAACTAGTGCAAGCGCTCAAGGTTTCCGTGAAATACTTCCGATTGTTTGGAGCGAGCCCGATTCTGGGGCGGACATTCACCGCAGACGAAGATCAGCCGGGCGGGGCCATGGCCCTGGTGATGAGTTATGGCTTGTGGCAACGGCGGTTCGGCGGCGATCCAGCCATTCTTGGCAAGACACTGACTCTGGGCGGCGCTGCTTTTCCAGTGGTCGGCGTACTCTCGCCCCGCCACAAACTCTACCCGCCGACGGACGTCTGGATCCCCCTCCAAGCCGACCCGAATAGCACCGATCAGGCACACTTCCTGATGGTCACGGGACGGCTGCGGTCGGGCACAACGCTCGCCGGTGCCAATGCCGAGATGGCAGTGGTTGGCAAGGGGTATGCCCAAGCACGCCCCGAGCAGCTGGGGAAAGACGACAAGCTGAAAGTCATCCCCACGCAAGAAGAGATGACTGGCGACGCTCGCCCGGCATTGCTGATGCTGCTAGGGGCTGTAGGGTTGGTGTTGCTGATCGCCTGCGCCAACGTCGCCAACCTGCTGCTGGCACGCGCAACTGGACGGCAGAAGGAAATCACGGTGCGCGCGGCCATCGGCGCCGGTCGTGGACGGATTCTGCGGCAAATGCTCACAGAAAGCCTGCTGCTGGCCGGAGCGGGGGGCGCGCTAGGACTGGCGCTCGGGTCGTGGGGCGTTGGCGCGCTGCTCGCGGTCATACCAGCCGACCTACGGATGTACGATCGGGTGCGCGAAATGGCTGGCGTGCCGGGGCTCGATCCCTGGGTGGCGGGGTTCGCGGTCCTGCTCTCCGTATTCACGGGAGTGCTTTTCGGGTTTGTCCCGGCTCTGCAACTTTCGCGGACCGACGTGGCGGCTTCGCTGAAGGAGTCGAGCGGGCAGGCGGGCACAAGCCTGCGACAGAATCGCGCCCGCAACGCGCTGGTAGCCGCGCAGGTGGCCATCGCGATGGTCTTGCTGTGTGGGGCCGTACTGCTGATCCGCAGCCTGGCGGCGATGCACCGTGTGCCGCCGGGATTCGACCCGAAAAACCTTCTAACCATGAGAGTCTCGCTCGCGGGGCCGGAATATGCGCGCGCCAGCGTCCAGGACCGCCTGGCGCGGCAAATCACAGAGCGCGTGCAGCGCCTGCCCGGTGTGGAGACCGCCGCGATGGGCAGCGCGCTGCCGTTCGAACCCATCATCGATACAATTTTCGATATCCCCGGGCGACCGCCGCTCGAGGGGCACAAATTTTCGGGTGATGTCCTGTGGTGCTTCGTTTCGCCCCGGTACTTCGAGACCCTGCGGATTCCGCTACGCTCCGGTCGGTGGTTCCGTGAACAGGAGTCGGCCCGCACGGCAGTTATCAGCGAAGCCATGGCCCGGAAGTTCTGGCCGCATCAGAATCCCGTGGGGCAGACGATTCGCATTGGTGTAGGGGCGGGCCCGGGGCTCGAGGAGGGAGCTACGGAGATTATCGGCGTGGTGGGTGACGTTCACTGGGGGCTGGACATCGAGGCTCCCGAAGTGATGTACCAACCATACTCGCAAGTTCCGGACAAGGCTGTAGAACTTGTGAGCCAGCTTGTCCCGACGGGGGTTGCTGTTCGGACCAAGCCCGGCGTGGCGCCGCTCAGCGTCAGCCGCGCCGTGATGGAGGCGTTGCTGGCGCGTGACACGCAGTTGCCCGCCACGCACGTGCAGACTATGCAGCAAGTGATACAGAGGTCCACGGGGGAGACCAGCTTTCTGCTGGTTCTGCTGGGAGCGTTCGCGACAATAGCGGTGCTGCTGGCTGGGGTGGGGATCTATGGTGTGATGTCTTATAGCGTAGAACAACGAACTCATGAGATCGGCATTCGCCTCGCCTTGGGAGCTGAACGAGGGGAGGTGTTGAGGCTGGTGGCCGGACAGGGTCTTATGCTTACATTCATGGGAGCAGGCATCGGAATCCTGGCGGCACTCGCGTTGACTCGCCTCCTTTCAGGCATGCTATACGGCGTCAAGCCCACCGACCCGCTGACTTTCATCGCCGTCTCGTTGATCTTGATCGCCGTCGCCCTGCTGGCCTCTTACATTCCTGCTCGCCGCGCAGCGAAGGTGGACCCGATGGTGGCCTTGCGATACGAATAGTTTGCCTACTGCTTCGAGCGTCTCATCATGATCGCGGCCCGGATGCCTCCGCGCCATTCATCAACACAGGGTCGAGAGACCATAAGGCGCGAGCTTTTCCTAAATTCACTTCTGCGGGATGCTGCTCTATGAAAGCGATAACATCCTTCCAGAGGATTTCCATTAACCACGCAGCTTGCCCAAGGCGGAAGCTTGTGCACGAAAGCGGCGCCCACACTAAGTACTGCATTTCATAAATGCGAGGGCGTGCAGCCTTCGTCTTTCTGACCCCCTCACCCCCGGCCCCTCGCCCCTTTGGGGGAGAGGGGCGGGGCCCCAGGTTCTGCCCTGGCGGCCGTCGGCCGACGGACCGGTGAGGGGGTTCCGCAATACGTCACCGTAACTATGAAACGCACAACCAAGATGACGCACCGGCGCGGCCGCGCTTTGGGCGGCGAAAGGCTGCGGGCGCACATCCCCCACCCACGACGGTATCAGACCAGCACCTTGGTCTCCGCCATTCGCCGGCGGGGCCCCGGGGCCCCTTGGCTGTTTGAAGGCCCGATGAACGGAGAAATGTTTTGGGCTTGGGTGCAGCAAGGGTGGGTGCCTGGTCTCGAAGCCGGCGACCGGGTGATCATGGACAATCTGGCTCCGCAAAAAATCCGGGCAGTCCGCGCGGCTCTGCAAGCGATCGGCGCTTGGACCTGCCGCCGTATTCGC
The DNA here is from genome assembly GCA_035946625.1 of Terriglobia bacterium. Classification (GTDB taxonomy): domain Bacteria; phylum Acidobacteriota; class Terriglobia; order UBA7540; family UBA7540; genus DASYXZ01. The sequence continues at coordinate 36,976 of DASYZE010000039.1, read as the reverse complement.
CCGATTTCAATCCCATCGTGCCCCTGGGGAGCAAGATCAAACAAGTCCTGCGCCGCCACGCCCCGGCGAGCAGCTCCTGGGGGCGGCCCGAACCGCCTTTCAATCGATTCCCGTTGCCGACGGCAAGGGCTTTTTTTTTTAGCGTCCAATACGCTATATAATAAATGGAAGTGCTCTAGTTTTAAGCGGAACATCGCAGCAACCACCGAATACATTTTCCCCCTGGTTGATCGGTTTTCATTCCAGGAGCGCGTCCGCCTGCTTCGATTGATCAGCACACGGTCCGCTGCAGGCGACCGTGACGCCTACCGCGCCATGGTGCCCCGAAATGAGGAGTTCTCAAGCAGCGTGGAGCCGCTGGAGTGGGACGCTGAAGGTTGGGAGGGTATCAGTTGAACCGGGGCGAAATCCAAACGTTCACAGTGAGCGGCGCAGGGTGGCCGGTGGCGAAGGCCATCGCAAGGAACCCCTTCACCTGGCTTCAATGGTCGGCCACCCCAAGCTGCCTCGGCGCGGGCAGGCGCTGGGCGGCTGGCAATCCCAACCTTACCCAAGCCCCTGCCTCTTCCGTCAGAGCGCACCGGATAAACCGGTTGACATGGGGTGGCTTCTCACCCCACCCCTGCCTGGACTGAGGCTCGAATGGTGTGGGAAGCTTTGCCGCAATTCCTGACGTCCTGGCTCTGGTTCAGGACGGCAGAGTAATCAGTCGGGTTTCACCGCGAAAACGCATCCCGTCCAACACCCTCTTATGGGGTGTCTCTTCGGAGAACATTATCGCGTCGCTATCATTCTTCTTTTCCTGCGGAATGCACTTGCAGGCGTGCTTCACCACCACATCGCCATTCTGAATGAATTCCACCTGGTCAAGTTTTTGGTCCACAACCACGGAGTATTGCCCCGCCTTCAGTGTTTGGCCATCGGGGAGAATGGTGTCCCGGTCCAGTTTGATTGTTTTCGCTCCGGCCAGGGCGAGACTCGAAAACAAAAACATCCCGACTCCCAGCAACAGGGCGACTCTGACGGTTTTTGCCAACATGGATTGCCTCCTTGAATTCACGCTCTTTCACCTACCAATTCACGCATATCGTCTGTCCCGGGGTCTGTGACCCATGTCACGAACCACCGTGATACAGAGCACATTTTTCCCTTGCGACTGCATAAGTGGATCCGACTCACACTCGAATTGTATTGGTCCTTCGATGTTTGGCGGTCTTATGCTGGGTGGCCGCGGCGAATGAAGCCCGAAAAGGGATGTGAGTAGGAATAGGACTGCAGTGTTATCTATCCGCCTGAATTGTCCTGAAGTCAGGTATGCTCTTTGGGGCGGCAGCCCTCACTGTTTATTGATTGGTGCAACTGCATGGCCCTGGTGCGCCGCCAGCGCAGCCGAGGCGGGCGGGACGTTCCATCCATCCGCCTCCACCACCGCGCCTGCACCCAGCACTTCCGGCCCCATGAAGGTGGCGCTGAGCTTTCGGCTCTCTCCCGGCATAAGTTCAAAGTAATTATCCTGCCAAAGAACAGGCAGCACCTCATCGCCGCCTTGCTTGTTCGCCACTTGCAGGTGAACGAAGAAAGCCAGGTGCGCGCTCGGATTCTCCACCGTGACTTGGGCCACCTGATCTTTGCCCTGGCGCTCGATCTTGCCGGAAACTTTCACCCCGGCCCGCGGCAGGTCCTTCAGGCTGGTAAAGTCCGCGTAGGATTTGACGGGCGTGCAGTACCACTGCGTGTTGTCCCAGTCCTGGACGTCCGGCTGGGTGGAAAGCCAGTAAAAGTTTGAACTCACCAATTGGCCGAAGTGGTCTTCCAGGCGCAATTGAACGAAGTAAGTGGTGGAGAGATCCGCGACCTGGGGAATTTCAAACACCCGATTGGAACTGTCCGGCCCGATGTCCACCCGGGCCTCGCGCGAAAATTTGGGCGTCAGGTCCAGATTGTAAACCTTCGCCGTGACGTTAAAGTTTTTGAATTCCTGATAGAGCGAGTTCACCACCACTACGGAGCGATCATCGTAGGAATATTGAACGTGCAGGGGCTCGCACGCCTTCTGCGTGCCGAAATACCCTCCGGCCGGACGCAGATAATAGTCGAACAAATGCCAGATGAGCGATGGCCAGGCGTTGTTCAGCATCCACTGAATCACTCCGGTGGAGGTATATTTGTTGCGCCCGTAAGCTTCAAACATGGCGCGCTCGCCCTCGTAGGTCATCAGTTGTGACTTTTCCGCGTAGTCGTCCAGGTTCTCAGCTTTTCCGTAGCGCCGTTCGAGCGCGGTGGTAAAGACGTCGATGGTCTTGAATTCACCGCCGCCGGTGTGGAAATTCCAATAATCGTCGATGGGCCAAAGATGGTTGGCGGGAAGCATAAGGCGCAGGCTGGCCACGGGCGGAACCGCGGGGCCGGGGCTGATCTCGGTGCTGAAGCCAAAGCCGCCGCCGTTCTTGGTGTCCTGTTCCCAGTAGTCGGAGGAAACGTATTCATAGGGCCCGTTCATTTTCACGCCCGTCTTGCCCAGGCCTTTGGTGGGCCTGGCGGTGGCGGAAGACTGGTAAGGGTTGGGCCAAAGCGTTTCCTTGATCACTTTCAGGTAGCTCGCCTCCACATCGGGCGGAGGCGGATTGTCGCTGCCATAAAGCCAATCAAAAACGGAGGGGTGAGCGCCCAGCCGCTGGAGCTGATCGCGCAGCGATTCGGAGGCTACGGTGTAGTCCTCCGTCTTCCAACTCTTCCACTTCTCCCAATGGTCGCAGCAGCACCAGCCCGCCATCACTAGAATGCCGTACTTGTCGCACAAGGATAGGAATTCTTCCGACTCCAGCTTGCCTTCAAAGCGAATCGCATTCAGATTCATGCCCAGCACATAGCGAAGTTGGGCTTCGTCGCGCTCGGGCGAAGGGCGCAGCATCATGTCCGGCGCCCATCCGCCGCCGCGAATCAATATGTTCTTGCCATTGATTTTGAAAAGCCGGTAACCCTGGTCGGTCAGCTCCGAAGTGACTTGGCGGATGCCAAACTTCTGGTTCACCTGGTCGGAGACCGTTTTCCCAACATTGAATTGCAAGTGCAAATCGTACAAAGGCTGTCCACCGAGCTTGGCGGGCCACCACACGCGTGGGTTGGCTATATTCAGTTGGGGAAATGCCTCCGGCGCGAACGTCACCAGTTTGGTTTCACTGGCACCCAGTTGCACGGGCTGAGAAAACTTAATGGTTCCAATCTGACCGCTCAAAGTCCCCGTCACGGGTTGGTCCGTCGCATTGTGAGCCTCGGCCACCACGGTCAAATGGGCCGTATCTAGCGAGGGCAGGTCAAAATGTGTAATCGTGCGCGGGTAGCTAAGTGTCACGGGTCCGCTGGTGGTCACGTAGACGTTGCGCCAAATGCCCATGTCCTTGTCCGCCGGCAACGGATTCCAATCCACCCAGGTAAGTGCGAGATCGTTCGGTTGGGGCGGAAAAATTTCAACCGCAAGTGCGTTTTTCTGTCCCGCGAGAGCGGTGCCCGTGATGTCCAATTCAAAAAGCCGCCACATGCCGACCAGTTCAGCAGAATTCGCGATCCGGCGTCCGTTCAGCCAGACGTTGGCGCGATAATTGATGCCGTCAAAGTGCAACCACAGGTGCCGGCCGGGAGCAGTTTTGGGGAGGGTGAAACTCGTGCGATACCACCATGAGCTGCGAAACGGACTGTCAGGCGGCATTTCGAGATTGGCAAAATTCTGCCCGATAGGGTAACTGGTTCCGGGAATCGAACGCAGGTTCATCCCGAAATAAGGGTCGGGATAGACTTTGTCGCGCACCAGCGCGGCCACCACCGTGCTCGGAATAGTTGTGGGATACCAGCCCATGGACTGGTATCCGGCCGTCGAAAGCGCTTCGCCCTTCTCTGCCACCTTGGCGGAAGATTGAATCGCCCAACCGTCTTTCAAGTTGATGCGGGATTCCGGCTGCGACGCCGCAATGGCCTTGGACATCCCGGCAATTAACGTAATCGTCAAAAACGCAAAAATGACTTTTTTCATTTTCTCCCCCAAAGTTCGGCATCCTAACACAAGAGAAATGAATCTGCTGTGATATCCGAAGTTGCGGCGGGTTTACCTCGCCATCTTTACTTGGCGTAGCATTTAACGCTGGCGGCGTAAAGCCGCCTCCATTTCACCTTTTCCCTCCATTGATGGTGGAATGGGCCATTCTCCACGTGAGACTCGGGAACGTCTCCATTATGGCAATTCTTTTCGGCCAGATTCCATCCGTCTTGCCTAAATTATTTCCTGCCTAGCCTTTAGCTGGAAATCTCGGGACTGTCAAACCGTGGCAGGCCAATTGCTCTCCCCCCTGTGACTATGCCTAGCGAACTCCAAGTTGGTGGGCTGCCCGTGAGCCCTGAAGTTCCTCAAACCGTAGAGCAGGCCGAGCGCAAGGTGGAAGCTTTGCCCAAGCACCAATATTGTCTCTTTCGCTCGGGGCGCGAACGGTATTGCCTGCCAGTTGCCGAGGTTGAGGAAGTGGTGGATTGGCCCACCCTGACCCGGATTCCGCTGGTTCCACCGTTCTTAAAAGGCATTTTCAATCTTCGCGGAGTCATTATTCCTGTCCTCGATATTGCTTACCAGGAAGAACGCCGGGCCGATTCGACCCCCACTCACCTGGTGGTGGCGGCCTGGGGGCGGGGCACAGACCGCGGAGTTCTGCGCGTGGGTCTTACCGCTGACGAAATGTTTGGTACTTATTTGACATCAGACCCGTTGCTGGTGGAGGAAGCTCCCAAAGACGCGGCGCATTGCCGCGGCATGTTGCGCCATGAGACCAAGCTGGCTCTGGCGCTGGATCTCAGCCGTTTGGCGGAGGCTTTTCCGATTCCCATAATTTAGGCGTTCGCCAACCGGCGAACAAGTTTCAGGAGGATTGAATGAACGGTCGTTTACGAAACACAATTTGGACGTTATTGCTGGCCGGGGTCGCGTGCCTCATCGCCATGCTGGGTCTCGCATATAGCGCGGGGTCAAAATCAGGCGGGCTCTCCATGCTCGACTTCGGTTCGCTGCCCTCGGCGGCGGCGGTTCCGCTTGCCATTGCCGCAGTCCTCTGCCTGGGACTGGTGATCGCACTCTTCACCATTCTCGGCGGCCGGGTGCTGGCGCCGGTGGAGCAATTGGCCGAGTACTCGAAGAAAGTAGCTTCGGGCGACACGCGCGCCACGGTTGACTTGAAATCAGAAGATGAGTTTGCGCAGATCGTGGAAAACTTCCGTCGCGCCGCGCTGAAAGTTACCGCGGTAGCGGCGCCCTCCGCCCCGCCCGAAGTGCAGGGAACTCTCCAGCGCAGCATCACCCAGTTCCTCACCGTGATCAGCCAGGTGGCTCGCGGTGACTTGACCCTGCGCGCCAAGGCCACCAACGACTCCTTCGGCAACGTGGCCGAAGCCCTGAACTCCATGCTCGACAATTTCACCCAGGTTCTGGAGCGCGCCAGCAAGGCGGCGGGCGATGTTTCCACCAGCGCCAACGAAATTCTGGTGGCCTCGGAGCAGATGGCTTCCGGCGCTACCCAGCAGGACCAGGAAATCACCAACACCTCCTCGGCCGTGGAAGAGCTCACGGTCTCCATGAAACAAGTTTCCAACAACGCCGAGGCCAGCGCCGAAGCAGCGCGCCGGGCTCTGGAAGCCGCCGAGCAGGGCAACCGCTCCGTGCGCGACACCCTGGAAGGCATGCAGCGCATTCGCGCTTCCGTGCAGGCCACCGCCAAGAGGATCAAGTCTCTGGGCGACCGTTCGCTCGAAATTTCGGAAATCATCAACGTGATTAACGACATCACCGAACAGACCAACTTGCTCGCCTTGAACGCCGCCATTGAAGCCGCCCGGGCCGGCGAAGCCGGCCGCGGGTTTGCCGTGGTCGCCGATGAAGTGCGCCGGCTGGCCGAGCACTCGCGCAGCGCCACCAAGGACATTGCCGCGCTCATCAAAGCCATCCAGGCTGAGACCAGCGAAGCGGTGGTGGTGATGGAAGAAGGCACCAAGGAAGTGGAAGTGGGTGCCCGCCTGGCCGATCAGGCCGGCAAAGCTCTCGAAGCCATCTCCACCGTCGTCCGCCAGTCTGCTGAATTGGTTCAGGAAATCTCCCTGGCTTCCAAGCAGCAGGTGCGCGGCACGGAAGGCGTGGCCAACGCCATGCAAATCATCTCCAACATCACGCGCCAGACCTCGGAAGGCGCGCGCCAGACCACCAGCACGGTCGAACACATGGTGAAGCTCTCCGAACAATTGAACGGAGTGCTTTCTCAATTCCGGATTGGACCGGCAGGGCCGGAGCACGCGCCCCAGGCGGTTGCCGCCGGCCGCTAGCCCGGTTGAACCCATGACGGTCCGTCCGGCGGGATTCACCGGGCGGGCAGCTCCGAATAATGAAGGGGAGAGATGACCAGCACCACCATCGTTGAACAAAATCTGAACGATTTTCGCCAACTCATCGAGCAACGCTCGGGCATTCGTTTTGATAGTTCCCGCGAACGTTTCTTCAGCACCCGCATCCGTGAGCACGTCCAGGCCAAGGGTTTGTCCGGGCCGGCCGAGCTGATGCCCCTGCTGCTTTCTTCCAACGTCGAGTACGAAGCGCTGCTGCAACGGATGCTGACCCACGAGACTTCTTTCTTCCGTTATCCCTCCGCCTACAAGGCGCTCAAGGATCGGGTGCTGCCCGAGGTTTACACCAAAAAACTCTGGGACAAGCCGCGCAAGCTGCGCATCTGGAGCGCGGGCTGCTCCACCGGCGAAGAGCCTTACTCCATTTCCATCACGGTGGCGGAGAGTCCGTCATTCGCAACCGGCTGGGAAACGGAAATTCTGGCCACCGACGTCAGCCGCCAGGCCATCGCCCGCGCCACTCAGGCGGTTTATTCGCCGCGCGGCGTTGCCAGCATGACGCCGCAGCAGATCGAAGCTTTCTTCAACCCCGTGGACGGTCAATACGAAGTGAAGCCGGCCATCCGCGGCAAAGTTTCGTTGGTGGTGATGAACCTGGTGCAGTGCCTCTATCTCGGAAGGATGGATTGCATCTTTTGCATGAACGTCCTGATCTATTTTTCCGATGAGAAACGCGAGCAACTGATTCGCTGCTTTTATGACTGCCTGGAGCCGGGCGGCTACCTGATGCTCGGCCACTCGGATTCACTGGGCAACTTGCCCACCAAGTTTGAAAAGATTGTTTTCGATGATTTCATACTCTATCGCAAACCGGGCGGCGAAATCACCACCTTCACTCCAAGGAGCCCGGCGTGAGCGCGTCCGCATCCGACAACCTCGAGCTTTTCACCCAGACTGCGTTCGAGCATTTGCAGATCCTGCGCGAATATGCGGGAGTGTTGCTCGACGCTTACCCGGCCCCGGATGTGGTCGAGCTCCTTTTGAATTCGGCGCAGGCGCTCACCGACGGCACGGCGCAATACGGCCTGAACTTATTCTCCGAAATCGCCGGCAAGCTGGCGCGCCTGTTCCACTTTGCCCACAACTCCACCATCAGCCCGGAGTCGGCCAATTCCATCGTGGAATTCGTCTATGATGCCGTCGCCCTGCTCGAATCCGACTTGCTCCAATTGAGCACCAACGGCATCGAAGCTGAAGACGACATCATCGCCTTCAAAGAAAAATACCCCTTCGCTTTCCAGCCGGCAGCGCCCGAAGCAACTCCAGAAGCAACCCCGGATCCTCCCGCGATTGAGACGCAGGATGTCGCGCCGCAAGAGCCTGCTCCAGACTTTGTTTCGGCATTATCCGACTGCTGCCCTCCTGCTCCCACAGAGGACACGGCTCCGGCGTGCTCGGAAGAACCTGTTCAACTGTTCTCGGATGAATCCGCTCAGCCCATCTTGCAAGACTCCGAACAACCGTATTCCGAAGTTACTGCTCAAGCGCAGCCGGAAGCTCCCGAAGAAGAATTGATGCTGGAGATTTCCGTGCCGGCGGTCGATCCCCTGCCCGAAGACAGCGAAGTCCCTTCCGAAATCCTCGAGTTCTTTGTTCCGGAAGCTGAGGAGCATTTGCAGGCGGTCACGGAATGCCTGCTTGAACTCGAAGCCAACCCCGGCGCCGAAGTGATCCATCGCCTTTTCCGGGCTATGCACACGGTGAAAGGCTCAGCGGCGCAAGTTGGCCTGCAGCGCATCGCCCATGTGGCCCATCGCGCTGAAGATCTGGTCGGTCTCCTCCGCGAAGGCCAATTGAAGCCTAGCGCCGCGATCGTGGACGTTTGTCTGGAAGTGGTGGACGTTCTCAAGAAATTTATTTACCACCAATGGCCCGACGAGGAAACCATCCACAACGCGGTGGCCATGCTCCTCGGACGCATGGCGCGAATGGCGTCGGCGGAACCGGTTATTGAACAAGACCTTCAAGATTTGCCCGCCGCTCCGCTTGGCGAAGTGTTGGAGCCAGCGTCCGCGCCTGAGGTTTCCGCTGAAGCTCAAAGCATTCCGGCGATTCATGAAGAGATGGCGGAGAGCGCGCCTGAACAATTCCCGTCCCTGGTGCCTGTCGGGCCCCACCCGGCCCCGGCGCAGCCGCCGGCCGCGGCGCCGCCGCCCACCAAGGATTTGACCTCCGCTTCCCAGTCGAAATCGGTGCGCGTTCCCCTCGAGCGCCTGGACCGAATGATGAACGCGGTGGGCGAACTGGTTATCAACCGCACCCGCATTCTCGGACGGCTGGGCGAGCTCGAACGCCTGGCCGAAGTCCTCAACTTTTCCAAGGGCCGTTTGATTGACAAGGTGGGCGAGTTCCAGGAGCGCTACGAATTCACCCACATGGCTTCCACCCTGCAAGGAGAACGCGTGGCGGAAATACGTCCGACGGTCGCCGCCAGTTTCTCCCTTACGGCCCAATACAGCGGATCCGCGCAACCCGAATTCAGCGATCTGGAATGGGACCGCTACGACGATTTCAACATACTCTCGCGCTCGCTCACGGAAATTTCCGCCGACCTCACCGAAGTGCTCACCCAGCTCGGGCGCTTTGTGCGCCACGTGGACTCTGACATCGACGAGTTCACCAACCTGGCCCATCGCCTTCAGGACGAAATCACCGAGGCGCGCATGGTGCCCATCGGCAACCTGTATACGCGCCTCACCCGCACGGCGCGCGACGCGGCCAAGGCGGCGGGCAAGCAGGTCGAATTGGTTCTGGAGGGCGCGCAGACCAATCTGGACAACGGCATCATCCAGCAGATTTCTGATCCGCTCATCCACCTGGTGCGCAATTCCATTGCCCACGGCACCGAATCGGCCCCGGAGCGCACCGAGCGCGGCAAGCCGGCTCAGGGCCGGGTAGCCTTGCGCGCCTATCATCGCGGCAACCAAATTTATATTGAGGTGGAAGACGACGGTGGTGGCATCGACTATGAAAAGATTCGCGCCACCGTCGCCGCCCAGGAACTGGCCACCCACGAAGAGGCCGCGCGTTTCACCGAGCGCGAGCTGCTCGAATTCCTCTTCCGTCCCGGCTTTTCCACGGCTGCGCGCAAGACCGAACTGGCCGGGCGCGGCGTGGGTCTGGACGTGGTGCGCGCCAACCTGACCGCCTTGAATGGAGAGATTTCCATCGAGACCGAGAAGGGCGTGGGCACGCGCTTCACCCTCAAAGTGCCGCTCACCCTGGTCATCACCCAGGCCCTCTTCCTGCGCAACGGCAAATGGGTGTTTGGAATTCCCCTGGCCTGCGTGGAGGAAATTCGCCGCCTGAGCGTTTCAGAAATCGAGGAAGTGGGCGGCAAGCTCCTCACCCGCGTGCGCGATCAAGTCACCGAAATTGTGCGCCTCGACGCCCGCCTGGGCCTGGAGCGGGTGGAACCGGTGAACGGCTATTACCGCATGGTGATCGTCAACGTCGGCGGACGCCAGGTGGGCATCATCGTCGAGGAAGTACTGCGCAAAGACGAAATTGTAATCAAGGGCCTGGGCGAGTTCATGCGCAACATCAAGCTCTTCTCCGGCGCCACCATCGCGCCCGACGGCAGTCCCATCCTCCTGATCGAAGTTTCGCGGCTGGTGGGCGCCGACGCGCAAGAACAAGGCTTGATCTCCGCGTCGATGATTCCGCAGTTTGCCGCTCCGGCCCCCTCCAGCGAAGTAATGGAAGAACCGGTGAAGGAGGAGAAAGTTGTTCTGCTGGCCGACGATTCCATCAGCGTGCGCCGTTTTGTAGGCCGCATGATTGAGAAGGCCGGTTACAAAGTCAAGTTTGCCTCCGACGGTCTTGAAGCTCTTGAAATTGCCAGCCAGGGCGCATGCCATCTGGTCCTCACTGACCTGGAGATGCCGCGCACGAGCGGATATGAATTGATGGCGCACCTGCGCCAGAACCCCGCCACCCGCGGCCTTCCGGTGGTGGTGCTGACCTCGCGCGCGGGCGACAAGCATCGCGAGAAGGCATTGAAGGAAGGCGCGGCCGGGTTCCTCACCAAGCCGGTGCAGGAAGACCAGCTGATTGCCGCAGTAAGGAAGTTTCTGGGCGCCGGGGTCACGGCGTCGTCCGAGGCGCCGGCAACCGCGGGGAAGAATTTATGACCGGAAGCGACAAGAAAATCCGGGTTCTGGTGGTGGACGACTCCTCGTTCATGCGCAAAGTGATGCAGGGCATCATCGCCGCCGATCCCACCATGCAGGTAATTGGCGAGGCGGGCGACGGTCGCGAAGCGGTGGCTATGGCGGAATCGCTTCGTCCCGATGTGATCAGCATGGACATTAACATGCCCCACGTGGATGGTCTGGAAGCCACCGAGATCATCATGTCGCAGAACCCGCGCCCCATCGTCATCGTCAGTTCGGAATCGCACGAAGGCGCCAAGGGTACGCTGCGCGCCCTGCAACTGGGCGCCGTTGATTTCGTCAGCAAGCCTTCCAGCGCCATCAACCTGGACATGGACAGCGTGCGCAACGAGTTGCTGCGAAAATTGCGCATCGCTTCCAAAGTTCGCGTGGTGCGCACCGCCACGCGCCCCACTTCTCCTCAAGCCAGGGCGATCATGGACGCGCCCCGTCCCTCGGAACGCCTGGCCGCCCGGCCGCAAACACCAGGCAAGGAATTGCCGGGGGTTGAACTGTGCCCGCTGATTGTCCTGGCGGCTTCCACCGGAGGGCCGGTGGCACTGATGAAGCTGGTTCCCATGTTCCGCAAGGAGTTGCCGGCGGCCGTGGTGCTGGCGCTGCACATGCCGGCCAACTTCACCGGCCAGTTTACGGAACAACTGGCACAAGCCTCCGCCCTCCCCGTCCGGGAAGCGGTGGCCGGCGAGGCCATCCGCCCTGGCGTGATGCACGTCTGCCCCGGTTCTCACCACCTGCGCATTTCCCCGGCCGGGCGCATCCTGCTCGATGATGGCCCGCGCATTTCCGGCTATCGTCCCTGCGCCGACGTCACCCTGGAAAGTGCGGCAGCCTGGGCGGGACCGATGAGCATTGCCGTGGTCCTGACCGGTATGGGCAACGACGGCGCGCGCGGCGTGCAGGCGGTGAAAGCCGCGGGCGGATACGTGATCGCCCAGGACGAAGCCACCTCGATGATCTTCGGTATGCCGCAGGAATCCATTCGCACCGGCGCGGTGGATGACATTCTGCCCCTCGAGTCCATTCCGGGCGCGCTCGAAAAGCGCGCGCTCTATTTGCGCGGCGCCGCCAAGGTGGGTGCGCTATGAGAAATGGACGCCTGGGACGCGCGCAACTCCCGGTGCGCAAAACTCACGCCGTGATTGTTTTCTGGGTCGGGCCTTATCGCATGGGCATTGAAGCGGGTGCGCTCAAAGAGATTCGCCAGGGAGTCCGCCAGACGGCAACGGAAGCGGGAGGCGCGATTATCCTCTCCTCTCATACGATATTTGGCGTAGCCACCGGCCAAGAGGATCGCCTGCTCGTGGTTCGCCCCGGACGCGTGGCCCTTCGCGTGGACCGCGTGGACAGGATGATTGAAACCGGAGCCATCCTGCCCTTACCCCGTGCTTTTCTGGGCGCGGAGCGGGAGTGGTACCGCGGGTTGATTTTGGATGGCGAAATCATATTCCCCATTTTGAATCCGGAAATGCTCAGCCGGGAGGGAGAGAAGTTGGAGGCGGAAATCCTCGCCGCGCGGCCGCCCCGGGAATTTCTGTCTCCAGTGGGGGTGAGCCTGTGAGTGTGTACATCCCAGCATCCGAATCGTATGTGATCTTTCCCCTGGGCGCGCGCCGCTTCGCGCTGCCCACCACCGATGTGGTGGAGCTCACCCGCGCGGGGTTGGTGCAGAAATTTCCCCATACCACCCCCGGACTCACCGGGGTGCTGATGCGCCGTGGAGAAGTGCTACCCGTATGGGATGTTAGGCCAACGCTGCCGGGCCCGGGCAAGGAAACCTTGAAGTATTGGCTGGTCACGCGCCGCAACTTTGCCGGGGAGGAATTAACCGCCATCCCCGTGAGCGGCGAATGCCAGATGTTGAGCGTGGAAATGCTGCCCCCGCCGCCGGGATCGGCCCCGCACGTGCGGGGTGTGTTGCCGGTTGAAAACCAGCGCGTGGAGGTTCTCGACTTGGCGAAGCTTGTTGCGCCGCAGACGTCATGCTCACTGGGGAGCGCGAAACCGCAATGAAAAAAGAGGGACTCGAATGAATACCGTTGAAGGCTCCGGCAAAGTTTTTGTGGTGGATTCCAATCTCTTTTTCGTCAAGCGGCTGACCGAGGCGCTGAAGCAAAAAGGGTTTGAAGCCGTCCATTGTTCCGAGGCGGCCTATGCTCTCACCATGATGGAGTGGAACATGCCGGTGGCCATTCTCTGCTCCACCGCCTCGCGCGGCCCCAACACCTTCGAAATTCCCGCCATTCTTCGCGCCGATTCGAAGACCAGCCACATCCCCGTGATCGCCATTGGTGACCGCGGACAGCAATCCCAGTTGGAGGTTCTGCGGGCCGGTTACGAAGATTTTGTGGACCGTCGCCTGGGCGCGGAGGAAATTGCCGCCCACCTGGTCTCGCTTCTTTCCAGCCGTAAGGATGGCTTCCAGCCCACCCAAATGCTCACCCGTGCGGAGACGGCGCTCGATGGACGGCTTTCACTGGTGGATTTACCGGGCGTGATCCAAATGATCGAGCAATCCCGCCAAACCGGCGCCTTGCATGTGAACGCGGGTCCGACCGACGGCATCATTTTCTTCAGCTCCGGTGAAGTGATCCACGCCGAAAGCGGTTTGCTGGCCGGGGATGATGCGATCGTATGCCTGATTAAAACCTGCCAACGCAATAAAGACGGCGTGTATAAATTCATTCCCGGCAGCGCCCCCACTCTGCGCACCGTGCATTGCAACCTGAGTGGATTGATTATGGACGCCCTGCGGGAAATCGACGAAGAAGATCGCGACGCAGCCTTGCAGATTGAGAATGTAGATCAGAAGTCCAACGCGTCGGGACGGTTCGCGGAGGCAACGCAGGAAATTGAGGCTACACCGGCAATCGAAAATGTCGCACCGGAATCCGAAGTTCGAGAAAAGAGCGAGGAAGTGAAACCGGAATCCAAACCGGAAACCGCCATTGAAAATTTTCACAATCCGGACGCGCCCCCGAGTCGCCCAAGGCTGATGGATAGGGCTGAGCCAAAACTTGACATTGAGCCCGCCGACCCGGAAACGAAATTCGACCCTATGCCCGCTTCAGACATGTGCATGTTTGACTCCGCGGCCGTTGATGACGCCCTGTTCGCGCTCGACGAGCATCTGGTTGACGTGACCGCGGATCAAGAGGAGAACCATGAGTGAAACCGCTGTGATTGAAAACCTTCAGTCGCCCACTGTCTTTTTTATTGATGACAGCGCGACCATGCGCGAGGTGATGAAGATTGCCTTTCGCCGCGAAAACATCGGCGTGGTGGCCTGCCACGATGCCAACGACGCTCTTTTACAGATTGAAGAATCCATGCCCGACGTCGTGATCACCGACGTGATCATGCCCGATAAAGACGGCTTTGAAGTCTGCGAGTTCATCAAGCAGCACCCCCTGTTGAACAAGATCCCCGTGGTGTTGTTAAGCGGCGTGGTCAATCGCGAAGTGGCGGACAAAGCCTTCAATGTCAAAGCTGACGAACTGATTCGCAAACCGTTTCAGCCCCAGGACCTGATCGCGCGCGTCAAGCAATTGCTGTCGTCGAAAAATCCGGCGCCCGCCTCCACCCCGCCCGGTTTTGCTGCTTCCGCCACCCCCGCGCCTTCGAACGGCGGAACTCAACGCGGGGCCGCATTGAGCGGAATCTTCGCAAGCGCGCCCCTGCCCGCGCGCACTCCCGCCGCTCGCGTTCCCTCGCCCCACGTTGCACCGCCGCCCACGGCCGCGGTGCCCGCCGCCTTGCCGGCGCCCTTGCCGCCCACCCCCGTGCCCACCGCGCCCCGCAATCCTTTTGCAACCGCGGGAGCGCCGCCCCAGGCTCGCAACCTTTCCGTTGACATGGCCAAGTTGCGCCTGGAAGTCGGGCGACTGGAAAACCTGGTGAAGAAGTTGCAATCCGAACTGGTGGCCGAACGCGAATACTCCCGCGCCCTGGAAGCGCACGTGAAGACTTTGCAGGAAAACGACTAATCGATCCCACCGTATATTTTCCCCCGAGGCCGGGATGACGTAAGCTGCCCCCGGCCTCTTCTGTTTTACCTCAATCGGCCATATCCATTGGCGCCATCTGTTCAATTTTTCCGATTAGCTGCATGCCTTCGTAGCGCCGGTCCCGGAGGTGGTCTCGGCATCTCGAATTTCCTAGATGGGCCGACGTTGATATCGAAATTTTAACAACCTAGCCTACTATCGATTTACTGTCGGCCTGACCGGGTTTCGGCAGGCGGGCAGGCGTGGAAGGGAAGGCGCCGAACTCATCGGTTGAAAAAAGGTCTTTTCGGGCTCTGGAGGCTCCAGCAAAAGAGAGAACGCCCGCCTCCTCCTGTTGCGGAAATGTTAGCTCTCATGACCCGAGAACAGGCTGTCGCATCCCAAAGCAATTAGGTGTATATAAATAGTCGGGCCGAAAATTCATAATGAGAAATTCAATTAGAACCTTGACCCGCAAAGGCTGAGCCGACGGTAAGGTAGCAGGCGCAAGGCCGCCACGCGAGAGGTGGCCGGCCCGAGAACCCGCAATGGACCCCAGGATTCGGACTGCGGTGGATTTCATCGAAGAGAACTGCCACTTGCCACTGAGTGTCGGCGATCTCGCCAAACAAGTGGGGCTAAGTTGCTCGCGGTTCGAGCACCTCTTCAGAGAGAATGCAGGCATGAGCTTCCGGGAGAGGCTCTGCGAGGCTCACCTTCAAACGTCAAAAGTCCTGCTCGCTGACCGCCACCTGAGCATCAAGGAGGTCGCGCATGCAAGCGGTTACTCCAGCTCGCCCACCTTCGCACGGAATTTTAGGAAGCGCTTTGGTGTGGCGCCATCCGACTTTCGAAGCAGTTCGGGATAAGGAATAGCAGACTCGGATAAGAGATTGATATTGACTTAACGGTATTGGGCAAGCTACATTTCAATACTCCAGCGAGTCCCCGGTTGCGCGTGATTCAAGGCGGAGGAACGGGACCGCGCGTGGGGTTCCAGGCTTGGCCGCTAGCTGATAGACGAACCTCGGTTGGATTTACATCAGACAGATTGCATGCGGAGTTGATTCGTCCAGAGTTCAGCAGGCTCCAAATAGGAGGGCAAAGTGAGAACACTATTGCTTTTGATGGTGTTGAGCTTCGCGTTGGGAGTGGCAGGTGGGACCAAGCGGGTGCTTGCGGGGCAGAACAAAGACCAATGTTGGGGCCATGGCTGCGATAACTGGGATGGGTCCCCTACTGGATGCCTAGTTACCCCTCATTGCGCAATGCAGGAGACCTGTCCCGATCAAAGCAACAACTGCACTCTAATTTCGGGATGGTGCCGCTACGATACGTGCAAGCAATGCCAGATTCAGTCACCCACGTATGCACAGTACTGGCTGTGCGAAGGCCAAGATGCGTGCCAGGACTATAGTATCACCCTGTGTTTGGGACTTTGTTAGGAGGGCAAAATGACGAGCGGCAGATTGGTTCTTGCATTGGGCGGCTGCCTGCTGGCAGGCAGCGCGGGCTTCTTCGTTACTTCAGCGGGAAAACCACAGTCGAACGATCAAGTTGCGATGCGCCCCTTTACGGCGCAAATTATCGAGAAACATTTTGGCCCTGACGGAAAGCTTACTTCCCTAATGGGAGCTGTTAACTACATAACAATCGCACGGAAAAGTGACGGTTCATATGTTAGATTTCTCCCGATACAAGGCCCCGACGGAAGCTACGAGGTGCTCAGGGATATCTTCGACGCGAGCGGCAAGCAGATCTCCATACATCCCCACATGAAATCAATCACTACATACTTCATCAGCCCAATTCACGCAGGCCACGAGCTTGCCCGCGAAACCTGTCCCCCCGAAGCAGGGAACCCCACGGCCGAGCGTTCGCAACAGCTGGATTATGAAGTGGTTCGGCTTCGAGAGGATACCCAAACAAAGCTTGGTGTCGAGACCGATGATCGGTGGGTCGCACCCGCCCTGGGCTGTTTCACAATGGAAGAAACCTATATTACTGAGTCTGGCTCCCGCAACGAAGATACGGTTGTGAGCATCATGGAGGGCGAGCCGGCGGAATCATGGTTCACACTCCCGAGCGGATATACGGAAATGTCCCCATCGGAGGTCGCGAGCGCCTTTGCCGCCCGATTTCCGGGCCATAAATTTGTGCCAGACGAAGCGGCTAAGTGGATGGACAAGGGTTACTATGCGCACCGCACCCCGCAGCAGTGAAATGGCCAGGATCCAGTTTGCAGGACTCGTCACTCCCTGTTTGGATTGCCCGGGTTGGTGCTCCCGGGGAAGGATCCCACGGTCCGGTAACCGCAGGGGTTATCCGCCTGTAATTTTGTCGGCAACATTGCAGAGTTGCATCTGGAAGTCGGGCGACTGGAAAACCTGGTGAAGAAGTTGCAATCCGAACTGGTGGCCGAACGCGAATACTCCCGCGCCCTGGAAGCCCACGTGAAGACTTTGCAGGAAAACGACTGACCGATCCCACTGTATATTTTCCCCCGAGGCCGGGATGACGTAAGCTGCCCCCGGCCTCTTCTGTTTTGTCTCCCGTCGCCATGAGCTTATCCGGTAGCCCGCGCGCTCCATCGACCCTTGCACCCAAGAGCGGGATTGGCGGCTCTGCATCGCCGATGCTATAGTCTGGGTGTTCCGCAGATTGGGATTTTGAATTGTGCCGCTCCGGGGAAATGCTTCGCACATTCTACCCCGGGCATATTATTAAGATCCCTCTGCCGATCCGGCGGGATCCGGATGAAAGCAGATCCCAGGAGGCGCCAATGAAGATCACCAGATTTCGAGGCGGGCCGGGGGGTAGCGGCCGGCCATGGGCGTTCATCATCTTTTTTTCAGCCTTCATCGCTTTTTCGACAAAGGTCGGAGCCCGCCCGCATCAGGCCGTCACTACTGATTTCAACCAACAACTCATCGCCAATCTTCGCGCACGCGTCAAACACGTTTTTGTGATCTACCAGGAGAATCGCTCCTTCGATTCCTACTTCGGATCGTTTCCGGGCGCGGACAATCTGGCCAGCGCCGAAGCGCAACAGCACGGATTCCGCCAATACGACGCCCTCGGCAAGCAATGGGTAACGCCCTTTCTCCTCAAGGCGGCGGACAGCTCGGACGTCACCCACTCGCGAGGGGCGCTGATTGCCAAATCCCATAACGGACGCATGGACAATTTCGTCGGCTACGAGGAGAAGTACAAGTCCACCACTGGTGGAGCGACCCCGCAATTAGCCCGGCAGCTTGGCTTGCTCACCATGGCCTTTGAAGATTGCCAGACGATTCCTTTCCTCTGGAAGTATGCCCACCATTTCGCCCTCTACGATCACATCTTCCAGGGCATGTACGGGCCCTCGACCCCGGGCAACATTGATCTGATTGCCGCGCAATCCGGGCAGACGCAGGCGGCGCGCCACCCGGACCAGGCCTTCAAATCAACCTTTGGGAAGGGTGAACCGGTGGTCAACGACCTTGCTCCCGCGTTCGGCCCCTATGAGTACGACGAGCCCGGCCGAACCTCGCAGCTCGACCAGACCTACGCCACGTTGATGCTGACACTGCTCGGGCGCGACGCCGACGACGCCAGGAAGGACAGCGACGACGTCAAGCAGGACATTGGCGCCTTGGCGAAGCTCAACCATCAGGCCGTCCCCTGGGCCTGGTACCAAGAGGGCTTTGGCAACGGCCAGGGTAATGATCACCCTGCATATATCCCTCATCATAACGCGCTGCAGTATTTTGGCTACATCCATCAGAACAAGCCGCTGTGGAGCGGCGTCCACGATCTGAGGGATTTTTTTGGCGTGATGGAGAAAAAACAGTTGCCGCCGCAAAGCGTTGTCTTTATCAAAGGCGGCAGCATGAATCCCTTTGGATGGAAGCCCGTGGATCCGCGCGCGCTGACATTTCTCGGCGATGACGACCATCCCGCGTATTCCGACTCGCAACTGTCGGAGTCGCTGGTGGCCAAGGTGGTGAACGCGGTGGCCCGCAGCCCTTACTGGGAGGATTCGGCCATCATCATCATTTGGGATGACGAAGGCGGGTTCTACGACCACGTTCCGCCGCCGCAATTCGAACCCTGCCCGGACGCCCATCCCTGCGGCGACGGCCCGCGCGTGCCCCTGATTCTGATCTCTCCCTTTGCCCGGTCGGGTGGCATTGTCGCTGACCCCGGCGACCATGCCTCCTTTGCAAAATTTTTGGATGTTCTATTTAACCTTCCCCCGCTCGCCACATTACCCGACGAGAAACCCTATCTGCCCCAAGGCCCGCGCGACAACAACGCGAACTTGACGGATTTGCTGGGCGGATTTGATCCGGCTCGCCTGGCAGGCGCGATGCCGCCCATCCCGGCAACGGAGGCGGAAATACCTGACGAGGTCGTCAACCATTTTCCGGCCGCCATGACCTGCCGCGATACGGGCGTCACTCCCGTCGTCGTCCCGGGCGCGTCGTCGGCTCCTCCGTCCGTCTTCACCAATCCGCTGCCTTGAGGCGAGATCAACACCGGGAGAAGTTCCGGCGCGTGTCCTCTGCCCACTGCCGCCCCAATGCGCTATGATAAGCGCGCGCCCAAAAAGTGTCCGTCCCGCGCGCGTGCCCGCCCATGACTCCAAAACCGCAGAGCCGAACGCGCTGGTTTCTGATTTTCTGGATCTTCATTTTGGGCGCCATCGCCTTTCTCGATCGCGTCAATATCTCGATTGCCGGCGCTTCCATCGCCGCCGAATATCATCTCAGCAACGTGCAACTGGGTTACGTGTTCAGCGCTTTTCTGGTGGGCTACGCCTTGTTTCAGACTCCCGGCGGGCGGGTGGCGGATCGCGGGGGCCCGCGCCGGGTCATCGCGGTGGCGGTGATCTGGTGGGGTGTCTTCACGGTACTGACGGCCAGCCTGCCCACGCGAGTTGGGTCGGCGCTACTGCTCTTGCTGGCAGTTCGTTTCTCGCTTGGCGCCGGCGAAGCCGTGATGTATCCGGCCTCCAACCAGTTCGTGGCCAAATGGATTCCCACCCAGGAACGCGGCATTGCCAACGGCTGGATCTTTGCCGGAGTGGGCACCGGGTCCGCCCTCGCCCCGCCTTTGATCACTTACCTCATGATTCACTACGGCTGGCGGTCGTCTTTCTGGATCAGCGCCGCGATTGGTCTGGTCGCGGGTGCGGTCTGGTTCGTCATCGCGCGTGACTCGCCGCGGGAACATCCCGGGGTGTCGGCTTCCGAGCTGGCTCACATCCAATCCGGCCTGACGCTTGATGCCTCGTCGCTCACCGCCAGCTCCGCTCCTGTAGTTGCCTGGCGCGCCATCCTGCGCAGCAAGGACGTGCGCGCCGTGACCCTCAGTTATTTCTCCTACGGCTACATGTCGTGGATTTTCTTTAGCTGGTTCTTTATTTATCTCACCACAGTTCGAGGCATGAATCTAAAGGCCAGCGCGCGTTTCGCCATGCTACCTTTTCTGGCCATGGCCGTCGGCTCGCCGCTCGGAGGGCTGATCAGCGATGCGCTCACCCGCCGCCTGGGCCAGCGCCGCGGCCGCTGCGTTTTTTCCTGCGTGGTGATGGCCCTGGCGGCCGCCTTCCTTATCCTGGGCGCGTTGGTGCCCGGCCCGCGCTGGGCCAGCGTGGCCCTGGCCGCGGGCGCTGGCGCGCTTTACCTGTCGCAGAGTTGCTATTGGTCCGTCACCGCCGACATTGCCGGGCCTTCCAGCGGGGCCGTCTCCGGCCTGATGAACATGGGCGCCCAGTTGGGCGGCGCCGTCACCGCCTCCCTCACTCCTGCCATCGCCGCGCGCTATGGTTGGACCGCATCGTTTTTAGTCGCCGCCACCCTCTGCGCCGCAGGCGCCGTAGCATGGCTCGCCGTCGATCCCAATCACAAAATAGCCCCACCGTAGCACCGAGCCGGCAGGCTATTAGAATCATAATTTGCTCGATTGAGCCGGAGCCTCTCTGTTAATTGAAGCCAGGAAGTGCAATCTCTGAGAAACGCGACTCTACACTCCGGGCTGCGGCACTCTTATTTCACCAATCTCGATTTAATACCCGGCTTCATTGCGCCACTTTGTCTCTGCGTGAGTCAGCCGTCTCGCAATAGAGACTCCTTCCGCCAGCCACCTTTTTCACACAAAAAATAAGCTGGCCGTAATCAAAAGAATCTAAATGGGTTGCGGCAAGTTGGAGTTCAACGTTTTTGGCACTTGGCGTGCCTCATTCGTTCCGGCCAGTCACTCTGCTGAAGGCTTGCAATGAGGACTAAAGGCCAGAGAAGACTTTTGGAGAGATTTGGGGCAACCCCCCATAAAAAGGAGAATTCGAGAATGAGAAAGCAATTAATGATACTGGCAGCGGTGGCCCTGGTTTTTGGCGCGGTCAACGCTTCAGCCGCAACCCAGGCCACGGGCACCAACACGGTTTCGCCCACCCTGGTCGTGAACGTGACGGTTCAGAAAGCCGTCAGCCTGACGCTTGCCACCGGCACGCAATGCACCATCAATGCGGGCGGAGGCGGGGACTACAACGTAAACCTTGGAACGGTGGACGCTCTGGCGATCACGGCGCCGACCTGCGGCAGCAGCTTCGCACCCACCACGCCCGGCACCACGAATGCGGCTTATTACACCGATTATACGGTGACGCCGATTTTCACCAGCCAGGCGGTTTCCACCAACACCATCAGCGCTTATGTGTCCAGCAACTTCGCCAAAGCGAATCTATCGATCGTGGAGTCGAACGCGTTGCCCGGAACGATTGCCGGATTGACGGCCATGTCCACCAACGTTGCTGCCCAGACCAACGTGGCGACCAACGCGGTCAGCGCCACCCCGATTACTCGGTACGTCGGAGTCGAAGTGGCTCCCACCAACGGCGCAGCTCTGACCGGCGCGGATTCAGCGACCATTACTTACACTTTGACTGTCATCTAGTTGTCCATTCTGTACGGGTCGCAAGTTCATGGGCCCTGCGGAAGGAGCACGAAGATCGATCATGAAGATCGTAAGGCACCCATTAAATGGACACCCACGCCTTCCGAAAGACGGGACAAACTCCCGGCCTCGGAAGGCGGGGCTATTTCCATGCCGGTTTTTGCCTGCGGTCCTGGCATTACTGATGGCAGGCTTGATGCCTTCCAGTGCGAAATCCGGAGTCATTTCGCTGAGCATGAGTTCGGCCCCGGGCGGCGTGATCGTCAGCGGAACCCAGCCCACTTACTCCGCCGGGTTTGGCAATGTGAATAGTCTGGGCGTGGGAGCGCCGGCGGCGGGCGTCACCCTGATCACCACCGGAGTTTCGGGCGGAGTCATTTATTCGACCTACTTGAATTTCACCTTATCGGGAGAGCCGGTTCCGCACAAAGCAACCTTGTCCGTTTATATGAGCTCTAATTTCACCAAATCGGCCGCGCTGATCGCGCAAAGTTGCTATACCAGTTGTGGCACCGGCGCCAGTTTTTCAACCGTTTCAATCAATGCCGGAGCCCCCACGCTGATCATCCCCTCGCCCGGGATAAGTGATGGCACCTACACCATCAGCCTGGGGTTGTTGGTGGCCAACGCCAACGGCGCTGGAGCAACCTCCGGCGCCGATTCTGCTATCGTGACTTTCGTGGCCACGGACACGGCCAACGGCAAGACGAGTTCCGTCACCCTGAATCTGAACAACCCGTCCGAAAATATTCAGACCGCGGTTGGGTTCACCCTGGCGTCGGCGGCGGGCGGGTTGTCGGTGAATCCCGGATCTGATTTTTCCATGAATTTCGGAAGCGTGAATGGAATTGGCGCTTCCCCGGCGGCGGGAATCAGCATCGTCCCCGCCGCCGGAGGAGCGATTTACAGCACGCCCTATCTATTGCAACCCGTTTTTTCGGGCTTCGCTTCCACCACGGCCACCCTGTCGGTTTACGTGAGTATGGATTTCGTTCACCCGGCCATTCTCCAATTGGACGATTCCGCCGCTGCGGCCGGGCCCTACAGCGCCATTTCGAAATCCAGCGGCGCGCAGTCTTCGATCACGAGCACAGTGGTGACCAATACGATTTTGACGCGGTACCTGGGACTTTATGTTTCCGGCGTGAACGGCGCCGGCGCGTTCACCGGTTCGGACAATGCCACCTTAACTTACACCCTGACGGAGCCCTGATGAAAACAAAAAGCCTTTCCCCGAAGTGGTTCACATTCCCCTGGATGGCCTCGATGCTGGGCGCAGCGGCACTGCTGCTGGGCCCGGGTGCTGTGCCCGCCGGTGCCCAGTCCCTGGCGCTGGCGCCCGCCGAGGTGCAATACACCTTCAAGCCCGGCCAGCCTTTTCAATTTGAGCTGAACGTGGCCAACAACGGCGACACCGCGGTGACCATGCAGGTGAACGTCACCGATCTCTGGTACAACGCCAAGAACGAAAAATTGTTCAACCCGCCCGGCTCTTCACCCCGCTCGGCCGCCAACTGGATTGAATTCGTGCCCCGCCAGTTTGAGGCCCCGGCGCACGGGACCGGGCACGTGAAAGTAGTGGTCACTCCGCCGCTCCAAGCTTCCGGCGGTTACTACGCCGTGCTCTTTGTGGAGTCCACGCCCCAGCTTGTGTCAGCCGCCACGGCGGAAAAGAAAGCCGTTTACGCCAACATCCGCCTGGGTTCCTTGCTGCTGTTGAACGCGGAGAACTCGGACGATTACAAGGTGAATATCTCGGATTTTCGATTCACTCCGCCGGCGGCGAGTCAACCCTTGCAGCTGGATTTCCTGCTCGACAATCAGAGCAACACGCACGTGTTTCCTGAAACCCGGGTGGCCATTCTGGATGCCGGCCACAACCTGATTGCGAAGACCGAGGGCGAAATCAAGCGGTTCCTTCCCCAGCAGAGCGACCGCATTTCGGTGAGCTGGGCGGGTAGCCTGCCTCCCGGAACTTATTCGGCCATTTTGACGGTCCTCTATGGCCAGGACAAAGTCTTGACCCAGGAATTTCCGTTCGTTGTTTCCGCGCTTCAGTAAAGGCGAATATCTTAAGTTGATGATGACTGATTGGTTTTAACGCGCATGAGAGTTGATTGGTTGAAATTTCGGTTGAAAGTTCTGCGGTGCCTGTCCCTGCTCGCCGTCTCGCTCGTTCTTTTTAGCGGATCGACATTGAACGCACAGGCCCCTGTTCCGCAGGCGGTGAAGGTTTACTGGCAGAGTTCCCGCACCCTCCTCCTTCCCGGGGTCACGAGCGTGGTGGTGCTGGATGAATCCATTTGTCGCGCCCAAGTCTCCCCGGACCAGATTGAATTGATTGGGCTCACGCGGGGCGAAACTCTGGCCTTCATTTGGGCCCAAGACCGGCGCATCACCTTGCGCATCAAGGTGGAGGCCCGCCCGGTGGATCCCACCCCGCCCGGTTTGTCAAAGAACGCGCTGGACAGCCTGGGCAGCGGCTATCTGGGCTCATCCATGCAGACTTCCATCGACGCCAGGGGACGCCCGGATTTTTACTTCCTTCATCACTTCGAGTGGCAACAACAGAGTGACGGAGCCAGGCTGAGCATTCACGGTCAAGCGCAGGATAGCACGCTGCTTGGCGCGCCTCTCTTCAATGCCAACACGGCCTCGGTTCAATATTCCACCTCGCGCATGGCGCTTTCTCTCATCGATTTTCCTCTTGAGGTCAACGGCGGCATGGAGGCGAAGGTTTCGGCCAACTCCGCTTACAATGTCTACATGCTGCGCGGCGCGCAAGCCACTCTTCATCGCGGCGCAAATCAACTGGATTTTTTCGCGGGCGCCACCATTCCCTTCTACTTCTTGAGCCTGGAAGGAACGCGCGACATTGCCGGCTTTAATTTCAGCCGCAAACAGAGCGCCAAGCTTTACCTCTACTCCACATCGGGCTGGGTAAATTCGCCGCTTCAGGATGCCCAACTCCACCTGCGCCGCGTCAGCAGTTTCTTTCAAACCGCGGGCTTCGCCTACCGGCCCAACTCTCAGTGGGCGTTTCAGGGAACGGGCGGAACCAGCACCGAGGGAAGCCTGGCGCAGGGGACGGTCTCTTACACAAATGATAAACTGACGGCCTTTGCCACCGGCACGAAATCCTCCTCCGCTTTTCCCTTGAATCAGCTCCAGCTTTTTTTCGCCGGCGGCTCTTCCCTCACCGCCGGCGCCAGCCTGAGGGTGAACGGCAAACTGACCGGTTCGCTCTACTTCCAGCACAGTTCCACCACGCCCTCGCCTTTTTTTCCGGTCAGTGGCGCTTCCGACTACTTGAATCCGGGCCTCAGCTATCAGTTCAATCCGAACGAATCTTTCAACTTCAACTACAGTTACACCCACAGCGATTCCGGAGTGACCCTGCTCGGCCGAACTCATGGCCAGAGATATGACGCTTCCTGGAACTCCCGTTTCGGGGAACGGATCTCCAACACCGCGCAGTTTACCCTGGGAGCGCTCAGCGATCCGCTGCGGCTCGATGCCCAGGGCCAATTCATCGCCCGCGATGTTCTCAGCCTTCCCGTTCGCTCGGGATTTCTCACCTTTGGATTCGAGCACACGCGCAACAATCCGTCGCTCGCCAGGAACCTGAAGGACCAGATCGGCTTGCTTCCGCCCGCCCTCCAACAATTATTTCTGCTCGACCCGGTTGAATTCACCCAGTCTTCCCAGGTGCCGCCGGAGTTGCTGGCGTTGCTCGACAACCTCCACCCCACTGACACGGAATTCACGGTGAGCGGCCAGTTGAAGTTTGGCGACCGGCTGATACTCAGCCCCACGGCGGGGTACTTGCGCAACACGCAGGGCCTGGGCCAAAATTCCAGCACCAATCTTTTCGGCTACTCACTCACTTACCAGGCCGCGCCTTCCCTGCAAGTGGTGTCGTCGCTCTCCAACGCCTTTTTATTCGACAGCCGCACCGGAGGCTTTCGCCGCACCACCGTGTTTACCGTGGGCTTCAACAAAAGGCTGCAAGGCACGCCGCGCTGGTTGCTTCCCTTCCGCATGCAGAGGCTGACGATTCGCGGCCGCGTCTTCCGCGATCTGAATGTGAACGGCGCCTACAATGTGGGCGAGCCCGGCCTGGCCGGAGTGCGCGTGGACTTGAACACGGGCGAATCCGTCCGTACCAACGCCGAGGGCCTTTATGAATTCTCCGGGCTCAAGCCCGACGCTTATGAAGTAAGCGTACCACTCGCCCAATTCCCTGACGCGGTGCGCGCCACCGCGCCCACCAACGTTCGCGTGGAACCGGATGGAGACAAAATTACCGAAGTTAATTTTGGCATTGTGAATTTTGCCCGCGTCATGGGCAACGTCTTCAACGATTACCTGATGAATGGAATAAAGCAGCCCGACGCGGGCGGCCTTCGGGGCATTCGGCTGGAGCTTGTTAGCTCGGCAGCGCGCCGTGAGGTTCTCTCCGACGGCACCGGAGATTATGAATTGAATGAAGTCGCGCCCGGCGATTACAACCTCTTCGTCGACCGCACCACCCTGCCCCCGAACTTCATGGCCTCCGGGGACGCCATTCACCTTCACGTGGCGCCTACCTCCACCATCATCCAGGACGTTCCACTTCAGGCCCTGCGTTCCATTGCCGGCCACGTTTATTTCAAGCTGGTGGGCGGAAGCATCCTCAAAACCAGCGCCCACGGAAAGAGTGCAGCCGGGCCCGTCGGCCCGAGACCCGGACCGACCCCCGATGACTCCAATGGCAACCCCATCCTCCAGCCCTTGCCCGGAGTGCAGATTCAAATCGGCGACGCCCGCACCACCACGGATTCGCAAGGTAGTTTCATTCTGCGCAATCTTCCCGCCGGCGAATTGACGCTGAGCATTATTCCCGTCGCGCCCCTTCCCCCCGGCCTCGCCGCGCCGCAAGGCAAGGTCCGCATGCCGCGCGATCCCATCCAGGTGGAAAACGCGACCATCGTAATTTCCAATCCCGAACTGCTGCGGTACCTCATCCCCAGCCCTTCCGGAAGCTCGTTAGGAAAATAAACCGACGCATCCTGTATTCGAAGCCGCACCCATTTCGGTCAACCTGGCTTCATGATGCGTAAGTAGAGGCAGGGTCGCCTAAACGGACTCCGCTTTTGCGAGCTTGCCCTACTCTCCCGCGTCGCAACATTGCAAAAGGGTGCGGCAAGCCGTACCCCTAGGTTCCAGCACCTCTCATCTTTCCAGTTTCGAATCTCCCATCTCCAATTTCCGGCCCCCAATTTCAAATCTCAAATCTCCAATCCCCAATTTCCGCCATTTGACATTTGCCATTTACCTTCATACATTGGCCATTCATCTATCGATCATTCCCGGCCGCCGCGCTTCATGGAGGAATGCCCAATTGGGTTTCTACTCGCATCACATCCTGCCCCGCCTTCTCGATCTGTCGATGAGAAACAAGGAGGCGGCCCGGCTGCGTGCCGCCTGGCTTCCTCACGCTCGCGGCGAGGTTCTGGAAGTGGGCATGGGCTCCGGGCTGAATCTCCCCTTCTATGGCTCGCAGGTTCGGAAGGTCTACGCCCTCGATCCTTCCCCCGAACTCCAGAGCATGGCGCGCCAGCGAGTGGCGGGCCCCATCAAGGTCGAATTCCTCCTGCAATCCGCGGAAGAGCCGTTGCCGCTTCCCGACTCCAGCATGGATACGGTGGTCATCACGTGGACGCTTTGCTCCATCGTCAACGCCCCCCAGGCGCTTCAGCAAATGCGCCGCGCTCTAAAGCCTGGCGGCCAAATGATTTTCCTCGAGCACGGCCGCGCCCCCGATCCAGGCGTCATGGCCTGGCAAGACCGCCTCACCCCAGCTTGGAAGCGCGTGACCGGCGGCTGCCACCTCAATCGCAAAATTGACCACCTGATTATTTCGGCAGGGTTTCAGATCACCGAATTGAAGATGGGCTACATGCCCGGCCCCCGCCCCATGACCTACACCTACCAGGGTTTCGCCCGCCCCTAACCCACGGGTGGGCCCTATTGCAGAAACTGGGGCTTGCCCGTGTTTTTTCCCCCACCACCACAAGCTAATCAGAACCAGATTGGGCTGTCATCAATTGTTGGCATCCCTTGGTTGCTGGCTGCGCGCAACCACTTAAGTCAGCGCGCAAAGAGCGAGACCGGAATTGAATCGGCCATCGCACGGTAACCTGTGGGCGAGGGATGCAGATGATCGCCCGAATCATACCTCAACCGCAGGCGCGTGGGATGGCTCGGGTCGCGCATGACTTGATCGAAGTCCACGACCGCATCGAAATGCCCCGCCGCGCGAATCCACTGATTGAGTGCCTGCCGGTCAGCCTCGTCGCTCGGCCCGGGATGGTAGTAGTCTGATCCCATATAGGGAAGAACGGTCGCGCCAATCACTTTGATGCCATGAGCATGGGCGCGAACGACGATTTGTTCGTAAGCGCCCTGGAGGCAGTGAAGGAGGGAAGCATGATCCGCCGGAGTGACCTGAGTGGCACGCGCGAGCGCGCCCAGGTCGTTGACGCCTTCCAGGACGATCAGATAGCGAACGCCCGCCTGGCCAAGCACATCGCGATCAAAGCGCGCCAGGGCATTGGGCCCCAGGCCGTCCGTCAGGAGATGGTTTCCGCCGATTCCCTGATTCAGGACGCCAAGCGCGCGTGGCCCCAGCGTGGTCTGAAGGCGCTGCGCCAGCGCATCCGTCCAACGATCGTTTCCGTTCGTCGTCGCTCCGTGCCCATCGGTGATCGAATCTCCCAGCGCGACAATGGATGCCACACCCGGCGGCGCCATCACATCCACTCCCGCCACCAGATACCAGTGTTCCACTTTCTTGGCGCCGGCAAGATCGGCGGCAGATACAAGGTCACCGTGCACGAGATAAGAAGTAGTGCGCGAGCCGGGATGCCCGGTGAGTTGCGCGGGAGGAGCGTCCAGGTGCAGAGTGATCGCCAGATCGGAACACGGGGCGGCGGAGAAATCAACCGGGTCGGAAACGTATTCGGCGCCCGCCGGCACGGTCACGTCCCGGCTCCCTGAAAAACTCAGGGCCTTGTCGCTCGCCCCATCAATCCGGGCGGAAGCGGATGAAACCGGCCGGGCAATGTGGACGGAGGTAAAGTGCAGCGGCGAGATCCCGAAGGCATTGGAAAGGTGCACGCGCAGCACCGTGCCGCCAATCGAAAGGTGTACAATCTGGCGCAGCGTGGCATCGCGAAGATCGTCAGGCGCAAGCGCATTCTGCGGCTCGGGGATCTGTTGGGAAGCTGCCCACGACCCAACCCAATTCTCTCCGGCGCCTGTGGTTTGGGCTACCGCCAGCCGGGCCCTGCACCAGACCGTGCCAGGGCGGCCGGGTGCGACTGCCATCCCCAGCAACACCGCCACCAGCAATTTTTTCCGCACGAATCTCATGTTATGGCTTTAAGATTAGATGAATGCAGCGTTCGGTTCAAGTCGGCACACCACCGTCTCGATTGTGGAGTTCAACCAACGAGTCAAGGGAGTCCAAAAATGGATAATCCTCAACCCCGCTTCCCCGCTCTGGTTGCCAAGACCATGGTCTCCCACACTCTCACCTACATTCTCATGGGAGCTCTGGCAGCCTACTTTCTCAACTACGCTGCCGAGATGGCCCGGCCCCAATCCGGCATGCGCCCATTCACCAGTCCCTGGATCATGGCTGGTCCACTCTTCCAGCCCCTTCGCGGGCTGGTCTTCGCGTCCGTCTTCTATCCGCTGCGTGAGCGCCTCTTTGGCAGGAAGTACGGCTGGCTGCTCATGGGATGGATGTTGATAGCGCTCGGCATCCTGTCCACCTTCGGCCCGGCGTCCGGATCCATCGAAGGCATGATTTACACCCCGGTGCCTATCGCGTCTCAGCTCCGAGGCTCGCTGGAAGTCGTGCCCCAAGCCCTGCTGCTTTCCGCGCTGCTCTGTTACTGGGTTAATCATCCTGGGAAGAAATGGCTGAACTGGCTGCTCGGAATCCTCTTTCTGATCATGGTCGCCCTGCTGATTCTGGGGCTGCTGACGCGCAAGGGATCAGCGTAGTCCTTGGGCATGCCGGGATTAATGTTTGGGGAGATGGACCGTGTCATCCAGGAGGCGAAGAAAAACCGCGGCCACTTGCAGTATCGTGATCACGTCGTGGCGATTTCACTGATGGGCTCTGAAATGATGGCGGAACTCAATCCAAATTCTTTTTGAGCACCGCAAAAATAGCACTTCCGGAGGCGCTCTTGTCAACCCAAAACTCGGTTCGAGTATTTTTTTTGCTGTCAGCTTTGCCTGCGTTCGCCTGCATCGCCGCTTCGGCGGCCCACGCTCAAAGCGCAACCCCGCGGACTCTGCCTCCTCCCGTAAATTTCACCTCCGACCAGGACCATCAGAACATGATGGACCAACTGGGAATTCAGGCGCTTCGTCCCGGTCCGAGCGGCGATGAGTCGGCGCCCAATCACGCCAATTATGACGAGTCGCTGGCAAATCCTTATCCCAATCTGCCCGATGTGCTCACGCTGAAAAATGGAAAGAAAGTGACTACACCGGAGATGTGGTGGAACCAGCGCCGTCCGGAAATCGTGGAAGATTTCGAGCGCGAAGTCTACGGCCGTGTTCCCGTGAACGTCCCCAAGGTGACCTGGAGCGTCGCGGTCAGCGAACGGGAGTTTGTCGGCTTCAGGCCCGTGATCGCCAAAAAACTTGTGGGACATGTGGACAATTCCTCATACCCATTCATTAACGTCGATATTTCCATGACGCTTGTGGTTCCCGCCAACGCCAAAGGTCCGGTGCCGGTGTTGATGATGTTTGGTTGGAGCGTTCTCCCCTCTCCCAGACAGCCGCCCCAGGAAGACTTGGACAAAATCAACGCCAAGCTGAGGGCCCTGCTCTCCCAGGACGATCCTGCCATGCAGTCGATCCTGGCCCAGTATCCCGCTTATAGCCTGGTCCCGGCTTCACCTTTCCCTTTCTTCTTTGGGGGAATGGGCGCGGCGGGCGCCGGCCCCACACCAACTCAACAATTGATTGCGGCCGGCTGGGGCTATGCCGCCATCAGTCCGGAAAGCATCCAGGCCGATAACGGCGAGGGCATTACCCGAGGCATCATCGGCCTCGTCAATCACGGCCAGCCTCGCAAGCCGGGTGATTGGGGTGCTCTGCGAGCCTGGGCCTGGGGCGCGGCGCGCGGCTTGGATTATCTGGAAACCGATCCCGCCGTGGATTCCAGGCACGTCGGCATTGAAGGCGTTTCCCGGTATGGCAAGGCTGCCCTGGTCACCCTCGCTTTTGAAAAGCGGTTTGCCATGGGTTTGATTGGTTCTTCCGGAAAAGGCGGCGCCACCCTCCTGCGCCGCAACTGGGGTGAGGCTGTGGAAAGCCTTACCGGCGGCGAATATTATTGGATGGCCGGAAATTTTATTAAATACGGTGCCTCCCAAGCCTCCTTCGGCAGCAAAAATCCCGGCGATTTGCCCGTGGATTCTCATGAATTGATCGCTCTCTGTGCGCCCCGCCTGACATTTATCAGTTACGGCATTCCCCAAAAAGGTGACGCCAAATGGTTGGATCATCAGGGGAGTTTTATGGCCGCGGTGGCGGCCCAACCCGTGTTCAGATTACTGGGCGTGAAAGGGCTGGGCGTCCCCGACGATTATCACACCGCGAAAATGCCGCCCGTGAACTCCGGCCTGCTCGACGGCCAACTGGCCTGGCGCCAACACGACGGCGGTCACACCGACGCCCCCAATATGAAATATTTCATCCAGTGGGCTGACCAGCTGATGGGCAAATAAAATAAGCGGTCGCGCTGGGGATGCCGGTTGCCCGACCCCCGCCGCGTGGGGACGTCACGATTTTGAATTTTGAATTCTCCTCGCTTCACCCCCACGTCTCTGCGATACGCGCGCCACGCACCTGGGGACCATACGATTTTGAATTTTGAATTCTCCTCGCTTCACCCCCACGCCCCTGCGATACGAGCGCCACGCACCTGGGAACGTCACGATTTTGAATTTTGAATTTTGAATTCTCCTCGCTTCACCCCCACGTCCCTGCGATACGCGCGCCACGCACCTGGAAACGTCACGATTTTGAATTTTGAATTCTCTTCGCTTCACCCCCACGCCGAACCCACCCGCCGCGCCACGCACCTGGGGACGTCACGATTTTGAATTTTGAATTCTCCTCGCTTTACTCCCACGCCCCTGGAATACGCGCGCCACGCATCTGGGGACGTCACGATTTTGAATTTTGAATTTTGAATTCTCCTCGCTTCACCCCTACGCCCCTGCGATACGCGCGCCACGCATCTGGGGACGACACGATTTTGAATTTTGAATTCTCTTCGCTTCACCCCCACGCCCCAGGAATACGCGCGCCACGCACCTGGGGAGGTCACGATTTTGAATTTTGAATTTTGAATTCTTCTCGGTTCACCCCCACGCCGAACCCACCCGCCGCGCCACCTGCCCCAGCGCGTTGTCGACGAAAGTGGTCGTCGAACCATTATCCACCGACGCTATCCGCACCAATATTTTAATTCGGGATAATGCCCTATACAGAATTATTTAATATCATGCAAAGTCAGTGGCCTGACATCCGATAAAAGCCCACGGTCAGCAAATCACTGACCGAGGCTACCCGCTACTCGCTCTTCGAACTGCCGCTCGATTGGTTTTTCCGTTTCCAAACCGCTATTTCTCGCATAAGGAGCCACCATATCAAAGAAACCACGACTGTTGTGATGCTGGCAGATACCAGCATGGGCGCCCAAGGATACGGCCACGGCCGCCAGTCAGATGCCACGAGAAACATTACATACTGAATCCCGTAGTATAAGGTCGAAAAGGGCAGTCCGAATCCGAGCAACGATTGCCAGAACCTCTCATACTTGAAGGGAATTTCGCTCGCAGCCAGTCTCCTCGTGAAGAGCGGTTCGCGCATGTTGGTGTCCTCCAAACAAGGCGTTAGCGGGTAGCCACGGTCAGCGATTTTCTGACCGTGGGTACTTTCAATATATCACTCTTGCTGATATTCTGCGCGGGTGTCTCACGTTCACCGCTTGCTCCTTTCCGACCGCTTTTTCTTTGTCAACGTCAACCTTCGCCCCAGAATCAAATCCTTCCGGCCCGATGAATACCCTTTGCTTATCGAGGTCATCCAAGGAGCCCGCGAACGCCTGAAGTTTCTCTTTTGCGGTTATGTGCTGATGCCCAATCATGGGCATGCGCTCATCTATCCTGCCTATCCGCTGACCATTTCCAAAGTCTTGCACGACACCAAAAAGATTGCAACGCCGCGCCTTCACGCGGCGCGACGCACCCACGGCCCGTTTTGGCAACACCAATTTTGGGACCGCTTTGCGCGCGACGCGCGGGAATTTCGGCAGCGCCTGGATTATATGCACCAGAACCCCGTCAAAGCAGGACTGGTGAAACGTCCGGAGGATTGGCGGTGGTCGAGCTACAATAATTTTGCCTTGGACAGGACCACGGCGGCCGCCGGTCCGATTCAGATTGATTACGTCCACCGGCCCGAATCGTATCGAGGATAGAAAAACCCCACGGTCAGAAATTCACTGACCGTGGCTACCCGCTCGTCGTCTTGCGCGACCACGTCATCAAACCGTTGCTGGCCGCCAGCTGCCCACTGCAACGCGGGCTCAAACCCAAGAGCCCAAGTCTCCTCGACCAGCACTACGATGCCCTGCGGACCGACATGCGCGGCTTGTTCAATGCCTTGCACATAGCCGCCTGAATCGTATCGACAATTCTTTTTTCATGTTGGGAGGTAAGCTCCTACCCGCTGAATGTTTCATTCCAAATCGTCCCGCAATTGGCGCTCGCCAGCCGGGCCTCCGCAAGAACCTTCAATCCTCCATGTGTTCTAAATCCGCTTGGAGTTTTGGAGCAAACTCGATTGTCTGACCCTTGATTATTTTCACTTTCTTGCAAGTCGGAAGGAAGCCGTTCGAAGTGGCGAATACGTCGTAATAACCGGAGGCGAGTGAAATTTCAAATTGCGCATTCTCGTCAAGTCTGACCACCTGGTCGCCATATCCCATTTCGCTATGCACGAACACAAACGCGCGTCGCAAAGGTGAATCATCGTGGGCATATTTCACGCTGCCCTTCAATGTACCTGTGCCAGCAGACGGACGCTGTACATGTGCAAGGACAAGCAAAACGAAAAAGAGCGTGAAAATAATGGACAATGAAATCGACTTAATTCTCATGGACGCCAAACCTCAATTTATTGCTTGGTTAATTTGTTGTTTGCAGTGGTCCATTACAGTCCAGGTGTTATCGATAGACAGGCCCATGTTGTCGTGGTCCGGCTGTAGCGCATTGACTGTGTGACCAAATTCGTGAAGGAATGTCGTTATTTGCGCACCTAAACTCCCACTGGAGTAAATGCCGTTCACGAAACCAGGCAAATTGTGAAAGAACCCGCCCTTTGGATTGTCATTGAGCAGGATTGGACGCGATGCCCCTGCACCCTGGGTGGACCTCCCTGCCACCATCGGATCACCACTGAAAGTCCCGACATCAATCGCGCTGAAAATCGCGTTGGCGGATCCCGAGAAGGCACTGGCGGCGGCGTCGAAGAAATCCGAACACGCATTTTGTCCCGAAAGAATCCCCATCGTCGCTGCATGGGGGCCTTTGAAGGTCATATTCCCCGGATCAGTCATGAATGGCTGAATTTGTCCGGATTGAATGAAAACCATGTCAATTGCGTCGATGTTTCCATATATCAAGAAGGCATAGCCGGCTAAGTCATCCTCGGGACCTGCGATAAGTGTGCCCCCTTCCTGAGTGACAGGAATACCTATCGCGGTGGGTGTTGCGGCGAGGCTGAGTAGATCTAAGTCGTTCCAAGGAGCCCCGGTGAAATCCAGCCCACCATACCCGCAATAGTAGCTTCCACAGTATGTCCTCGGGTTATCCGCGCAGCCGATGCCATTGCAGCTCGGGGGATGCAGTCCTAATGGGTCGGTCAAATTCGTCGGGTTATTCATCACATAGGCATAGCGGTTGAGGGACTGCGGACCGCCAGGTTCGTCTCCCGACGAATTGGTGATATCGCCGCCCAGCGGGTCGGGACTCACCCACCGGCCTTGGGTGGGATTGTAGCGGCGCAGCATGGCGTCATCGAGTTCGGGGGAGAAGTCATCCTGAATTCCGGCGTACACATTCAGCCAGCCGCCGCTGGCCGCGTAAGTTTCGCCGTAGGGCCCATAGGCCGCGTCTCCGCCCACCGACCGAGAGGTATTCGACTTCAACCGCACGCTCCCCTCCCAGTCCGGATGATAATAATACATCAGCCCGCTGGCAGAATAAATCGCCTGCCCACCCGCCGGCAGCGGCACATAGGCTTGCGCCAGCGTTTGCCCGGTCATCTGCGCCAGGCGGTGGCCGGTGGGATCGTAAACCACCTCCACCGAGATCGACCCCTGATCCCGCTCCACCATCCGCCCCAAGGCATCGTAGGTCGCCGTCGCCGTGGCCGATCCGTTCACCGTGTCCGTGATCATGTGCCCATCCGCATCCCAATTATAGCTCGCCGTGCCCGTGCCCGTCCCCGTGCTCGTCAGGTTGCCGTTCGAGTCATAGTGGGCGATTTGCGATCCCTTTCTGGTCCCACCGCTCCTCACCGGGGCATCTTAGCGGATTATTGGGCAGAGTGTGCGGTGCAGCGAGATCGCATGGTACGCGCCAAGTGCCTTCGTAGGGCCGATCCCTGGGTCGGCCTCAGGCCGGGGCAAGCCCCGGCCCTACAACGGATCGCCCCCGGGTGTGTCACGCGTCCTGCCAGCGGCGTCCGTCAGCCGCCGGATTTCTTAAAATCATCTTGATCCGTCAGTCGACGGGCATCGCGCTTTCAGAGATGGCTTGGTCAGTGCGAGGTATTTGCCCGCTCCGTTGCGCATTGAGTCCAGTACCGGGGATAGAGCAAGAGTGATGCTGCAAATTGGGAGCGAGCTTGCGGCTCCAGACCAACCTCGACTTTTGAGTCGTAAGATGCGAGGCTGAGCAAGTAGTAGTCGGATATCGCGCTATACATTTCCTGTCCGTTGGCGGCGAGGGCGCTCCGACGAGTTCTTGAGAGGTGATAATCCCTCACGTCAGTAGCCTCCAAAGTTGCGATGCCTCCGCTAGACCTACACAATCGAATCAACAGGTCTCTGTTATCGTCCGGGTCCGAAGAATAGCAGTCGCCGTATGAGCAACTGGCCTGAGCCGGCAATGGGTTCGGAGGGAAAGTCCACCCTAACTGAATCCCAAACACGCGAATTCGACCGGCTGTGATCGCCTCACGCACCTGCTCAAATCTGGCGTGAGATTTTCCTTCGAGGTGCATCGCTATAACGAAAATCGAGTCGCCAGGATGGGAGGGCTGAAGCCACGTGGCGGCCTCCAAAATTGCGTCAAGCGGGCTCAGCGGGCTGGTGATACTTCTCGGATCGGCCAGTGGTAGGCTGACCACGCTGCGGATTGCATCGGAATCCGGCCCAATTGGCACGGAAGCCGGCGGGCCCCCGCTGGTGAGCAGACCAAAAGTGTCCCCTTTCCGCACTGATGAAAGTATCTTGGAAATGACCTCGACCTCGATCACGCGGGCCGACTGAGAGACGCTACTTGATTTATCTATTATAAATACCACGCGCCGGGGCGTCTCGTCCTGGCTTACGGAATCTACCTTAACTGGATGACCCTCGCGACTGGCTGTAAATGCCGTCGATGAAAGTCCTGCAATCCGAATCCAGGACGGGAACAAATACCCGGCCGATAGGATGAAATTCCTTGCCTCGTCATCCCTATCCCAATTCCACACCTCCGGCAGATTCTTGGAGTGCACCTCGTGCCACTTCCATTGCGCGGCGTTCTTTGAAGCCTCCACACTCGGGACTGCGCTCAATTCTGGGGCAATAACATTAACCGGGATTGTGCAAGGTTGCTGGGCCAAGGCCATCGCAGATACTGCGAACCCCAGCAGGATTTGAGGTACTCGGATCGACATCGCGTCCTCCTCGGGAAACGGCAAAAAGTTTCGCTACGGGCCCGGAGCAATAGGAATGGGATAAGGGCTTGGAAAAGACCAAATGGTACCGGTCCCGCCCTGCGTCTTACTAATCGTGATCGTCACCCCTCCTCCTGCGGTGGAGATATTGGCCCACGCGGGTGGCGCATACGTGCCGTATTCTGGCATGTATGCGATCACGGCATTCGATCAATAGAGAGAATGGATGAGTCATCGAGAAAATAAAACCTCCAACTCGACCACGGCCAATCGCCAGGCTTCTCCACCAGTTTGCGCGCCACCGGATTATTGTGCATGTAGTTCAGTTTTTCGTGGCGCTTTTTCGGACTCCACACGTTGAGGTCATAGCCTCCTCGCTGCCAGACTCGGAAGTGAGCATGATGGTGGACCGTGGGTGGA